>NZ_ML703348.1:0-556885 GCF_008638355.1 Nocardiopsis deserti | reverse complement strand
GCCCGACGCGACGACCTCTGGTGATGACCGGATCCGGTGGTGACCGGATCCGGTGAGAACGGGGAGGGCCCGGCGGTGCGCACCGCCGGGCCCTCCCCGTGTGTCGGGTTTTCCGTGTTCCGTCGGGCCCGCCCTAGTCGGCGGGGCCCCCGTCCCAGGTGTGCAGGAAGACCCGCGAGCCCGGTGTGGTCCCGGTGAGCGCGTCCACCGCCAGGATCACGGCGGCCGACGTCCACGTGCTGCGTTCCACCGGCCAGCGCACCTGCTCGGCGAACTGGTAGCCCGTCCAGTACACGCCGTCGTCGGCGTCGCGCAGGTGCTGCACGTCCCGCAGGAGGCGCACGCCCGCGTCCACGTCGCCGACGGCGGCCAGGGCCAGCACCAGCTCCGAGGACTCGGCCGCGGTCACCCACGGCTGGTCGCTCACGCAGCGCACGCCCAGCCCGGGCACCACGAAGCGGTCCCAGCGCTCGGCGATCCGCTCCTTGGCGGCGGTGCCGCGCACGGCGCCGCCCAGGACGGGGTAGAACCAGTCCATCGAGAAGCGCCTGCGGTCCGCGAACAGGTCCTCGTGCTCGTTGATGAGCACCGCGAGACGGTCGGCGGCGGCCGCCCACACCGGACGGGAGCGGCCCAGGCGTGCGGCCAGGGCGGCGCCGCAGCGCAGCGCGTGGTGCACACTCGCGCACACCGTCAGCAGCGCGTGGTCGCCGGGGGCCCCGTCCTCCGAGCGGGCCCACAGGATCTCCCCGTGCTCGCCGCGCAGCGCCAGGACGAACTCCAGGCCCTCCTCGACCACCGGCCACATCCGCTCGGCGAACGCGGTGTCCCCGGTGACGAGCAGGTGGTGGAGCAGACCCACCGCCGGGTAGGCGGCGTGGTTGGCCTCGCGCAGCCGCGTCACCGGGGCGCCCTGGCGGAACTTGGCGGGCCACCCGCCCCCGGGCGCGCGGCTGTCGGCCAGCCACAGGTAGGCGCGCCGGGCCGCCTCGGCGTGTCCGGGCGCGCCGAGGCCGGTCACGGTCAGGGCCATGGCGCACTCCACGTGGTCCCACACGTCGGTGTGCCCGCCGGGGAACCACGGGATGGCCCCGCTGTCCTCCTGGCAGCGCACGAGGTAGGAGGCCGAGCGGCGCAGCTGCTCGGCGTCGAGCACGCCGGGCAGGCTCAGGGCGTCGGCGCCGCGCGGCGATCCGGCCGTGGGTGCGGGGGCGACGGACATCAGACGGCGTGCGGTTTGCGCACGTACACGACCACGCTCTTGCCGATGACCGGGTTGAGCAGGCGCTCGGCCACGCGGGTCACCGCGGGGGCCTTGAGCATGTCCCACACCAGCATGTCGTGGTAGGCCTTGGCGAGCGGGTGGTCGTTCCGGTCGGTGCCCACCGCGCACTTGATCCACCAGTAGGGCGCGTGCAGGGCGTGCGCGTGGTGGTGTGGGCCGATCTCGAAGCCGGTGGCCTTGAGCTTGGCCTCCAGTTCGGCGCGCGTGTAGATGCGGATGTGCCCGCCCTCGTTGGTGTGGTACTCCTCCGACAGGGCCCAGCACAGGCGCTCGGGGAGGAAGCTCGGCACGGTCACCGCGGCGATGCCGCCGGGCCGCAGCACCCGGAACAGCTCCGCCATCGCGGCGGTGTCGTGCGGGACGTGTTCGAAGATCTCGGCCGCGACCACCCGGTCGAAGCTGGCGTCGTCGAAGGGCATGTCCAGGGCGTCGCCCTTGACGGTCTCGGCCCTGGCCTCCTCGGGAGCCTCGCCCTCGTGGCGCATCGCGGCGAACATGGTCTCGACCTCGGCGAGGTCGGCGACGTTCTGGTCGAAGGCCACGATGTCGGCGCCGCGTCGGTAGACCTCGAAGGCGTGGCGGCCGCCGCCGCAGCCCAGGTCGAGCACGCGGTCGCCCGGGCCGACGGGGAACAGGTTGAAGTCGACGGTGATCAGTGGAGGCTCCCTGGGGATCTGGCTCGGGGATCTGGGCTTTTGGCCCCGCGGCCGCGGGGTGGCGGGTCGCCGTGCGGCCCCGGTGTGTCAGGCGCCGTTCGCGCGGGCCCGCTCGGGCGCGGGCTCAGCGGGCCCGGGTGCGGGGCGCGTGTCTCCGTCGGCGGGGCGGCTCCCGCCGCTGCCGCCGGGGCGGTCCCCCCTCACGGCGTCGATGGTGGAGGCGTAGCGGCGCGCGGTCAGCTCGGCGACGGCCCTCCAGGTGAAGCGCTCCTGGACCCGGCGCCAGGCGGCGGCGCCCATGCGCTCGCGTTCGGCTTCGTCGTCGAGCAGGGCGGCGAGCGCGTCGGCGAGAACCTCGGGATCGCCCGGGGATACCAGGCGCCCGGCGTCCCCGTCGGTGCCCACGACCTCGGGCAGGGCCCCGGCGCGGCTGGCCACCAGCGGGGTGGCGCAGGCCATGGCCTCCACGGCGGGTAGGGAGAACCCCTCGTAGAAGGACGGGACGACCGCGACCTGCGCGCTGGCGACGAGTTCGGCCAGGGCGGTGTCGTCGATGCCGCTGACGAACTCGACGCGGTCGCGCAGGCTCAGCTCGTCCACCAGCTGGTCGGTGGGGCCGCCGGGTTTGGGCCTGCTGACGACGGTCAGGGTGATGTCGCGTTCGGTGGCGAGCTTGGCCGCGGCGCGCAGCAGGACCGCCACGCCCTTGAGGGGGCTGTCGGCGCTGGCGGTGCACACGATGCGCCCCGGTACGCGCTTCAGCTCGGGGCGCGGGTGGAAGTGGCGGGTGTCCACCCCCAGCGGGGTGACCTCCATCGCTGCGGGATCGACGCCGAACTCGCGGGCGATGTCGTCGGCGGAGGACTGGGAGGGCACCAGGATCGGGTCGAGCCTGCGGGCGACCCTGGCCTGCATGCCCACGAACCCGTACCAGCGGCGCTTGGTGAGTTTCTGTAGACCCCGGGCCTCGGCCAGTTCGATCCTGCGGTCCACGCTGATGGGGTGGTGGATGGTGGTGACCAGCGGCAGCCCGGCGGACCTGACGCCGAGCAGTCCCCAGCCCAGCGTCTGGTTGTCGTGGACGACGTCGAAGTCGTCCAGGCGGCGGCGCAGTTCGCGGTTGGCGCGCAGGGAGAAGGTGAGGGGCTCGGGGAACCCGGCGGTCCACATGGTGGCGACCTCGAGGACGTCGATCCAGTCGCGCCACTCGCGCACGGGCGGGGCCTTGAAGGGGTGGGCGTCGTTGTACAGGTCCAGGGAGGGGACCTTCTCCAGGGTCACGCCCTCGTCCAGGACGGGGTAGGGCTGGCCGGAGAGGACGGTGACCTCGTGGCCCAGGGCGGCCAGCTCACGCGACAGGTGGCGGACGTACACGCCCTGTCCGCCGACGTGCTGCTTGCTGCGGTAGGACAGCAGGGCGACGCGCAGGGGGCGCTCGGCACGGGGCCGTGGGCTCGGTGTGGTGCCCGACTGGGTCAAGAGTCCACCTCTTCGTTGGGTCGCGGGCCCGGTCGCCGTGGGCGCGGATGCCGTCGGCCGGTGACAGGCGCGCGCGTGCCCATGTTACTCGGCAGTTGTGTTCGGGCCGGCGTCGGGCCGGTTGGTAAGGGATCCTATGCCGGGCCTCCCGCGGTGGTGCTCCAGCGGGGCACGTCGTCGCGTCCGGCGCGGCGGGCGAGGCCGCGTTCCTCCAGGAGCCGCAGGTGGGCGGCGGTCTCGGAGGCGGCCATGTGGCGGGCCTGGACGCGCATGCGGTCCCAGGGGCGCTTCCAGGCGAGTCCGGAGGTGACCGCCCACAGCGTGGCGGGGCCGTCGGCGAGGAGGCGGACGATCTCGTCGAGCCGCTCCTCGTGGTGGGTCGTGATCTCCCGCGCGCGTGCGGTGAGCCCGAGGAAGCGCGTCTCGTGCGAGGGCAGGCACTCCAGGCGGTCGGCTCCGGGGAGGAGGCCGACGTCGCGCTGGGAGGCGAGGAAGGACCCCAGCGGGTCTCCGTCCTCGGACAGCAGGGGGAACTGGCCCACGTGCGGGGTGATGCGGGGCAGGACGTGGTCCCCGGTGAAGAGCCTGCCGCCGTCGGCCAGGTGCAGGCACAGGTGGCCGGGGGTGTGCCCGGGGGTCCACACGGCGCGCAGGTCGCGGCCGGGCAGGTCGACTGCCCCGCCGTCGGACAGGGCCAGGTCGGGGAGCGCGGGGGCGCTGACCAGGTCGCGGTCCTCCCGCAGGGCCCGCACGTCCTCCTCGGGGAAGCCGGAGCGGCGCAGTTGGTCGGCGATCCCGGCCAGCCGGGTCTGCGGGGGGACGGCGCGCAGGCGCTCGATGACGGCGATGTCGGCCGGGTGCATGGCGATCCAGGCGTCGGAGGCCGCGCGCAGGCGGCCGGCCAGGCCCGAGTGGTCGGGATGGAAGTGGGTGAGGACGGCGCCGCGGACCTGTTCCACGGTGTGCCCGGTCCGCTCGATGCCGCGGACGAGTGCGTCCCAGGCCTGGTCGTGGTCCCAGCCGGTGTCGACGAGGACGGGGCCGCCGTGGCCGGCGAGGACGTAGACGTAGGTGAAGCCGAGGGGGTTGCCCGGGATGGGCACCGGCAGGCTCCAGACTCCGTCTCCGAGGTCCTCGACGGGGGGCGTGTCGTGCATACGGGGGCGACCTCTCACTAGAAACCGAATCCGGTTCGATTCTAGGACGCGGACGGCTCCCGGGCGTGGGCGGGGCGGTACGGGGAGGAGCGGGCACCCGGGCCGTGGCGCGGGGCGAGTGGCGGGGCGGAGCGCGCGGGGGGAGGCGGGTGTCCGGACGCCCGGGGGAGGGGTGGTGTTCATGCGCGATACACAAATGAGAACAAATTCTACAAAGCCTGTCAGGTGATCCGAAAACCCCGGTGTCCTTTTCGTATTGCTACTGCTACGTCGGGCGATGAGGCGAGGATCATGGGCTTGGGCGGCCGTCTCGGGGGGAATTCGTTGGATAACGTGTTCTCGTAACAGCCGTCGCCTCTGGGTGGGCGTCGGCGACGGGCCTCAGTGCCGCGGCGAGCGGGCAGCGCGCGGGCTGACGACGAAGGGAAGATCCTGTGGCGGTGCAGGCGGCGAGCGGAACGATGTCACGAAGTCAGACCCAGCGCCGCAAGCGCATCGTGCAGACGGCGGCCGCGCTGGCCGTGCGCGGTGGTGTCGAGGCCATGCAGATGCGTTCGGTGGCCGAGCGCGCAGGGGTCGCCCTCGGCACGCTCTACCGGTACTTCCCCTCGAAGATGGACCTGGTCGTGGCCGTGGTCACCGAGGAGCTGGACCTGCTGGAGGGCGGTATCGTCCGCCGCCCGCCCACCGCCGACACCCCCGCCGAACGCGCGGTCGACGTCCTGCTGAGGGCCACGCGCGGGCTGATGCGCGAGCCCGAGCTGGCCGACGCGCTGGTGCGCTCGCTCATCATGGCCGAGGTCAAGATCGAGCTCGACGTGCGCATCTCCGACCTGGTGTGGCGGGTGGCCACCGGCAACCTGGAGGGCGCAGGTGAGGAGGACGGTACCGAGGTGGACCGCGACAGCACCGGCTACGTCCTGGTGGGCGCGCTGACCAGCGTGTGGATCTTCGAGCTGGTGGAGGTCCTCAAGGGCCGCCGCGACGTGGACGAGGTGGAGCGGCGGCTCCAGACCGCGGCCGAGCGCCTGCTCGCCCCCTTCTGACCCGCCTCCTTCCTCCCCGTCCAGGCGGGGAACCGGCGTCAGCCACCGCCGAAGAACAGTCCCAACAGCCCGTCGAGCAGACCTCTGTCGCCCCCGTCGCCGTCCCCGTCCTCCTCGGGCGGGTCGCCGGGGGCGTCGTCGTCTCCGGAGCCGCCCCCCTCGGGTGCGTCCGAACCGCCGTCGGACTCCCCGCCCCCGGTCGGCGGACTCGCCTCCCCGGCGGGCGGTGCGGGCGTGGTCCGCTCCGGAGCCGGGGCGGGGGCCTCGTGCCCGCCACCGCCGCTCTCCTGCTGCGGCTCCGTGCCGGTCTCCGGTCCGCTCGGCTCCGTCGACGCGGCCGGGGGCTCCGTGGTCGGTTCGACCTCCGGTTTGCTGTCCGCGCTGGTCGCGTCGGTCTCCACCCCCGGGATCAGCGGGCCGCGCCCGGCCTCGTCGGGTCCGGCGCCGATCATCGTCGAGGGGCCGCCCACGGTGCTGGCCCACGCCCACAGCGCGACCGCCAGCACCACGGTGGCCAGTCCGGAGACGGCGGGCAGCGACCAGCGGCGGGCGGGGCGCTCCCCGTCGTCGGAATCGTCAGTGGAGCCGGCTTCGGCGGCGGCACCGGTACGGGGCCCGGGTCCGGCCAGTGGGGTGACCGCCTCCTCATGCACCGGGTGGTCGCGCGTGGTCAGCCGGTCGCCGGGAAGGGCGCGGGGCGGCGCCTCGGGACCGGGCTCGGCCGCCTCGGCCTCCTCCTCGACCGCCCCGGCGGCGCGGGAGCGGTGTATCGGGTACCCCTCGCCGGTGAGGGGGTGCATCTGCGCGGCGACGCGCTCGCGGACGGCGCCGAGGCCGGGATCCGTGCAGGTGCGCACCACCGCCTCGCGCAGGTCGGGCGGCGGGCCGGGCGGGCGCAGCAGGGCCAGCGCCTGGGAGACGTCGTGCACCTGGGCGCGCCAGGCGGCGCTGCCCGGGCCGCCGGTGTCCCCGGCTCCGTCCGGTGCTCCCGCCTCCCGGGGCGCCCGGGAGGCGGGAGCGCGGTGTCCGTCCAGGTTCTCCGCGGCGCGGCGGATCGCCGAGCGGGTCAGCTCGCCGCAGATCTGGGGGTCCAGTCCCAGGACGCGCGCGACCGCGGAGGTGGGCAGCGCGTGCCGCAGGTTCAGCTCCACCAGTTCGCGGTGGCTGGCGGGCAGCCGGGCGAACATGCGGGCCGCCGGCTCCTCCGCGGGCACCGTGGCCAGCCGGGTGTAGGGGCTCACGTGGGCCAGGCCGCCGCGCTGGCAGGCCGAGCGGACCAGGGCGTACAGCCAGGAGCCGAGATCGGCCGGGTCCGCGCGCCGCGAGTCGAGGACGACACCGGCGACCAGGCCGTCGTGTACGGCCTCGGCCACCTGCCCGGTGTCCTCACCCAGCAGCGACCAGGCGTACCGGTACAGGGACGGCGCGAAGGCGTCGTAGAGCGCCTCGACCGTCGACGGTTCG
Organism: Nocardiopsis deserti; assembly: GCF_008638355.1. Taxonomy (NCBI): domain Bacteria; kingdom Bacillati; phylum Actinomycetota; class Actinomycetes; order Streptosporangiales; family Nocardiopsidaceae; genus Nocardiopsis; species Nocardiopsis deserti. Next base: position 549,798 of record NZ_ML703348.1, on the reverse strand, counting down.
CCTGGTTCGCTACCTCTGGTCACTTTTCTAACCCCCCGTTTCCCGTGACGGTAGCGAGGGGAGCAGCGACGCGTGGGTGAATCGTCTACCTGTGTCGTGAAGGTAAGACTTCTGTAACCTCAGGGTCGGATGCGGGACCCGGCGGTCGCGGATCGGCTACTCTCCGCCGCGTGACGGCGACCCGATGGCGATCATCCGCTCGACGGAGCGGCGGGCGCGCGCGGAGGTGTCGGCGTCGACCGTGATCTCGGTCGTGCCGAACCGCAGCGCGTTGAGCAGCTTGTCGGCGTCGATCATCTTCATGTAGTGGCACTCGGCGCGCGAGTTGACCGCCTCGAACTCCGTGCTCGGGTTGGCGTTGCGCAGCTGGTGCAGCATGCCGGTCTCGGTCGCGATGAGGACCTTCTTGGCGCTGGTGTTCTCCGCGGCGGTGAGCATCCCGCCGGTGGAGAGGACCTTGACGCGCTCCTGCGGGACGGCGCCGCTGCCCACGAGGTAGAGGGCGGAGGTGGCGCAGCCGCACTCGGGGTGGACGTAGACCTCGGCGTCGGGCTCGGCGGCGACCCGCTCGCGCAGGGTGTGCCCGTCGATCCCGGCGTGCACGTGGCACTCGCCCATCCACACGTGGATGTTCTCGCGGCCGGTGACCCGCTTGACGTGGGCGCCCAGGAACTGGTCCGGCAGGAAGAGGATCTCGCGGTCCTCGGGGATGGAGCGGATGACGTCCGCGGCGTTGGAGGAGGTGCAGCAGATGTCGGTCTCGGCCTTGACCGCGGCGGTGGTGTTGACGTAGGCGACCACGACCGCGCCGGGGTGCTCGGCCTTCCAGGCGCGCACGTCCTCGGCGGTGATGGTGTCGGCCAGCGAGCACCCGGCGTTGGGATCGGGCAGCAGGACGGTCTTCTCCGGGGCGAGGATCTTGGCGGTCTCGGCCATGAAGTGCACACCGCAGAAGACGATGGTGCTCGCGTCGACACCGGCGGCCAGGCGGGACAGCGCCAGGGAGTCGCCGGTGTGGTGGGCGACGTCCTGGATTTCCGGGCGCTGGTAGTTGTGCGCGAGGATGACAGCGTCGCGTTCCTTCGCCAGGCGGTGGACCTCAGCGGCCCATTCCTGCCTGGTCATGGTGTCCGCCGTGGCGGTGACCGGTGCCATGTCCAATTACTTCCTTGAGGCTGTGGGCAACGCCGTGCGGGCGCCGTGCCGGGGAGGGTCGGTGCGGATGGGAACAGGTTTTTGTCTGTCAGGCACAAACCTAGTGAAGCTTAACATGACGGGTAACGGAAGGGACAGGGTGGACATCCCTCAGGAAAACGGACAGGTCGCGGCGTCCGTCTGCTCCGCGTCCGACCACGCGGAGCTGTCGGTGCACGAGGCGCTCGCGGTCGTGCTCCAGATCCGTGCCGGAGAACTGTGCGTCCTGCTGTGGCGCAGGGCCCTGCCGCCCTGTGAGGGGGCCTGGGCGCTGCCCGGCGGCAGGCTCGGCAGAGGGGAGAACCTGGGCGCCTCCATCCGGCGCCAGCTCGCCCAGAAGGTCGACGTGAGGGATCTGTCACACCTGGAGCAGCTGGAGACCCGCAGCGACCCCGACCGCGTCCCCCGGCGCCGCACCCTGGCCACCGCCTACGTGGGGCTGGTCCCCGCCGACGTCGACCCGGTCGTGCCCGGCGACACCGGCTGGCACCCGGCCGCCGACCTGCCGCCCATGGCCTTCGACCACGCCTCCATCGTCCGCTCCGGGCGCCAGCGGCTGCGCGCCAAGCTCAGCTACACCAACGTCGGGTTCGCCCTCGCGCCGCCGGAGTTCACGATGTCGGAGCTGTCCGGCTACTACCGGGCCGCGCTGGGCCACGACGTGGCCGCCACCAACCTGCGCCGCGTCCTGCTGCGCCGCGGGCAGATCGAGGAGACCGGCCGCTCGGTGCCCTCGGGCCGCTCCGGGGGCAGGCCCGCCGCACTCTTCCGGTTCCGCGACCGCAGCCTCCAGATCACCGACGCCTTCGCGGTGCTGCGCCCGCCCAGCTGAGGCCCCGCGGGCGGGCCGCGCCGCCGGGAGCGCGCGGTGCCCGCACGGTGCGCGCCGCGGTCGCTCCCGGGCCCGCGGTCCTTTCCCCTGTTCGGGAACCGTCGTCGGCGGCTTGTACACTCCCTGACCGTGGCAATTCGTACTGCGGTGTTCGACGTCGGCGAGACACTCGTCGACGAGACGCGGATCTTCGCGCGCTGGGCCGACCGCTTCGGCATCCCGCACATGGCCTTCTTCGGGACCATCGGCGGCGTGCTCGCCTCCGGCGGCACCCTGACCGACGGCTTCCGCCTGCTCGTTCCCGGGTTCGACCTCGCGGCCGAGAGCGCGCGCTGGCGCGCCGAGGACCCCGACGGGGAGCGCGAGCACTTCGGTGCGGGCGACCTCTACCCCGACGTGCGCCCCGCCTTCGCGGCCATGCGCGCGTCCGGGGTCTCCCTGGTCATCGCGGGCAACCAGCCGCCCGAGGCCGGACCCGCCCTGACCGCCATGGACCTGGGCGTCGACGGCATCGGCATCTCCGACGACTGGGGCGTCAAGAAGCCCGAGCCCGCGTTCTTCGACCGCGTCCTGTCCCTGGTCCGGACCACCAGTCCCGGCGCGGACCCCGGAGAGATCGTCTACGTCGGCGACCGCGTCGACAACGACGTCCTCCCCGCCCGCGCCGCCGGGATGCGCACCGTCCTGCTGCGCCGGGGCATCTACGGCTACCGCCACGCCGCCGCCGAGGAGGCGGCCCGTGCCGACGCCGTCCTGGACGACCTGCACCAGCTCGCCGACTGGATCGGCCGTCAGGACTGAGGCGGCACGCCGAGGGGCCGGGCCGTGGGGCCCGGCCCCTCGGCGTGCCCACGCGGCCTTCAGCCCCGGTCCCGATACGGTCACGGCCTTCACCTCACGGTTTGACCCTCGCGCGCGCGGGTAACGTGCGAACGGCCTGCCCCGCGCCACGCTTCACTTTCCGGACCTTCCGGTTCCCCGAATGGAGACGACACCACCGATGATCGCGTTCGAGGGCGCCGCCAAGCTCTATCCCGACGGCACGGTGGCCGTCGACCAGCTGGACCTCACCGTCGAGACCGGCCAGACCACGGTCTTCGTGGGTCCCTCCGGCAGTGGCAAGACCACGTCCTTGCGGATGATCAACCGCATGGTCGAACCGACCGGGGGCACCGTCCGCATCGACGGTGAGGACGTGCGCCAGCGCGACCCCGCCGCACTGCGCCGCTCCATTGGCTACGTCATCCAGCAGGCCGGGCTCTTCCCGCACCGCACCGTGCGCGACAACATCGCCACCGTGCCCCTGCTGCTCGGCTGGGGCCGGGCCCGGGCCAGGGCGCGTGCCGCGGAGCTCATGGAACTGGTCGGTCTGGAGCCCGCCCAGGCCAGGCGCTACCCCCACCAGCTCTCCGGTGGTCAGCAGCAGCGCGTCGGCGTCGCCCGCGCGCTGGCCGCCGACCCGCCCATCCTGTTGATGGACGAACCCTTCAGCGCAGTGGACCCCGTCGTGCGCGCCAGCCTCCAGGACGAGCTCCTGCGCCTGCAGAAGGAGCTGCACAAGACCATCGTCTTCGTCACCCACGACATCGACGAGGCCGTCCGGCTCGGCGACCGCATCGCCGTCTTCCGCCCCGGTGGGAGGCTCGCCCAGTACGACACCCCCCAGCACCTGCTGGCCGCGCCCGAGGACGCCTTCGTGGAGTCCTTCATCGGCTACGACCGGGGCGTGCGGCGCCTGTCCTTCTTCCCCGCCGACAGGCTCTCCCCGCGCCAGGAAGCCGTCCTGGAGGACAGCGTCCGCGCGGGCGCCGCGACCGCCTCGCTCGGAGGCGAGCCCTGGGCCCTGGTCGTCACCGGCGACCGCATGCCCCTGGGCTGGGTCAGCGCGCGGACGCTGGCCGAGGAGCCCGCGGACACCGCCCTCGGCTCGCTCGAACTCGCACCCTACGGCCACACCTTCGCCGTCGGCACCGACTCCCTGCGCGCCGCCCTGGACGCGGCGGTGCTCTCGCCCGCGGGCCGCGCGGTCGGCGTCGACGCCGACGGGCGGGTGGTCGGCGTGGTCTCGCAGGACGACCTCGGCACCGCTCTGTGGTCGGTGACCGAGTGATCGCCGAGGCCGTCGCCGGAGTCTGGGACGTCGGGGCCGCGGCCGAGACCGGAGCCGTCGCCGGGGCGTGGGACTGGGTCGTGCGCGTCGTCGACTGGGGCGTCACGAACTGGAGCCACCCCGGCGACCCCGACCGGGGCGTCCTGCCCCGCCTGATCGAGCACATGCGGCTGTCCTACCTGTCCATCCTCATCGGACTGGCGGTCGCCCTGCCCCTGGGCCTGGCGTGCGCGCGCTGGAAGCCCCTGTACCCGCCGGTGCTGACCGGTGTGAACGTGCTCTACGCGGTGCCCTCCATCGCCCTGTTCTTCCTCATGCTGCCCTACACCGGGTTCAGCGACTGGACGGCCGTCGTGCCGCTGGCCCTGTACACCCTGGTGATCCTGCTGCCCAACGTCGTGGACGGGCTGCGCCAGGTACCCGACCACGTCCGCCAGGCCGCCGTCGCCATGGGCTTCGGCCCGCTGCGGCGCCTGCTGTACGTGGAGATGCCGGTGGCCGTGCCGGTGGTCATCGCCGGGCTGCGGGTGGCCTCGGTGGCCACCATCAGCATGGTCAGCGTCGCCTCGCTGGTGGGACTGGGCGGGCTCGGTCGGCTCATCCTCAGCGAGGGTTTCCGGCGCCAGTTCGACGCGCCCATCGTGGTCGGCATCGTGCTCACCGTGGCACTGGCGTTCGTCACCGACGCCGTGCTCGTGCTCGCCCAGCGCCTGCTCACCCCGTGGGCGCGCCGCGACGGCGCCGTACCGCGCCGCAGGCGCCGGGCGGTCGCGGCGGAGGCGGTCGCGGCGGATCCGGCGGTGGGCGCCGGTCCGGGTCCGGTCGCGGATCCGCTGGCCGGGACCCCGGCGGCGGACCGGCCGCAGGCGGGACCGAGGACCGGCACCGGTGACACGGCGGGGGAGAAGTAGCCATGGACATCCTCAACGACCTGGTCGCGTGGTTCGCCGACCCCGCCCAGTGGACCGGTGGCGCGGGCATCCCCGCGCGCCTGGGCGAGCACGTCTACTACTCGCTGCTCGGGCTGCTGCTGTCCTCCGTCGTCGCGGTCCCCCTGGGGCTGCTCACCGGGCACACCGGTGTGGGCGGCTTCCTCACCACCAGCCTCGCCAACTTCGCCCGCGCCCTGCCCACCATCGGCGTCCTGTTCCTCATCGTGCTGGCCGCCGGAATCGGGATCGTGCCCGTGCTGTGCGCGCTGGTGGCGCTGGCCGTGCCCCCGATCCTGGTCAACACCCACGAGGGTGTGCGCGGTGTGGAGCCCCGGCTCAGGGACGCCGCCGTCGGGATGGGCATGCGCGGCCACCAGGTGCTGCTGCGCCTCGAACTGCCCGTGGCCACACCGCTCATCCTGATCGGGATGCGCACCGCCGCCGTCCAGGTGGTCGCGACCGCGACCATCGCCGCCTATGTGGGGGTCGGCGGCCTGGGACGCTACATCGTCGACGGCCAGGCACGCCAGGACCTGACGATGATGCTCGGCGGATCGGTGCTGGTGGTGCTGCTCGCGGTCCTGACCACGCTCCTGTTCGCCGGACTCCGGCGACTCCTCGTCGCTCCCGGTCTGCGCCAGGCCGCGCCGCAGAGTTAGGCCGCGCCGCGGAGCCGGGCCACACCACAGAGCCGGGCCGGGTCACAGGGCCAGGCCACTCCAGAGAGAAGGTTCCATGTACAAGAGAATCGCCCTGCCCCTGGCCGCGCTGCTCCTGACCGGGTGCGGTGCCAGCGACCCCTACGCGGAGGAGGGCGGCGGTGAGTCCGGCGGCTCCGGCGACGCGGTCGTCATCGGCTCCGCCGACTTCCCCGAGTCCACCCTGCTCGCCGAGATCTACGGCCGGGCCATGGAGGCGGAGGGCGTGGAGGTCGACTACCAGCTCGGTATCGGCAGCCGCGAGGTCTACTACTCGCAGATCGAGTCCGGCAACCTGTCGGTGTTCCCCGAGTACAACGGCGCGATCCTGGCCTACCTCGACGAGAACGCGCCCACCGGCAGCAGCGAGGAGACCAACCAGAGGGTCACCGAGGCGCTGCCCGAGGGCCTGGAGATCCTGGACTCCTCCAGCGCGGAGAACAAGGACTCGGTCACCGTCACGAGCGAGGTCGCCGAGGAGCACGACCTGGTCAGTCTGGAGGACCTGGCCGACGTCGCGGGGGAGCTGACCCTGGGCGGCCCGCCGGAGTTCGAGACCCGCCAGCAGGGCGTGGTGGGCCTGGCCGACGTCTACGGGGTGGAGTTCGGCGAGTTCCGCTCCCTGGAGGTGGCGCTGCTGACCCAGGCGCTCCTGGACGGTGACATCCAGGCGGCCAACCTGTTCACCACCGACCCGCAGATCACCGCGAACGACTTCGTGATCCTGGAGGACCCGGAGAACCTGTTCGGCGCGCAGAACGTCACCCCGCTGGTCAACAGCGATCAGGTGGACGAGACCGCCCGGGGCGCGTTGAACGCCGTCTCCACCGCCCTGACCACCGAGGCCCTCACCCAGCTCAACGAGCGGGTGGTCATCGGCAACGAGAACGCCGCCGACGTCGCCCAGGAGTGGCTGGAGCAGGAGGGGCTGGTCTGAGCGGCCGGGTCCTGGCGGCGGTCGCGGGGGCCTGGGCCGAGGCGGCGGAGGGGTCGCGCGCCTCGGCTCCGCGGGGGGTGAGGCGCTGGCGCGCCTCACCCCCGGGGGGCCTCCGCTCCCGCCTGATCCACCGGCCCGCCCACTCCACGGGTCCGCCTATTCGACGACCCGGTACCGGCCGGAACGGCGGGCCAGGGCCGGGCCCCGGCCCCGGACCTCCGGCAGGTTGGTGACCTCGGCGAAGAAGACCACGTGGTCGCCGACCGGCACCTGTTGGCGCACGGAGCACTCCAGTGCGGCCAGGGCTTCGTCCAGCACGATCGCGCGGGTGTGTTCGCCCCGGTGGTGGGGCTGGTCCGTCACCAGCAGGCGTGCGCTGGGACGGCCCTCGGCGGAGAAGCGCCCGGCCACGGCCCGCTGGCCGCCGCCCAGCACGTTGACGGCGAAGGCGCCGACCTCCTCGATCACCTCGGCCATGTAGCCGCTGGCGTCGACGCTGACCGACACCACGGGCGGGTCGGCCGAGACCGACCCGAAGGCGCTGACGGTGGCTCCCACGTCGTCGCGGCCGTCGGCGACGGTCACCACCGTGACGCCGACGGGCAGCAGGGCCATCGCATCCAGGTACGTCAACGGATCTCCCAGAGCCCCGGCATCATCAGCGGACCGCCGACGGGCAGCCCCATCGCCACGGCCACGTGCTCCAGGGGACCCCAGGCGCTGACCACGGTCTGCGGTCCGGAGGCCGCCACGTCCTCGCTGGACTCGTGCTGGCGGATCCGGTCGAGCGGGTGCGGCCGGGGGAAGGCCCGCACCGGGAGCGGCCCCGCGCCCGCCTTCTTCCGGGCCAGCCGAACGGCGGTCTCCAGGCCGCCGAGCTCGTCCACCAGACCGCGCTCGTGGGCGTCGCGGCCGGTCCACACCCGGCCCCGGGCCACCTCGTGCACCTGCTCTCGGGTCATCTTGCGCGCGGTGGCGACCTTGCCGGTGAAGTCCTCGTAGATCTCGTCCAGGAGCGCGTTGACCCGCTCCCACTCCGACTCGGTGAAGGGCCGGTCGGTGTCGAACATGCCCGCGTGCTCGCCGGTGCGCACGGAGTCGCTGGTCACGCCGTACTGCTTCTTCAGCGCGCCGAGGACCGGCTTTCCGGTGATCACGCCGATGGAGCCGGTCAGGGTGCCCGGCTGCGCGACGACCGCGTCGGAGCCCAGGGTCACGTAGTAGCCGCCGGACGCGGCGACGTCGCCCATCACGGCCACCACGGGGATGCCCGCCTGACTGGTCAGCTCGCTCTCGCGGCGGATCGCGTCGGAGGCGGTGGGGGAGCCTCCCCGGCTGTCCACCCGGAACACGACCGCCTTGACCCGGGGATCCTTGCGCGCGGCGCGGAAGGCCGCGGCCACGGTGTCCGAACCCATGACGGTGCCGCCGCCCAGCGGCGAGCGCCGCGTCCGGCCCAGGCTGATCGTCCCGGTGGCCGAGATCAGCGCGATGTAGCCCTTGGTGTCACGGGACAGCTGCGGCGGCGTGTGCTTGCGGTGGTAGCGGGTGACGAACTGCAGTTGCGGTCCGCTGTCACCCTGCTTCCCGCGTGCCTCCTGGGCCTCGGCCAGCACCTGCGCGTACACCTCGTCCCGGTGGGCGAGCCCGTCGACCAGGTTCTTGCCGACCGCCTCGCGGGCCAGGAACGGGCCCTGCGAGACCAGCGCGCGCACCTCCTCCCGGGACAGTCCCCGGGCCTGCGAGACCGCCTCGACGATCTGGTCGCCCAGGGAGGTGACGATCCGGTCGCTGGCCTCGCGCTGGGCGGCGGTGTAACCGGTCTCGGTGACGCTGTTCATCGCGTTCTTGTACTCGTGGCGCGCGCCCACCTCGTAGGACACGTCCAGCCTGTCCAGAGCGCCCTTGACGAACGTCGTGCGCATCATCAGGCCGGTCAGGCCGAGCACGCCGGTGGGCGCCATGAACACGCGTGAGAACGCGCAGGCCAGGTAGTAGGGCAGGTTCCCCTCGCCGGTCTCGCCGAAGGAGTCGGCCCAGGCCACCGCGGGCTTGCCCGCCGCGCGGAAGTCGGCGACGGTGCGGCGCAGCTCCTGGACCTTGGCGAATCCCAGGGAGCGGGCGTCCACCCGGACCAGGAGGGCCGCCACCCGCGGGTCGCGCGCGCCGCGGCGGATCCCCTCCAGAACGTCCAGGTACTGCTGCCTGCGCCGGTTCATGATCTGGCTGACCGGATCCCCGGGGGCCTGGTCGGCGACCCCCTCCGTCAGGTCCAGCTCCAGCACCAGCGGCCCCTGGGGGCGCTGTCGGGTCTTCATGATCTTCGCGAGGTCCACCATGGGCCCAGCGTAGTGCTCCGGGGGTGTGGAACGCCGTCCGGAACGTGCCGAATCGGGCGATGCGGTCGGTGGGCGCGCTAAGGTCAACGGTGTCTTCGAGCACGGGATCCACGAGAGGGACGACGGCATGGCGGGCATCCACGGGCGACGGCGGCGGGTACGCGCCGCACGCGTCGGCACGGGAACGGTCGCGGCTGCCGCGGCGCTGCTGCTCCTGGCGGCCTGCTCCGGCGGGAGCGAGGCCGAACTACAGCTCGGCGAGAGCGGCCCCCTGCCCGCGGCGGAGCCCCCGGCGCCGGAGGAGTTCGCCACCGAGAGCATCGAGGGCGTGTCCGTCAAGGTCCCCGAGGGCTGGCAGACCCAGAACGAGGGCGGCGTGCTCTGCGTGAGCCCGCCGGGGCAGGAGCCCTGCGGGTACGGCTCGGTGCAGCTGACCCCGCACGCGGCCGAGAAGCACCCCCAGAGCTGGCCGGGCGAGGGCGAGGCCTTCACCGAGGACGACGGATGGGCGGCCGACACCGGCAGCTGCCGCAGCCTCAACACCGCCGCGTCCGGGGGCATCGGCGTGGAGGGGGCCGAGCTCGCGGTCTCCGACTTCACCGACCACGCCGACGGCCTCACCTCGCACCACTCGGTGTGGAACGTGTCGTGCGTCAACGGCGACACCTTCGAGGTGCGTATGTGGTTCCTACCGGTCAGCGACGTCCTGCTCTACGTGTGGTCGGCCGACTCCCAGTACTCCGCCGTGTACGACGAGATCGCCCTGTCCATGGACACCAGCGAGTACCAGAGCTGACCGTCGCGGTTTCGGTTCGACCGATTACCCGATCGGGTGTCCCCGCGGTCCGATGAGGCCGTAGGGTCGTACTCGTTACGACGACGACGGCCGCCCGCGCGGGCGGCGCGGTCGCAGGCGACGTGAATCGGGGGCAGCACTGGTGACCACCATCGGAGCGGCGGGACGTGTCGTTCAGTACACGCTCGACAATGGATTGCGCCTGGTGACCGCTGCGGCCTCCACGGGACAGGTCGCCTCCGTGAACCTGTGGTACGGCGTGGGGTCCCGGCACGAGGTCCCCGGGCGCACGGGGTTCGCGCACCTCTTCGAGCACCTGATGTTCCAGGGCAGCGGCGGCGTCGCCAAGGGCGAGCACTTCGAGGAGGTCGAGCGGCTCGGCGGCGACATCAACGCCTCCACCTCGACCGACCGCACCAACTACTACGAGACGGTCCCCGAGCACGCCCTGGACCGGATCCTGTGGCTGGAGGCCGACCGGCTGGCGACCCTGCGCGAGGGCATGACCCAGGAGGTCCTGGACAACCAGCGCGACGTCGTCAAGAACGAGCGCCGCCAGCGCTACGACAACCAGCCCTACGGCACCGCCCTGGAGCGCATCCTGCGCCTGGCCTACCCCGAGGGCCACCCCTACCACCACCCGACCATCGGCTCCATGGCCGACCTGGACGCCGCCGACCTCGACTACGTCAAGTCGTTCCACAAGGTCCACTACGGCCCGGACAACTGCGTGCTCACCGTGGTCAGCGACCTCGACCCCGAGGACGTCCGGGACCGCGTCGAGAAGTTCTTCGGCTCCATCCCGGCCCGCGAGACCGTCCCCGAGGCGCCCGACGCCACACTGGAGGCCCCGCTGGGCGGCCCGGTCCGCGACGCGGTCACCGAGACCGTGCCCGCCGCCGGGGTGTTCGTCGGCTTCCGCGTCGACCCCTACGGCGAGCGCGGGTTCGACGTCATGCACCTGGCCTCGGCCGTCCTGGGCCAGGGGCAGGGCAGCCGCCTGTACCGCTCCCTGGTGGTGGACCGCCCCATCGCCGCCGACGACGGCGGGGGCGCCGCCGACATCCTGCCGTTCCGCTACACCGACAGCCTGATGCTGGTGAACATGCTCGCCCGCGAGGGCGTCAGCGGTGACACGCTGGAGGCGGCCATGCGCGAGGAGATCGCCAAACTGGCCGCCGGGATCACCGAGGAGGAGCTGGACCGGGCCCGCGCCGTCCTGGAGCGCGACCACCTCCAGTCCATCTCCAGCCCCTCCGGGCTCGCCGACAGCATCAGCAGCTGCACCCAGCTGTTCGACGACCCCGAACTGGCCTACACCTGGCCCCGGCGCTGGGACGACATCACCGCCGAGGAGGTGCGGGCCGCCGCCGAGCGCGTGCTGGTCGACGACAACCTGCTCGTCGTCCGATTCGACCCCGAGGAGTCCGCGGCCGCCGAGGCGGCCGGGGCCGACACCGTCGACGCCTGACCCGGGTTCCGTTACCGCAAGCCGCAGAAAGAGCCGCAGAGCATGCCGCAGAAGTCTCGCCCCGGTCTCGGTGCCGTAGCGTCCTACACCTTTCCCAAGCCCCGCCGCCTCACCGTGGGCGGCGGCACGGTCGTCGCCATCGACGTACCCGGCCAACAGCTCGTCTCCCTCCGCCTCGTGCACCCCCACGGCGGTGCCGCCGAGCCGCTCGACGCCATGGGCGTCAGCGCGCTGACCAGCGAGGTCCTGGAGGACGGCCCCGACGGCAACAGCTCCCTGGCGCCCGCCCTGGAGCGCCACGGCGCCGAGTGGGTCTCCCGCGTCAACTGGGACGCCTTCATCACCGGGCTGGACGCCCCCGCGGGCCGCCTGCCCGAGGCGGTCCGCCTGTTCGCCGACGCGGTGCGCCGCCCCGCGCTGGCCCCCGACGACGTCGTCCGCCGCCGCGACCAGCTGCTGGAGCGGTTCTGGCTGGAGGCGGCCTCGGCCGGGACCCTGGCCATGCGCAGCCTGGGCGGGCAGCTGTTCACCGGCCGCTACGCCACGCCGCTCGCGGGCGGCCCGGTGCGGCTGGCCGACGTCACCCCCGAGGCCGTGGCGGCCTTCCACGCCGACTCCGTCGCCTCGGTGGCCGGAACCCTCGTGGTCGTCGGCGACCTCACCGGGATCGACCTGGAGGAGCTGGGCAAGACCGTGTTCGGCGACGCCGCTGCCGTGGGGGCGACCGAGCCGACCGCGCCCGCGCCGCCGCCCGGGGATCTGCCCCGCGTCCTGATCGTGGACCGGCCCGGCTCCGTGCAGTCCGCCCTGGTCATCGCGCACCGCGCCCCCGCCCGCTCGCAGGTGGACCTGCCGCGCGCCGAGGGCGTCAGCGAGATCCTGGGCGGCATGTTCACCTCCCGGCTCAACCTGGAGCTGCGCGAGCGCCTGGGCTACACCTACGGCGCCGGGTCCCGCTTCGACCTGCGCCGCGACAGCGGGGTGTTCTTCATGTCCACCCAGGTCGAGGCCGACACCACCGCCCACTCGGTCACCTCCTCGCTGGAGCAGGTCGCCAAGCTGCGCGAGTCGGGGGTCACCGAGGAGGAGCTGGCCGCCGTGCGCGACTCCAACACGGTGGGCCTGCCGGTCACCTACGCCACGGCGCGCGCCATGGCCGGGGCCCTGGTCGACATGGTGGTGCACGACCTTCCCGAGGACCACGTGGACCGCGTCCGGGCCGGGTACGAGAGGCTCACCAAGGAGTCCCTGGACAGCGCCGCCACCGAGTACCTGCGCCCCGAGGAGTCGGTCGTGGTGGTCGTCGGCGACGCCGAGCGCCTGCGCCAGCCGCTCACCGACACCGGGATCGGCCCGGTCGAGGTGCGCACCCCCGACTCGCTCTGGACCTGAGGCCGCCGGGTGCGCGGGAGGCCCGCCCGCGCACCCGCGCCGCCCCCCGTCAGCAGGCACGGGAGCGTCGGAGTGAGAGCTACGTCACTGCATGCTGGGGTTGTCGTCGGACATAACGAAAGCGAACCTATGTGTCCGTGATGTGGCAACCACCAGCATGGATCCGGCGTCCTGCTGGTATAACGAGTGATCCGTGCACCTACGTGGTGACAGCGACCGCAATGCTCCCGCAGGAGGCCACCATGGCCGGTGAATGGACCCGTGGATAACCGTGTCCTCCCTAGAGAACCCCCACACGCAGCGCCCTGAGGCGTCGCGCTCCTCCGCGCGACAGGAGGCGGCCGACACGGCCGAACCCCGTCCGGAGGGACGCCTGCTCAAGGGGCGCTACCAGTTGGTGTCGGAGATCGCCCGGGGCGGTGTCGGCACCGTCTGGCGCGCCACCGACCTGGTCATCGACCGCGAGGTGGCCGTCAAGGAGCTGCGCCTGCCCGCGGACCTGAGCCGCTCCGAGCGCGAGTCGCTCCTGCAGCGCACCACCCGTGAGGCCCGCGTAGCCGGACGCCTCACCCACCCCGGCCTGGTCACCGTCCTGGACGTCGTGGACGAGGACGACCGCCCCTGGATCGTCATGGAGCTGGTGGAGGCCTCCACCCTGGAGGAGCTCATCCAGGTGGGCGGTCCGCTGCCCTACCAGCGCGTGGCCGAGATCGGCCTCCAGCTCATCGACGCCCTCAAGGTCGCGCACGCCGAGGGCATCGTGCACCGCGACGTCAAGCCCGAGAACGTGATGATCAGCCAGGCGGGGCGGGTCGTGCTCACCGACTTCGGGCTGGCCGCCTGGAACGGCGAGTCGGCGCTGAGCGCGTCCGGGCGCATCATCGGCTCCCCGGCCTACATCCCGCCGGAGCGGGCCAAGGCGGGGCCGGTGGGACCCGAGTCCGACCTGTGGTCCCTGGGCGCCACCCTGTACGCGGCGGTGGAGGGGCACCCTCCCTACGACCGCAAGGGCTACATCAAGATCCTGCGCCAGGAGCAGCTGGACGAGCCCGCCGAGGCCGCCAGCGCGGGCCCGCTGGCACCGGTGCTGGCCGGGCTGCTCCGGGTGGAGCCCGCGGAGCGGCTGACCGCGGAGAACGCCACCAAGATGCTGCGGATCGCGGCCCTGGCGCCGTGGGCGCCCGAGACGAGCCCGGAGACGGCCGCCCAGGGCACCGCCACACCCGCTGACCCCCGCCCCGGGGGCGAGGAGCGCGAGTCGGCCCGTGAGCACTTCAAGGCGGGCGCGCACGTGCTCGCCGAGTCCATCAACGAGCGGCTGCGCAACAGCCCCGAGGCGATGAACTCGGTCATGACCTCGATCCGCGAGTCCACGGACACGCTGGGGCTGACCAGTTCGGGCAAGCACGCCGAGCGCAGCCGCCTGCCCGCGGTGGCCACCATCGCCGCGGTCTCCCTCGGCGTCCTGGTGCTGCTCGCGGTCATGCTCTGGGCGCTGCTCGGCCGCTAGCCGGCGGCCCTTCGGGGCCGCCGTGAGGCAGGGGTTCTGGACTGCGGTGGCGGACTGAGCGCACCGGCGGACAGTGAAACCCTGTGTGCAAGTGGGGCCGGCGGGATTCGAACCCGCACTGTACAGCACCTAAAGCTGCCGTCTCCTGCCAGTTGGACTACGGCCCCTTCCGGACAACTGTACCGGTGCCGGGCGCGGGGCCCGGCCGCCTGGGAGTCCGGGCCCCCAGTGGCCGGGGGCCGCCCCCGGCACCCGTGTCACAGGCCCAGTTCCCTCTTGATCCGGTCGACGTGGCCGGTGGCCTTCACGTTGTAGAAGGCCTTCTCCACCCGGCCGTCGGTGCCCACGACGACGGTGGAGCGGATGACGCCCTGCACGACGCGGCCGTAGTTCTTCTTCTCGCCGAAGGCGCCGTAGGCGCGCAGGGTGTCCTTGTCCGGGTCGCCCAGCAGCGGGAAGGTCAGCCCCTCCTTCTCGCGGAACCTGGCCAGCTTGTCGCTCGTGTCCGGGGACACGCCCAGGACGGTGAGGCCCGCGGAGTCGAAGTCGCGCAAGTTGTCGCGGAAGTCGCAGGCCTGCGTGGTGCACCCGGGGGTCATGGCCGCCGGGTAGAAGTACAGGACGACGCGCTTGCCGGTGGAGGCCAGCACCTCGCTCAGGGTGACGGGCTTGCCGTCGGCGTCGTCGAGGGTGAAGTCGGGTGCCTGGTCGCCGGGCTCCAGGCGGATCGGGTCGCTCACGTGGTGTCCCCCTTGGGTTCGCGGGCGGGGCGGCGCCGCCCCGCCGACTCTCGCCCTCACCCTAGCGACCCCCGCCTTCCGGTGCCCCGCGAGCTGGCGCTTCGTCGGCTGTGCCAGGCTGGGGGTACGGTCTTCGGTTGCGATTCCGGTTCGGTTCGCCCGCATCCGGAGTGACCAGCGGTGCGATCACCTATTGTTGACCGCACTCGTCCTGTCGTTCGGCCCCGGCGACGTCCGCCGCGCACCGGGGACGCCGCGTCGGCGGCGCCCGGCGGGCCGGAACACACCCGCTTCGCTTGGAGAGTATTGGCGACGATGCCTGGATTCACACTCGACGAGGTCAGGGCCCGGACCCTCAAGGAGCGCGACTCCTGGTGGACGGTCTACCTCGTGGACCCCATCGCGGTCCGGCTCGTGCGCCTGGTGGCCAACCGCACCTCGATCACCCCCAACCAGCTGACGGTGGTCGCGCTCTTCCTCGGGCTCGGCGCGGCCGTCTGCTTCTCGCTGGGCTACCGCCACTTCCTGGCGCTGGGCGCGCTGCTGTACCTGCTCTCCTTCCTCATGGACTGCACGGACGGCAAGCTGGCCCGGCTCACCGGCTCGGAGTCGCTGTTCGGGTCGTGGATGGACTACGTCTCCGACCGGTTCCGGGTGCTGGTGTGCGTGGTCGCCCTGATGGGCGGACAGTACGTCGTCGCCGAGGACGCCGAGGGCAACGGGCCGGTGTGGTTCGTGTGGCTGGCCCTGGCCGTGGTCTTCCTGGACATGCTGCGCTACCTCAACGCGCTCCAGGTGTACAAGGTCCGCAGGGAGATGCGCTCGCACCTGGCCGCCGCCCTGGAGAGGGCCCGCGCCACCCTGTCGATGCTGGAGCCGGAGGAGGACGACACCGGCTCGGCCACCGGCGCGGGCGGGCGGACGATGAGCGACGGCGGCGAGCAGGCGGTGCTGCGCCACGGCATCGGCGTGTTGGAGCAGATCCTGCACAGCCAGAACGAGCGCGAGGCCCGCAACCAGCGCACGGCGGGCAAGCAGCCCGACCTCACCCTGCCCAAGGTGGACCTGCACCAGGAGTTCCGCAACCGCTTCCCGTGGTACCAGCGGTTCTGGTCGTCCCTCAACGCCAGGCGGATCAGAACGCACCTGGTGGGCGGCATCGAGTTCCAGATGTCGGTGTTCGTGATCGCTCCGCTGGCGGCCGCCGTGTTCGGCGCGCCGTCCCTTATCGGGTGGATCACCGCCGTGGCGGGTGTTTTGCTCCTCGCCTTCGAGATCGCCATCATCTATAAACTGTGGTTGTCCACGCGGGACTTCTTCCGCGTGGTCGACGGAATCGACAGCGCGCTGAGATTCTCCGGTCCGTCCGACGGCGCGGAGGAAGGGAGCCGGGACACCGGCTCGGACACGGGTTCTCAGACGACCCTGCGCTAGTGGAGAGAGGCACCCATGACGGGACGTGACACCGAACCGCGCCTGACCCCGGCGGACGTCGTCGCCGAGATCAACCGCGAACAGCGTCAGCTCGCCGAGACCCTGGACGAGCTGAGCGTGCAGGCCCGGCCCGCCAACATCGCCCGCAGGCAGATGGAGAGGGCCCGCGAACGCGGCGCCCGGATCGTGGACGAGGCGCGCGCCCTGGTGGTCGGGGGCGGCGCGGTGCGCGTGGAGAGCCACCCGGTGGAGCCCGAGGAGGGCAGCATCGTCGTCAAGGGTGACGGCCACGTCGTCACCACCTACCAGTCGCGCGGCCAGCTCCCCCCGGAGGCGCTGCTGCTCGCGGTCGGCGTCGGCGCGGTCGTCGCCGTGGGCGTGGTGGCCTGGGCGGTGCACCGCAGCAGGAAGTAGTCCCGGGCCGGCACACGGTCGGAGGGGTCCGCGGACGCGGGCCCCTCCTCGTGTGCGCGGCGTCCGCCGGGACGGGGCGGGCCGGGTGTCAAGGTTTGCGGGGCGGCTGGGTCGGCCTCCGGTACGGGCCGCGGCCATGCGCGGGCCCGGAGGGCGCTGACTAGAGGAAGGTCCGGCCCTCGCCCCGGTAGGTGGGCACGGCGCCCGCGTACTCCCCGGTGTCGGAGTCCACCAGGTGCAGGGTGTCGAAGCGCTCGCACAGCTCTCCGGCCTTGGCGTGGCGCATCCACACCCGGTCGCCGACGGACAGGCCGTCGGCCGCGGCGCCGAGCAGGGGCGTCTGTACCTCGCCCGCGCCCTCGTTGGCGCTGTAGGAGAGCCCGGCGGGCAGGTGGGGGAGCGGTGCGCGGTGGGCGTTCACGGGCCCCGAGGCGGGGTAGCCGCCGCCGAGGGCGGTGGCCACGCCCGGTCCGGGGCGGCGCACGACGGGGAGCGCGAACAGGGCGGCGGGGCGTCCGCCGAAGGAGCGGTAGTGGTCGAACAGGTGCGGGTGGTAGAGCCCCGAGCCCGCCGCCAGCTCGGTCACGGCCCTCTCCCGCCCGGTGGTGTGCAGGCTGCCGGTGCCCCCGCCGTTGACGAAGCGCAGGTCGGCGATCTCCCTGACGGCGTGCACGATGGCGGCCCGGCGCTTGGCCAGCTCCACGGCCGAGCGGCGCTGGACGGCGCGCAGGAGGCCGCCGTAGAGCGGTCTGCCGGGCGGGGCGTCGCCGACTCCGGCGATCTGGCCCTCGTAGGCCATGATCCCGTCCAGCTCCAGTTCGGGGCGGACCGCGACGGCGCGGGCGAACGCGGCGGCCTGGGCCGGGGTGCGCACGGGGGAGCGGTAGGTGCCCACGCGCAGGCGCGGCCCGACGGGCTGCCAGCTGGTGTCCACGTCCAGGCACACCCGGACCGGCGGGGCGTCGGGGCCGCGGGACTCTGCGGCGTCGGCGACGGCGGCGCTGATCAGGTCCAGGTGCGCGGTGTCGTCCACCATCAGGGTGATCGAGCGGGCGGCGCGGGGGTCGCGCACGAGCCTGGCCAGGGCCCGGCGGTCGACGGTGGGGTAGGCGACGAGGACGTCGTCGCTGAGGGGGCGCTCGCCTGTGGCCAGCCAGAGGGCCTCGGGCAGGGTGAAGGCCATGACGCCCGCGTAACCGGGCAGGGCGAGGACGGTGCGCAGCAGCTCGCGGCTGCGCACGGACTTGCTGGCGACCCGGATGGGTCTGCCGTGGGCGCGGCGGGTGAGGTCGGCCGCGTTGGCGCGCAGGGCGGCGATGTCGACGAGGGCGAAGGGGGCTTCGAGTCCGCGTGTGGCGGCCTCGTACGTTTCGCGCAGACTTGTCATGCCCTGAGCATGCCAGAACATGAATCTCTTTCATATTCTCGGCGGAAAAGGGGACGCGGTACCCGTGCGGCGGACGGCTTCGCGGTAACCGGCCCCCGGTACCGCGGGGGCGATACCCTGGGGTGTCACGGCTGATCAGCCGTCCGACCCCGGGAGTGGTTCTTTCCATGAGTGAGCGTGAGTACGTTCTGACCCTTTCGTGCCCCGACAGTAGGGGCATCGTCGCGGCTGTGGCCAACCTGCTGTCCGACCACGGTTGCAACATCACCGAGAGTCAGCAGTACGGCGACCACTACACGGGACGCTTCTTCCTGCGGATGCAGTTCGTGGCCGAGCGGGGCGGGGACGGCGCGGCTGGGGAGGCGGCGGGGGAGGACGTCCTGCGCAGCGCCTTCGCGGCGCTCGCGGGTGACTTCGGCGGCGGGGGCGGCGACGCGTTCGTGGAGTGGACCCTCAGTCCCCGCGACGTGCGCCCGCGCATGATCGTGATGGTGTCCAGGTTCGGCCACTGCCTCAACGACCTGCTCTACCGCCAGCGCAGCGGCCTGCTGGACGCGGACATCGCCGCCGTGGTCTCCAACCACCCCGACCTGGGGTTCCTGGCCGACTCCTACGGTGTGGACTTCCACCACCTGCCGGTCACGGCCGGGAGCAAGAAGGAGCAGGAGGCGCGCCTGCTGGAGCTGGTCGACTCCTACGACGTGGACCTGGTGGTCCTGGCGCGCTACATGCAGGTGCTCTCCGAGCAGCTGTGCACCAAGATGTCCGGCCGGATCATCAACATCCACCACTCCTTCCTGCCCAGCTTCAAGGGTGCCCGGCCCTACCACCAGGCGCACGCGCGCGGTGTGAAGCTGATCGGTGCGACCGCCCACTACGTCACCGCCGACCTCGACGAGGGACCGATCATCGAGCAGGAGGTGTCCCGGGTGGACCACACGCACAGCCCGGAGCAGCTCACGGCGATCGGCCGGGACCTGGAGTCGGTGGCGCTGGCGCGCGCGGTCAACTGGCACGCGCAGCGCCGCGTGCTGCTCAACGGGGACAAGACGGTCATCTTCGGCTGAACCGGGCGCCCGCCGCGGGTTGGCGGGGATTGGCTTCCGCACGGGGGCGCCTGCGGGCGCCCCCGTGCGTTTTCCTGCCCCGGTCAGGTTCTCGACGCTGTTTTGGACAGGGGATGGGGCTGGCATTGCCCGTTCCGACCAGGAAAAATTACTCAGAGTACCTTGTCGGCTACGGTGTGTGTGTATATGGTGTGACCAGTTCGACATCCTTCCGGCCATGACACGGGCCCGGGTTTCGGTCCGGCCCTCTGGGAGGGCACATCCGCCGGGAAGGCGCGGGGAGCGGTCCGGGGGCACCCCCGGGGTGCCGAGACCGCCCGTGCGGCCCGCACACTGCGTAGGGGGACCCAGTGACGGACATGAGGACCGAGACCAAGGTGCCGGGAGCCCGCGAGTCGGGCCGGACGAACCGGGGGGACTCCTCGCACGAGGAGGGCGGGCGCACCCAGATCGCGGACGGTGTGGTCGCCAAGATCGCCGGAATGGCCGCGCGTGAGATCGGCGGTGTACACGCCATGGGCGGCGGGACCGCGCGTGCCGTCGGCGCCGTCAGGGACGCGGTGACCCGGAGTGGCGGCGAGAGCGGTTCGGTCTCGCGGGGCGTCTCGGTCGAGGTGGGCGAGCGCCAGGCCGCCGTCGACATCGACCTGGTCGTCGAGTACGGCACCGCCATCCAGGACCTGGCCGCGGCCGTGCGCCGCAACGTCACCTCGGCGGTGGAGCGCATGACCGGGCTGGAGGTCACCGAGATCAACATCAAGGTGGACGACATCCACCTGCCCGACGAGGACCGCGGCGAGGACGACGGCGAGTCCGCGCCCCGGGTCCAGTGATGGCGGCCGCCGACGAGGACCCGGGCGAGGTCGCCCGGCGCCTGGTGGAGGAGGCCGAGCGCTTTCCGGACGTGGTGGAGCTGTCCTCGGGGAGCTTCGGAACGCTGACCACGCCCGTTCCCGGAGGACGGGTCCTCGGGGTGGCGGTACGCGCCGACAGCGTCGAGGTCGGCGTCGTGGTCCGGTTCGGGCGGCCCCTGCCGGAGATCGCCGCCGAGCTGCGCCGCGACCTGACCCCGATCGCCGGGGGCCGTACCGTCCACGTGTCCGTGGAGGACGTGGTCGCGGGGCTGAGGGACGGCGCGCGGACGGGCGGTTGAGCAGGCAGCATCGGGTGCTGGACAAGAGGGGGGAAGCCATGTGGCCCATCGTCGGACTGTCCTACGGGACGGTACTGGGTCTGGCCGCCGCGTTCGGCGGGTTCACGGCCTTCGCGCTGGTCCTGATCCTGGGGCTCGCGGGGTTCGTCGCCGGTCGGGCGATGGAGGGCGAGATCGACCTCACCGCGATGTTCTCGCGGCGCTCCGCCTGAGATGTGAGGGAGCGGACGTGGCCGGAGTGCGGACCAGTACGGTTCCCCGACAGAGGGAACGCCCGGGCGACGAGGCCGCCCGGGAGCGGACCGGGGGCGGGGGCGACCGCGACCCGGGCGGCCGCACCGTCATCGAACCCGGTGTGGTCGAGAAGGCGGCCGCGCGGGCGGTCCGCGAGGTCCCCGGAGCCCTCCCCGCCCGGTCGCGCACGGCGCGGGCCCGGGTGAGCGGCGAGGTCGTGCTGCTCAGGCTGCGGATCGGCGTCCACTACCCGCACTCCGTGCGCGAGGTCGCCGCACGGGTGCGCGGGCACGTGGGGCAGCGGATCGAGCGGATCACCGGGAAGCGGGTCCACCACATCGACATCGAGATCGCGGAGTTGGTGCGCTGACATGACCACCGTGGAAGAGGTGCTCGGACGCCCCGACCAGGGCGTCGACCGCCGGGCCAGGCGGGTGGCCGTCCACACGTTCCGTCCGCGGCGGTCCTGGCCCGCGGTGATCACGGGCCTCGTGATCCTCCTCGTGGCCATCGTGGCCGCCGCAGAGGTGATCTCGGCCCTGGCGGGGAGCCCGCTGGGGCTGATCCCGGTCGGCGCGGCCAGCGGGTACGCGGCGACCGCGACCTGGTCGATGCCGTCGGTGCAGATCGCCTCGGCGGTCCTGGCGCTGATCGGACTGGCCCTGATCGTGGCCGCCCTGACCCCCGGCCGGGGGCGCTGGACGGCGCTGCGCACAGACGACCCCGCCCTGGTGGTGGGGCTGACCCGGCCCGCGCTGCGCCGGGCGGTGGCCGCCGCGGCCGAGGGTGTCAGCGGCGTCGACGGCGTGCACGTGACGGTGCGCGGCAACAGGATCCGGGTGCACGCGCGCACCGGGATGCGCAGGTCGGCGGGGCTGCCCGCCGAGGTGACCGCGGCCGTGGAGCGGCGGTTGGAGGAGCTGGCGCCGCTGCGCAGCATGCGGATCGCCACCCACGTGCGGTACGCGGAGGGTTGACCATGGCTGGTGACAGGTCGCGCAGGTCGGCGCGGGGGAACCGGTGGGGACTGGCGGTCGTGGGCGCGGTGCTGCTCGTCGCCGGGCTGGTGTCGCTGGCCGCGGGACGCGGCCTGTTCGGCGGGGGAGCGGCCGACAGCGCCCTGCTCGGCCCCGGGGTCCGGGAGGCGCTCGACCAGCAGTGGGTGCCCTACGCGGTGGTCGCGGTGGCCTTCGTCGCCGGTTTCCTGGCGCTGCGCTGGCTGATGGCCCAGGGGCTCAACGACACGGTGGGGCGCCTGGTCCTGGAACGCGGAGACCAGGGGCGGTTGGAGATGTCCGAGAACGTGGCTCGCGGGGCCCTGGAGCAGGAGGTCGCCGACTACCCGGGTGTGCGCCGCGCCCGCGCACGGTTGACCGAGTCCGCCGAGGCGCCGCACCTGCGGTTGGCGCTGACCCTGGACGACGACGCGGACGTGGTCGGGGTGTGGCGGCGGGTGAGCTCGGAGGCGCTGGCGAACCTGCGCCGGGCGCTGGACCTGGAGCAGGTGCCGGCCGTCGTGCGGATGTCGATGACGGCACCGGCCAAGAACCCGCGGCGCAGCCTGGCCTGAGCCGGTGCCGCGGATTGTCGGCACCCGCTGTTAGCTTCGTCACATGACTCGAATGACCTTCGTGAACCTGCCCGTCAAGAGCGTCGACGCCACCCGCGAGTTCTTCAGCGCGCTGGGTTTCGGCTACGACGAGACCTTCTCCGACGACAAGGCGCTGTGCATGGTCGTCAGCGACGAATCGCGCGTCCTGTTCCTGTCCGAACCCTTCTTCGCGGAGTTCACACCCTCGGGGATAGCCGACACCTCCGCGGGCTCGGAGGTGATCACCTGCCTGAGCGCCGACAGCCGCGAGGACGTCGACCGGATCGCGGAGGCCGCCGCCGTGGCCGGGGCGACCCACGCCAGGACCATCGAGCACACCGGCATGTACTCGCGCTCCTTCGCCGACCCCGACGGCCACCTCTGG
Source organism: Nocardiopsis deserti (assembly GCF_008638355.1). NCBI lineage: Bacteria > Bacillati > Actinomycetota > Actinomycetes > Streptosporangiales > Nocardiopsidaceae > Nocardiopsis > Nocardiopsis deserti. The sequence goes on along the minus strand of NZ_ML703348.1, from coordinate 527,182 downwards.
GAGTTCCTGTACATGGACGCGACCGCCACCATCTCCTGAACGGCGGTGGGCACGGGTCCCGGGTCCGCGCCCACCGGCCGCGTCAGCGCACGGTGTCGCGCTCGTGGCGGACCCGGCCGTCGCGCAGCACGGTGCGCACGTTCGCCTCCGGCGAGGCCAGGACCCCGATGTCGGCGAGCGGGTCGCCGTCGACCACCACGAGATCGGCCCGCGCTCCGTCGCGCAGGGTGCCGACGACCCCCTCCAACCCCAGGAGCCGGGCGGCGTTGACGGTGGCGGCGCGCAGCACGTCCGCGGCGGGCTGGACCCGGCCGCGGATGGCGAACTCCTGGCTCTGGCGGTCCTGCATGCCGCCGAGCAGGTCGCTGCCGAAGACCAGGTTCACCCCGGCCTCGTGGGCCATGCGCAGGGCGTCCAGCCCCCGGCTGAGCACGGTGTCCACCTTGGCCTGGCTGGCCTCGGGCAGCCCGTTGGCGGCCCCCTGGAGGGAGAGCTCCTGGTAGGTGACGAGGGTGGGCACCAGGTAGGCGTCGTGCTCCAGGAACAGCTCGACGCTGCTCTCGTCGATGAGGTTGCCGTGTTCGATGCAGCGCACACCGAGCCGGAGCCCGCGGTTGACGGCGCGGGCGGTGTAGGCGTGGCCGGTCACGTAGCGGTTGGCCGCCTCGGCCTCCTCCACCACGGCCCGGATCTCGTCCTCGGAGGACTGGGTGGAGTCGATGCGGTCGGTGGGGGAGGCCACGCCGCCCGAGAGCATGATCTTGAGGTGGTGGGCGCCGGTGCGCAGCTGCTCGCGGGCCGCGCGGCGGAACTCCACGGGCCCGTCGCAGACGATGCCCGCCCCGGGGCAGCAGGCGTGGGTGTCGTTGCCCTGGCGTCCGGGCGCGCGGAAGTCGCCGTGACCGCCGGTCTGCGACAGCGCCTTGCCGCCGAACATGAGCCGGGGGCCGTCGACGAGCCCCTCCTCGACCGCCCTGGCCAGACCCCAGTCGCCCCCGGCGACGTCGCGGACGGTGGTGAAGCCGCGCCTGAGCATGGCGCCCAGGGAACGGCCCGCGTAGCTGGCGACGTAGGAGGGCGACTCGTCCATCGCGGCGCCGAGGTCGGCGCTGAAGGCGGTCGGGTGCACGTGGGCGTCGATCAGGCCCGGCATGAGGGTGGCCCCCGCCAGGTCCACGGTCGGCACCTGCGGGCCCACCTCGGGCGGGGCCCCCTGGCCACTGCCCGCGATGAGGCCGTCCCGCACCAGGAGCCAGGAGTCGGGGATGCGCGTTCCCGCCTCGGGGTCGAGCAGACCGGCGCCGGTGAAGAGGATGTGCGGTTCTGGCTGGCGGGTCATGGATACCTCCGTCGGGGTTCGCGTTCTTGCAATATATGTTGCATCACGTGGGGGAGGCCACCCCGAGGGGGTGGTATCGCTTGGGAGGTGGCGCGGTCCGGGGCGCCGGGACGGAGGGACGATGGCGGACTGGATCGGGGACGCGCTCGGCGGTGGACGCCTGGGACGCGCGGCCGAGCGCGTGGTCAGGGTGCTGCGGGACGAGCCGAGGTTCGCCTCCTACGCGAGCACCGCCGAGCTCGCCGAACGGGCCGGGGTCAACGTCGCCACGGTCGTGCGGGCCGCGCAGGCCCTCGGGTTCACCGGCTGGCCCGCCCTGCGCGTCGAGCTGCGCTCGCGCTACCTGGCCTCGCTCAGCGCCGGAGAGGTCCTGGCCGAGCACGCCGGGGCCGACGCCGACCCCGTGCGCGAGGCCTTCCGCGCCGACCGTGAAGGGCTGCGCGACCTGGAGCGGACCCTGGACCCCGCCCGGGTGCGCGCCCTGGCGGGCGCGGTGCACGGGGCGCGTCGGACACGGGTGGTGGGTTCGGGGACCTTCGCGGCGCCGGGTGTGCAGCTCGCGCACGCCGCGGGGATCATGGGCTACGACGTGGAGCGGCTGGCGCTGGGGGGCACCGGCCTGGTCGGCGCGCTGGCGCGGATGGGCCCCGACGACCTGCTGCTGGCGTGCGACCTGTGGCGGCTGCCCGTCGCACTGCGGTCGGCGGCGCGGGTGGCCCGGGAGCGCGCGGTGCCGGTGGCGGTGATCACCGACCGCAGGGACTCCCCGCTGGTGGAGGGGGCGGCGCACGTGCTCCTGGTGCCGAGCGAGGGCGTGGGCATGTTCCCCTCGCTCACGCCGGTGATGGCGGTCGTCCACGCGCTGCTGGCCGAACTGGCCCGGATCGGCGGGGACGCGGTGCTGACGGCTGTGCGTGACACCGAGCGGCTCTGGGAGGACCTGGAGCTCTTCTGAGCGACGCCCAGGGGAACTACCTGGGACGACGCGGTGACACCACTGTGACGTGATCAGGGTCACGTTACATGCAATAAGTGTTGCAATTCACCTGATGGGGCTGCTTACATGGCCCGGTCGGACCGCCTTCGGAAGGCCGGTTCCTCGCGTCCACATCCCCTGCTTCTGAACCTCGCCGCGAAGGTGGCCCATGCAGACGACCCATCTCGTGATCCTCGCCGTGTACATCCTGGCCATGCTCGGGATCGCCCTCTACTTCGTGCGCTCGGGCAGGCTGCGCGGCGGCGACGACTTCCTGTTCGCCGGGCGCAGCCTCCCCCGCCCCGTCATGATCGCCACCATGCTGGTCACCTGGGTCGGCTCGGGGACCATCATCGGCGGCGCCAACTTCGCCTACACCTACGGCCCCATGGCGGGCATGGTCTTCTTCGCGGGAACTCCGCTGGGCATCCTGGTCCTGCTCCTGGCGGCCCGCCGGATCCGCCGCGCGTCCCGGCACACCATCCCCGAACTGCTGGAGGTGCGCTTCGGCATCGGCGTGCGCACCGTCGCCGCCGTGGTCACCACCATCGCCTTCCTGGGTCTGACCGCCTCGCAGTTCGTCGGCGGCGGGTACGTCGTCAGCCTGGTCACACCGCTGTCCGCCACCCAGGGGACGCTGTTCGTCGCGGCCGTCGTGACGCTGCTGACCGTCACCGGCGGCCTGTTCTCGGTCGCCTACACCGACTTCGTCTCGGCCATCCTCATCGTGCTCGGCCTGTTCGTGTCGCTGCCGCTGGTGTTCGCCGCGGTCGGCGGCCCCGGCGCCTACTGGGACGGCCTGCCCGAGCAGGCGACCACCTTCAGCGGCGGGCTCACCGCCCTCCAGCTCCTCGGCTACTTCCTGCCGCTCTTCCTGCTGCTGCTCGCCGACCAGAACATGTACCAGCGCCTGGCCGCGGCCAAGGACGAACGCGAGGCCCGCTCCTCGACCGCGGGCATGCTCGTGGGCAGCTTCTTCGTCTTCGTCCCCGTCGTGCTCCTCGCCACCGCCGCCGCGGTCCTCATGCCCGGCATCAACGGTGACATGGCGGTCCTGAGCCTGGCCTCCGAGGGCTACCTCCCGGCGGTGCTGGGCGGCCTGATCCTGGCCGGGGCGGTCGCCTTCGTCATCACGACCGGTTCCTCGTACATGCTCTCCTGCGCCTCCAACGTCGCCTACGACCTGTACGCCCGCTTCGCCGGGGACAGCGTGGACGAGCGCCGCAAGCTCGTGGTCCAGCGCCTCTCGGTCCTGGGCATCGCCCTCGCGGGCCTCGCGCTGAGCCTGTTCTTCCCGACCGTGCTGGAGCTGCAGATGTACTCCTACACGGTCTACGGCGCCGCGATCACCCCGGTGGTCCTTTCGGTGCTGTTCTGGAAGCGCGCGACCACGGCGGGCGCCGTCGCCGCTCTGGTGGTCGGCGCCGCCACCACCATCGGGTGGCAGGTCGCCGGGACCCCGGGCGGCCTCAACGCGGTCATCATCGCCCTGCCCGCCGCCCTGGTCGCGCTCGTCGCGGTCAGCCTGCTCACCAGGGCACCCGACCCCGCGCGGGTGGCCGCGGCCGAGGCGCCCGCGCCCACCGGGACCGACGCCTGACACATGCGGGGGCCGCGCCCGAACGGGAGCGGTCCCCGTCGCGCCTTCGCCGGGGGCGCGGACGGACCGCTCCCCCCGGCCGCCGTCGCCACCCCGGGCACGGCCGGGAGCGGTCCTAGGATGGGCCCATGCCGGGGCAGAGACGCAGACGCGAACGCGAGGCACGCCGGGCCAGGGACAGGAAGTCACGGCAGGCGCGGGGCCGCTGGGAGGTGCTCTTCGAGACCACCGACGAGGCGGAGTGGCTTGCCTACCACCGGCGGAGGAGAAAGGGCTCGGCCCTCTGCTCCGAGGAGGACCTGCGCATCGACGTCCTGTGCGGGCGCGGGGCGTACCCCACCACCTACCGCCTCAGCGTGCTCGTGTCCGGTGACCTGGACCGCGACGCGTGCCTTCGCTCCCTCCGGCCGTGACGCCGGAGCCCGGTGCGTCGCTCCTCCGGCCGGAACCCCCATCTGGCCCCGGACCTCGTGGTGGTTCCTGGACGACACGAGGGCAGGAGAGCCCTCACCGGTGGGGCCCTGACCGATCCGGTGGTCCGCCCGACACCCGCACGTGCGCTCTTGTGGGGCGGGCCCTCAGCACTCGATGACGTTGACGGCCAGGCCGCCGCGCGAGGTCTCCTTGTACTTGTCCATCATGTCGCGGCCGGTGTCGCGCATGGTCCGGATGACCTTGTCCAGCGACACGAAGTGGCTGCCGTCGCCGCGCAGCGCGATGCGCGCGGCGCTGATCGCCTTGACCGAGGCCAGCGCGTTGCGCTCGATGCACGGCACCTGCACCAGGCCGCCGATGGGGTCGCAGGTCAGCCCCAGGTTGTGCTCCATGGCGATCTCGGCGGCGTTCTCCACCTGGGCGGGGGTGCCGCCCAGCACCTCGGCCAGCCCGGCGGCGGCCATCGAGGAGGCTGAGCCCACCTCACCCTGGCAGCCCACCTCGGCGCCCGAGATCGACGCGTTCTGTTTGAACAGGATGCCCACGGCCCCCGCGGTCAGCAGGAAGCGCACCACGCCCTCGTCGCCCGCGCCCGGGCTGAAGTGCAGGTAGTAGTGCAGCACGGCGGGCACGATGCCCGCCGCCCCGTTGGTCGGAGCGGTCACCACGCGGCCGCCCGCGGCGTTCTCCTCGTTCACGGCCAGCGCGTAGAGCGTGATCCAGTCGCTGCCGCGCATGGGGTCGGAGTCCACCTCCGTCGGCGCCAGCAGGCCCGACTCGTCGCAGTTGCCGCCCAGCTGCCGGTACAGGCGGTGCGCCCGCCGGGGCACCTTCAGCCCGCCGGGCAGGCTGCCCTCTGTGGTCACTCCGCGGCGCACGCACTGGCGCATCGCCTCCCACAGCACGAGCAGTTCGGCGCGCACCTGCGCGGGGGAGCGCCCGAACGCCCGCTCGTTGGCGAGCATCACCGCGCTGATCGACATCCCGGTGTCGGCGCAGATCCCCAGCAGTTCCTCGGCGCTGTCGAAGGGGTGGGGCACCTCGGTGTCGTCGGCCTTGATCCGGTCCGCGCCCGCCGCGCGCTCGTCCACGACGAACCCGCCGCCCACCGAGTAGTACACCTTCGCCGCCAGCTCGGCGCCGGAGGAGTCCAGCGCCACGAACCGCATCCCGTTGGGGTGGTCGGGCAGGCTCTCCCTGCGGCGGAAGTCCACGTCCACGGCCGGGTCGAAGGCCACCGGCGGCCCCTCGGGCCCGCCCAGGTACAGGGTCCGCTCCTCGCGCACCCGCTCCACCAGCTCGGGTACCGCGTCCACGTCCACGTGCTCGGGGGTGTGCCCCATCAGTCCCAGGACCACCGCCCGGTCACTGCCGTGCCCCTTGCCGGTGAGCGCCAGGGAACCGTACAGCTCCGCGCGCACGTGGGCCACGCCGTCGAGCAGGCCCTCCTCGCGCAGTCCGGCCACGAACGTGCGCGCGGCCTTCATCGGCCCGACCGTGTGCGAGCTGGACGGTCCGATCCCGATCTTGAACAGGTCGAACACGCTGATGGCCATGGCTGTCCTCCTCGTCGAGTACAGGGCCCGGGGCATGAGGGTGCCGTGCGGGGCCGCCCGGCCCCGCACGGCGGGGCTCTACAGGTTCGGGTAGAGCGGGTACCTGGCGGTCAGCGCCTGGACCCGGCCGCGCAGCGCGGCCTCGTCGAACTCCGGCTTGAGCGCCTCGGCGATGACGTCCGCGACCTCGGCGAAGTCCTCGTCGCCCAGACCGCGGGTGGCCAGTGCCGGGGTACCGATCCGCAGGCCGGAGGTGACCATCGGCGGACGCGGGTCGTTGGGCACCGCGTTGCGGTTGACCGTGATCCCGATCGAGTGCAGGCGGTCCTCGGCCTCCTGGCCGTTGAGCTCGGAGTTCACCAGGTCCACCAGGACCAGGTGCACGTCCGTGCCCCCCGAGAGCACCTTCACGCCGACCTCGGCGGCGTCCGGTCGCGTCAGCCGCTCGGCGAGCAGCCTGGCGCCCGAGACCGTGCGGCGCTGCCGGTCGGCGAACTCCTCGCCCGCGGCGACCTTGAGGGCCACCGCCTTGGCCGCGATCACGTGCTCCAGCGGCCCGCCCTGCATGCCGGGGAACACCGCGGAGTTGATCTTCTTGCCCAGCTCGGCCTTGGCCAGGATCATGCCGCCGCGCGGGCCGCCCAGGGTCTTGTGCGTGGTCGTGGTGACCACGTCGGCGTGCGGCACCGGGTTGGGGTGCAGCCCCGCCGCGACCAGACCGGCGAAGTGCGCCATGTCCACCATCAGGAGCGCGCCGACGGAGTCGGCGATCTTGCGGAAGCGGGCGAAGTCCAGCTGGCGCGGGTAGGCCGACCACCCGGCGACGATCATCTTGGGCCGGTGCTCCTCGGCGAGCGCCTCGACCTCGTCGTAGTCGACGGTGCCGTCCTCGTCGCGCACGTGGTAGGCCACCGCGTTGAGGATCTTGCCGGAGTAGTTGATCTTCATGCCGTGGGTCAGGTGGCCGCCGTGGGCCAGGTCCAGACCCAGGATGGTGTCACCCGGCTTGAGCAGCGCGAAGTACACGGCCGTGTTGGCCTGCGCGCCCGAGTGCGGCTGCACGTTCGCGTGCTCGGCGCCGAACAGCGCCTTGGCGCGGTCGATGGCGAGCTGCTCGACGACGTCGACGTGCTCGCACCCGCCGTAGTAGCGGCGGCCCGGGTAGCCCTCCGCGTACTTGTTGGTCAGGACGGTGCCCTGCGCCTCGATCACCGCCTGGGGGGCGAAGTTCTCCGAGGCGATCATCTCCAGGGTGTCGCGCTGGCGGGCCAGCTCCGCGTCGACCGCGGCCGCCACCTCGGGGTCCAGTTCGCCCAGCGTCTGGTTGAGCGTGTTGTCAGTAGCCATCGGGGGCCTACTCCTCGCCTTCGGTCAGCTTGGTGTACTCCTCGGCGGAGAGAAGGTCGGAGGGCTCCTCGGAGATCCGGGCCCTGAACAGCCAACCGTCCTCGAAGGGTGAGGAGTTGATGGTCTCGGGCTCGTTCTCCAGGGTCGCGTTGACCTCGACGACCTCACCGCTCACGGGCGAGTAGACGTCGCTGACGGACTTGGTGGACTCCACCTCGCCGCACGGCTCGTCCGCGGACACCTCGCTGCCGACCTCGGGCACCTCGACGTAGACGATGTCGCCCAGGGACTCGGCGGCGAACGAGGTGATCCCGACGGTGGCGATCCCGTCCTCGACCACGACCCACTCGTGTTTGGCGGTGTAACCCAGCTCCGTGGGAACGCTCACTTCAACTCTCCTTGGAGGTGTTCCATTTTCCTGCCGCGCGCCCGTACGGCTGCCCGGCCCGGCCTACGCCCGGTCGCGCCCCGTGCGTGCGGGTCCCCTGTGGGGGGATCCCGCCGCGAGGGGCGTGCGGGCCTTCGGGGTGTGAAGGCCCCTGCTCCTACGACTGCCGCTTGTAGAACGGCAGCTCGACCACGTCGACGTCCTCACCCCGTCCGCGCACGTCCACGGTGAACGCGCCGGTCGAGGTGTCGAGGTCGCCGTCCACGTAGGCCATGGCGATGGGGCGGCCCAGGGTGGGCGAGGGCGCGCCGCTGGTGATGGTTCCGACGGAGGCGCCGTCGCGCAGGACCTCCTGGCCCTGGCGCAGCGGGCGGCGCCCGCGCGCGACGAGGCCGATGAGGCGGCGGGGACGGGAGGAGCGGGAGGCCTCCTCCAGGGCCGCACGGCCCACGAAGTCGCCCTTGTCGAACTTCACGACCCGGCCCAGACCGGCGTCGAAGGGTGTGAGGTCGGCGGTCAGTTCCTGCCCGTACAGCGGCATCCCGGCCTCCAAGCGCAGGGTGTCGCGTGCGGAGAGCCCGGCGGGGACGAGGCCGTGCCGCTCGCCCTCGGCCATGAGGGCCCCCCACACCTGGGGAGCCTTCTCCGCGGGGCTGACGAAGATCTCGAAGCCGTCCTCGCCGGTGTAGCCGGTGCGGGCGAGCAGGACGGGCTCACCGGCGACGGTGTGCTCGTACCCGGCGTAGTAGCGGATGCCTTCCAGGTCGGCGTCGGTCAGCGGCGCCAGGACGTCGACGGCGCGCGGCCCCTGGACGGCGATCAGTGCGTACTCGGCCGACTCGTCGCGGACCTCGACGTCGAAGCCCGCGGCCCGCTCGGCCAGGGCCGGGGCGACGACCGCGGTGTTGGCGGCGTTGGCCACGACGAGGTACTCGTCCTCGCGCAGCCGGTAGACGATGAGGTCGTCCAGGACACCGCCGTCCTCGGCGGTGATCATGGAGTACCGGGCGCGCCCCACCTTGACCTGGGACAGGTGGCCGACCAGCGCGTGGTCGAGGGCCTGGGCGGCCTGCGGTCCGGTCAGCCGGATCTCGCCCATGTGGGAGAGGTCGAACAGGCCCGCGGCCTCGCGTACCGCCCGGTGCTCGGCGGTCTCGCTGCCGTAGCGCAGCGGCATGAGCCATCCGGCGAAGTCGACGAGGGTGGCGCCGGCCTTCTCGTGGACCTCGCGCAGCGCTGTCGCGCGCAGTGCGGATGCGGCATCTGACATGGGCACTCCCGAGAGGATGGGCGTCGTGACGTGCGTGGCGTTGCCATCCTCCCCCTCTGTCATCTGTGCCTGAGAGCTTCGTCGCGCGCTCGGCGCGGCTTGCACCTTCGGCGAGGGACGGCTGTCCCTGCTTTCCAGAGTGGTCTCGCCCGTACGGTCCGCTGTGCCTGAGAGGTTGTCTTCGGGGAGGGATTGCTCCTTCGGCGGCCCGCGCTGGATACGCGGGCACTCTCCCGTACGGGGTCAGCAACACGTTCAGCCTAGCAGCGGCCGTGAACGGCGCCCAAGGGCGCCCGGCGCGGTGCCGGTGCCCCCGCACCCGCCGGTCTTCGACACTCCGGCCGCCTCCGCCCTGGAACGGGGAGGCGGGGATTAGCGTGTGCGGGAGGTACCGACCGGGGGGAGGGAGACGGATGCGAACCGACACCGGGAGGGCGGCGCGCGGGGCGCGCTCGCTCGCGGCCGGATGCGTGCTGTCCCTGGCCGCGGGCACGGGGTGCGCCGGGGCCGTGGACGGACCGCGGGAGCCGGACGGGTCGGCCCGGGAGGGGGCGGAGGCCGGGCCCCCACCCCTGACGTGGGGCGACGTGGCCGCCGTCGAGCGCGAGGACCTGGAGTCGGTGTTCGCCGACGCGGGCGTCGGGGGCACTTTCGTGCTCCACGACGTGATGGAGCGGGAGGCGACCGTCGTGGGGCCGGAGGAGGCCCGCGAGCGCGCGGCCCCCGCGTCCACCTTCGACCTGGTCAACACCCTGGTAGGGCTCCAGACGGGAGCGGTCGGGGACGTGGGCGAGGTGGTGCCCCGCGGGGGCGGGCCCCAGCCCGCCGAGCGGCGGGAGCAGGGCATGGCCCTGCGCGAGGCCTTCCACGCCTCGGACCTCCCCGTCTACCAGGAGTTGGCCCGCCGGGTCGGGCACGAGCCGATGGCGGCCTGGGTGGACCGGCTGGACTACGGCAACCGTTCGGTGGGCGACGCGGATTCGCTGGACCGGTTCTGGACGCAGGGGCCGCTGGAGATCTCCGCGATGGAGCAGACCGCCTTCCTGGCGAGGCTCGCCCGCGACGAGCTGCCCGTGGACGACGCGCACCAGGAGGCGGTGCGTGAACTCGCCGCCCTGGAGGGGGACAACGGCTACGCCCTCCACGGAAAGGCGGGGTGGAGCGGGGAAGCCGACCCCGCGCCGGGCTGGTGGGTCGGCTGGGTCGAGCGCGGCGACGACCTGTACACGTTCGCGCTGCGCATCGACCCGGAGGAGGACGGGGACGCCGAGCTGTGCGAGTCGCTGGGGCGGGAGATACTCGTGGAGCTGGAGGTCCTGCCCGAGGGGGAGCGCACCGCCTGAGCGCCGCACGGGCCCCGCGACGTGCGTCGGCCCGCCCCCGTCCGCCGTGATCTTGTACTTATAGCGAGGTTGGGCGGTCGGGACGCGCTATAAGTACAAGATCACCGCAGGTCAGAATCCGTGCGTCACACCGGCAGCGTTTCCGGTCGCTAGGCCTTGCGGCGCTGGCGCACGGCCTCGGCCAGCTGCGCCAGCACGTCGCCGGTGGTCTCCCAGCCCATGCACTTGTCGGTGATCGACTGGCCGTAGGTCAGGGCGGCGGGGTCACCCAGCTTCTGGGCCCCCTCGACGATGAAGCTCTCCAGCATCACGCCGATGACGCCCCTCTGGCCCTCGGCGACCTGGGCGGCGATCGCGGCGGCCACACCGGGCTGGCGGGTGTGGTCCTTGCCGCTGTTGGCGTGGCTGGCGTCGATCATCAGGCGGCGGGGCAGCCCGGCGCCCTCGATGACGTCCAGGGCGGCGTTGACCGGCTCGGCGTCGAAGTTGGGGCCGCTGCGGCCGCCGCGCAGGATGACGTGGCAGTCCGGGTTGCCCTCGGTGACGACCACCGAACCGGCGCCGGCCGGGTCGATCCCGAAGAAGGTGTGCGAGGCGGCGGCGGCGCCGACCGCGTCCACGGCCACCTGGACGTCGCCGTCGGTGCCGTTCTTGAAGCCCACGGGCGTGCTCAGGCCGCTGCTCAGCTGGCGGTGCACCTGGCTCTCGGTGGTGCGCGCCCCGATCGCGCCCCAGGAGACGACGTCGGCGATGTACTGCGGGGTGATGGGGTCGAGGAACTCGGTCCCGGCGGGCAGCCCGAGCGCGTTGATGTCCAGCAGCAGCTTGCGCGCGGTGCGCAGGCCGCGGTGCACGTCGTAGGTGTCGTCCAGGCCGGGGTCGTTGATCAGGCCCTTCCAGCCGACGGTGGTGCGCGGCTTCTCGAAGTACACGCGCATCACGATGCAGAGCTCGTCGCGCAGGGAGGGCACCAGCTCCTTCAGGCGGCGGGCGTAGTCCATGGCGGACTCGGGGTCGTGCACCGAGCAGGGGCCCACGACGACCAGCAGGCGGTCGTCCTCACCGTCCAGCACCCGCTTGACCTCGGCGCGTGACTCCTCGACCAGGGCGCTGCGCCCGGGACCCAGCGGAAGCTCGGCCAGCAGGTCCCGGGGGGCGATGAGCGGCTTGTAACTGGCCACCCGTGTGTCGTTCGTGCTCGGCATGGTGTTCCCCTCGGGTCCCGTCTGTCGTGTTTTCCGCTGTCGCCACGAAAACCGTCTTATGAAAACAGTAGCGCGGGCGGTTCGGCACTCCGCTGCCGCGTCGGCCGGCGCGGTTCACGTGACAGAAAACACCACACCGGTTTCGGACGCCGAAAAGCGTCTCATTTTGTGAGACGGTATTTACCCGGTTCCCGCGGCCATTTCCGCCGGGGGCGGCTCCGGCGTCCGCTCGGTCACTGCCCCGACTCCGGGAGGTCCTCCTCCCAGTACTCGCGCGGGTTGCGCGCGCCGTCGGTGACCGTGCCGCGCTCGGCCTCGGCCCGACGCAGCTGCACGCGACGGATCTTACCGGAGACGGTCTTGGGCAGCTCGCCGAACTCCAGGCGGCGCACCCTCTGGTGCGGCGACAGGCGCTCGCGCGCGTGGGCCAGGATCGACCGCGCGGTCTCGGCGTCCGGGGCCACCCCCGCGGCCAGGGTCACGTACGCCTTGGCCACCGCCAGCCGCAGCGGGTCGGGCGAGGGAACCACGGCCGCCTCGACCACGTATTCGTGCTCGACCAGAACGCTTTCGAGTTCGAATGGTGAGATGCGGTAATCTGAGGCCTTGAACACATCGTCGGATCGACCGATATAGGTAATGTAACCGTTCGAATCCCGGCTGGCGATGTCACCGGTGCGGTAGCGGCCCCCGCGGATCACCTCGCGGCTGAGGTCGGGGTTGTCGGCGTAGCCTTTCATCACCCCCACCGGCTCCCGGGCCAGGTCCACGCAGATCTGCCCGGTGTCGGCGGGCCCGTCGGTGGCCGGGTCCGCCAGCACCACGTCGTAGCCCGGCATCTCGCGCCCCATCGAACCGCGCACCACCTCCTGGCCTGGGCCGTTGCCCAGCAGCACGGTCGTCTCGGTCTGCCCGAACCCGTCGCGCACGGTCACGCCCCACGCCTCGCGCACGCGGTCCACCACCTCGGGGTTGAGCGGCTCCCCGGCGGCCACCGCCTCGCGCAGCCCCACGTCCCACGCGGCGGGGCCGGCCTGTGCCAGCATCCGCCACACCGTCGGCGGCGCGCACAGCGTGTCCACCCCGCAGCGCACGACCGCGTCCAGCAGTCCCGCCGCGTCGAAGCGCTCCTGGTTGACGACCAGCACCGTCGCCTCGGCGTTCCACGGGGCGAACACGCTGCCGTAGGCGTGCTTGGCCCACCCCGGCTCGGACACGTTGAGGTGGACGTCGCCCGGCCGCACGCCCAGCCAGTACATGGTCGACAGGTGCCCTACCGGGTACGAGCGCTGGGTGTGCACGACCAGCTTGGGCAGGGCGGCGGTGCCGGAGGTGAAGTACAGCAGCAGGGGGTCGTCGGGGTGGGTGGGGTGCGGGGGGTGGAAGTCCAGACCGGCGTGCTCGGAGTCGGCGTAGTTCAGCCACCCCTCCATGTAGCCCGTGCAGATCCGCGTCCAGTGCCCCCGCAGCGGGGCGAACTTCTCGGTCTCGGCGGCCGAGCACACCACGTGCGCGATCTCGCCGCGCTCCAGCCGGTCCAGCAGGTCGCCCTCGGAGAGGGAGGTGGGGGTCGGGCAGACCACGGCGCCGAGCTTGGCCGCGGCGAGCAGGGTCTCCCACAGCTCCACCTGGTTGCCGAGCATCAGCAGGATCCGGTCGCCCGGGTGCACGCCCTGGTTGTTCAGCCAGTTGGCCACCTGGCCGGAGCGCTCCGACATCTGCCGGTAGGTGTACCTGGCCTGGCCGCCGTCCTCCTCCACGATCCACAGCGCCGTCCGGTCCGGACGCCGCCCGGCCACCTCGTCGAAGTAGTCCAGCGCCCAGTTGAACCGGTCCGACCGGGGCCAGGTGAACTCCCGGTGCGCCCTCTCCTGGTCCTCGCGCAGGTCCAGGAGCAGGTCCCGGGCGGCGCGGAACTCGGCCGCGCCCGCGGCTGCCGTCTCTCTCGACATGTGGCGTCCTCCGGTTCAGGGACAGGGCGCCGACCGCACTGTCCGCCGGTCCCGCCCGGGCGGGGTGGTGCAACGGGTGTGCCCCGCTGGTCCTACCCGGGATGCGCTGCGGTGACGCCTCACCCGCGGTGGAGGCCGCGCCGCCGCGGCGGACGGGAACCGAGGCGGTGACGCGCCCCCGGGAGGGCGGCGTCCGGTTCCGGAGCACCCGCCCCCGCATCCGGTCCGGCCGACCGTCCCGCGCCCCCGCACGCGGGGCCCGCTGGCTCTAGGATGTGTGGACATGGAGGAACTTCGCGGACACCACGGAACCTGGCGGATCGACGACGAGACGATCCGTATCCGCTTCGACTCCGGCCGCAAGGTGCCCACCCTGTTCCGGTCGCTGGGCAGCTGCGCGGTTCCGCTGGCCGCCGTCCGCGAGGTCGACTTCGACCGGGGCAGCCGCAAGCACGGCTGGCGGCTCCGGCTGAGACTGGTGGAGGACACCGATCCCTACGCGCTCCTGGGCGTCCCCGGCCGGGACGCGCTCACCCCGCTGCTGATCACCGGCCCGCACGAGGGCGAACTCCTCGCCGAGTACTACTCCGAGCAGATCGCCGCCTCGGCCCGCTTCGCCCGCGAGACCCTGACCGAGGAACCCGACCCGCGCGAGGTGGCCAGAGGGCTGGTGGCCCGGCCCCCGCTCCAGGTCCGCACCGCCGAGGGGTCGGCCTCCTTCGACGGCACCCGCGTGCGCTTCCAGTGGGACGGCTGGCTGGCCAGCACGGCCAAGGAGAAGGAGAAGTCCCGCGACTACCGGCTCTCCGAGATCGAGACCGCCCACTGGCACCCGCCGGTCGACGTCACCGAGGGCTACCTGCGCATCGTGCTGCGCGGGGTGACCATCCCCGAGGCCACGGCGCTGGACAACGACTTCTTCACGCTCGCCTCACACGGGACCAAGGGCAGCGAGGAGACCCTGCTGATGGCCGCCACCGTCAACGCCCACGTCGCGGCGGCGCGGGAGGTCCAGGCGGGGGCCGCGGAGCTCACCGCGGCGGCGGCCGACGACGGCAGCGAGGCGGTCTTCGCCAAGATCCGCGAACTCGGGCGGCTGCACGCCGAGGGGCTGCTCACCGACGAGGAGTTCAGCGCCAAGAAGGCCGAACTCCTCGACCGGCTCTGACCGGTCGGCCCCCCACCGGGTGCCCGCCGGGCGGCCCCGGCCGCGGCGCCCGACTCCGCCGGGGTCCCCCGGGGAGGAACCACGTCCACGAAAGGGCTCACGCTTTGCGTACCTTGTACCCGCCCATCGAGCCGTACGACTCGGGGATGCTCGACGTCGGCGACGGACACCGCGTCTACTGGGAGCTGTGCGGCAACCCCGCGGGCAAGCCCGTGGTGTTCCTGCACGGCGGTCCCGGCGGCGGATGCGTGCCCGACCACCGCAGGCTCTTCGACCCGGAGCGGTACCGGATCCTGCTGTTCGACCAGCGCAACTGCGGCCGGTCCACCCCGCATGCCAGCCAGATGGACACCGACCTGTCCACCAACACCACCTGGACGCTGGTGCAGGACATGGAGCGGCTGCGCGAGATGATCGGCGCGGAGTCCTGGCAGGTCTTCGGCGGGTCCTGGGGCAGCTGCCTGGCGCTGGCCTACGCCCAGCGCCACCCCGAGCGCGTCAGCGAGCTGGTCGTGCGCGGCATCTTCACCCTGCGCGAGAGCGAGCTGCGCTGGTTCTACCAGGAGGGCGCCTCCCAGCTCTTCCCGGACCTGTGGGAGTCCTACCTGGCGCCCATCCCCGAGGAGGAGCGCGGCGATCTCATCGCCGCCTACGCGCGCCGCCTGAACTCGCCGGACCGGGAGGAGCGCCTGGCCGCCGCGCGCTCGTGGAGCGTGTGGGAGGGGTCCACGGTCACCCTGCTGCCCAACCACGAGCTGCGCGAGCACCACGCGGACGAGGACTACGCGCTGGCCTTCGCGCGGATCGAGAACCACTACTTCGTCAACCGCGGGTTCCTCACACCGAACCAGCTCATCGACGGCGCGGAGGCGATCCGGCACATCCCCGGCGTGATCGTGCAGGGCCGCTACGACGTGTGCACCCCGGCCCGAACCGCCTACGACCTGCACAAGGCGTGGCCGGAGGCGGACTTCCACATCGTGGACGACGCCGGGCACGCGTTCAGCGAGCCCGGCATCCTGGACCACCTGATCGAGGCGACCGACCGCTTCGCGAAGTAACCCGGGGCGCGGGCGGCCCGACCCCGGGTCCTGGGGAGAGGCGCGGGGTGCGGGGAAGCCCCCGCACCCCGCGTTCCCCGGCCGGTCCGGTCGTCCGCGGACGCGGCGGGAGCCGTGCACGGGAGGGACCGCGCGAGACGTCCGCCGGGGGCGGGCGGAGGGCGGCGGGGGTGTGCCCCCGCCACGCTTCCTAGTGGCCGCGCTCGTAGGAGCAGCTCATCCCGGCCTGGCCGCCGATCTCGAACAGGCCCAGCTCGTCCAGCTGCTGGAGTCCCCGGTGACGGGACAGGTTCCATGACGCGAACCCGGTGTCGTCGGACTCCTCCACGAGGTTCTGGAATCCCACCAGGGCACAGTCGCGGTCGTTGCCCTCCAGCTCGATCAGACCGGGGATCGCGTCGGCGGACAGGTCGCGCAGGTACCAGGTGTCGACCGTGGTCAGGTCCAGGTCCTGGTGGCTCTCGGCGATACGCAGGTCGGGGTTGCCGTAGGCGAAGACGGCCAGGGCCGCTCCGGCCAGGGCGGCCGTGGCGCGGGGGAGCCAGGCCGCCGACCGGCCCAGGGTGTTGAGCGCGCCCGCCACGAGCAGCAGTCCGAACACCCCCGCGCTCCACATGATCCACGCCTCGGCGCTGGCCCGCATCCGGGTCAGCCCGTAGGTGTCGATGTACAGCTGTAGGCGCATCATCGCCGAGGCGAGGATGACCAGGGTGAGCGTGCACAGCAGCCCGAGCAGGGCGTTGCGCAGGACGCGGGTGGTGCTGGAGGGCAGGACGCGCACGACCACCGCGATGACGCACAGGACGAGCAGGCTGACCACGACCAGCTGGAAGAAGCCCTGGCGTGCGTACTCGGCGTAGGTGACCCCGGCGACGCGCTGGACGTACTCGTCGCCGCCGAACATGGCGACGGCCTGGACCGCGAGGAACGCGGTGAACAGGAGGACCAGGGCGCTGAGCGGGATCGTCCACACCCACACCGGCAGGGGAGTCCGCTCGGGGGAGGGGCCCACTGGGGCGGTGCGGGGAGCGGGCATCGGCGTGTGGCGGCGGCGCGCGGTCAGCACGGCGGACCCGGTGAGGAGTACGGCCATCGCCATGGCGAACAGGTCGCCGAACGGGTTGAGGTCGCTCTCCAGGAGCAGGTCGGCGAACATCCGGCTCAGGTAGCTGCCGAACACCGGGTCGGCGAAGGCGAAGAGCAGGCCGAAGACGAGCAGCAGGCCGACCGTGGCCACCGTGGTGACCAGGACCGGCCCGGCCAGGCGGCGGAACCGCTTGCCCTGTAGCGGCGCGGTCAGGAACCGCGGTGTGGAGGGCAGGTTGCGGAACAGGGCGAGCGAGCCGGTGAGGACGCCCACCGCGCCCTGGCGGGAGGCGGGGTTGCGCGCGGCGAAGGCCATCGAGGCGAGGAGGAAGGACGCGGTCAGGGTCCAGAAGAGCACCCAGCCCGCGTCGCGGAACACCGCCGTGAACAACAGGACGGCGGCGAGCACGCCGTAGACCGCCGACCAGGTGTAGGAGCGGCGGTCGGGGGTGGAGGCGGGAGCAGGGGCGGATGTGGACCGAGGGGCAGAGGCGGATTGGGGGGCGGGGGCTGTGGCGTGTGCGGCTGTGGGGTGGGAGAGGGACAGAGGTGAGGGTGCGACGGCTGGAGCGGCCTCAGTGGCCTCAGTAGTTTCGCCAGCACTGATGGGCCCTGTCCTGGTGGCCTCGTCAGTCCCAGTGGCCTCGGTGGCCTCTTCGTTCCCGGTTGTACCGTCGGACGCGACCGGCTCAGTGGACTCGGGGACGGAGGCGGTTCTGGTGTCCTCGCTCCCCGGCGGCTCCGCTGCCTCAGAGGTGCTGGATGCGGAGCCCCCATCAGCCTCTGGGGCACCACCCGTGTCCCCAGAGGTCACACTCCCGGGCGTACGTGTTCCGCTGCTATCGGACTCGCTGCCCTCTGCGGCCTCGGATGTCCCTCCAGCCTCAGCCGAGGGGTTGGCTCCGGAATCCTCATGGGCCCCTGTGGTCTCGGAGACCGCGTTTTCGACTCCGGAGGCGGATCCGACCTCCTCCGCGTGCTCCGCGGCGCCGGAGGGGTTCTCGGGCCGTGGTTCCCCGCCGTCTCCGACAGGGCCGCTCTCCGCGACCGGACCGGGGCCACCGGATCCCCCGGTCACGTGGGCCCCCGGGCTCCCCTCGGTGCCGGAAGCCTCCCCGGACCCCGGTTCCCCGCTTCGGGCCTCCTCGTCCTCCGCCCCGCTCCCGGGGACGGCGGGGCGCACCATCAGCGCGGCGAACGCGGTCAGACCCGCGACCACACCGGTGATGACCAGGCCGATCCCGGGACGGTCGAACGTGGCCAACAGCGCGGCCACCACGCCGACGCCGAACACGGCGACCGGCAGCCACGCGGGCGCCTGGGGCAGGGGCACCCGCGTCCGCTCCCGGTACCGGTAGGCCGGGTCGTGGTACGCCTGCTGGTACTGCTGCGGGTGTGACAGGTGCGCGAACGTCGTGCCGTACTGCTGCGGTCCCTGGTGGGCACCCTGCTGCCTCGCCTGCTCCATGTGCCGCGGATACCCCGTATACCCCGGAGGGATCGGATACCCCGTCTGTCCCGGCGGGCCTGGCTGTCCTGAGTCTCCCGGCGGGCTCTGCTGCCCTACCTGTCCCGGCGGACCCGTCTGCCCCGCCTGCCCCGGTGGCGCGGGGGTCCCGTACGGCCCCGGCGCGGGAGCGGCCTCCGCGGTCGACCGGCGGCCCTCGGGATTCCCGGCGGTCTCGTCCTCGCTCACCCGTGTACCCCTTTCACGACGGCACCGGACGGCCCGGTGCTGTCGGCAGTGGGACAGCGCGTGCATGCTGACGGTTCACACAACATCCGTTTTATGGACAAAAGCGAAGTTCTGGACGCACGCCCGTACACCCGTCCAGACCCGTGCGCCGCGTCCGCCCCCGGCTAGAGTCGGGGGTCACACCGCCTTCCGCGCGAGGAGTCCCAGTGACGATGCGAGTCGAGGTCGACTACGACCAGTGCGAGAGCAACGCCCTGTGCATGGCCGCCGCCCCGGAGGTCTTCGAGGTCCGCGACGACGACTTCCTCTACCTGCTCACCGAGGAACCCGCCGCCGCGTCGCACGAACGCGTCCGCCAGGCCGAGCGCATGTGCCCCAAGAGGGCCATCACCGTGCGGGAGTGACCCCCGCGGCCGCCAACGCCTCGTCCCACGTCGTCGGCCTCTCCAGCAGACTCCGGTAGCGCATGGTTTTGGGGGTGGAGCGCAGCCCCAGCACACCGGTGAGCATTCCGCCCCGGCCGAGGAAGGCCACGAACTTTCGGTCCTCCGGGGAGCCGTGCACGAAGGTGACCTGATCTGCGGGCGCGCCCTGTCCCAGCAGCTGGACCTTCATCTTGTATTGGTCGGACCAGAAGTAGGGCACCGGGGTGAAGGGCGTGCGCCCGACGCCGCCCGCCAGCAGGTTGTGCGCCGCGGCCGCGCCCTGCTCGCCCGCGTTGGTCCAGTGCTCCAGGCGGATCCGCCCGCCGTAGCGCGGGTGCGGCCAGTTCGCCAGGTCGCCGACCGCGTACACGTTCGGCACCGAGGACGCGGAGTACTCGTCGCACGCCACCGAGCCGTCGGCCAGCAGCTCCACCCCGGACCCGCGCAGCCACTCGGTGTTCAGGTGCACGCCGATCCCGGCGACCACGAGGGAGGCCTCCACCGCCGAGCCGTCGGCGAGCCGGACCCGCTCCACCCGGTCCCGCCCCTCGAAACCGGCCACGCCCACGCCCAGGCGCACGTCGACGCCGTTCTCCCGGTGCAGCTCCGTGAGGACCTCGCCGATCCGCGGGTCCACGACCCGGGTCAGCGGCGTGGGCGCCGCCTCGACCAGGGTCACGTCCATGCCCACCGCACGGGCGCTGGCGGCCACCTCGGCGCCGACGAAACCGGCCCCGACCACCACCAGGCGGCCGCCGGAGTCGAACTCCGACCGCACCGCCTCGGCGTCGTCCAGGGTGCGCAGCACGTACACGCCCGCCAGGTCGGTGTCGGGGCGGCGCGCACGCGCGCCCGTGGCGATCACCAGGCCGTCGTAGCGCACCGTTCCGAGAGCGCCGCCCGGACCGGACACGCTCACCTCGCGGGCGGCGGTGTCCAGCCCCACTGCCCGACTGCCCGGACGGAAGTCCAGGTCCAGCGCGTCCACGGCCACGTCCTCGCGCAGGCGCAGCGCCCGGTGGCCCACCAGCCAGCCCGGACCGCCGCCCGCGGGGTCCATGCCCGCCCCGGTCAGGACCTCCTTGGACAGCGGAGGCCGCGAGTAGGGCCGGTGCGCCTCCTCGCCCAGGAGCGTCAGCCGCCCCTCGTATCCGCGTTCGCGCAGTGCCTCGGCCGTGTGCAGCCCGGCCATCCCCGCGCCGACGACGACGATGTCGTTGAGGGTGTCCCGCACGGTGGTGTCCCTTCCGGTGGTGGTTCCCCGAGGACGGGGTTCGTCAGAGTGGGCGGACCTCGCCGACGGGGGCGCCACCTCCGAGGACGTCGGCGCGCAACCGGTCCTGGACGGGGGAGACGTCCACACCGAGGGTCCGCAGCGCGTCGAGTGCGACCAGAGTACGCGCCCGCTCCTCGGCGTCCCCGTCGCTGATCTTGACGGCGACGGTCTCACCGGTGGCGGCGCTGACCACCAGGACCCCGTCCGCGCCGCCCTTGGCGACCAGGCCGGGCATCCGCGTCATGAGGTCGGTGTCGATCCGGTCGCTGCCCGCCACGTACAGCGGGTGTGCGCTCATCGCCTCGACCACGGCCCGCTCTGGGCCTCCCCCGGGGGCGGTGCGCATGCGCCACAGGCCGCGGGCCAGGCCGGTCAGGGACACCGCCATCTGGGGCGCCCCGCAGCCGTCCACGGCGGTGTGCGCGACCGGTTCCCCGCACAGCTCCTCGATGGTCTCGCGGACCAGGACCTGGAAGGGGTGCTCGGCTTCGAGGTAGTCCCCGGTGCTCCACCCCCGGGCGACGCAGGCGGCGAGCATGCCCGCGTGCTTGCCGGAGCAGTTCATCAGCACGCGCTCGGGCTCGCGTCCGGCGCGGACGAACGCGGTGCGCGCGTCCTTGCCACCGGGGGCGGCCGGGGGACAGCCCAGGGCGTCGGCGGTGAGCCCGGCCGCGGCCAGGATGCGCTCGGTCTCGGCGGTGTGCGCGTCCTCACCGGAGTGGCTGCCCGCGGCGATGGCCAGCGAGGGGCCCTCCAGGGGCGCGCCCGCCCGCAGCATCGCCAGCGCCTGGAAGGGCTTGGCCGAGGAGCGCGGGAACATGGGCTGGTGCACGGGGCCGCGCGCGTAGGCGATCCGGCCGTCCGCGGCCAGTCCGACGACCGCGCCGTAGTGGACGCTCTCCAGCATTCCGGACCGGATGACCTGCGCCAGGGGGACGTACTCGGGCAGCGGGCTCTGGGGCATGCGGGCTTCTCCTCGCCGTTGAGGTCGGGTCAGGGTGCGCGTGGAGTGTCCGCCTGTGGGTGGACACGACTGAGAACGTTACATAACCCCCCTTTCTTCCGGTCGCTCCGCGGTCGTGGAACCGGTCCCGCCGGAGCCGTTGCCGGGGCCGTTTCCCGGGCCGCGGGCCCGGCCGGGGCGGTCGGCCGTCCCGTCGGCGGGAACGGCCCTCCCACGTGCACGGGGTCCGCTGTCGGACGCGGGGAGTAAGGTCGTTGCCGGTAAGCGGCAAGGTGGAACAGCCGTTCGGCACGACGGACGAAGGAGTGGGGCACACGATGGGAACGCTGCGGATGGGCGCGCTGACCCGGCGCAGGGTCGGCATGCGGGCGGCGGACCTGGAGTACGCGGTGCTCGACATGGAGACCACCGGCCTCGACCCCCGCGAGGGCGCGCGCATCGTGGAGATCGCCGTGGTGCGCGTGCGCGGCGACGGCAAGCTCGTCGAGGAGTTCAGCACCCTGGTCGACCCGCGCGCGCCGGTGGGCGGCCGTGAGTTCCACGGCATCGGCGAGGGCGACACCGTGGGCGCCCCGACCGCGGCGCAGGTGGCGCCAAGGCTCACCGAACTGCTCTCCGGAGCGGTCGTGGTCGGCCACAACCTCGACTTCGAACAGCGCTTCCTCGCCTCGGAACTGGTGCCCGCCGGACTGCCCACGGGCCAGGCCGGGCTGTGCACGCTGCGCGCGCTGCGCTCCCAGGTGGAGCTGGAGCGGTACTCGCTGCCCAAGGCCTCCCACCGGCTCAGCGGCGACTGGCCGACCGGACAGCACACCGCGCTGGGCGACGCCCGCGCCTGCGCCAAACTGCTCTCGGAGATGCTCGCCAACGCCCCCGGCGAGCTGCGCTACGGCGGTCCCGCGCCCAAACGGCTCGCCGTGCCGGGCCCGGTCCCCGGTCCGGGGGGTGCGGCGGAGCCCGTCCGCTGGAAGCCGCGCACGTCGTCGGTGCCCGGCGGGCTCCCGCCGCTGGGCCCCTGGCAGGCGCGGTGGCGGCCCCACGAACTGGACCCGCTGCTGTGCGGCGGGGCCTTCGGGGCCACGGACCGCGCCATCGCGGAGATGGCCGCGCACCGCGACACCCGCTTGCGCGAGCGGCTGGCCGCGGCCGCAGCGGTGACGGGCGGGCTCGCGGCCACGGCCGCGGGCGGCCTGCTGCTGCGCATGGCCGGTGGCGGGAGCACGCGCGGCCCCGGTTACCCGGCCGGACGCGGCGACGGCTCCCCGGCGCGGCTGCTCGGCCGGATCGGCCGGTCCGTGCTCGGGGACCGGCCGGGGCTCAAAGACCCGACAGCGTGAGGAAGAACGCCACGATCAGCGCGCTTCCGCCGAGTGTGGTGAGCAGCGCCTTGCCCGGTTCGGTGAGCCGGGCCGACACCAGGCGCACGCGGGGGCGGACCGTCTCCGGACTCCGCGCGGTGGCCACGGAGCCGCCGCGGTCGGGGCGGGGCGCCGGGATTCGTCCGGGGACGTAGCTGGGGACCTTGTTGAACATGGCGACCGTCACCAGGACGGCGCCGAGGAGGATCAGTACGAGGGACACGTCGGAGAGGGCCTCACACTCGGTCGAAGGGGCGACCGCCCCGAAGGGCGGGCGGGGGCACCGATTCTGACCGATGTCGCCGTACCGTTGCGACT
Organism: Nocardiopsis deserti; assembly: GCF_008638355.1. NCBI lineage: Bacteria > Bacillati > Actinomycetota > Actinomycetes > Streptosporangiales > Nocardiopsidaceae > Nocardiopsis > Nocardiopsis deserti. Next base: position 504,419 of record NZ_ML703348.1, on the reverse strand, counting down.
TGATATCGCCTCGCCAACGTTGTGGCGCAGGTTACGGGCCAGCCTTTATGACTGCCTGCTCACATCTCGCCACGGAGGGTGTTTCTCGCGGCGGTCTGCGGAAGAACGGTGTCCACGGTTTCGGTCGCCACGCCGAGGGCGCGGAGCACGAACCGGGTGACCAGGGCGTGGGTCTCGTCGAGGTCGATCTCGCCGCTGACGAGGGGCAGGCGCTGGGAGCCGACCATCGACAGGGCCAGCCGGGAGACGGGCTCGGCGGGCAGGGGGTCGAACTCGCCCGCGGCGGTGCCCTCCTCCAGGATCTCGGTCAGCAGGCGCTGCATGGGCGCCACGTGGGCGGCGAGCGCCTGGTAGGCGTCAGGGCCGAGACTGGCCCCGAGTTCGGCGGCGGGCGGGTGCGGATGCGCCATGATGCCCTCCAGCTGGAGGCGGACGAACGCCGAGAGCCGCCGCGCCGCCGAGACGCCCGAGGGGAGTTCGCGCCTGTACCGCTCGACGAACGCGCTGTTGATCTGCTCGGTGAAGGCCAGGAGCAGCGAGGGCTTGTCGGGGAAGTAGTTGTACAGGGCGGTACGGGTGATCCCCGCGGAGTTGGCCACGTCGGTCATGGAGATGCGGTCGATCCCCTGGGTCCGGATCAGCTCGTCGACGGCGTCCATGATGCGATCCCGTGTGCGGGCACGGTGGGCGGCGATGGTCGGCGCCGTGATCTTGGGCATCCTCCTATGGTGTCACGCCCGGGAGCGGGACGGGGCGGTGATCGGTGACCGTGCGCAGCGGTGGGGCCAGGGGGCGCGGGGGCGCTGGGCCGGGGCGGGCGCGGGCACGCTGGGGCTGTCGGGCCCCGGTCGTCTCCGGGGTGTCCTGGAGCCCCGCCTGCCGGGGCGGGCCCGACGGGTGGTCGGTGCCGGGCCCGTCCGGCCGCCGGCTCCGCCCGCGCGACGCGGCGTCGTCCCGAGCCGTCGGCTCCGGCGGCGCGGACGGACGTCAGCCCCGGGCCGCCAGCAGCGTACGGGTCAGGAAGCCCCGGACGTGGTCGGCCGTGCTGTCCAGGTGGCTCTCCAACAGGAAGTGGCCGCCTCCGGGCACCAGGCGGATCTCGGCGTCCGGCAGGTCCCGCGCGAAGGCGCGCGCGCCTTCGGGGCCGAAGATGCGGTCCTCCGCTCCCCACACGGCCAGGAGCGGTACGCGGCTCTCCCGGAAGTACGCGTGCACCCGCGGGTAGAGGGGCGGGTTGGTGGCGTAGTCACGGAAGAGGGCGAGCTGTACGAGGTCGTTGCCGGGGCGGCTGATGTCGCGGTGGTCGGCCGTCCAGGTGTCGGGGTCGACCAGTTCGGGGCGGTCCACCCCGTGCAGGTACTGCCAGCGGACGGCGTCCAGGCCGAGGGCGGCGCGGACCGCCGGTTCCGTCGCGGGCCCCGGGTCCTCGGCGTAGGCCCACACGGGCGCCCAGAACCCGGGGACGAAGCCGTCCTCGTAGGCGTTGCCGCTCTGGGTGACCACCGCGGTGACCGCCTCCGGGGCGCGCAGCGCGAGCCGCCACCCGACGGGCGCGCCGTAGTCCTGCACGTAGACGGCGTAGCTGGTGACGCCGAGCCCTGCCAGGAGCGCCTCCGTGACGTCGGTGAGCGCGTCGAACGTGTACGCGAACGCGTCGGCGGGCGGGGCGTCGGAGCGGCCGAAGCCGAGGTGGTCGGGGGCGATGACGCGGAACCGGTCGGCGAGCTCCGGGATCAGTCGGCGGAACATGCGCGAGCTGGTGGGGAACCCGTGCAGGAGCACCAGGGCGGGCGCGTCACGGGGCCCGGCCTCCCGGTAGAAGACGCGGTGTCCGCGCACGGTGGCGTACTGGTGGTGGATCTCCGTCATGGCTAACCCTCCAAAGTCATTTTGATGGTTATCTGTGCCCCCAGTGGAGCGGAGGTGGGGTAACCTGTCAAGTCGGCGAAGAGGGTTATTTCGTGAGGTGGGCGGTCATGATCGACGAGGGAGCGCTGCTCGAAGCGCTGAACAGCACCCCTGTGGTGGACGGCCGACCGCGGGACCTGTGGGCCGATGACGCCGCGCTGCGGCGGTGGGCGCGGGAGCACGGCGGTCCCGGCGCCGCGTCGGAGACCGGCTGGCTGCGGACGGCGAGGGACGTGCTCCAGGCCGCCACGCGCGGCCCCGTGCCCGAGGAGCGGATGCGGCGGATGCTCGACGGAGTCTCCCGGCTTCCCGAGGTCGGCGGGTCGGACCTGCGGTGGCGTCTGCACGCGCCGCCCGAGCGGGTGCTCGCGGTGGAACTGGTGCTCGCCTGGTACGACGTCCGGGAGCGCAGGCCCGGACGGCTGCGCCCCTGCGGCAACGGTGAGTGCCGCCTCTTCCTCCTCGACCGCAGCCGCGCCAACACCGCCCGCTGGTGTTCGATGAGGACCTGCGGCAACCGCCTGAAGGCCCGCCGCCACCAGGAGCGGGCCCGTCAGACCCCGGCGCCCTGACGGGCGCACGCGGTCAGCGTTCAGGCGGCGTCGGCGCCCGCCCCGGCGTCCGCCCCCGCCTCCGGATCGGCCTCGGGAGCGTACAGCCGGCCCAGGTCGGCGAACACCTCGGTGTTGAACTGGTAGGCCAGCCGTGTCTCGGCCACCATGCGGGCGGCGGCGGTCCCGCCCAGGTCCAGGGAGTCGAGCCGCTCCCGGTACCCGGTGCGGAAGCGGGGCAGGCTGCCCAGTGCGTCGAAGACGTAGAAGGAGACACCGGCCGTGTCGCTCAGACCGTAGGTCCTGGCGGCCACACGGCGGATGAACTGGCCGCCGGACACGTCGCCCATGTAGCGGGTGTAGTGGTGTGCGACGAACCCCTCGGGGTGGTCGGCCATCTGCTCGATGCGCGCCGCGTAGGTGCGCGTGGCCGGGGTGGGGGCGATCCTGTCGCGCCAGTCGGCGCCGAGCAGGTGCTCCAGGTCGCGGACCAGCGCGGGGACCCGCTCCAGCTCCGGGTAGCGGAACCTTCCGGCGACGGGGTCGCCCGCCAGCCGCCGACCGGTCTCCTCCAGCGCGACGTAGGCGAAGTAGTGCTGGGCGACCATGCCGGTGTACCCGTCCAGGGGAAGCGTGCCGTCCATGAGGGCCCGGGTGAACCCGTGGTCCTCGGCGGCCCGGTGGTCGCTCCAGGTCGCCGCGCGGAGCCGTTCGGAGAACGTCTCGGGTGCGTCGGGGGCGGTCGTCGCGGGAACCTCGGCCGTTGTGCTCATCAGTGCTCTCCGCCTTCGGTCCGGCGTCTTTATGACATCATGTCATTTAGGCGGAGGCTGCTGTCAAGAGGGATATGACGCCCTGTCATGAAAACTTGCCCGGTGCGCTCGGGTGGCGAAGCGCTGCCGTTCCGGAGTCCGCCCCGAGGTTCGCCGTCCCGCTCCCGGTGCGCGTCTCCCGTCGGGGCGCCCGCCTCTCCGGGAGGTCTCGGGTACGCTCGAAGAAATTCGGGAAGTGTCCCCCGTCACACCCTGCATGTGCTCGTGCACGGGCATATGCCCGTTCCGTCCGCGCGTCGGGACGAAGTGTCAGCGGGTTCTCCACCGCGGGCCAACAGGTCCTCACACAGGGAGAACAGGACTGTGATCCCGGTCTCCGGCGTCGGATGTGTCTCGTCACGGCCGCTGGTCAACAGGTCACCGGGGCGATTATCGTTTGGGTGTCGTGCGGTCCGGACCGCCGGGAGAACCCGGGGCGCTTCCCGGGTTCACGCGGCGCGACACGGCACCCACGAACCGGCAGACCAAGGGCGATGAGTGGATACCAGGAGAACAGGGCACGATCCCGTGACGGTGATCGGCGGGGAGACGGCACGAGCCGCCTCCGCCAACGATGCTGCCTCGCACGACGGGGCCTTCCTGGGCGACGACACCGTCCCGAACGAGCGGGTGGAGGCTGCTGTCGAACCGGTTGACGTCCTACTCATAGAAGACGACCCCGGGGACGCCTTCCTCGCCGAGGAACTGCTCGACGAGACGGCCCTGCCCACGCACATCACCTGGGTCCCCACCCTCGCCGAGGCGCGCCGACACCTGGAGGACTTCCGGGGCTGCGTGCTGCTCGACCTCAACCTCCCCGACGCCCACGGGCTGGACCTGCTCCGCGAGGTCCTGGAGAGCGCGCCCGCGGCCGCCGTCGTCGTCCTCACCGGACTCGACGACGAGCACGAGGGCGTCGCCGCCGTGTCCGCGGGCGCCCAGGACTACCTCGTCAAGGGCCAGGTCGACGGCTCGCTGCTCGGCCGCAGCCTGCGCTACTCCCTGGAGCGGCGCCGCGCCGACGAGAACGCCCGCCAGCTGCGCGAGGCCCGCATGAGCGCCCGCGAGAACATGCGCCTCGAACGCGGACTCCTGCCCCAGGTCCTCCTCCAGCGCTCACCCCTGGACCACCTCGCCTACTACCGACCCGGTCGCAAGCGCGCCCTGGTCGGCGGGGACTTCTACGACGCGGTCGAGAAGGACGGCACCACCCACGTCATCATCGGCGACGTCAGCGGGCACGGCCCCGACGAGGCGGCGCTCGGTGTCAGCCTGCGCATCGCCTGGCGCGCCCTGATCATGGGCGGCGTCGACGAGCACAGGGTGCTGCCCAACCTGGAGGACATCCTGGTCACCGAGCGGGCCCAGGAGGAGATGTACGCCACCCTGTGCATGGCCAGCCTGGACACCGGCGACGACCGGGTCAGGCTCCGCGTGCTGGGCCACCCGCCGCCCATGGTCCTGCGCGACGGCGCCGTCGAGGAGACACGCGTCACCCCGCAGCCGCCCCTGGGCGTCTTCCCGGTCGAGCAGACCGACACCGACACGGTCGTGCTCCCCGCCGGGGCGACCATGCTCTTCTACACCGACGGCCTCGTGGACGCCTACGACGGCGCCCCGCCCGCGCGCCTGGAGGTCGCGGGCCTGCGCCGGATGGTCTCCGGCGTGCTGGAACGGGGCACCTCCCTGGCCGGACTGCCCGAACGCCTGGTGGACGAGGCCGAGCGCAGCAACGGGGGGCCGCTCCAGGACGACGTGGCGATGCTGCTCATCACCCACGGAGAGCCCGAGTGACACCGACGACCGGGGAGGGGACGGCCATGGAGACCGAGGAATCCGGGCCGACCCCGGACGCCGGCGCGCGCGGCGGAGCCTCGATCGGCGGCACGCACTTCGTCAACGGCACCAACCATGAGGGGAAGCGCTCGGCCCGCCAGTCGTGGAGCCTGCGGCGGCGCGTCACGAGCCTGCTGGCCGTGGTCGCCGTCGTCCTGGTCGTGGCGGTGTCCGTCATCACCCTGGCGGCGTTCCAGGCCCGCGAGTCCCTGGCGCTCCAGGTCGACTCCCTGACGCCCGCCGTGAGCGCGGTCGAGCAGACGCACTCGGCCTACCTCACCCAGGACCACGCCCTGCGCGGCTACATCCTCACCCAGGACCGCGAGTTCCTCCAGCCCTACGTCGAGAGCCAGCTGACGCTGACGGAGAACCAGGCCGTCCTGGCCCAGCTGGCCGAGGACAACCCCGAGGTGGCCACCAACGTCGACGACCTGCTCACCGTGGGCCGGGTGTGGACCGAGGAGTTCGCCGAGCCCGCCCTGGAGCAGGTCAGCAGGGGACAGGAGGTCACCCAGGAGGAGCTGCGGCGCGGCCGGGTCCTCTTCCTGGAGCTCAGCCGGATCAGCGACGCCACCACCAGCCAGTTGGAGGCGGAGATCAAGGAGGCCCGCGAGGGCCTGACCCTGGCCACCCAGCAGGTCGTGGCACTGCTGGTCCTGGTCGGCCTGGTCGTGGTGTTCCTGTCGGTGTTCCTGTGGGTGATGCTCCAGCAGTGGGTACTGCGCCCCCTGGAGGAACTCGCCGGGCACATGCGCCAGGTGTCGGAGGGCTACTACGCCCACCGGATCTCCCTGCACGGCCCGCCGGAGATCGTCCGGCTCGGCCGCGACGTGGACGCCATGCGCGAGCGCATCGTGCAGGACCTGGACGAGGTCGCCTCCGCGCGGCGCAAGCTCCAGGAGCAGTCCGTCCTCATGGAGAACCAGACCGAGGAGCTGCGCCGCTCCAACCTGGAGCTGGAACAGTTCGCCTACGTCGCCTCCCACGACCTCCAGGAGCCGCTGCGCAAGGTGGCGAGCTTCTGCCAGCTGCTCCAGCGCCGCTACCAGGGGCAGTTGGACGAGCGCGCCGACTCCTACATCGACTTCGCGGTCGAGGGCGCCAAGCGTATGCAGACCCTCATCAACGACCTGCTGGCCTTCTCCCGGGTCGGCCGGGTCAGGAACTTCGCGCCGGTCGCCCTCGACGACGCGCTGGACGACGCACTGAGCAGCCTGTCCACCCGTCTGGAGGAGGCCGACGCCGAGGTCACCCGGGACCCGATGCCGACCGTGCAGGGCGACCGCACCCTCCTGACCCAGGTGTTCTTCAACCTCGTGGGCAACGCCGTGAAGTTCCGCGGAGAGGAGGACCCCCGGGTCCACATCAGCGCCGAGCGGCGCGGTGACGAGTGGGTGTTCTGCTGCTCCGACAACGGGATCGGAATCGAACCGCAGTACGCGGAGCGCATCTTCGTGATCTTCCAGCGGTTGCATACCAGGGACAAGTACACGGGGACCGGCATCGGTCTGGCGATGTGCAAGAAGATCGTGGAGTTCCACGGGGGGCGGATCTGGCTGGAAACCGACCCCCCGGCCCCTGAGGAATCCGAAACCTCAGGTGACCGGGACTCTGGCCGAACCGGAACACGCATATGCTGGTCCTTGCCCGCCGACCCCGCGGAGGACGAGGACCCGGCCCCCGACAGGGGAACCGCCGAGCCCATCGCCGTCGATAGTGGGGACGAGGGCACCGAGGACGCCGAGACCACCCCCGAGGACTCGGCTCCGACGGCCGCACGACAGCCCACGGGTACGGACAACCCTGGGGAGGACGGCGCCGAACCGGGTGACAGGCCCGGCGGCGTCCGCTCCGCCCAGCCCGACACCGGTGGCGGTACGGTTCCCCCCGGTCACGGGGCGGGACCCTGAGCAGGGGTCTGGAAGCTTGAGCGAGGTCATGTTGGTGCATCCCATCGAGGTGCTGCTGGTCGAGGACGACCCCGGCGACGTCCTGATGACCAGGGAGGCGTTCGAGGAACACAAGCTGGGCAACCGCCTGCACGTGGTCTCCGACGGCGTCGAGGCGCTGCGCTTCCTACGCCGCGAGGGCGAGTTCGCCGACGCGCCCCGCCCCCACCTGATCCTGCTCGACCTCAACCTGCCCCGGAAGGACGGCAGGGAGGTGCTGGAGGAGGTCAAGAACGACGAGGACCTCGCGCACATCCCCGTCGTGGTGCTCACCACCTCCGAGGCGGAGGAGGACGTGCTGCGCAGCTACCGCCTGCACGCCAACGCCTACGTGCCCAAGCCGGTGGACTTCGACCAGTTCATACGGGTGGTCCGGCAGATCGACGACTTCTTCGTCAGCGTGGTGCGCCTGCCCAAGGGTTAGGGTGCGCCTGCCCGAGGGCTGGGCGGCGCGCCCGTCCCGCGGGGCCGCGCCCGTCTCACGGGGCTCACCCGTCCCTTGGGGCGGTGCGGGGAGGGGCAGGGGGGACCCGCGCGGTCGCGGCGGCCCCTCCGCAGGGGTTTTCCACAGCCGCGCACAGGGACTACCGCGGTGCGTCCGCCCGCGGTTCCATGGATACAGGGGGGCCACCCACCCCCCCGCCTCGTGCTGCCCTGCGCGCCGCTCCGGTCGCACCCGATGAGTTTCACCCCCGTCCGCGGTCGGTACGGGTGACCGTGTCCTGTACCCCGACCGAACGGAGCGGCCGTGTCCGCCAAGGCCCGTGGCCTCCACATCAGTCTGCCGATCGCCGACCGTGGGCGTGCGATGCTCTTCTACCGCGACGCCCTCGGTTTCGAGCCCGTTGGCGAACCCGCAGAGGACGGCGTGCCCGAACCCCTGATGTTCCGCGTCGACCAGCGCACCCTGTTGGCCCTCATCCCCGCCGGAGGTTTCGGCTGGGTCCTCGGTGACAGCCGCCAACCGGCCCCCGCCGGAACCAGCGAGTGCCTCATGGGCGTGGAGATGGCCACCGAACAGGAGGTCACCGGCCTGGTCGAGCGGGTCCGCGGCGCGGGGGGAGAGGTGCTCGCCGAACCCGAGCACAAGCCCTGGGGGTACACGGCCCTGTGCGCCGACCCGGACGGACACGTCTGGCAGATCGGCGTCGCACCCTGACCGGGAGCGTTCACCAGCCCCCCGCGCCCCCGGTGCCCGTGCCGGTTCCGGGGGCGAGCCGGTGGTCTGCCCGCCCCGCCGTTCCCGCCCGCCCCGTCCCGGGGCGTTCCCCGCCGCCGTGTTCCCGCCCCGACGGACGAACGCGCGGGAGCCACAGCACGTGGCCGCAACGGTTTTTCGTTACGGTAAGGGCATGAGCTTGCCGGAACCGCGTGATCCCGCTGGTCCCTACCGCGTCAGTGTGGTGTGCCTGGGCAACATCTGCCGCTCGCCCATGGCGGAGAAGATCCTCGCCGCCGACCTCGAACGGGCCGGGATGAGCGAACTCGTGGCGGTGGACAGCTTCGGCACGGGCGACTGGCACGTGGGCGGCGGCATGGACCCGCGCGCGGCCTCCACCCTGCGCGTGCACGGATACCTCACCAGTCACACCGCCCGCCAGTTCGCCCACGACGTCCTGGCCGACCGCGACCTCCTCCTCGCCATGGACCTGGACAACGTCGACGAGATCCGGCGCGTCGTCGACGAGTACGGTGAGGAGTACGGGTTCGACATGTCGCGGGTCCGCCTCTTCCGCTCCTTCGCGCCCGGCACCGGACCCAATCCGGAGGTCCCCGATCCCTACTACGGCGGCGACGACGGGTTCACCGCCGTTCTGAACATGGTGGAGTCCGCGGCCAAGGGCCTCACCGGCGAGCTCGTCACCCGGTTGAGGCGGTAGCGCGGGTGAGGGGGGAGCGGATCGTGCGGGACTTCGGAGGCGACGACGGCGACGGGCCCGGGGAGGGGCGCCGCAGGGACCCGGTCGACGGGACCATGGCCGAGCGCCTCACCGTTCTGCTCGGCCGCGACGTCAGGCGCGCCGCCCGCGCCGGCAGCAGCCATGACTGGGACATCTACTACGCCGAACTCACCGACGGCACCCGCCTGTTCGTCAAGTCCCTGGTGCGGGGCGCCCCGCCCAACGGGGTGCTCACCGCCGAGGCGCGCGGCCTGGACTGGCTGGGCCGGACCTTCGGCTCGCCCGCCGTCGACGTCGTGGCCTGGGACGACCGCATCCTCGTCCTGCCGTGGATCGAGGAGTGCGAACCCACCGTGCAGGCCGCCGAACGCCTCGGCCGCCAGCTCGCCGGGATGCACCTGACCGGCGCCGACCACTTCGGCGCCGACTGGCCCGGCTACGTCGGCCCCCTGACCATGGACAACACCCCCGCCCGGGACTGGCCGCGCTTCTACGCCGAGCAGCGGCTGCGCCCCTACCTGCGCCAGGCACTGGACCAGGGCTCCCTCACCCCGACCGACGGCCGCGTGGTCGAGAAGGTGGTCGACGCCGTCGCCGACCTGGCCGGGGAACCCGAGGAGCCCGCGCGCGTCCACGGCGACCTGTGGAGCGGCAACGTCCTCTGGCGGGCGCAGGACGCGGTGGTCATCGACCCGGCCGCGCACGGCGGGCACCGCGAGGCCGACCTGGCCATGCTGGCCCTGTTCGGACTGCCCCACCTGGAACGGGTGCGCGATTCCTACAACGAGGTGGCGCCGCTGGCCTCCGGGTGGCGGTCGCGGGTCGCCCTGCACCAGCTGCACCCGCTGCTGGTCCACGTGTGCCTGTTCGGCGCCGCCTACCGCACCACGACCCTGGAGGCCGCGCGCACCGCCCTGCGCGGAGGCTGACCGCCCCGGCCGCCCGGTGCCGCTGGTGCCGCTGACCCCCTCCGCTGGAGGCGGAGCACGCGCACTATGCTCACCAACGTGCCCGGCGGACCGCTGAACCCTCCTGCAACCGAGCCCACGCGCATCCCGGGCGGCGCGGCGGAGGAACCTAGGGAGCGCTTCTCGTGACTTCACCCCCCGACGCAGACGTGGTCGTCTTCGACGTTCTCGGGACCATGGTCGATGAGCCCGGTGGGATCGGGCGCGGTATCCGAACACTGCGCCCGGGCATCGACGACGCGAGGGCGCGCGAGCTCGTCGAGGTGTGGAACAGGCATGTCGACGAGCAGCAGCGGGAAATGCTCGCGGGCCGCCGACCCTACGCCAGCAGCACGGTGATCGACCTCGAAGCGGCCACACGCGTAGCGGCCGAGGCCGGCGTCGGCGACGCGGACGCGATTCGCTCGCTGGCGGCCTCTGCGCAGCGCCTGGAACCCTGGCCGGACTCCGCTCCGGCGCTGGGCCGGATCGCCTCGTATTTCCCGGTGATCGGCCTGTCGAACGCCAGCCACTCAGCGCTCACCCGTATCAGCGCGCACGCCGGGCTCCGCTGGCACCAGGTGCTCTCTGCTGAGGACGCGCACAGCTACAAACCCCATCCCGACGTGTACCGGCTCGCGATCGCGAACGCGGGCTGCGCGCCGGACCGCATGCTCATGGTCGCCGCCCATGCCTGGGACCTGCGAGGTGCGCAGGCCCTGGGTATGAGGACCGCCTATGTCGAACGTCCCGTCGGGGATCCTCCGCGCGCCACGGACCGCTTCGACCTGGAGGCGAAGAGCCTCGACGACCTGGCCATAAGACTCAACGCGATCTGACGACCCGAGGCCTCCGGACCTGGAAACGAGGGTCTGGAGCCCGGAGTCTGGAGTCCGGAGTCTGGAGTCCGGGGTCTGGAACCTGAAGTCTGGGACTCCGAATCGAGAGCTGGGGGTCTGGAGCCCGGGGCCTGGGACCCCGAACCTGGAACCGAGGGCCTGGTATCCGAAGTCTGGAACTCCGGACCGAGAGCCTGGAGCCTGGAGGCCCGACTGGAGGCCCGAACCGAGAACTGAGGGGTTCGGAGGCCGGAGTCTGTGATCCTCGCCTGGGAGGCCCGGCCGGACAGACGCCGGAAATTCCCTCGCCCCTGCTCGCCTCGCCCGGTACGGTCTCGGAGTGTTGCCGCCGCGGAGTCCACGAGACCCGCGCGCGGCCACGCCCATAGTTCCCACGAGGAGAGCAGGTTTCGTCCATGGCATGTCGTATCAGTGAGCTCGTGCTCTCCTGCCGCGACCCCGAGGTGCTGGCGCGGTTCTGGTGCGAGGTCCTGGACTTCGTCGTGCTCGACCGCGAGGAGGAGGGCTGCATCGAGATCGGGCCGCGCGAGGGGTTCGGCGGGCTTCAGCCGACGATCATCCTCAGCCGCACCGAGGAGCCGGAGAAGGCGAAACCCCGGCTGCACATCGACGTCAACGCCACCGACCGCGACCAGGACGCCGAACTCGAACGCCTCCTGGCTGCCGGGGCCGTGTTCGCCGACATCGGTCAGACCGGGGAGGAACCCTGGCACGTCCTGGCCGATCCCGAGGGCAACGAGTTCTGCCTGCTCAGGGCACGCCTCGACCAGCTCTGACGGCCCCCGTCGGCAACGGCGGCCGATCCGTCTGCGTGGTCACGGGCGGCGCCAGTCGCGCCCTCATCCGGCGGTGAGCTCCAGAACGGCCTTGCCCCGCAGGCGGCGTTCGAGGAGGGCTGCCACGGCCTCGTCGGCCCGGTCCCACGAACCGCGCCAGGAGACCCCCGGATCGAGGTCCCCGGAGGCGACCCGACCGGCCAGCCAGCCCAGATCCCCGGTCGGAGCCACGCCGTCCTGGAGGTGGAACGTGGTGATGGAGCGGCCGTGCCGCCCGTCGTCCACGAGGAACGCGTCGAGTGGGAAGTGCTCAGGCTGCCCGGTCACGTGTCCGACGGCCACCAGGGTCCCCCCGGCGTTCAGCCTGTCGAAGGCCGCGACCAGCTGGGGGCCTCCGACGCAGTCCACGACCCCGTCGACCAGGTAGTCGAGTTCCCCGGGCTCCGACACCACCTCGTGGGCGCCCAGGTCGCGCAGTTCGGCGCCGTGGGACCGGGGCTCACCGGTGCAGGCGGTCACGTGGGCACCGCCCATGCGTGCGAGCTGGACCGCGTACCGCCCCACGCCACCGGTGGCCCCGGTGACCAGGATCCGCCTGCCGAGGAGGGACCCCGTCCTGCGCAGTGCGCGCAGGGCACTGGTGGCCGCCACCGGGACGGTGCTGAGGGCTCCGTGGTCCGCGCCCTCGGGGGCGGCCCCCAGGAAGCCGGTGTCGACGGCGCGCAGTTCGGCCCAGCCCCCCGCCGCACCCAGGGTGACCACTGTGGTTCCGGCGGCGGGGCCGGACCCGTCGGCGGCCGGGCGTTCCACGAATCCTGCTGCGTCCCACCCCGGCACGGTCGCGTCGGGCAGGCGGGAGACGGTGTCCGCCTCACCGAAGTTGAGCGATGCGGCCGTGACGCGGACCAGTGCCTGGTGCGGGGCTACGGCCGGTTCGGGAACCTCTCCGAGGCGCAGGTGGTGGGGTGCGGTGCGGTCGACGACCAGGGCGCGCATGTCCGGGCTCCTTCATGGGACGGGGTGGACAGGATCAGAATATGGCACTCAGTGGCTTTAGGCGTCAAGGGGCCAAAGCTCCCAAAGGGCTAAAGTAACTAAGGGGCTATGGGCGTCGAGTGGCGGTCTGCTTCGGTACACTGCGGCCATGGCCAGCACCCGTCCCCGCCCCGCCGCATCCGAGGAGTCCCTGCGCGAGCGCAAGAAGCGCCGCACCCGCCGGGCCCTGGTCGACACCGCGCTGGAGCGTTTCACTCTGGCGGGGTACGACCAGGTCACGCTGGACGAGGTCTGCGCGGCGGCGGAGGTCTCCAAGCGCACCTTCTTCCGCTACTTCGCGAGCAAGGAGGAGTTGGCCATGGCTCCGTTGCAGGACCTGTGGGAGGCGTTCCTCCGGGTGCTGGAGGAGAAGGGGTCCGACGGTCGGCCCCTGGTGGAGCTGGCACGCGACGCGATCCTCGAGGCCGCGGAACGCGTGGCCGACCGGGAGTGGACGCACGCCGCCAGGCTGAGCCTCAGGCTGGCCGGGGACACCCCGGCGATCAGCGCCCACAACCTCCAGTTCTGCGAGCGCACCACGGTCCGGGCCCTGACCGTGCTGGGGGTCGGTGACCACGGCGACCCGCGTTCGCGGCTCGCCCTGGACATGGTCGCCTCCGCGGCCCGGTACGCGCTGGACGGCTGGGCCGCCGCACCGGGGACCCCCACGGTCTCCGACCTGCTCGCGCGGTACCGCGGGGCCTTCGACGCCCTGCCCGGCGGCCTCACCGTGTCCGCACCCGCGCGCTGACGGAGCCCGGACGCCACGAGGGGGCGGGGCGTGCTGCCCGTCACCACCGGACCGTGGGCGGCACGCTCTAGATTGGTGGCATGGCTGACGCATCCGAGGCACAGAGCACACCCGAACACGACGGCCCCGAACTGCACGTCGCCCTCATCGGTTACGGCAAGGGCGGCGAGGTCTTCCACGCGCCGCTGATCGACGCGGTCCCGGGACTGCGCCTGTCCGCGGTGGTCACGGGCAACCCCGACCGCCGCCGGGCCGCCGAGGCGCGCTACCCCGGCGTCACCGTGTACCCGAACGTCGCCGAACTGTGGGCCGACGCCGAGCGTTACGAGATCGCGGTCGTCACCACGCCCAACGACACCCACGCCCCGCTCGCCCAGGCCGCCCTGGAGGCGGGCATGGCGGTGGTGGTGGACAAGCCCTTCGCGCTCACCGCCCTCCAGGCCCGGGAGCTCACCGACCTCGCGGACAAGCTGGGCCGGGTGCTCACCGTGTACCAGAACCGCCGCTGGGACGCCGACTTCCTCACCCTGTGGGACATCATCGAGGAGGGCACCCTGGGCCGCGTGCACCGGTTCGAGTCGCGGTTCGAGCGCTGGCGTCCCGAGTCCAAGGGCACCTGGCGCGAGAACAGCGGGGTCGAGGCCGGGGCCGGACTGCTCTACGACCTGGGGCCCCACCTGATCGACCAGGCGGTCAACCTGTTCGGCCCGGTCTCCTCCGTCTACGCCGAGATCGACGCCCGGCGCGAGGGAGTCAACGCCGACGACGACGTCTTCCTCGCCCTCGACCACGCCCGGGGCACCCGTTCCCACCTGTGGATGAGCGCGCTCACCGCCCAGGGCGGGCCGCGCTTCCGGGTGCTGGGGGACGAGGGGGCGTTCACCAGCCACGGCATGGACCGCCAGGAGGCCCGGCTGACGGCGGGGGAGCGGGCCGACGCCGCCGACTGGGGCGTGATCCCCGAGGCGGACTGGGGCGTGCTCGGGGTGGACGGCCGCACCCGGCCGGTGCCCAGCGCGCGCGGCGCCTACCCGGAGTTCTACGCCGGGGTGCGCGACGCGGTCGGCGAGGGCGAACCCCTGCCGGTGGACCCGCACGAGGTGATCCACGGGCTGGAGGTCATCGAGGCCGCCCGGCGCAGCGCCCGCACGCGGTCGGTGGTCGACGTCTGAGGTCCCGGCTCCCGGGGGAGGCCCGGGTGTCTTCGTGCTCGGGTCTCCCGGTCTCCTTCCTCCTGGCCTCCCGGCGTTCCGGGAGGCCCGGGCGCTCCCCGGACCGCCCGCATGGGCCTATGTTGGAAGGACTCACCCCAGCTCGCCCCGGGGTTTTCGCCGAACGCCGAAGGAGACGCGCCGTGGCCCAGGTCCTCGTGGTCGCCGACGAACTCACCGGTGCCAACGCCACCGGTGCCCGGTTCGCCCGTACTGGGATGCGCGTGGCCACGGTGACTCCTGAGCACGTGAGCCGGGTCGTCGGGGACTACGACGTGGTCGTGGCCAACCTGGACAGCCGCCATGTTCCCCCCGAGCACGCAGCCGACCTGGTCACGGACGTGGTCGAAGCCGTGTGGCCGGTGGGGCTGGTGGTCAAGCGGACCGACTCCACGCTGCGCGGCAACATCGGTGCCGAACTGGAGGCCACCTACGACGCCGTGCGCGAGCGCGTGCCCGCCGGAACGCGGGTGCGGGTGCTGTTCGTTCCGGCCTTCCCGAGTTCGGGGCGCATCACCGAGGACGGGTTGCAGCTGCTCAACGGGCTGCCGCTGGAGCGCACCGAGCTGGCCGAGGACCCGCTGTGCCCGATGACCACCAGTTCCGTCGCCGACATCCTCGCCGCCCAGACCGACCTTCCGGTGCGCCACGTGCCCGTGCGGCAGGTGACACAGACGATGCTCACCGCCGAGCTGCTCGCCGGTGACGAGCCCGTGGTCGTGTGCGACGCGAGTACCGAGCAGCACCTGAACGACATCGCCGAGGCCGCGGCCGCCGCGCACCACGACACGGGGATCGTGTGGCTTGTGGCCGACCCCGGGCCCACGGGGGCACTGCTGGCCTACGCGCTGCGGCTACGCGGTCAGGCGGGCTCGCGCGGGCCCCTGCTGGGGGTGGTGGGCAGTACCACCGAGCTGACCCGGCGGCAGTTGGCCACCGTCGCGCGCACGGGTGCGGTGCGGTTCGTGGACCTGGACGCGGTGGAGTTCAGCGTGGGGGAGCGCGCGGACGAGGCCGCCGAGCGGGCCGCGCGGGAGTTGTCCGAACAGCTGACCTCGTCGGGCTTTCCGGAACTGTGCGTGCTGCGGGTGGTGACGCCCTCCGACCGGGTGCGCGAGCTGCCCGCCCAGGTCCGCGCGGAGCTGCCCGGCCGGATCGCGCGGCTGGTGGCGGACGTGGTCAACGAGGTCGCCGACACCACGGGGGCGCAGGCGCTGCCCAGCGGGCTGTATCTGACCGGCGGGGACCTGGTGGCGAGCCTGTTGGACGAGCTGGACGTGCACGCGTTCGACGTGGGGGGCGAGATCGTTCCGCTGACGGTGCACGGGCACCTGAGCGGAGGGCCGCTGGACGGAACGCCGGTGGTGGCCAAGGGCGGCCTGGTCGGGGACGACATCACCCTGGTCGAGTGCCTGACGAAGCTCCGGCGGGCGGTGCAGACGCGGTTGCACCAGGTGCACTCGGAGGTGTCGGAGCACGTGGTACCGACGCTGCTGCGCGACACGGTCTGAGAGCCCGTGCCGGGGGCCGGAGCGGAGAGCTGGGCCTGGGGGCTTGGGCGGGCTCCACAGGTTCCGGCGTATCACCGATGATCTTGTACTTATAGCGCGTCTCGACGCTCCAACCTCGCTACAAGTACAAGATCACGCGGCTTCGGCGGACTTCTAGCGGCGGGTGGCCGAGAGGAAGGCGTCCCCCTCTGTGCTCCCCGCGCACGCGGGGATGGTCCCCCGTCGACGGTTCCGGCGATGATGGCCGCTTCGTGCTCCCCGCGCACGCGGGGATGGTCGCCGACGCCGTCCATGCAGACAGGCCGTGGCCAACCAGGGTGTGCCACACCCCGGTGGAGCGCGGCCTGGTCACCCGGCCTTCCAGCACCGAGGGTGGAGAGCGTTCCTGAAACGCACACACCCTTCGGAAGGCAACCATGAGCACCAGGATGTTCGACGAGGACCTGCTGACGACCATCGCCGCTGAGCCGCACCGCCCGCTGCTGTTCGTCAACGCCGCCGTGTACACGTTCGACCCGCTGATCGGCGACCTGACCGGCGCCGACCTTCTCCTGGACGGGAAGGAGATAGCCGGAGTCGGCACCGGCCTGCACACCGCGGCCGAGGACGACGGCGCGGTCGTGGTGGACTGCACGGGGCTGACCGTCGTCCCGGGCGTGGTCGAGAACGACACCGTCGCCGGACTGCGCAGACACCCCTCCGACAGGGTCGGCACACTGGCCCCCGGAAACCCGGCGACCTTCGTCGTGCTCTCCGGTCACCACCCCGAGGCCACCGCGCTGGAGCAGGTGATCTGGCGACCCGAGCGGGCCGCCGCGGTCGTCATCGACGGCGAGTTCGCCCTGTTCAACGGCCGACGCCTGACCGAACCCCGGACCGAGCGGTTCCCCGGACCGACGCGGACACCGGCGGACAGCCCGTACCTGGGCATGTGGATCGACGAGACGGGCTTCATCCACCAGGAGCTGACCGCCGACGGCCGCTACGACGAGACGCGTGGCGGACGCCCCCACGCCTACCAGGGATCGTTCTGGATCGAGGGTGACCGCATCGTCTACCGCGACGACCTGGGGTTCTGGGCCTACGGCCGCTTCGTCGACGGTGTGCTCCACCACGCGGGCTACGTCTTCCACCGCGGCTGAGCGCGCACCCGCCGGACACCGACCGCACCCGCCGGACGGCCACCGCAGCCCGCGGAACGGCGGGGAGAGGCCGCGCACCGCCCCACCGGCGGGGCCGTCGCCACGGACGGCCCCCGAGGCCCGACCCCCGTCCGGAGACGTCGGGGACTGGGCCGTCAGGGGCCGATGGGCCTTGTGGGACAGGGGCGGGCGTAGCGGAACCCGGGGCCCGGCCTCAGTCGTCGATCGCCTGGTAGAGCGTGGTCCAGAAGTCGTGGATGAGCCGCGCCGAGTCCGGGACGGACATCCCGACCTGGGTGAGCACGATTCCGGTGAGCTGGTTCTCCGGGTCGGCGTAGGTCGAGGTACCGGCTCCGCCGTCCCAGCCGAACTGGCCGACGGGCGCGTAGTCACCCCGGTAGGTGCGCACCGCCATCCCGAAGCCCCAGCCGCCGTGCTGCCCCTGGCCGAACGACACGTGGACGTTCTCGGTGGCCATGGTGTTCCGGGCGGCCTGCTGCTCGGGCGTGAGACGGTTGGTGGTCATCAGCTGGACCGCGGGCCGGGACAGGATCCGCTCGTCTCCGTGCATCCCCTGGTTCAGCAGCATCCGGAAGTAGGCGTGGTAGTCGTCGACGGTGGAGACCAGCCCACCGCCGCCGCCCTGGAACGCCGGAGGCTGGCTGTGCCGTCCCCCCTCGGCCGGGTCCCACACGTGGAACTCCCCGGTCTGCGCGTCGGGAGCGTACAGGGGCGGCAGTCGGTCCATCCTGTCGGCGGGCACGTGGAAACCGGTGTCCCTCATGCCCAGGGGCTCGAAGACGCGTTCGCGCAGGAACGCCTCGAACGACTGCCCCGTGACCCTGGAGACGAGCACGCCGAGCAGGTCGTTGCTGATGTGGTACTGCCACTGCTCTCCTGGCTGGTGCATCAGCGGAAGCGTGCCCAGGCGGCGCATCCACTCGTCCGGCTCGGGCATCGGCTCCGGTAGGTCGGGCGTGAGCCCCTGCTCGAAGACCGCGTTCATGATCGGAGTGCCCAGCGCACTCCGGTCGATGCCGAGCCCGAACGTGGAGGTCAGCACGTCCCGTACGGTGATCGGCCGCCGCGCCGGCACGGTGTCGTCCAGCGGGCCGTCGATCCGCCTCAGCACCTGCCGGTCGGCGAGTTCGGGCAGCCACTGCTCCACCAGGTCGTCCAGCCGCAGCCGGCACTCGTCGAGCAGGACCATCGCCGCCGCCGTCGAGACCGGCTTGGACGTCGAGGCCATCCGGAAGATCGTGTCCCGGCGCATCGGCGCGCCACCGTCGTGGCGCATCGTCCCGAGCGCTTCGACGTGCGTCTCACCGCCCCGGCTGACCAGGGCGACGAGCCCGGGAATCCTCCCGCTCTCCACATGACGTGTCAGCACGTCGCGCATTCGGTGCAGCCCCGCCTTGGAGAAGCGGCCGTTGTCGTTTTCCATCATGAATCTCCGTGAGTTGTCGAACCGGGTGGTGGGAGCCGTCGGGACGGTGCTGTTCAGAGGCTGCGGGCGGTGATGTCGCCGTGGGAGGTGGTGGCGTGGATGTCGAGGGCGGTGGCGCCGTCGTTCTTGAGGGCGTTGTGGACGCGGCCGTAGGGGGTGCCCGCGTTCAGGGCGGCGGAGGCGCCGGGGGCGGCGCTGATCGTGATGTCGCCGGACTCGGTGCGCAGTGCGACGGTGCCGTGGGTTGCCTGGGCGATGTCGATGTCGCCCTTCTGGACGCTGATCTGGGCGGGGCCGTTCAGGTGGCCGATGGAGATGTCGCCGTCCAGGAGGGTGAGGTGGGCGCTGGCGGTCTCGTCGAGCTTGACGGGGCCCTGGGCGGCTTCGAGGGTGACGTTTCCGAGGCGGCCGACGCCGCGCAGTTGGGCGCTGGCGGCCTTGGCCTGGAGGTGGGAGCCGGTGGGCAGTTGGATGGTGACCTCGATGGAGCCGGAGGGGCCGAAGGCCTGGTGCTTGGGGGTGGGGGTCTGGATGTGCAGGACGCCGTCGTCGTGGGTGACGGTGGTCTGTTCGGCGGCTTGGACGTCGCGGTTCTTGGAGGGGTTGGCGGGCTGGATCTGGACGGTGGTGTCGGTGCGGTCGGCGGCGATGATGTGGATGCGTGCGGCGGGGAGGTTCAGGACGGTGGTGATGGGGGCGGGGGTGGGGAGGGTGTGCATCGTGTTTCTCCTTCTTCTTCAGCGGCGCTGGTGCGGCCCGCTGTTTCTGATGTTGGAAAAGCTACGTTGCGTTCATGATTATGGCAACAGGGACTTTGCGTGAAAACCCTGTATTGGCAGGTAGTAGCGGGGAGATTGTTGCAATGGTTTTGGTTCTAATGCAACAAACTCCACCCCGGGCGTTGCAATGGGGAGAAAGTAAACGCTAGGGTGGGCGCACCCACGCACCCTGAAGGAGACCGCGATGCCCGGAGGCAGGCTCACCCAGTCCGAACGCCAACAGATCGAGCTGGGACTGGCCCAGGGACTGGCCTACGCGCGGATCGCCAAAGACCTGGACCGCCCCACCTCGACCATCACGCGCGAGGTGACGCGCAACGGCGGCCCCACCGGCTACCGCGCCGACCTGGCCCACCGCGCCACCCAGCACCGCACCCGCCGCCGCACCAAGACCGCGACCCGGACGGCACAGGCGCCCCCGCAGGCCTACGGACGCGACGCCGAGGCCGTGCGCGAGTACGAGGAGGCGTTCGCCGCCGTCTTCATGCAGTCGGGCCTGCCCAAGATGACGTCCCGGGTCCTGGTCTCCCTCTACACCACCGACACCGGCAGCCTCACCTCGGCCGAACTCGTCCAGCGCCTCCAGGTCAGCCCGGCCTCGGTCTCCAAGGCGATCACGTTCCTGGAGGGCCAGGGCCTGGTGCGCCGCGAACGCGACGAACGCCGCCGCGAGCGCTACGTCGTCGACGACGACGTCTGGTACCAGTCGATGCTGGCCAACGCCCAGGCCGAGGCCCACCTCGTCGAAGCCGCACGTCAGGGCGTCCAGGTTCTGGGGCCTGGGACCCCGGCCGCCGTGCGCCTGGAGAACATCGCCCGCTTCGTCGACTTCGTCCGCGAGAGCATCATCCGTGCCTCGGAGCAGGCCCGCGAGGTCCTGCACACCAAACCCGAAACCGTTCCGGACGACACCGACGAGCCAGCCCCGGAGCGCCGGTAGGCAGCCGCCTCGGCGGTCACGGCCACGGGCGAAGGCGGCTGCGGCCCTGGCCTTCTACGTCTCCGACCCCTCGCGCCCCGGCCCCTCGTACCCCCGGTCCCTCGCGCCCCGGCCCGCCGCCGGGGAACGTGCGGTGAGCCCCGTGCCCACGGGGACGGTTCCGCGATCCCTTGGAGGGACGGCTCCGCGATCCCTTGGCGGTGAGGGGCCGCTCGTCTACTGTGAAGCGCGGACGGAGGTTGCCGGTGGCCCGCTTGGACAAGGACGGCGTAACTGTGCTCGTGCCCTTCTCCGTCACACTGGAGGACGGCATCAGGTGTTGCGGTGCCCGGCGACTGCGTCCGGGAACGGAGGGTTATGAGCAGGCCCTCGCCCAGGCCCGGCTCAGGGAACGCCTACGATCCTCCTTCCCGTCGCAGCCGCCACCGCCACCGTCTGAGGAAGCCCTCGACGAGTTCATCGCGTCCCTGAAACGCGAACACGAGTAGCCACACGTTTCCTGGCGGCTGCGTTCGCGGACTCCGGGAACCGTCGCGCACACGGGTGCTCCCGGCCGGGGAGCCGGGAGCATCAGTACGGGGCCTGGGTCAGGCGGCCTGCGTCCGCGGCTCCAGGTGTTCGGCGGCGAGCTTGTCCACCATCTCGGCCAGGGCCCTCGGGTACTCCAGCGGTCCCATGTGACCGGCGCCGGGGATCTCCCGCACCTCCCGGCAGTCCTTCAGCAGCGACCCGATGTGGTGCGCGTGCCAGGGCGGGGTCAGCTTGTCGTCGGTTCCCACCATCACCACCGTGGGCACCGAGATCTGCCGGGCGGTCTCCTCCGCCTCCAGCGTGCAGATCACCCGCCCCCACGAGCCCCGGGACACACCGCCGCACGCGTGCACCATCCTCATGCACAGCCGCACCATGCGCGGATCGGCCTTCTTCCCCATCACCATGGACTTCAGCACCGCCGTGGTCAGTGCGTTGCGCGGACCCAGCGGTACCGGGGCCTTGAGGAAGACCTGCGCGCCCAGCGTGCCCAGGGGGCCGGGCAGCGGGATCGCGGTCGAGCGCAGCGGCAGTTCCTTGCAGCCGGTGTTGGTGAGCAGCACCGCGGCGGCCCTCTCCCGGAACACCGGGTGCGCACCGGCCGACATGATGGTCATCCCGCCCATGCTGTGCCCGGCCACCACGGCCTTCCCACCCTCGGGAACGGTCGCCTCCAGGACCGCGCACAGGTCCTCGGCCAGCTTCTGCGCGCCGTAGCCCGCCCTGGTCAGCGGCGCCTGGGTGCGGCCGTGACCGCGCTGGTCGTAGAGCACCACCCGCAGGGACGGGTCCAGTTCGCGCACCACCGGTCCCCACGAGGCCAGTGAGGTCGCCCAGCAGTGTGCGAGGACCACGGTCGGCCCGTCCTCCGGGCCGCGCACCTCGACGTGCAGCCGTGTGCCGTCGGCGGAGCGCACCTGGAGTTCTCGGACCTGACCCACGTGTCGGGTTGCCATCGGGGATACCTCTCACTTCGGGGGAAGGCTGCGCCGGGGGTCGCAAGGGAGGCGTCCCGGGTCGGCGCGGGCCCGGGGCGTGCGCGGACGCGTTCAGTCGTCGGGTTCGTCGATGTCCACGCGGGGCACGGCGAAGGGCGGGGAACCGGCTCCGTTGACCGGGTGGCCGCCCCACAGGTTGGGCTCGTCCAGGACCCCGGTGCCCTCGAACCCGTCGGGGGTGCGCACCACGACCGTACGCACACCGCCGCGGAAGGCCTCGGTCACCTCCGGGCTGGGGGACAGCCGCCCCCGCCAACGGTAGTCCCCGGTCAGGGGGGAGAAGTGGCCCGCCAGGTGGGCCTGGACCTGCACGGGGACGCCCTCGTCCGCCGCGCCCTCAGTACCTGCCGCGCCTCGTGTATCCACCGCGTTCTCGACACCCGGCGAACCCGACGTGTTCGGCGCACCTTCAGCACCCGGCGCACTCTCGGTACCTGCCGTCGCTTTGGTACCCGCCGTATCCGATGAACCCAGCGTGTCCGGTGCACCTTCAGCACCTGCCGCACTCCTCGTACCGGACGCCCGCTGCGCGCCACCGCCGTCGGCCGCGCCGCCGGTGCCGGGCAGCACGACCGTCACCGGGCCCCGGTACTCCTCCTCCTCGTCACCGAACCCGCTCATACCGCTTCCCTCCCGGGGCCTTTCCACCGCGGACCGCGGACCGCCGGGCGCCGCGGTCGCGGGAGCGGTCCACCCGCAGGTCGTAGTTGTGGGGGTCGAACCAGCGCGTGCGCAGCGCGAAGTTCCAGGTGAAGGTCGGCCACAGCGTGGTGTTGCGGCCCTGGTCGTTGAGGTACCAGCTGTCGCAGCCGCCGGTCACCCAGACCGTGCCCTCCATGGCTTTGGCGATCATCTCGTTGTAGTCGTGCTGGGCCTGCGGACGCACGTCCATGCGGTCCAGGCCGTTGCGGCACAGGTACTTCAGCGCCTGCATCGTGTACCGGATCTGGGCCTCGATCATGAACAGCTGCGAGGTGTGCCCCAGCCCGGTGTTCGGCCCCGCCAGTACGAAGGCGTTGGGGAACCCGGCCACGGTGGTGCCGCGGAAGGCCTGCACGTCCGTGCCCCAGTGGTCGGAGAGCGAGCGCCCCTCGGCGTTGAAGATCCGCTGTGCCACGGGCGGGTCGCTCACGTGGAACCCGGTGCCGAGGATGATCGTGTCGACCTCGTGTTCGGTCTCGCGGCCCGAGGCGTCGCGGGTGACCACGGCGTGGGGGCGCACCTCCACGATCCCGTCGGTGACCACGTCCACGTTGGGCCGGGCCAGCGCCGGATAGTAGTCGTTGGACATCAGGATGCGCTTGCATCCCGCCCGGAAGCTCGGCGTGAGCTTGGCCCGCAGCTCGGGGTCCTTCACGCTGCGGCGGATGTTGGCCCGGCCCAGCCTCTCCACGACCGAGAGCAGCCGGGGGTTCTTGGCGAAGCCGAGGATGTAGCTCTCCCGGCCCCAGTAGATGCTCTTGCGGGCGATCTGCTGGGTGAGCGGCACGTTGCGGTACAGCCAGCTCTCCAACCGGGTGATGTCGCGGTCGTGCCGGAACATCACCCACGGGGCCGTGCGCTGGAACAGCGTCAGCCTCCCGGCCTTGGGCTGGATCCTGGGCACGAACTGGATCGCGGACGCCCCGGTGCCGATCACCGCGATCCTGCGGCCGGTGAGGTCGTGGTCGTGGTCCCAGGTCGCCGAGTGGAACATCGTCCCCTCGAAGGCGTCCAGGCCCTTGATGTCGGGATAGGAGGGGTCCGCGAGCGGACCCGCCGCGCTGACGAGGAACTGGGCGGTGACGGTCCCCTGACTGGTCTCGATCCGCCACCGGTTGTCCCCGGGCTCCCAGTGCGCGGACCTCATGTCGTGGTCGGGGCGGACGTGCTCCTGCACCCCGTACTCCCCGGCGACCCGCTTCATGTAGTCGTAGATCTCGGGCTGGGGGGAGAAGCTGCGGCTCCAGTGCGGGTTGGGCGCGAAGGAGAACGAGTACAGGTGGGAGGGGACGTCGCAGGCGGCGCCCGGGTAGGAGTTGTCACGCCAGGTGCCGCCGACCCCGCCGGCGCGTTCCAGAACCACGAAGTCCTTCAGACCGGCCTGCTTGAGGCGGACGGCCATCCCGATCCCGGCGAAGCCGGAGCCGATGACGGCCACCCGGAAGTGGGGTGGTGTTTCGGTCACGTCTTGGTCCCTTCGTGCGGACCGGCCCGGACGTGTCGCCGTCCGGATCGGCGGGTGTGCCCCCCGGGAGCGCGGCGCGTTTCGCCCCCGGGGGGAGTTGCCACCCCGGGAGGCGCGGCGCGTACGCCTCCCGGGAGTTGTCGCCCCGGCAAGCGCGGCGTGTTTCGCCTCCGGGGGGAGGGCTCCCGAGGACGTGGCGCGTTACGCCCCCGGGAGGTGGGGCCACCGCCGGAGGACGTGGCGCGTTTCGTCCTCCGGCGATGGGGTCTGGGGCCCGCAGGCCGCGGTGTCCGGACCGGAATCCGCGGCCTGCGGGTTCGGGGGTTGACGGGGAGCAGCCCGGTCCCCCGAGGGGACCCGGTTCCGAGGCGTCGACAGGAGAGACGTCCGGAGCCGGGGAGGGGTCAGCCGAGCAGTCCGGCCTTCTTCCAGAAGTAGCGGCCCAGGCCGGTGATGGCACCGGCTGTGTCCAGGGTGCTCACCACCTTGCGGGCGGCCCAGGTCTTGGTGCCGGTCCAGTGGGGGTTGTTCCGGGCGACCCGGGAGGCCTCACGGGGATCGAGTCCGACCTGCGCGTACACCTTGGGGTTGATCAGCCGGGTGGCCGAGTAGTAGGTGACCAGGCCGAGGATGATCCGGCTGTAGGCCCGGTTGAGCGGGCCGCGCGTGGCCCAGTCGCGCTGGAACTCCTCGCGGGCGTAGCGCATGTGCCGCGCCTCCTCCACCACGTGGATGCGCGAGACCGAGCGCACCAACGGCAGGATCTGCTCGTCGGGCACCGCCTCGCGCTGGAGCTGGTCGAGGACCTCCTCGACGAACAGCGCCCCGGCGAAGATCAGCGGGCCGTGCGCGATGGTCTTGAAGAGGTTGCCGAGGTGGAAGGCGACGGGGTCGAGCTTGTGCGTCTGCCAGCCGAGCTTGCCCACCATCTTCGCGAACATCACCGTGTGGCGGCACTCGTCGGCGATCTCGGTGTAGGCGTACTGGACGTGGTTGGTGCTGGGGTCGTGGTGGTAGGCGTGGCGGACCAGCATCTGCATGAGGATGGTCTCGAACCAGATGCCGATGGTGGCGATGCTGGCGATCTCCAGCCGGGAGAGCTCCTTGCGCTGCTCCTCGGTGAGCCGGTCCCACAGGTAGGTGCCGTACAGCGAGAGGCGCTCGGGGCGGATCGCCCACATGTCCTTGTCCACGGGGGCGTCCCAGTCGATCTCGACGAGCGGGTCGAAGGAGGCCTTGGCCGAGCCGCGCAGCAGACGCTTGGCGATGTCCTCGCGGTCGGTGATCTTGGGCTTGGCGGTGATCTCTGCGGTGATCTCTGTGGTCATCTGTGTGTTCCTCCTCAGGACGCGTCTGACCGGGCCAGGGGGTCGGCGTGCCGCGATGTTCCTCCTCAGGACGCGTCTGACCGGGCCAGGGGGTCGGCGTGCCGTGAGTGGAGCCCCCGGGCGATCTCCGCGTCGCCGAAGGCGCCGTCCGACAGGAGCAGGCCCACCTGGAGCGACACGATCTGTTCGGTGGTGCCGGGGAAGTGCCGGAACAGGTGGAGTCCGGCGGTGCCGAGCGCGGTGGAGGCCGTGTCGCGTCGGGCGTACCTGGCCCCGGCCGCGCGGACCACCGCCATGACGGTGTCGCGCTCGCTCTCAGCGGGGACGAGGCCGTCGAGCGCGACCCCGGTGGCCCGGGAGCTGTTGTGGATCGGGGTGTCGACGTAGCCGGGGTGGACGGTGGTGACGCCGATGTGCGAGCCGTACTCGGCGCGCAGGCAGTCGGCGTAGGCGGTCAGCGCCCTCTTGGACACCGTGTAGGCCCCGGCGAAGGGCAGGGACAGGTTCGCCAGGAGCGAGGCGGTGACGACGACGCGGCCCCTGCTGCGCAGCAGCGCGGGCATCGCGGCGGCGGTGACCCGCCAGGTGCCCAGCAGGTTGACCTCCAGCGCCTGGTGTACGTGGACGTCCGGGGCCTGGCCGATGTCCACGGCCGGTCCGACGCCCGCGTAGTGGATCAGCAGGTCCAGACGTCCGTCGAGCCGGTCCAGGGCCTCGGCGACGCCCTCGCGCACCTGGTCGTCGTCGGTGATGTCGCAGCCGACGACTCCGGGAGCGGGCTTGCGGTCGATGCCGACCACGTTCACGCCGAGGTGGCGGAGGACGGCCACCGTGGCGCTGCCGAACGCGCCGGAGGCTCCGGTGACGAGGGCGTTCTGGCCGGGCAGTCGTCGCAGGTGACGGGGCGGGGGGGTCGTCATGTGATCTCCTCCACAGTTCCTGCCGGAACGTTACAACGGGCATTGTCACAATGCAATGGGGTGGAGGCGGAAATTTACTGACGAGTAGGGTTCGCGGTTGTCTCTAGGCTGGACCCATGGCCGAATACCGCATTGACGAACTCGCCCGGCTCGCCGACACGACGGTGCGCAACGTCCGGGTGTACCAGGACCGTGGCCTGCTCGCCCCTCCCCGCAGGGAGGGTCGTGTGGGCATCTACTCCGAGGCGCACCTGGCGCGTCTGCGGCTGATCGGCCAACTGCTCCGGCGCGGCTACACCTTCGCCAACATCGGCGAGATGTTCCGGGTCTGGGAGCGCGGAGGCGACCTCTCCGACATCCTGGGCTTCGAGTCGGCGATAGGGGACGCCTGGAGCGACGAGATCGCCGGTTACCTGACCATGGGCGACCTGCGCACACTCTTCGGACACGGCGTCACGCCCCGCACGGTGAAGCGCTCCCTGGACCTGGGCGTGCTCGAACGCGACGGACTGCGCTTCCGGGTGCCCAGCCCGCGGCTGCTGCACGCCGGGGTGGAGTTGGTGAAGCTGGGCATGACCGTGGACTCGGTGCTCGACATAGCCGAGAACCTGCGCGACAAGGTCGGCCACGTCGCCGAACACATGGTCCGTCTGGTCGCCGACCACATCATCGCCGAGTACGCGCCCGGCACGGTGGTGCAGAGCGAGGAGACCGCCGAGATGGCCGAGTTGATCCGCCGGGTGCGCCCGCTCGCGCAGCAGGCCGTGGACGCGGTGCTGGCGCAGGCGATGGCGGAGAACCTCACCAACGTCATGGGGGAGCACTTCGCCCTGGCGATGGAGTACCTGGAGAAGGAGGGCGCAGGCAAGGAGGGCGTGGGTCGGGAAGGTGCGGGCGGGGAAGGTGCGGGCGGGGAAGGTGTGTATGGGAGGGGTGTGGGCAGGGAGGGCGTGGGTGGAAGGGTTGGCGCGGTGAGGAACGGTTCGGGCGGGGAGGATGGCGGCGGGGAGCGCGGCGGTGCGGCCGGGGGGCTGGCGGGCTCCGTCTGAGGAGGTCCGCCAGCGCCACCCCGGGTTCTGCGGGTGTGTGGTCGGGGTGTGCTGACCGTTCTACGCCGACCCCGCTGTCTCCAGCGTCTGCCCGGGCCCTACGGGTGCGTGGTTGCTGGGCCCGGTCCGCTCTACGCCGACCCCGCTGTCTCCAGCGTCAGCCCGGGCCCTACGGGTGCCTGGTTGCTGACGCAAGGATCCTCTACAACGTGCGGGTCCCCTACGACGCGCGGTCACGTGCGGGGCTTGGTGGCTGATGTTGGTCTGAACCGTGTACCTCCGCCCCTGGATGGCTGAGGGGTCACTCCCGGTGGGCGTTCCTCCTGGTGTTCTTCCGAACGCCTTCGTGACGCCCACCAGACCCCTGGAGTGACCGGAGTCAAGGGATCTCCTTCGCCAAGTTCGCTAGGCGAACTTGCCCTCAGTCGGTCCCCGCCCCCAGCACTGAACCTTGGAGCCAGTGCCCACCACGACCGCCCACCCCCCAGGGGCGGGCGGGGAACCCGCACGCTCTACGGGTGCCCGGCTGAGGTCGCCTGGAAAGGGACACCCCCTGCGGCGGGCCATCGCTGTCAGCTCTACGGGCGGGCTTCTCGCGCTGGGGCGGCGTCCCCCCTGGGCGCCTCGGAGTCCACCACCGACAGCGGGAGCGAGACGGTGAACCGCAGTTCGGCGAAGGCACCGGCCGGGACCGCCGGGGACGCCGGGAACACCGGCCTGATCCGCCGGTACTCCGTGCCCTGCTCCGGCCGGGTATCCTCCTCGCCCCTGTTCGGCCACATCGACATGGCGCGCTCGGCCTGCGCGGTGATGGTCAGCGACGGGTTCACCCCCAGGTTCGCGGTGACCGCCGAGCCGTCCACCACGTGGACGCCCGGGTGGCCGTACAACCGGTGGTACGGGTCGATGACCCCGGTCTCCGCGCTGTCGCCGATCGGGCAGCCGCCCAGGAAGTGCGCGGTCATCGGGACGTTGAACACGTCGCCCCAGGTGCCTCCCGGAAATCCGTCGATGCGCTCGGCCAGCCGGGTGGCCGTCTCCTGCCCCGCCGGGATCCACGTCGGGTTCGGCTCGCCGTGGCCCTGCCGGGAGGTCAGCTTCTTCCTCCCGCCCAGCAGCCCCCGCCGGACCGACGTCGTCAGCGAGTTGTCCAGCGACTGCATCACCAGGCCGATGATGGTCCGCTCCGACCAGCGGCGGTTGGAGAAGCTGCGGGCGAACACCGTCGGGTGACGCGCCGCCAGCCCCAGGAACCGCAGCCAGCGCGGGATCCGCCCGCCGCCGGGCACCTGTATCGCGGTGAGCAGCCCCATCGCGTTGGAGCCCTTGCCGTAGCGGACCGGTTCGACGTGTGTGTTCTCGTCCGGGTGGATCGAGGACGTGATGGCCACGCCCCGGGTCAGGTCCTCCGGCGGCGGCACCTGGCGGCTCATCGCGCCGACGAGCGCCTCGGAGTTGGTGCGGGTGAGTGTGCCCAGCTTCGCCGACAGGCGGGGCAGCGCGCCCGAGTCGCGCATGCGGTGCAGCAGTGTCTGGGTGTTGTAGGTCCCGGCGGCCACGACGACCTGGCGTGCGGTGAACGTGCGGGCGTTCGACCGCCGCCGGGGCGCGTCGGTCCTGAGGGTGTCGGCGGCGAAGCCCCCGTCCGGCAGCTCGCGCAGGCGCTCGACGGTGGTCAGCGGGTGCACCTCGGCGCCGTCGCGCTCGGCGAAGTACAGGTAGTTCTCGGTCAGGGCGTTCTTGGCGCCGTGGCGGCAACCGGTCATGCACTCCCCGCACTCCGTGCAGGCCCGACGGTCGGGGCCCGCGCCGCCGAAGTAGGGGTCTCCCACGGACGCGCCGGGCTCGGCCCGGCTGCCGTCGCCGTCCTGACCGTCGCCGAAGCACACGCCCACCGGGGTGAGACGGAAGGTGTGCCCCACGCCCATGTCCTCGGCGACCGCCTTCAGGTGCACGTCGGAGGGGGTGACGGTGGGGTTGGTGCGCACGCCGAGCATGCGGCGGGCCTGGTCGTAGAACGGCGCCAGCTCCGACTTCCAGTCGGTGATGTGCCGCCACTGCGGGTCCTCGAAGAACGGGTCCAGCGGGTGGTAGAGCGTGTTGGCGTAGTTGAGGGAACCGCCGCCGACGCCGGCGCCCGCCAGGATCATCACGTCGCGCAGCAGGTGGATGCGCTGGATGCCGTACATGCCGAGCTGAGGCGCCCACAGGAAGTTGCGGACATCCCACGACGAGGAGGGCAGCGTCTGGGGCGTGAAGCGGCGCCCCGCCTCCAGGACGCCGACGCGGTAGCCCTTCTCGGTGAGGCGCAGGGCGCTCACCGAACCGCCGAACCCCGAGCCCACGACGAGGACGTCGTAGTCGAAGCGGTCAGCGGACGCGGTTTCGGCCGGGGAGGCGGTGGTGGTGACGGCGGGGTCTGTTCTGCGCTCTGAGGGCACGGCTGGTCTCTCTCCAGGTCATTTGCGGTTGCCCGTAGTGCGCCGGATACGAGTCCGCAATATTGAATGCGCCATCTAGAAATGTGACAACAACTATTGTAATGTTCGTCACTACCGCCGAGTAGGGTGTGTGCCATGTAACACGCGTGGCGTGCCTCGGCGCAAGTTCGTCCCCCCTCGCCGCCCACGGGCGGCGGAACACTGGAGGTACTCATGCCCACGGCTTCCGGCGAGGCGTCCGAGGCGCCTCAGGACGCGCCTGAGCAGCACGAAGCCAGCGGCGGAACGCGCTGGCGCAGGTTCGCCCTCGTGGCCGTCCCCGGGCTCGCGGCCGCCGCGGTCCTCGGGGGCATGACCACCCAGGGCCTGCTCGCCGCCTCCTTCGCGGTGTCCGGGGACAGTTTCAAGATGTCCGCCGACCAGCTCGTCGGCACCGGCTTCACCCAGTACGGCGACGCCGCCACCTCCGTCGACGGCTCCTCCCGCCCGGTCGGCCTGTCCTCGGTCGGCTCCGCCGAGCTGACCAACCTGTGCATGTCCTCCCTGTGGGACCTGCCCATCGGCCAGGCCACCCTCGTCATCACCGCGGGCGAGTCCACCCCCGTCGAGGGCACCAACCTCGTTCTCGACATCGAGCAGCTCCGGGGCGACGCCGAGTTCGGCTCCATCGAGATCGGCCGGGACGCCAGCACGCTGGACAGGGCCGAGGGCGGCCAGGGGCCGGCGGGCGGCTTCGGCCTCCAGTCCGAGAACATCACTGTCTCCGACATGGAGCTGACCACCTGGGCGGTCACCTCCGGATCCCTGAAGCTGTCCGGTCTGAGCCTGGCCGTCAGGCCCGGCGAGCACGAGTGCTTCTGATCCCATGGCCCACGCACTGACCCTGCTCCGCGGGGGCCGGGAGCGCTTCCGGAACTGGCGGCGCGGCCGCCCGTTCTGGGGCGGACTCCTCCTCGTCATCGCCGGAGTCGAGCTGCTGGTCGCGCCGGCCGCGCAGAGCCTGATCCTGCCCATCAACCTGATCGCCTACACCGGCATCGCCGGTGTGTCGGGCCCGCTCATCGCGGTTCTGCTGATCACCCTGGGGGTGCTGAGCTGGTTCCAGACCGCGCAGCACCTCTTCTTCGGGGTGGTCGGGCTCATGCTCGCCCTGGTGTCCTTCGTGACCTCCAACTTCGGCGGTTTCGTCATCGGAATGCTGCTCGGCATCGTCGGCGGCTCCCTCGTCTTCGCGTGGGCGCCCCGCGTGAACCGTCGCCCGAGGCGCGGACGGGGACGCCGCCAGGTTGCGGATGCCGACGCGGCGGACTCCCGGGGCGCCGGAACGCCCGACGAGGCCGTCCGCGACCCCCGGCCGGGAACCCGGCCGCTGGCCGCACTCGCCCTGCCCCTGGCGCTGGCCGTGACCCTGGTCAGTGCCGCCGCGCCCGCCGACTGGCCCTGGGACTGGTTCCTGCCCCCGGGCGACGAGGAGGAACAGTCCGTCGACGAGCCCTCGCCCTCGCCCTCGCCCTCGCCCTCCGGTGAACCCTCGGCGAGTCCCACCGACCGGCCCACCCCACCGGGGACCGAACCCGGTGCGGACGAGGGGGACGGTGAGGACGAGCAGTCGGAGGACGAGGAGACCGGGGAGGAACCGGAGGAGAGCGGGGAGGGCCAGGCGGACCCGGACGAGTGCCGGATGAGCACCGGTGAGTCCGCCCTGGCAGGGTCCGAGGAGGAGTTCCTGGACGCCGTCCGCGCCTGCCAGGCCGCCCAGGAGGAGGGGGAGCTCCCCGAGGTTCCGGTGGAGGAGGCCCACGACTGCTCCAGCGGCTCGGTTCGCACCTCCGGCCTGACCGCCGACCGGCTGACGATGAGCGGCGCACGCTACGACGGCGTGGTGGAGTGCCCCACCCTCGACGGCCCCCGGAGGTACATCCGGCTGACCATGAGCCGGGCCGACTTCGTCGACGCCGAACTGTGGTTCGAGGACGCCGGGACCCGGATGAGCCTGGGCCTGCCCACCATGACCATGGACGGGTCCGTCCAGATGCACATCACCCGTATGCACGTGCGCATCCTCGGGATCCCGCTCACCTTCACACCGGACTTCCCGCCCCCGCTGCTGCTGCCGTACATGATCGTCACCGACGTGGACGTGGACAACCCGCTGGCCAGCACCGACGTCATGAACATCCCGAACCTCAACGGCCGCTACGGCGGTGCCTGACCCCACCGCCGCATGCGGGGGCGGGGGCGCCGCCACCGCGACGCCCCCGCCCTCCCGCCGTCACAGACCGGAGTCGATCAGACGGCTGGCCCGGCCCACGTGCGACACGTACAGCGCGTCACGGGCCCGGGTGCAGGCCACGAACAGCAGCGTCCGTTCCTGCTGGAAGGCGTGTTCCAGCGCCACCTGGTCGCCGTCGGCGGCCTCGATCGCGGCCTTGGGCGGCAGCAGGTGGTCACTGACGCCGATCAGCGCCACGCAGCGGAACTCCTGGCCCTTGAGCCGGTGCATCGTTCCCACGCGCACCGCCTCGGCGGAGCCGCTGTCCTCCAGTTGGGCGGTGGGGACGCCCCTGGCCTCCAGCTCCTTGGCGATGCCGCGCACGATCCACTGGTTGCGCCCGGCCACCGCGATCTCCGCCGGGTTGACCCCGGCCTCCAGCCACACCCGCACCCAGTCGCCCAACGCGGTGAGCTCCTCCGCGCGGTCCTCGCAACCGCGCACCACCGGCGCGGGACCGCGCAGCAGCGAGCGGTATCCGGCCAGGGTGTCGGCGTTGTCGTCCATGCCCAGGGCCGAACGGCGGTCCAGGATCGGCATGCTCCAGTCCAGGATCTCCTGGGTCACCCGGTAGCTCACCCGCAGCCGCTGGCCGCGCCCGCGCACGTTGATGCCGAGCGAGGCCAGGGACACCCGGTTGTCGGACACCCGCTGGTGCGGGTCGCCGACGATGAACAGGTCGTCCGGTCCCTCCGGCACGGCGGCGCGCAGCATCCGCCACTGCGTCGGGTGCAGGTCCTGGGCCTCGTCGACCACGGCGTGCCGGAACAGCGGCTCACCGCGGTCCAGGATCCGCGCGGCCTCGGCGGCCAGCTGGGGGTAGGACCACATCCCCTCCACCCGCATGGCGCCGACGTAGCGCCGCACGGTCTCCCACACCTGGCGGCGGTGCTCGGGGGCCAGGTGCTGCACCCGCCCGCTGCGCTCGCAGCGGATGTAGTCGGGCAGCAGCTCCAGGCCCTTGGCGAGGATGACCTGCTCCCACTCGTCCACCAGGAAGCGGCCGGAGAAGGGCAGGCCGTCGGCCACCGCCACCGCGCGCCAGCGCCGGGCCAGTTCGTCCTTGCCCATCAGGCGGGGCGCCACGCTGGTGTGGGCCTGCACGACCGAGCGGGCGAGGCTGTCGATGGTGGCCACGCGCACCCGGGCGCGCACGCCGGGGTCGGGCAGGAGCTGGTCCAGCCGCTCGGCCAGGGACTGCGCCAGCGCCCGGTTGTAGGTGGTCAGGAGCACCGACTCGCGGGTGTCCTCGGGCCGGGCGGCGGCGTCGCGCTCGGCCAGGTAGGCGGCGCGGTGCAGCGCGATCACGGTCTTGCCGGTCCCCGGGCCGCCGGTGACCTGCGTGGACCCGTTGTAGTGTGCCTCGGTGATCCGGTGCTGGTCGGGGTGCAGGGTCAGCTGCCACTGGTCGAAGGGAGCCCTCAGGGCTCCGGCGAGCTCGGGCGGACCGCTGGGCGTGGGGTCGGCCTCGGCGGGATCGATCCCGGCCGGCGCCTCGGGGCGCAGGTCGCGCGCGAAGCGCAGGGCCTCGTCGCGCGGGCGCACGGTGACCAGGCGGTAGTGCGTGCCGTCGGCGAGGCGGCCGTCACCGGTCCGGCCGTGACCCGCGCCGTCGGGGACGACGACGCCGGACCAGTCGGGGGCGATGCTGACGACCCGGACACCCGGGTCGGCGGCGCCCGCGACCGACTCCAGGTCGGGCTCGTCGCCGACCTGGCAGGCGCGCATCACGGCCAGGGTGTTGAGCTGGACGTCGGGCGTGAGGCGGGTGAAGTCGCTGAGAAACGTCGGGGCGATCGCGAGGGCGGACACGTCGTGGTTTCCTCCGGTCTTCGACCAAGGCGGTGTCTGTGGTGCTCGGGGAGGTCGGAGCGGATGGTCTGGCCTGGGAGAACGGCCTGTGCGGCCGCGGCTCCCAAAGGAATGATGCTCGCCGCGGAATTCCGGCAAACGCCGCTCCCGGTGCGTTTCCCGCCAGGTTCCGGAGTAGTCGGGCGCCTCGTGTTTCTCCAGTTCAGGGGGGTGTTTGCGGATCTGTGTTCGAGGGGCGCGCGAAGGTTTTCCGGAGCGATCGGGAAGGCTCCCCGTGACCTGCGGTTCTCCGGCCGAACTCTGTGTCCGAAACGGGGGTTATGTAGCTGACCGAAATACGGTGAATGACGCGGGGGGACATCGGCAGAGTGCCTGTTCCGAGTGGGGTTGGCGGGGAGGATGAGAGTGCCCCGAACGCACGGAGGGGGAAGGACCGAAAACCGGAAGGGTGGAGGAGGCGCGCTGAGCCCGTACGGCGGGCCGGGCGGCGGGGAGCGGTTCACGGTGTGGCCGGTTGCGGACACGCGCTGTGCATACGCGCGCCGACGCGAGATCGTGTACCGGGGAGAGATTCAGGAACCACATGTGGTTCAGGACTCTGCCGGGGTCCGTCCTACCCCGGCAGAGTCCTCAACCACCCTAGAGAAGCGGTACCCAGTCCCCGACCTCCCCAAAGCGCGCGGGGCCGCGAACCTGGAGCGGACGGGGAGCGTGCGCCGGACACGGCCCCGCGGCCGTTTCCGCCCAGGGGGAGGACCGTCACCCATGCTCTACCGTGGTGGTGACAAAAAGAGCGGGAAAGGACCGGGCGAGCGACAGTGGCCTCCAATGACATGAGCCGGATGCGGATCTCTGACGCTGAGAGGGACCAGGTGATGGAGGTCCTGCGGGAGGCGGCGGCGCAGGGGCGCATCACCCTCGACGAACTCGACGAACGGCTCAACGCCGTCTACGCGGCCAAGACCTACGCCGACCTCGAACCGGTCACCGACGACCTGCCGACGGGCGCCGAGGCGCTGCCGGTCCCCCTTCCGGTGCCGGTGGAGGGCGCTCTCCCGGAGCGCCGCGACAGCGGCGACACCCTCGTCATCCGCTCCCAGAGCAGCACCGTCATCCGCAAGGGCGCGTGGCAGGTGCCGCGTCGCGTCGAGGTGTACAACAAGTACGGCTCCACCCGGCTCGACTTCCGTGAGGCCTCCCTGACCAGTGCCGTCGTCGAGGTCCACATCGACGCCTCCTGGGGCGCGTGCGACGTGATCCTGCCCGAGGGCGCCACCGCCGATGTGGAGGCGGACTCCTCCTGGCTCGGCATGCTGCGCAACAGCGTCGACTCCCTCCGCCGGGCGTCCGCCCCGCACTTCGTCGTCACCGGCTCCTGCCAGGGCGGCTCCCTGACGGTCCGGTACAAGCGGCCCTTCTCCTGGGGTGGCCGGGCGGGTCACGGGAGCTGATCCCGGAGCCCCGCGGGGCCGTGGTACGGCTCCGCGAGCCGGTTACCGGTTTCGGCCGGGGACCGGTTCCGGCTCCGGGCGCCCCGGGAAGGCAGACCGGACACGAGAGTTCCGACGCGTCCTCGTTTCTTGTTCCTCGCGCGGGTTCGTGGGCTTTCGTCCGGATACCCGCGCTCCGCCGGTGCGCCATGATGGGTGATGACGGAAGGGGCGGCAGGATGGGCTTGTGGATCGCGGTAGTCGGAGTGGGCGCGTGCGCCCTGGCACTGGCCCCCTACGCCTGGACCTTCCTGGGCAGCGCCGGGCGCCGTGGTGAGGTCGACACCGTCCCGCACCGGCCCGTGGCCGTGGTCCTGGGGGCCGCCGCCTGGGACGACGGCCCCTCGCCGCTGCTGGCCCGCCGCCTGGACCTGGCCGTGCGCCTGTACGAGAACGGCCGGGTCGAGCGGATCATCGTCTCCGGCGACAACCGCGAGGTGTCCCGCCGCGAGACCGACACCATGACCGCGTACCTGGTCGGACAGGGCGTGCCCGCCGACCGGATCGACGCCGACCGCCACGGCTACCGCACCTGGGACACCTGCGTGCGGGTGCGCGACCTGTTCGGCGTGCGCGAGGCCACCATGGTCACCCAGTCCTTCCACCTGCCCCGTACGGTCGCCCTCGCCCGCGCCGCGGGGATCGACGCCGTCGGGGTGGGCGACTCCAGCATGGGAGCCCGCCGCCGCTCCACCGTGATCGGCTACGCCCGCGAGGTCGCCGCCGCGGTGAAGGCCCTGCGCGACGCCGTGCTGCGCCCGGCCCCCGCCCGGGCCGGGCTCTAGCGGGTCCCCGCCGGGCCGAGCTCCGGCGGGACCTGTCCGGTCCGGGTTCGG
Source organism: Nocardiopsis deserti (assembly GCF_008638355.1). NCBI lineage: Bacteria > Bacillati > Actinomycetota > Actinomycetes > Streptosporangiales > Nocardiopsidaceae > Nocardiopsis > Nocardiopsis deserti. The sequence continues at coordinate 468,219 of NZ_ML703348.1, read as the reverse complement.
TCCGAGCTCCAGAGGCCTGCCCGGTCCGAGCTCGACGGTCGGCGCCAGCGGTCGCCGGGGGTTGTCCACAGGCGCCGACCGCCTCTGGCGCCACGACGCGGCGCGGTCCTAGCGTGGTAACAGGGGGGTCCCCGGGCTCCTCCGCCTCGTGCTGCCCGACCCCGGCCTCGGGGTTCGGGGCCGTCGCACCATCCCGGTTGTCCACAGGTGGATTCGCGCGCACCGGCTCAGGCGGGATAATCAGCACCATGAACGCGACCAACGACCCACACGACGGCGCGGAGAACGTGGACTGGGCAGCCCTGGCCCCCGAGGGCGGCGCCCGCATCCCCGAGCTCCTCGGCCAGCTCGCCGGGAGCGACAGCGCGCTCTCCGAACTCCACGACATCATCCACTTCCCCGCGCCCGGACACCTCGCCGCGCCCAAGGCGGTCGACTTCCTGGTCGACCTCGCCTGCGCCGAGTCCACCCCGGCCACCGACCGCTGGCGTCCCCTGAGCCTCCTCCTGGAGTTGGTGGCCGGGCACGCCGAGGACCGCTTCCCCGAGGCCCGCGACCTGGACCAGTGGCGCGACGAGGTGGCCTGGGCTACCTCCAACGACGCCGAGAAGGTCCGCCAGCAGTACCGGGACTGGGCCGAGGAGGCCCCGGACGAGCAGCACCACCACCGCATGCGCAACCGGCTCGCCGTGATGGAGCAGCCCGACGGCGCCGCTCTGCTCCAGGCCGAGCTGGACACCTACGAGGCCGTCCGCGCCCGCGTTCCCGACCTGGTCGCGCTGCTCAGCGGCGGCGCCAACCGCGGCGGCATGGACCGTGCCGGGGAGTGGGTGAGCTACCTGCTGGCCTTCCTGCCCGACGACGCCGAACGCGTCACCGCCGAGATCACCGGCGCCTCCCAGGTCCTGCTCGCCAAGGACCTGCGCCCGGCCCCGCAGGCGCCCACGAGCCTGCGCGACGTGATGAACGTGCTGGACAGCGGTGGCGACCCGCTCCCCGCGGAACTGTTCGCCCTCGGCCTGCTGGCCAGCCCGACCGACATCGACGTCTCCGTCGGCCTCACCCACCAGATGGCGGGCGGGAACCTGTACAACTCCTTCGCCGCATCGGTGGCGATGCTGCTCATCCACGGCGAGAACACCCCGCGCGAGGCGCTGCGCCGCGTCGGCCGCGGCGGCGGCACCTCCATGGGCTACCAGGGCCTGTTCAACGAGTCCTGGCCGCACTGCGGCGGACACTCCCCGCAGGTCCTGGGCTTCCTGGCGCTGGGCCGCGCGGGAGACCGCGCCCGCCGCCTGCGCCTGGACATCCTCCCCGGCCTGATCAAGGGCGAGGCGGACTCGCGCGCCCTCGTGACGGGCGTCGGCCTGGAACTGGTGCTCGGCCCCCGCAGCAAGGGCCACACCGCCGAGGAGCACGCCGAGGCCGACTACGACGAGGAGACCCTCAAGGTCCTCTGGACGATCGCCGAACTGCCCGCCTCCGCCTGGGAGGACGAGGAGTTCACGCGGACCCTGAGCGCCTGGGCGCTGCCGGACGACGCCGAGGACTTCTGCGCGCTCGTGGGTGTGGAGCCCGAGCCCGAACCGGAGCCGGAGCAGACCGCTGCCGCGCAGCCGCAGCAGCCCGCCGCTCCCCAGCCCGGCGGACTGCTGGGGCGCCTCTTCGGCGGCGGACGGTAGGGCGTGACCGGTCCACCGGTGCGGCGGGGCTCCCGACGCCGGTGGACCGACCGGTCGCGACCGGCCGCCGAGGACCCCGGGCCGCCCCGTGCGGCTCCGGGCCGGGGCGGGCTCATCCGTCCGCCGAACCCGGTTCGCGCTCCAGCGCCAGGGCCTCGTCCACACCGCTCTCGTAGTCGCCCAGGAACATCGGGTCGGGCCGCAGCACCACCGAGCCCAGTGCCGCCACCGCCGCCGGGACCTCCCGGAACCACCCGTACACGGTGGCGAAGGCGCGCTCCTCCATGCTGGAGTCGGCCACGCCCACCGCGTCGATGCCCGCCGAACGGCACAGCCGCACGGCGCGGGGCAGGTGGAAGTCCTGGGTGACGACGGTGGCCTCCCGCACCCCGAACACCTCGTGGGCACGCACGCACGAGTCCCAGGTGGAGAACCCGGCGTAGTCGCCGACGATGTGCTCTCCGGGGACCCCGGCGTCCACCAGGTACGCGCGCATCGTGTCGGTCTCGTTGTAGTGCTCGACGCTGTTGTCGCCGGTCACCAGTACGACGTCGACCTTCCCGGCGAAGTAGAGGTCGGCGGCGGCGTCCAGGCGGCGGGCCAGCAGCAGGCTGGGCCGCCCGTCGGGGCGCACACCGGCGCCCAGCACCAGCGCCACCGGGCGTTCCGGCACGGACGCGGCGGTGTGGCGGTGGTCGGAGGTGGAGGTGAGCACCCACAGGAACGGCACGCAGCCCGCCACCATCGCGAACACGGCGAGCAGGGCGAGGCGCCCCACCCACGTCCGGCGTCCGCGGCGGCCGCCGGACCCCTCGGACCCTCCGGAAGTGTCGGTGGCCTTGGTGCTGTCGGTGGTTCCGGTGCCGTCGACGGCTCCAGTGTCACCCGTGGTCTCGGAACGGTCGGAAACCCCGGTGGTCCCGGTGGCGTCACTCGTCTCGGCGCCGGGACCAGCGGTATCGCCGCCTCCGGCGCCGTCGGAACCGGAGGGGTGCCGGTCGCGAAGGACGCCGGTGTCGTCGTCGGACGGGGGGCTCTGGGATGTGGCGGGATCTGGGATCGTCACGTTTGGGAAGACGCCCGGCCCCGCTCCGGAGTTCCGGTACGGCGCAGCGGATCCGCCCGGTTCGGCTCCGCCCCGGATCCGCCCGGTTCGGCTTCGCCCCGGTTCCGGCCCGGCTCAGGCTCGTGGACGGGTGGGGACCACGGCCCCGGCTTCCGGCCCGGACCGGGCCCGCGAAGCGGCTGTCCGCACGGCCCGCGCCGGGGTTAGGGTCGCCGCATGTCCTTCCAGTCACAGCACGACGACCTGCCCGCGCGGCTCCGGCGCCTGGCCGACCTCAGACCGGGGAACATGCGTGAGGGCTCCGGTATGCACGAGTACGACGGCAAGGTCGCCGACCTGTCGCCCGAAGGGGTCCGGGCCGCCCTGTCCGGCCTCGGCGGTGAACCCCTCGACGACCCCCACGACGAGGCCCATCTGGCCGCCTTCGAGAACGCCCTGCGCTACGAGCTGGGCGAACTCCAGCTGCACCGCGCCAACCCCCTGTACCACGTCAACGAGCTCGACCTGTCGGGCTACGACCGCGCGTACGCGCCCCGGGCCGAGCGCGACGCCGCCCGCACCGCCCACCTGGCCGAGTGGCCGCGCGTGGTCGACAACGCGATCGCGGCCCTGGACCGCCTGCCCGCTCCCCTCGCCGAGTCCCTCCTCGGCGCCGTCCGGGGGGTGGCCGACGGACTCCCCGAGGACCTGCCCGCCGACGTGCGCGACGCGGCCCTCGCCGCGCACGCGCGTCTGCTCGCCCACGTCGAGAAGGCAGTGCGTGAGGGCCCCCGCAGCGCAGGGCTCGGCGCCGGGCCGCTCGCCCGCCTCATGGGCAGCGGCGAGGCCGTCGAGGTCGACCTCGCGGACCTGGCCGCCCGTGCCGACGCCGAACGCGACCGCCTCCGCACGCGCCTGGCCGAGTCCGCCGGGCGCCTCGCACCCGGCCGCGACACCATGGAGTTCGTCCGCGAGCTCACCCGCCAGCACCCCGACACCGACGGTGTCCTGGACGCCGCCCGCCGCTGGACGGAACTGGCCGTGGCGTTCACCGCCGAACGCGGCCTGGCGCCCCCCAACGACGGCGAGTGCCGCGTGGACGTCTCCCCGCCCTCCCAGCGCTGGGCCACCGCGATGATGGCGTGGTCGGGCCCGTGGGAGGCCGACACACCCTCCTTCTACTTCATCACCCCGCCCGACGCCTCCTGGACCGCTGAGGAGGCCGACGAGTGGCTGGAGATGTTCAGCCACACCACCCTGCCCGCCGTGAGCGTGCACGAGGTGGCTCCCGGGCACTTCTCCCACGGCCGCGCCCTGCGCCGGGCGCCCGGGCCGGTGCGCCGCGCCCTGCACTCGATGACCTTCGCCGAGGGGTGGGCGCACTACGTGGAGGAGCTGTGCGTGGACGAGGGATTCGGCGCCTACGCCGCCGAACGCCTGGGCGACCCCGACTGGACCGCTGACCACTTCGAGACCGGCGTGTGGGTGGAGGCGCTCATCCGCGTCACCCGCCTGTCCGTGGCGATCGGCATGCACAGCGGGACCATGACCGTGGAGGAGGCGGCAGCCCGCTTCGCCGAGGACACGCCGCTCCAGGGTCCCGCGGCCCTGGCCGAGGCGCGTCGCGCCACCTTCGACCCCACCTACGGCCGCTACACCTGGGGCAAGCTGGAGATCCTGCGGTTGAGGGAGCGTGCGCGCGAGCGCTGGGGCGACGGGTTCACCCTGGAGCGCTTCCACCGGGCCCTACTGGACCTGGGATCCCCGCCGATCGGTCTGATCGGCACCGCCCTCGAACGCGGCTGAGCCGGGGGCCGTCCACAACCGCGGACAGGGGCTGGCGGGGCGGGCGGCGGCGAGGGACACTCGGATACGGGGGGATCAAACCCCTCCCACGGCGGCGCGTGGCACCCCCGGAACCGAGCCTACGCCGCCCGCCCCGTCCCGTGCCAGAGAGACCTCCGGCCTGTGGAAGATCCGCTTGGGCCAAAGACCTGCCTGGGCGGAAGACCCGCTCGGGTGGAGAAACCGAGCGGGCCCGGACCCGCTCGGACCGAGTTTTCGGTGCGCGGGCAGCGCAAAGCGGGAGAGGCCGGGGACCCCCCGTATCCAACGTAGACCGGGCGTGACGGGCGCCACCAGAGGGACCTCTGGCCTGTGGAGAACCCGCGAGGGCCCAAACTCACTCGGGCGGAAGACCCGCACGGGCGAAAGACCCGCACGGGCGGAAGACCCGCACGGGACCCCCGACCACCCGCCGCCTACTCCGGGGCGACCGGACCCGGCAGGCCCAGCCCGGCCAGCGCGGGGCGGACCCGGCCCCGCGCCGCGCCCAGGGCCCGGGCCGCCGCGGCCGCGTCCACGTCGGCCAGCAGCGACACCAGCGCGACGCGGGTGTCGCCCTCCGCCGCGTTCAGCGCCTCCGCGCACACCCGCTCGTCCAGCCCGGTGGCCTGCGTCAGGATGGTCACCACGCGGCCGCGCAGCTTGCCGTTGGTGGCGTCCACCCCCACCATCAGGTTCGAGTACGTCCGCCCCATCCGCACCATCACCGCGGTGGAGAACGCGTTCAGCGCCAGCTTCTGCGCCGTGCCCGCCTTCATCCGGGTGGACCCGGCGATCACCTCCGCGCCGGTGGCCATGCCCACGTGCACGTCCGCGTCGCGCGCCAGCGGCGCCTGCGGGTTCGCGCTGATCAGCACCGTCGCGGCCGAGCGCTCCCGGGCCGCCTCCAGCGCCCCGCCCACGTACGGGGTGCGCCCGCTGGCCGCCAGGCCCACCACCAGCGACCCCGGGGCGATCCCGGCGGCGTCGGCCCGGCCCGACTCCCAGTCGTCCTCGATCCCCTCCACGGCCCGGGCCAGGGCCTCCCCGCCGCCCGCGTGGTGGGCCACCACCCACGCGGCGGGTACGCCGTAGGTCGGCGGCAGTTCGGCGGCGTCCTGGGCGGCGATCCGCCCCGAGGTGCCCGCGCCGAAGTAGTGGATGGCCGCCCCGCTCTCCAGGGCGGCCACCCCCAGCTCCACGGCCCGCGCCAGTTCCGGCAGGACCGCGCCCACCGCGCCGGGGACCGTGACGTCCTCGGCGTTGATCTGTCGCAGCACGTCCAGCGCCGGGAGCAGGTCGATGTCGTGGGTACCGGAGTTGCGGGCCTCCGTGGGCGCGCGCACGATCACGGCCGCCCCGCCCCCGGTCCCCCCGGAGGGCAGCGGGGCGCCGGTCTCCCGAGGGGCGTTCCCGCCTTCCGGCCGGGTTCCGCGCCCGTCGTCGTGCACAGCGCTCTCCTGTTCGGTCCGCACCGGTGCCGTTCCTTTCCCTGGATCGATCGTCCCGTCCCGCCGCCGGCCGGAGCCGGGCGGCGGCACGGGACGCCTGCGGTCAGCCGTCGTTCTCGTCCGTGCTCCTGCCGCCGGGAGCCTCGCCCCTGCGGCGTCTGCGGTCGTCGTTGATTCGCAGCCCCCGCACCGCCTCGAAGGTCGTCTCCAGCGCGGTGCGGCTGTCGGTGTAGCGGCTCTGCGCCAGACCCACGAACAGGCAGTCCACCACGGTCAGCTGCGCGAGCCTGCTTGCGGTGGCCCCCGACCGGAACGTGGTCTCGCGGGCCGCCGTGGTCAGCACGTGGTCGGCGAACCCGATCGGCGAGCGGGGGAAGTTGGTGACGGCGACGGTCCGGGCGCCGCGCCGCCCCGCCTCCGTCAGCGCCTGCACCGTGTCTATGGTCGCCCCGGTGTGGGAGATGCCGATCGCCACGTCGCGCTCGTCCAGCAGCGCCGCGCTGGTGAGCATCACGTGCGCGTCCGACCACGCGAACGACGTGAGTCCGATCCGGTGCAGCTTCTGCTGGAGGTCGGCGCCGACGAACGCGCTCGCGCCCACCCCGTACACGTCGATGCGCCGCGCGCCCGCCATCGTGTCGATGACCGTGCGCAGCACCTCCACGTCCAGGGCGGCGCCGGTCTCCTCCACCGCGCGCGCGTCGGTGTAGGCGATCTTCTGGACCACCGTGACGAGGGTGTCGTCGGGGTTGATGTCGCTGGACAGCTCCGGAGCCGCCCCGCGGGCGCCCCGTGCCTGACCGGCCTCGGTGGCCAGGGCCAGACGCAGCTCCCGGTAGCCGCTGAAGTCGATGGTGCGGCAGAACCGGATCACGGTGGCCTCGGACGTGGCGCAGTCCTTGGCGAGCTGGGTGATGGAGGAGGCAGCGGCCCGCTCGGGGTCGTCGACGACGTGCTGCGCGACCCGCCGCTCCGCGGGTGCGAGGGAGGGGAGGAGCGACCTGATGCGCAGGACCGTCGTGGGAACGGGCGGCGCGGAGACGTGTCCGGTCTCCGCCCGGCCGCCCGCAGGCTTCGGAATTTCCGCCATGGAGGAAAGTTTCTTTCGGTCGTGGTGAAGAGTCAACGAGGAGAGGGGAAAAAGCGGGAGAATCCAGGATTCCAAGGGACGCCCCCAGCGGCAAATGCGGGGTACGTGATTGCGATATCCCAGCTCAGGCGGCACCCTGGAGCCAGGGGCGCCGAGGTTCACCCGCTCGCACGCGCGCTCCGCAAGGGGGAGGGTGCTGTGTCGCTGGGCGACTCGGCGAGGCGGTGGCACGACACGGCCGGGCAGGCCCGGCCGGGCGCGTCCGCACACACCGCCCGCGGGCTGCGCGTCGGACTGCTCGGGCAGTTCGGCGTCGAGATGGACGGGGTCCCGCTGCGCCTGCGCGGGGACAAGCGCCGTGCCCTGCTGGCCACACTCCTGCTCAACACCGGGCGCACCGTCCCCACCGCGCACCTCATCGAACGCGTCTGGGGGACCCCGGCCTCCCCGTCCGCGCGCAGCGCCCTCCAGGTCCACGTCACCCGCGTGCGCGCCGTCCTCGACCAGCACTGCGGCACCCCGCTCATCACGGGCGGCGACGGCGGCTACCGGGTCGACCTCACCGAGGACCAGTGCGACCTGCTGCGCTTTCGCTCCCTGGTCCGCCGTGCCGACGGGGGCGCCGACCCCTCCGACCGCGCCGACCTGCTCATCAGTGCCCTGGGACTGTGGCGGGGCCCCGTCCTGGCCGACGTCGTCAGTCCCGTCCTGCACGAGCGCGACGTCCCGCCCCTGAACGAGGAACTCCTCCGGGTCGCCGAGGAGGGGTTCGGCGCCGCCCTGGCCCGGGGCGACCACGAGCGGGTGGCCGACCAGATCGGCCCCATCGCCACCGACCACCCCGAGCGCGAACCCCTCATCCGCGTCCAGATGACCGCCCTCTACCGCTGCGGGCGGCCCAGCGAGGCCCTGCGCGTGTACGCCCGCACCCGCGACGCGCTGGCCGAGCACCTGGGCGCGGACCCGGGCCGCGAACTCCAGGAGACCTTCCACGGCGTCCTGCGCGGCGACCTCGACCGCGCCCCGCGCACCAGCGTCCCGCGCCAGCGCGCCTCCGTCGAGGAGCGCACCGGATCCCGGCCCCCCTCCCCGGCCGCCGGGGCCCGCTCCGGATCGGCCGACGAACCGGACACCGGGCCGCACACCGGATCGGCAGCCGGGCCGGACGCTCCGACGGGGGAGGGGGGACGCGACGGCCGCGGCGACGGCCCGGTCCACGCGCCCGACCGGGTGTCGGCCGCCCTCGCCCCGGCCGAGCTGCCCGCAGCGCCCTCCGTGCTGGTGGGGCGCGACGAGGCCCTGACCGAGATGGACCGGCTGGTGGACCCCTCCAGCACCGCCCCCGGCAGCGCGCTGGTGCGCGGCCCCGCGGGCGCCGGGGCCAGCGCCCTCGCCCTGAGCTGGGCCCACGCGGCCGCGCCGCACTTCCCCGACGGACAGCTCTACGTCGACCTCCGCGGCGGCGACGGACACCCGCGCGATCCGGCCGAGGTGCTGCGCCGCCTGGTGCGCTCCCTGTCCACCGGTACCCGCGGCACCGAGGCCATGGACGCAGACGAGGCCGCCGCGAGGTTCCGTACGCTGCTGGCGCACCGGCGCGTCCTACTGGTCCTGGACAACGCGGCCTCCGTGCGCCAGGTGCGCCCCCTGCTCCCCGGCGGCGCCGGATGCGCGGCCCTCGTCACCAGCCGCTACTGGCTGACCGACCTGCTGGTGCGCGACGGCCTGCGGGCCCTCCCCGTGGGGCCGCTCCCCCCGGACGCGGGGGTGGACCTGCTGCGCGCGCGGGAGGGGCGGCACAGGTGCGCCGAGTCGGTGCTGCGCCGCCTCGCCCACCTCCTGGGGTACCTGCCCCTGCCGTTGCGCATGGCGGCGGTCTGGCTCGACGACACCCGGCCGGAGCGGTCCGCCTCGGAACTGGTGCGCCGGTTGGAGGGGGTGGACCCGGCACGCGGGAGCACGCCCACGGCCCGGATGGCCGCCGTGCTGCGTGCCGGGCCCCGGGAGGGGCGACACGGCCGCGGGGAAGTACCGGCCGAGCCCCATCCTCCCGACACCAGTGTCGACCAGGGATCTTACGTTCGGCTTTCACCCAGGTGAGGAGTGACCGCCCGCGGGGGGACACGGAGTACGCGCCGCGTCGCCCGGCACGGTCCCCGCAGGTGCGCGGTCGGAGAGGACCAAGAGCGTGTAGCGAAAAGGGTTAGATATACCCACGGGGGTCCTCATCACTCCCATGAGTCGCTAGGGTCAACCCCATGACACAGAACAACGATCCCAACATGGACCCGGCGGGAACCACGCAGCACTTCCGCCGCTTCGTCGACGAGAACCCGAACACCGAGGAGCCCGCGCGCCGCCCGGTCATGCCGATCGTGCTGGCGGTCGTCGGCGCGATCCTGCTCATCGCCGTGATCGTCGCGCTGTTCCTGGCCTTCGCCTAGGCCTTGCGGGCAAGGGACCGACGGAGGACCGTCACTCCCGCTGGTCCGTAACCGGTTCGCGGCCCTCCTGCGGTCCTGCTAGAGTTAACGACGTCGCCAGGGGCGGCCCACAGGGCCGGTACCATGGCACGACAGGCGCCATTAGCTCAGTTGGTCAGAGCAGCTGACTCTTAATCAGCGGGTCCGGGGTTCGAGTCCCTGATGGCGCACAGACAACGGCCCCGGGTCGAAGGCACAGCCTTCCGCCCGGGGCCTTCGTGTTCCGTCCGGACGGACAGGGGGCGGACACGGCGGCCCGCCCCGGCCAGCGGTGCACGGCGGGGCCCGGGCCGGAGCGGTGGCCGTCGCCGCCCCGGAGGCGGTCCCGGACCCTCCGACGGGCGGGTCCCGAACGGCGCGGGGGTGGGGCTGGCCCCACCCCGGAGACGGCGTCCACGCGTAGTGATCCGCGGCCGCGGGACCGGTTTCCTTGTCGCATGCGAAAGATCACCACGACGAAGGCACGTCCGGCCGCGGCGGCACTCACCGCGGTCGCGGCGGTGAGCCTGCTGTCCGGGTGCGGCTGGCCCGACACGGCACAGGCCGAACCGGACACGACCACCTTCCCCTTCGACGGCGACGTACTCGACGTCGTCGCCGAAGGGACCCATACCGACCTCGTTCCCGCCGACCGCACCGACGTCGAGGTGACCCGGTGGATCGACGCCTGGGGCGATCCCGGCGTCACCTCGACGTGGTCGCTGGAGGAGGGCACGCTCCGCCTCGAGAACTCCTGTAGCGGAGTCTGCGTCTACGAGGACCGGTTCCGGGTGGAGGTCCCGACCGGGGTGCGGGTCCTGCGCGACGGTGAGCCGACCGACCTGACCGGCCGGTGAACCGGTGCTCGACCTCACCGACATCACCAAGGTCCACCGGGGCGGCCACCGCGCCGTCGACGGTGTCACCCTCAGCCTCCGACCGGGCGTGCTCGGACTCCTCGGCCCCAACGGCGCGGGCAAGTCGACGCTGATGCGGATCATCGCCACGGCCGCCCGGCCCACCCGCGGACGCGTCGTCTTCGAGGGGACCGACGTGACCGCGCGGCCGCACCCCCTGAGGCGGACCCTCGGCTACCTTCCGCAGGACTTCGGCTTCTACCCGAACCTGACCGCCCGCGAGTTCCTGTCCTACCTCGCCGCGGCGAAGGGGATGGGCGCCCGCGCGGCCCGCACCCGCATCGGCGAACTGCTGGAGTTCGTCGCACTCGACGGCGCGGCCGACCGGCGCCTGGGCACCTACTCCGGCGGCATGGTGCGGCGGGTGGGCATCGCCCAGGCCCTGCTCAACGACCCGCGTGTGATCGTCATGGACGAACCGACCGTCGGCCTCGACCCCGAGGAGCGCGCCCGCTTCCACTCCCTGCTCAGTGACCTGGCCACCGACCGGGTGGTCGTCCTGTCCACCCACATCGTCACCGACGTGGAGGCGGTCGCCACGGACGTGGCCGTCGTGGTCGGCGGAAGCCTGGTCCGCAGCGGCCGTCCGGCCGACCTGGCGGGGCGGTTGGCGGGACGGGTGTGGGAGACGACCGCGGACCCCGCGGACCTCGTCCCCCTGGAACGGGGCCACACCGTGGTCCGCGCCCTGCGCGACGGAGGCCGCGTCCGGGTCCGGCTCCTGTCCGAACAGCGGCCCACGGCCGACGCGGTACCGGTGGCGCCGGAGCTGGAGGACGCCTACCGGGCCGCCACGGGAGCGGTGCGATGATCCCGCGGCTCGCGCTCGGCGACCTCCGGGAACGGGTCCGCCGCCCCTCCTACGCCCTGACCCTGCTGGGTGCGGCCATGCTCGCCTACCTGGCCGTGCCCGCGGCCGACGGCCACTGGACCGTGGTCGACGCCGGGGGGTACCGCGGGGTCTACGACATGGCCTACGTGGGGGCCGTGGTGGCCCTGGGCGGGGCGCTCTGGCTGGCACTCGGCGGTTTCTACGTCGTCCGCGGGGCGGTCGCCCGCGACCGGAGCACCGGTGTGGGCGAGGTGCTGGCCGTCACGCCGCTGCGGTCGCTGGGCTACCTCGCCGGCAAACTCCTCAGCAACGTCGCGGTCCTGCTGACGATGGTCGCGGTGCTGGTCGCGGTCGCCCTGGTGATGTGGTGGACACGCGGTGAGGACACCGCCGTCGATCCGGTGGGGCTGCTCCTGCCCTTCCTGGTGATCACGGTCCCCGTCGTGGTCGCGGTCGCGGCGGTGGCGCTGCTGTTCGACACCGTTCCCGGGTTGCGCGGCGGGTTCGCCAACATCCTCTGGATCCCGGTCTGGGCGATCGTGGTGCTGGGCAGCCAGAGCAGCCGGGCGCCGTTCGGCGGCATCGGCGTCCAGACGCTGGCCGACCCCTTCAGAGCCGGTATGGAACGGGCCGGGATCGCGGTCGAGGGGGAGTTCAGCCTCGGGTTCACCAGGGTGGACGAACCCCTCGTCCCGGTCCCGTGGGAGGGATTGGCCGTCGACGGGGCCTTCCTGACCGAGCGGCTGCTCATCGCGGCCGGTGCCGTCGTCCTGGCACTGGCGCCCGCCGCGTGGTTCCGTGTGCACGGCACGAAATCCGTACCCCACCGCCGGGCCGGGACGGTGCCGGGCGTCCGCGCGGTCCGCGTGCCCGTGCCCCGCGGCCTGGTCGCGGCGGAGCTGTGGATCCTGCTCTCCGGGGTGTCGGTGTGGTGGTGGCTCGGGGCGGTGGCGCTCGGCGCGGCGGGGCTGCTGCTCCCCGTGGAGGCGGTGCGGGCGGTCGTGCTCCCCGCCTGCTGGATCTGGCCGGTGCTGGTGTGGGCCCGCATCTCGACCGTCCAGGTCGGCACGGGTGTGGAGGCGCTGCTCGCCGCCTACCCCGGCCCGGTCCGCCGCCAACTGGCGGGGTGGGCGGCCGGTGTCCTGCTCGCCGCGCTCTTCGGCGCCGGTCCGCTGGTGCGGCTGACGGCCGCCGGTGACACCGCCTCCGTCGCCGCCTGGTGCGCCGGAGCGGTGTTCGTCCCGGCCCTGGCCGCGGCGCTGGGGGCGCTGGGCCGCACCCCGACGCTGTTCCAGGCGCTGTATCCGATGCTGTGGTACCTGGCCGTCAACGGCATCGCCGCCGCCGACTTCATGGGTATGACCGGCCAGGGTCCGGCCGCCGCGCCGGTGGCGGCGGTGGGCGCTCTCCTGCTCGCGGTCGCCCTGTTCGCCGGGCAGGCACGCCGGCTGAGCGCCTGAGGCCGGACCGGCGTCCGTCGCGTGCGCCGCCCCGGGTCGGAGGCACCGCCTTCCACCCGGGGCCGTCCGGGACCACCGCGCCGCCCGGGGGAGGCCCGCGGTGGTGTGCCCCACATCGTGCGGTTCGCGGCGCGGGGCACTCCGATGGTCCGGTAGAGTTGACCGTGTCGCCGCGGCCGGGAGGCAGGGCGGTGAACAACAGGCGTCATTAGCTCAGTTGGTTAGAGCAGCTGACTCTTAATCAGCGGGTCCGGGGTTCGAGTCCCTGATGACGCACCCGAGGCGAGGGCCCCGGTCGGAAACGACCGGGGCCCTCGCTCTTTCCACAAGAACCCCTGTCCTTTCCAGGGGAAGCCCCGCCGCACTCTCGCGCTGGCCGTGCGTTTCCTCAAGTGCGGTCACTCTCCGCGTTTCGCCGGAATCTTTCCGTTCTCCTTCTGGAATCCCGCCCTGGAATTCGCGTGCGCACGTGTGTCACTTCCCGTGACCGTGCGGGCGGAGGCACGGCTCCGGAAAATGTCATGGGTCTGTGATGTGCTGCTTCGCGTTCGCGGCATCCCATAGGGGTGAAGCGAGGGAAGGGTCGTGGGTGCACAGCGTGACGAACCGCTGCCTTCCCGTCGTTTTCGCAGATGAGATTGACATAAACCCCCAGGTAGTGAATTGTTACCTTCTCGCCGCCTCTCCCAGGTCGGCGAGTCCCGTGCATAAGTTTCGGAGTATCCCCATGTCGAATTTCTCCCCCCTCCTGCGTACCGCCGGCGTCTCGGTGCTCGCCGCGGGCAGCGTGTTCGCCCTCAGCGGCTGCGGCGCCCTCATGTCCTTCATGGGTGCCGGCAACGTGATGGAGCTCAACGTCGGCGACTGCTTCGTGGAAGAGCAGATGAACACCGCTCTCGCCAGCGGCGAGGTCAGCAACATCCCGCTGGTGGACTGCGCCGAGGAGCACGACTCGGAGTTCTTCTTCGCCTACGACATGACCGAGGCCGAGTACCCCGGGGACCAGGCGACCGAGGCCCAAGCCGAGGAGGTCTGCCTTGGTGAGAGCTTCACCGACTTCGTCGGCGTCTCCTCCGCCGAGTCAGAGATCTACGTCGGCCACCTCTACCCCAGTCAGCAGACTTGGGAGCAGCTCAACGACCGCGAGATCATCTGCTACGTGAACACCCCCGGTGAGATGGTCACAGGCACCCTCGCGGGCGCCAACCGCTGAGCGTTCCCCGGCCAGCGCAGGCCCTGCCCCGCCTTCGTCTCCCCGGCCGCCTGAGCGGCCTCCCCTCCATCCCCACCCTCTTCCCGCCTACGGCAGTTCGCGTCACGCGGCGCCCAGAGCGCAACAGAACCTGATCTATCCGGACCTGGGACGAAACCTTTTTCGGGCCCCGGGCATCTGGACAGGTGTCGCCGATTCCCTCCCCCTGTCGGCATCAGTACCGAACGATCCAGTGGAGTCCCCATGCTGTCCGAAACGCGCCGTCCCCTGTTCGGCCGTGTCGTCCTGGGAACCCTGGCCGTCGGCGCCACCCTGGTGGCCACGACGGCCTGCGGTTCGCTTCCCCTGCTGCCCCCCGCCCTCCAGGGCGGCGGGGAGACCGTCGCCCCCGAGCCCCAGGAGACCACGGAGCCGACCGAGTCCGCGGAGACCACCGAGCCGGTGGAGACCGAGACCACCGAGCCCGTCGCTCCGGGAGACAGCGACGTGTTCTCCCTCAACGTCGGTGACTGCTTCATCGAGGAGGAGATGAACACCGCGCTGTTCAGCGAGGGGATCAGCGAGGTCCCGCTGGTGGACTGCTCCCAGGAGCACGACTCGGAGTTCTTCCACTCCCACCAGATGACCGACGCCGAGTACCCCGGCGAGGACGAGACGATGAGCCAGGCCGAGGAGATCTGCACCGGCGAGGAGTTCACCAGCTTCATCGGTGTCGAGTACGCCTACTCGGAGATCTACGCGGGTCACCTCTACCCGACCCAGCAGAGCTGGGACATGATCGGTGACCGCGAGATCATCTGCTACGCGACCACCTCCAACACGGGCGAGATGGTCACCGGCACCCTCGAGGGCGTCAACCGCTGAGCGAGGGGGACCGCGGAACCCCGCCCGGGTCCGGTCGCCTCCCGTCGTCCCCACCGGTAGACGTCCCGCGGTGTGCGGAGCACCCCGAGAACCCGATTCATCCGGTCCTGGGATGAAAACTCCTCCGCGGCCGCGGTGAGAACGGCCCGCACCGCCCCGCGAGGGGCGGCGCGGGCCGCCGTCGTCTCCGTGTCAGATCCCCAGACCGCTCGGGCCGGTCCGGTTGCGCAGCGCCACGAGGTCCTCGGCCTCCACCTCGACCTCCCCGTCGACCTCCGCCGGGGGCAGGCCCTGGCAGGTGAGGTCCTCGGGCCGGGCCCCGCCCACCAGGTAGGCGTCCACCGCCTCGGTCACGCAGTCCAGGCCGCCGGGGAAGTAGAAGCCGTGCCCGCCGTCACCGGCGACGGTGATCAGGGAGCTGTCCAGCCGGTCGGCCATGGCCGGGCCGCCCTCGTAGGCCGTGTTGGCGTCGAACTCACCGGCGATGACCAGTGCCTCGGGGTAGCCCTCCCGTTCCAGCTCGACCGGGGGCTCGGGCCGGTCGAGGCCGCTGAAGGTGCACGGCTGGGGGACCGCCCAGTAGGCGCCGCTGCCGTACGGGTGCTCCTCCCGGTACTCCCGGGCGTCCGCGTGGTACGTGCTGACCCTGTCCGGCCACTCGGCCTCGCACAGCACCGCCGTCTGCAGGTCCATGGTGGCCGTGCCGTACTCCTCCTCGGCGAGAGCGCTGGCCTGGGCGGCGAGGGGCTGGGGCAGGGGCTCGCTGTGCACGATGTACCCCAGGTACTCCGAGACCAGGTCCCACTGGTCCCGGAAGCGTGAGTTCATGCCCACGTCCATGTAGAACAGGTGGTTGTCGTAGAACACGCCGGGGGCGGTCTCCAGCGGCTCCTCCCGCAGCCGCTCGGCGGTCGCCTCGAAGGTCGCGTAGACCTCCTCCCGGGTCGAACCGAAGCCGAAGACGTCGTCGTACCCCGCCACCCATGCCGTGTAGCGGTCCATGTTCTCGCTGTAGGCCGGTGCCTGCATCATGAAGACGTCGCGCCAGATGCCGTCGGGGTGCACCGACGAGTCCAGCACGCTGCGGTCCAGCCGCTCGGGGAACAGGCTCCCGTAGACCGCGCCCAGGTAGGTGCCGTAGGAGTAGCCCAGGTAGTTGACCTGCTCCTCACCCAGGGCGGCCCGGATGACGTCCATGTCGCGGGCGGTGTTGGCGGTGGTCATGTGCGGGCGGACGTCGCCCTCGGCCTGCTCGCAGGTGCGCTGGTACCGGATCGCCGACCGGGTGGCCTCGGAGATCTCCCCGTCCGTCGGACTCGTGTACAGGGGCGACGGCTCTGACCCGCAGTCCAGCCTGGGCGAGGAGCCGCCGCTGCCGCGGGGGTCCATGCCGATGACGTCGTACACCTCGGTGACCCGCATGCCGCCGACGAGTCCGGTGCCCGTCTGCGGGTCCAGCGGCAGGGGCATGCTGCGCCCGTGCCCGCCCGGCCCTCCGGGGTTGGTGAGCAGGATGCCGCGCCGCTGCTCGGGGTCGGTGGCGCGGGCCCGGCTGATGGCCACGGTGGCGCGCTCGCCCCCGGGGTCGGAGTAGTCGAGCGGGACCACGACGTCGGCGCACTCCAACCCCTGGAGCACCTCCTCCGTGCAGGGTGCCCACGTCAGCTCCTGGTCGTGGAACTCGGCGAGCGCGGTGTCGTCTGCGGTGGGGGCCAGGGGATCGGCCGCGGCGGGGGAGGCCGCTGCGAGGGATGCGGCCAGGGCCGTCACGAGGACGGTCGAGGCCAGTGTGGTTGCGCGTGCTGTGCGCACGGGGGTCGCCTCCGCGTTCTCGGTCGTGTGCTTCGAAGACGTAACCGTACGAACCGCCCGAGTGATGACAACACCCACAAAAGTCATAAGTGTGAGGACGTGGCCGGATTCGGCCAACCGGCGGGGGCAGCCATATGTGGCGGTTTATCGATTTTTGTTCGTTTTGTGATGTCGATCGTGTCGCTCGCAAGACGCCGTTTGGTCACGAAGGTGGTCTGGACCACATCGGGCGGGTTACCGTGAACCCTCTATTAGGAAACCTTCCTAATAGAAACGGAGTCCCTGCGCCCCCTGAAGGAGCCCCGTGGCCACCGAAACCGCGGCCTCACCACCGCCGCCGCGCGCCGGAGGCGGAGCGTCGACCCGCACCGGCGAGCCCGCCCCCCTGCCGCTGCGGATCTGGCGCCACCACGCCCTCGTCAAGGTCCGCAAGGCCGTCGTCGTGGTGTTCGTCGTCGCCAACGTGACCTTCTTCCTCGGCCGCGCCATGCCCGGCGACCCGATCGACGTGATGGCCGGGCGCCTCACACAGGGCGGCATGTCGATGGAGGAGGCCCGGGTCATCGCCATGAACTCGCTGGCCTACGACCCCGACGCCCCCCTGTACCAGCAGTGGTGGGACTTCCTGGTCGGCCTGGTCACCCTCGACCTGGGCATGACCATCAACCGGCCGGGCCAGAGCGTCATGGAGGCCATCGGCGCCTACCTGCCCTGGACCCTGTTCAGCATCGGCGTCGGCACCGTCATCGCCGTCGTCCTCGGCCTGGCCCTGGGCATGGTGATGGCCTACTGGCGCAACCGCTTCCTGGACCACGTGCTCAGCGTCCTCGCCTCGGTCCTGGGCGCCGTCCCCAACTACCTCATCGCGATGGCCCTGGTCTTCGGCGGAGGCATGTACCTGGGGTGGTTCGACCCCATCGACCTGCGCGGCACGATCAGCCCCGGCGTCCAGGCGGGGTTCAACGCGGAGTTCCTCGGCGACGCCCTCTACCACGCGGCCCTGCCGATCGTCACCTACGTGCTCGCCATCATCGGCACCTGGATGCTCATCATGAAGGCCTCCACCACGGAGGTCCTCGGCGAGGACTACGTGACCGTCGCACGCGCCCGCGGACTGCGCGACCAGCGCATCGCCGTCTCCTACGTCGGGCGCAACGCGGTCCTGCCGCTGGTCGCCCAGATCGCCATCTCCTTCGGCACCCTCGTCGGCGGCGCGATCTTCGTCGAACAGGTCCTGGTCTACAAGGGCGTCGGCGGCCTGCTCCTGGACGCCGTCAACTACCGCGACTACCCGCTCCTCCAGGGGCTGCTCATCATCATCACCTCCTGCGTGGTGGTCGCCAACCTCGTCGCCGACCTGCTCTACAGCCGCCTCGACCCGCGTATCCGCGCGTAGGAGCCCACCGGACATGGCCGTCACCACCACCGCAGCCCCCGGGGTCTGGGGAACGATCTGGCAGGGCCTCACCCGCAGCACCAGCGGGTTCGTCGGCCTCTGCCTGGTCCTCAGCGTCCTGCTCTTCTCCTTCGTCGGTCCGCTGCTCATCGACCACCACAACCCCACGGACGTCACCGCGATCTGGGGCCCGATCACCGCCGAGCACTGGCTCGGCACCAACCACCAGGGCAAGGACACCTTCACCCAGCTCGTACTGGGCGGACGCGAACCCATCTGGGTCGGCTTCGTCGCGGCCGTGATCACCGTGGCCATCGCGGTCGTCCTCGGCGGCGTCGCCGGGTACGTGCGCGGGCGGATCGACCACTTCCTGCTCCAGCTCACCGACATCACGATGACCATCCCGTTCATCGTCCTGATGCTGGTCATCGCGTCCTTCTACCGCACCGCCTCGCCGCTGGTGGTCTCCTTCATCATCGGCCTGGTCACCTGGCCCTACCTCATGCGCTCCATCCGCGCCCAGGTGCTCACCCTCAGGGAACGCGAGTTCGTCGAGGCCGCCCGGCTCCAGGACCTGGGCACCGCGCGCATCCTCTTCGTCGAGGTGCTGCCCAACATGGCGGGCTACATCTTCATCAACTTCATCATCGCCGTCACCAACGCGATCTACGCGGTGGTCGGCATGTACCTGCTCGGCCTGCTGCCCAGCACCGCCGACAACTGGGGCCTGATGATCCAGCAGGCCTGGAACAACAACGCCTTCCTGCTGCCCCAGGCCGCACCCTTCCTCATCGCCCCGATGGTGATGATCATGCTCTTCCAGATCGGGCTGGTCACCATGACCCGGTCCCTGGAACAGGCCCTCAACCCACGACTCCGGGACAGGTGAGCCACCGTGCCCGACCACACCGCCGCCCCGCCGTCCGCCGAGGGGCCCCTGCTCTCCGTCCGCGGCGTCGACGTGGCCTACCGCACCGGCCGCAGGAAACAGGTCACCGCGGTACGCGACGTCTCCTTCGACCTGCACCCCGGCCAGTCCATGGCCCTGGTGGGGGAGTCCGGCTGCGGCAAGACCACCCTCGGCCTGGGGCTGCTCCGGCTGCTCCCGCGCACCGGCCTCCTCTCCGCGGGTGAGGTCCTCTTCCGCCGCAAGGACGGCCGCCGCGTCGACGTGCGCGCCCTCGCCCGCGAGGACCTGCGCCGTTTCCGCTGGAACGAGGCGGCCATGGTCTTCCAGGGCGCCATGAACGCCTTCAACCCCGTGCTGCGGGTGCGCGACCACTTCCTCGACACCTTCCGTGCCCACGACCGGGGCCGCCGCCCGCGCGCCGAGGTCCTCGAACGCTCCGCCGAGCTGCTGCGGACGGTCCGGCTCGACCCCGCCCGCGTGCTGGACAGCTTCCCCCACGAACTCTCCGGCGGCATGCGCCAGCGCACCCTCATCGCGCTCGCCCTGGCCCTGGAACCGCAGCTGCTCATCCTGGACGAGCCCACCACCGCCCTGGACATCCTCACCCAGCGCTCCATCGTCGAACGCCTCGCGGAGCTGCGCGAGGAACTGCGCTTCGCGATGGTCTTCATCACCCACGACCTGGGTCTGGCCGCCGAACTCGCCGACCGCGTCGGCACCATGTACGCGGGGCGGATGATCGAGACCGGCACCACCCGCGACATCTTCCACCGGGCCCGGCACCCCTACACCTCGGCGCTGATCAACTCGGTGCCCCCGGTCACCGGCGACCTCCGGGTCCCCGAGTCGCTGCCCGGAGGCCCGCCCAGCCTCTCCGCGCTGCCCCCCGGATGCTCCTTCGCGCCGCGCTGCAAGCACGCCGTCGAGCGGTGCGCGTCCACCCGCCCCGAGCTCGACGTGCTCACGCACCGCCCCGACGGGCTGAGCCACGCCGCCGCCTGCCTGCGTTCGAACGAACTCTCCACCGAGGGGGCCACCCGTGATTGACCGGACCGTCCCAGCAGACCCGCGGCCCGAGCCCGGTGCCGTGCCCGACCGCGGCACCGGGGACGCCGCACCGGTGCTCAGCCTGCGCGGCGTGCACCAGGTCTTCCCGACCCCGCGCGGCGACGTGCCCGCCGTCGCGGGGGTCGACCTGGACGTGCGCCCCGGGCGGGTGCTGTGCCTGGTGGGGGAGTCCGGCTGCGGCAAGACCACCAGCGCCCGCATGGCCGCGGGACTGGCCGACCCCGTCCGGGGCTCCGTGCTCTTCCGGGGCAGGGACGTCGCCGGAATGGACCGGCGCGAACGGGCCCGTTTCCGCCGCTCGGTCCAGTTCATCCACCAGGACCCCTACGCCTCACTCAACCCCGTGCGCACCGTCTACTCGACCGTCTCGGCCGGGCTGCGCCGCCACGGGCTGGTCAAGGACAGGCACGAGGCCCGCCGGGCCACCGTCGAACTCCTGGAACGGGTCGACCTCACCCCGGCCGGGGAGCACCTCGACAAGTACCCGCACCAGCTGTCCGGCGGCCAGCGCCAGCGGGTGGCGGTCGCCCGCGCCCTGGCGATGGACCCCGAGGTGATCATCGCCGACGAGTCCACCTCGATGCTGGACGTGTCCATCCGGGTCAGCCTGCTCAACACCCTCGGCGGGCTGCGCGACGACCTCGGCGTGGGCTTCCTGTTCATCACGCACGACCTGGCCGTGGCCAAGTACTTCGCCTGGGAGGGCGAGATCGCCGTCATGTACCTGGGCAGGGTCGTCGAGCACGGTCCCACCCCGCGCGTGGTCAACGACCCCCAGCACCCCTACACGAAGGCGCTCATCGACGCCGTCTGCGAGCCGGACCCCGACCTGGCGCGCGACCGGGAACGGATCAGGCTGCGCAGCTCCGACATCCCCGACCTGACCGACCTGCCGCCCGGGTGCGACTTCCACCCGCGCTGCCCCCTCTACGAGGAGGGCGACTGCGACACCGTCCGGCCGCCGCTGGCCCCCGCGCACGACCGGCTGCTCGCCTGCCACGTCGTCAACAGGGGGTGAGGCCGTGCTCCCCGTCGTCGGCCGCTTCGGACTCCTCGTCGGAGCCTTCCTCGCCCTGACCAGCGCACTCATGGTCGTTCTCACACCCCCCGGCACAGCCGAGTCCGTCATCAGCGCCCTCACCGTCGTGATCGGCCTGGTCGTGCTCTCCCTCGGTCTGCTCGCCGTCCTACTGGAAAGGAAGCGTCGTTGAACCCTCCCACCCCCCACCCCCTGATGCGGGACCTGAGCCGCAGACGCCTGCTCCGGACGATCGGCTTCGGCGCGGCGGGCGTCGCCGGCGCCGGCGTGCTCTCCTCCTGTGCGGGCGGCGACAACGCCTCGGGCGGCGCCGCGCAGTTCACGGGCGTCTTCGACTTCGACCTGGCCGCCCAGACGCGCAACGTCGCCGTGGAGGACGGCGCACTGCTGATGAACTCCGTGTACGCCGACCTCTTCCTGCCCGCGGGCGCGTTCTACAACTGGGAGACCCACGAGTGGGACTACCTGCTCCTGGAGAACAGCGCCTGGGAGGGCGACGACCTCGTCGTGACCCTGCGCCCGGGCCTGAAGTGGAGCGACGGCACCGACCTGACCGCCGAGGACCTGCACCAGAACTACGCCATCCGGGTCCTGGAGGCGCCCGCCTGGTCGGTGGGCTTCCCGCAGATCACCGAGCTGGAGCAGCTGGACGACCTCAGTGTCCGCGCGCGCTTCGACAACCCCTTCCCGGGGATCGAGCTCCAGGTCGTCAAGCACCGGATCTTCTCCAAGTCGACCTACGGCGACTTCGGGGAGCGCGCGATCGCGATGGTGGCAGACGGCGTCCGCCAGGGCGATGACGAGCACACCGAGTTCAACGCCGAGTTCATCGAGTTCAACCCCGAGGAGATCATCACCAGCGGCCCCTACACCTTCGACCGGGCCCAGATGTCGGACGCGCGGATCACCCTGGTGCGCGAGAGCACCGGGTACCAGGGCGAGGAGGTCGCCTTCGAGGAGGTGGTCGTCCACAAGGGCGACAACCGCCAGGCCTCCCTGCTCATCCAGCAGGGCGAGGTCGACTACTCGACCCTGGCCACCTCCGCCGCCGACCAGCAGGCCTTCCGCGGTGTCGAGGGGTTCCGGTGGATCGAGCACCCCGGCTACGACGGCTGCGGGTTGATGTTCAACTACGCGGCCAAGCCCGAACTCAGGGACGTGCGGGTGCGCAAGGCGCTCAAGCACCTGCTCGACAGCGACCAGATCGGCCAGGTCGCGCGGGGCGAGGCCTACGACCGGGTGCGGTACTACTCCGGGCTGGTCGACCTCCAGACCGAGCAGATCTTCACCGCCGAGGAGCTGGCGGAGTTCGCCGTCTACGACCAGGACCTGGACCGGGCCACCGAGCTGCTGGAGGAGGCGGGCTGGACCAAGGAGGACGGGGTCTGGCACACCGCGGACGGTGAGGAGGCCAGCTACGAGATCATCGGCGTCGCGGGCTGGGGGGACTTCGAGCTGACCGCCACCCAGGTGGAGGAGGCCTGGAACGCCTTCGGGATCAAGACGAGCGCGCGCAACGTGCCCGCGGACAACCCCTGGGGCATCTGGGCCGCCGGTGACTTCGAGGTGGCCGTGCGCCACTGGGGCAACCCGGAGATCCCGCAGTACTGGGGCGCCTTCCAGATGAACTTCCTGGTGGAGAACGCCCGTACCGGCGAGAACCCCGGACAGGACTTCGACCTGAAGGTGGACAGCCCCAGCCGGGGCGAGGTGGACCTGGAGGCGCTGGTCGAGGTCGCCAAGACCGCGCAGACCGAGGAGGAGCAGACCGAGGCCCTCAAGACGATGGCGATCGTCTTCAACGAGCTGCTGCCGCGCATCCCGATCTGGACCTACAAGTACCTGGCCCCGGCCCTGGAGGGTGTGCGGGTGGAGTCCTTCCCCGAGGACCATCCCGCCGCCCAGAACCAGATCTACCGGGACAACCACATCATCCTGTCGCTGGTGCAGGGCGGCCTGGAGGCGGCCGGGTAGGGGGCGGGACGGGCCAGGGGGACCGGGCCGCGTTCGGGGACGGGGCCGCACGGCCCCGTCCCCGCTGTGCGCACTCTCTCTTTTTTGTCGGAATGCTGGCCCTTGATGTGCATTCGTGGTGGGGGAAGGTAGTCTCCTGTACGTCGGGAGGACGGTGTCCGAACACCGCCCGTTTCCGGCGCCAACGCCTTCGGAAGGGCCGCCCCGGCATCCTCCCCGAAGGCGCGGAGAACCTTTCGGCGCTCTGCGTCCCCCGGTCGTGTTCCGTGCCCTCGTCGGTGCGGACGGCCCGCGAAGCGTCGCACTCCTCGTTCGGAGCCGTTTTCGGAGCAATTCCGGGAACGGCGCGGAACGGGGAAGGGGAATCGACAGGAGAGCCATGACCCCAGCTCCCCGCGGACCCGAACCCCCGGGCCGCCCGTGTGCCACGTCCCCGCGCCCCGCACCGGCGCGGTGTCCCGAGACCGTCGGCGGACGCGGATCCCGTGTGACGGGGGTCCCCGCCTGCGCGGCGGGCGGTGTGGCCCCGCCCGGCGACCGGTCACAGGGCCGCGCGTCCGTGCTGTTCAAAGCGGGTGCGCTTCGTTTCGGGCCGCGGGTCCGCCGGTGCGGCGGTCCGGTTGCTGACACCTGTCCGGAAACAGACATGGGTCCATAAATCTCACAAAAACATCTGGGGTCACAGCACCTCCAGGACAGTGTTTGTGCACGTCAGAGACGTTGTACCGCGTGCTTTTGTGATCCTTCCACGATTCGTCTGCCAAGGCTGTCGACCTTTGTTAGTCTGGCGAACCGAACGACGGTTCTCGGTGGAAGTACAGGAATTGTGCGGGGCATGGATACTTGTCTCCGGATGGGGTGTCGCACCCGTCTGGTCCCCGTTCAGGCGGGGGTGCCCCGGCCGAGGCCTTCTTCCGGCGCACGGGGCACCCGGCTGCCACGGGGACCCCGCGCGGGATCCCCGGGCGGCCACCTCCCCGGGCAGGGCGGTGGAGCGGCGCCGCCGCTGACCCGCCCCCACCGACGCGAGGAGACGAGATTGTGGCAGAGGCGCCGTCGCCGCGAGACAGCCCCGCTCCGCACCCGCGCGGGGGCGGGCCGATGACGTCAGCGGAGGACGGGCAAGGAGCCAGGCGGGAGGGACGGTTCCGACGGGCCATCTCCCGTATGGTCAGAGCCCAGGAACCCCCCTCACCGGAGACCCAGCAAGGAAATCCCGTGCATCATCCCGTGCATCCGCACTCGCAGAACTCCGGCCGCACGTCCGGCCGGGAAGGCGTCCAGCCCACGGCCGGATCCGCTCCCGAGTCGGGCGCGACGGAGCGCGGCGACGCCGCGCCCCCCGCGACCGGCCCCTTCTCCGGCTCCGCCGAGAACGGGTACCGGCCCTCCTCCAGGACCAGCGTCCCGAACCCCTACACCACACGGCGGGTGAACGTCGACGACGTGGACACCGGGGCCACCCCGGTCAACCAGTGGCGCGGCGTGGGCCTGGACGAGCCCGAGCCGCGTACCCCACCCATCACCGCCACCACGGACACCATGACTGACACCTCCTCATCGACAGAGCGCGCGGAGCGGCCCCAGCCCCCCGCGGCGCAGACGCAGGCGGCCCCCGCGGACACCACGCCGCAGCCGGCCCCGCGGCCCGAGCAGGCGGGGCAGCAGTGGGCCGAGGCGCCGCACGGTCAGACGCGGCACCCCGAGGAGCAGGGCAGCTCCTCCCGACCCGAGCAGCCGGACTCCCGGAGACAGGAACCGCCGCGGGCCGCCGACAGCCACCGCCAGCCGGAACAGCCGCAGGCCGCCGGGCCCCAGCCCCCCGACAACCACCGCCAGAGCGAGCAGCCGCAGGCCGCCGCGCCTCCGGCCGCCGAGGGCTACCAGCAGCCTCCCCAGGGGTGGGCCGGCCCCGCGCCCCAGCCCTACCAGGTACCGGGGGAGCGGACCGCGCCCCCGCAGGTACAGGGCCAGCACGGGTACGCCCAGCAGCCGGGCCCCGGCCCGGTCGGCCACGACCCCTACGCGGCCCCCGCCCCCTACCAGGCGGCCCCCGGCCCGCAGTACGGCACGCCCTACCACCCCGCCGCCCAGGAGCCCCACCACCCCTACCCGCCCCACCCGCAGGCCGCCCCGGCGCACTACCCCGCCGCGCCCCCGCAGCACGGCGGCTACGCGCCCCAGCCGCAGGGCCAGCACCCCTACCCCCCGCAGCCCGCGCACTACCCGGCGCAGTACCCGCCCCAGCCGCTGGTCACCTACCAGAGCGCCTACCCGGCGCCCTTCCAGCCCCCCGGCTACGTCATGCACGGTCAGCCGATGTTCTATCCGGGGCAGTACAACCCCTACGGCCAGCCGGTCCAGCACATCATCGTGCTCGCCGCCGGGCAGCAGCCGCAGGTGATCAGCGCCGAGTCGGCCAGCACGCTCTTCGCCGAGCACGCCGAGACCCGGACCGAGCCCGCCGAGCGCGAGGACCGGGCCCTGACCCGCGCGGGGTCCGACACGGAGGAGGGCAAGGAGCAGCCGGAACGGGAGCCGAAGCGGGAACAGGAGCGGGAAACCCCGGCCGAGCCCGCCGAGGCCGCGGCCCCCGAGGCACCCGCCGAGACGCTCGCCGAGCGCAGGGCCGCCCTCATGGACGCGATCGCCCCCGTCGACCCGGCCTCCTCCGCGCCGTCCGACGGCC
The DNA here is from genome assembly GCF_008638355.1 of Nocardiopsis deserti. Lineage (NCBI taxonomy): Bacteria > Bacillati > Actinomycetota > Actinomycetes > Streptosporangiales > Nocardiopsidaceae > Nocardiopsis > Nocardiopsis deserti. The sequence goes on along the minus strand of NZ_ML703348.1, from coordinate 442,491 downwards.
GCGGCAGCCTTCTCAACGAGGCCCTGGCGGGTCTGGCCATGCGCGACCTGTCGCTCGTGGACGCCCTGTTGGAGATGGTCGAGGAACTGGAGACCGACGCCCAGGACCCCGACCTGCTCGACAAGCTCTTCCAGATCGACAACTTCGCGACCCGTATGCGGCGCAACGGGGAAAACTTCTTGGTGCTCACCGGACATGACGGCGGCGAGTCCGACGCCCACGACGAGATCGTCCCCCTGCTCGACGTGGCCCGCGCCGCCACCTCCGAGATCAAGGACTACCCCCGCGTCCGGATGGGCAAGATCCCGCAGACCTCCATCACCGGTATGGCGGCCGACGACATCAGCCACCTGCTCGCCGAACTGCTGGACAACGCCACCGCCAACTCGCCCGAGCACTCCCAGGTCGTCATCAGCGCCCAGGAACTGGCCGACGGGCGCCTCATGATCGTCGTCGAGGACGAGGGCGTGGGCATCCCCGAGGGCCAGCTCTCCGAACTCAACGGCCGCCTCGCGGGCGAACCCGTCCTGGACTCCGACGTGCCCCGCCACATGGGTCTGTACGTCGCCAGCCGGATCGCCAAGAAGCACGGGCTGGAAGCCAGGCTCGAACCCCGCTCCTTCCGCGGGGTGAGCGCCTACGCGATCATCCCCAAGGAGCTGCTGCGCGTGGCCACGCCACGGACCCCCGGCCAGGCCCGCACGTCGACCGTCCCGTCGAGCGCTCCGCCCGCCAAGCCCGTCACGCCCGCCCCGGCCTCCACCCGGCCCCCCGCCAACGGCGCGGGCAAGCCCCCCGCGGCGAGCGGTCCGGCGGTGACCTCCGCCGGACTCCCCCGGCGCAGCGCCACCCCACACGGGTCGCCCCTGCGGATGATGTCCCGCCCCGGACAGAAACCGGACACCCCGCAGACCCGGGAGGACACCCCGCCCAGGCTGACCGGCGAGGCCAGGGCGGAGCAGATCCGCGACGAGCTCGGGGACTTCTTCGACGGCGAGCGGGAGGCCCGCGAGGGCGGCGGCGAGCCCGGGGAAGACCAGAAGTGACGGCTCCCGACCCCGTCCAGGGCGCCCCTCCCGGTGTGCCCACGCAGACACCCAAGCAGCGAACACGACCCTCGGCCCAGGCAGGTAAGGCACAGCGATGACTGAATCCGTGAACGACAGTGTTGAGAACTTCTCCTGGCTCATCGACCGGTTCGTCCGCGACGTGCGCGGTGTCGAGCACGCCGTCGTGGTCTCCTCGGACGGCTTGGTCCTGACGCACTCCAGCGACTTCCCCGAGGAGCACGCCGAGCAGCTCGCAGCCATCGCCAGCGGCCTGCACAGCCTCGCCGTCGGCGGGGCCAACCTCTTCCAGAGGGGCGAGTGCGAACAGCTGCTGGTCCGCTTCAACCACGGCCACCTGTTCATCATGGCGATCAGCGACGGCTCCTGCATGGCGGTGCTCACCGCCCCGGGCACCGAACTCAAGATCGTCGGCTTCCAGATGACCAAGCTCGTGGAGAACGTCGCCCACGTGCTCACGCCGCAGCTGCGCTCGCAGCTGCGCGAGGTCATCCAGAACTGACGACGGTGCCCGTTCGGGAGGAGAGGTTGCCTCGGCTATGAGCTTCCGCAGGCGAAGGAGTAACCGTGTCCGTCCGTTCACCTTCACGGGTGGGCGGACACGGTCGCGGCATCCGCTGATGGTGCAGACCCTGGTCTCGACGTCCGAGCCCGGGCAGGAGCCTCCTGGCACCCTCATGCCGGAGTCGATCAATATCTACAAGCTGTGCCGGGAGACCCGGTCGCTGGCCGAGGTGTCGGCCGAGTTGAACATCCCCCTGGGCGTCACCCAGGTTCTGGTCAGTGATCTGGCCGAACAGGACCTGGTGTACATCCACCCGACCATCACCGGCAGCAGTCCATCGGAAAACCAGGTTCTGGAGAGGGCTCTTCGTGGTCTCGAACGACTTTTCCAGTGACAAGAGGTCGAATCGCAAGAAGATGTCGAGCAAGATCGTCATCGCCGGGGGCTTCGGCGCCGGCAAGACGACCTTGGTGCGCTCGGTGTCGGAGATTCCCCCTGTCACGACCGAGGCGATCATGACCGAGGCCAGCATCGGTCACGACGACACCTCGATCACACCCGACAAGACGACCACCACCGTCGCGATGGACTTCGGTCGCATCACCATCGACGACGAACTGGTCATGTACATGTTCGGCACACCGGGCCAGGCGCGTTTCTGGTTCATGTGGGACGATCTGGTCCGGGGCGCCGTGGGCGCCGTCGTGGTGGTCGACTGCCGGAGGCTCGCGGACTCCTTCGACGCGGTCGACTACTTCGAGACGAACAAACGCATCCCCTACATCGTGGCGCTGAACAAGTTCGAGGGCCACCTCGACTACACCTCCGAACAGGTCCGCGAGGCACTGGAGGTCAGTCCTGAGGTACCGATCATCGACTTCGACGCCCGGAACCGGCTGTCCGGGGGTGAGGTGCTCAAGACGCTGCTCAGGTACGCGTTGGAGCACAACCGCGCCAGCGAGCCCGTCGCCTGACGGACGGGGAGACCCAGCCCTCCCCACCGCCCCGCAGATTCCCCAGGAAAGTTAGCGACAATGCGCAAGATCCTTATCGTCGGCGCGGGTCATGCCGGCCTGCACCTGGCCCATGGGCTACTGACCCATGGATACGACGTCACGGTGATCACGGGGCAGTCCTCGATGGAGATCCGTACGGGCAGGTCCTCGATCTCCCAACTCACCTTTCCTACGGCTCTCGAACGCGAGCGGGAGCACGACCTGGACTTGTGGAGCGCGCTCTCACCGCAGATCAGGGACTACCGGGTGCACCTGTATCCGGGCAAGGGCCAGCCCCCCAAGTCCTTCAAGGGCAGGACCGGCACGAACAACGACTACATCGTGTCGGTCGACAGGCGCGTGAAGATGGCCGACTGGCTGGAGTACTTCGAGGACCGCGGCGGCAAGGTCGTGATCCACGGCGTCACGGTCACGGACCTCGACTACTTCTCGCGGATGTTCGACCTGATCATCGTGGCCGTCGGCCACGGTGAGCTCGGTCAGCTCTTCGACTACGACGAGAGCAGGTTCAGCGGGGCCAGGCCCAGGTCGATCGCACAGGCGCACATCTACGACGTCTGGCCGGACGAGCACGGCGAGGAGAACACCGGCTGGGCGGCCTCGGCCGCCGACGCGGGCAACATCATCTTCCTGCCGATCCTCACGCAGGAGGGACCGTGCCACAACCTCCTGCTGGTGGACAAGCGCGGCGGGCCCATGGACGCGTGGCCGGACCGCCCGGGGCCCGATGAGCAGCTGCGCAGGATGAAGGACCTCCTCCGCCAGTACGCTCCGGACTACTTCGAGCGCGTCAAGGACGCCACCCTCTCGAACGGCATCAACAGTACGCTCGTGGAGGAGCTCACGCCCCAGGTCCGCAACCCCGTCGGGGTCCTGCCCTCCGGTGGGCGGGTCCTCGGCATGGCGGACGTGGTCGTCACGATGGACCCGTACGTGGGCCAGAGCTGGAACAACTCCACCCGTTGCGCGGAGGCGTACCTGGAGAGCATCATCGAGCACGGTGACCGCGAGTTCGACGAGCGGTTCCTGGTGGGAGCGTTCGACCGCTTCTGGGAGTTCGGGCTGCACAACCAGCTCTGGTCAGAGATGAATTCCACACTGTGGGACGCGGGCGACCTGCCGCCGCACTTCTACGAACTCCTCGACGCCGCCGCCAGATATCCGGAGGTGGGCGACCGGTGGATCCAGGGATGGGACTATCCGCCGGACTTCGCCTCCTGGCTCCTCGACCCGGAACAGTCCAGCCGGTATCTCGCCGAGGTGCGTGCGCGGCACGGAGACTGACCGCGTTTGCGCCGTCCGGATTCCGGATGCCCGATGTCCCTGGGATGTCGGGCATCTTTGCTGTTTGGGGTCGTTTCACTTCAGGTTATGTCACTGACCGAATAGCGAAGTGCAATGTCCGAAAAGCGTTCCTGCGTTGTCACGCAACCTGAGCGGCAGTTACGATCCTTCGTGTTGGTGCCTGTAAGTGTCTTATGGTGACTTTTGAGTTTTATGTGACAGTCACCTCGGCGTATCGGGCACTCACGGGATCGGGTCGTCCCCCAGGAGAAGGCCCGCGTCAGCAATGAAGGGTGTTCCATGTGTCCCCGTGTGTGCTCGGCCCCCTCCGTCCCCGCTCAGGGCACGGGACCCGGTCCTCTCCGGGCAAAGGCGTATCCGGTTTTCGGATCGTTCACTCTGACCTGCGAGAAAACGATCGAATCGTGCATCTGCACGGTACGGGTACAGGTATGCCGTCCGTGAGGGAGCACGACGCAGAAGTCCTCGTGTGCGTGACGAGAACGTGAAGCGTGATCGGAGGAAACGCGTTGAACAGCCATCATGCGTACGGCGCTCAGGAGGGGGCGGATGCTCCCGTCGCCGTGGTGGGGTTCTCCTGCCGACTTCCCGGCGCCCCGGACCCTGACGCCTTCTGGCGCCTGCTCCGGGAGGGCCGCGATGCCGTCACCGCGCCCCCCGGGCGACTCGGCGGACCCTCCGGGGAACGTGACGGCCGCTGGGGCGGGTACCTGGAACGGGTCGAGGACTTCGACCCCGCGTTCTTCGGGATATCGCCGCGCGAGGCACTGGCCATGGACCCCCAGCAGCGCCTCATGCTCGAACTCAGCTGGGAGGCCGCGGAGAACGCGAGGGTCTCCCCGGCCGACCTCCGGGGCACCCGCACCGGTGTCTTCACCGGCGCCAACTCCTCCGACTACGCGCTCCTGCGCCAGGCCGGCGGCCGTTCGGCCATCACCCACCACACGCTCACCGGGACCCACCGGGGCATGATCGCCAACCGGGTGTCCTACGTGCTCGGTCTGCGCGGGCCGAGCCTGACCGTGGACACGGGGCAGTCGTCCTCGCTGATCAGCGTTCACCTGGCCGCGGAGAGCCTGCGCCGGGGTGAGTCCGAGACCGCCCTCGCGGGCGGTGTGAACCTGATCCTGGTGCCCGAGAGCACCGACACCGTCGACGAGTTCGGCGGACTGTCGCCGGACGGGCGGTGCTACACGCTGGACTCCCGCGCCAACGGCTACGTGAGGGGCGAGGGCGGGGCGGTCCTCGTACTCAAGCTCCTGGACCGGGCGCTGGCGGACGGGGACCGCGTCCACGCCGTGCTGCGCGGGGGAGCGGTGAACAACTCCGGGGAGACCTCCTACCTGGCCCGGCCCGGTGTCGAGGGGCAGGCGCGGGTCCTGCGCGAGGCCTACCGCCGGGCCGGGGCGGATCCGGCGCACGTGGGCTACGTGGAGATGCACGGGACCGGCACGCCCGCCGGGGACCCGGTGGAGGCCGAGGCGCTGGGGGAGGTGTTCTCCCGGAGCCGGCGCGAACCCCTACGTGTGGGGTCGGTGAAGACCAACATCGGTCACCTGGAGGGGGCCGCGGGCGTGGCCGGCCTGCTCAAGACCGTACTGAGCCTGTCCCACGGACAGCTCCCACCCACACTGAACTTCGCCTCCCCCCATCCCGACGTGGACCTGGACGGATGGGGGCTGAGCCCGCAGACCGGCCGCGAGGCGTGGCCCGGACAGACCCCGCTCGCGGGTGTGTCCTCCTTCGGGATGGGCGGCACCAACTGCCACCTCGTGCTCGGCCCCCCGCCTCCCCAGCGCGCGGGCGCCGGAGCGTCGGGCGGCGGCACGGGCATGGACCTGGTCCCGTGGGTGGTGTCGGCGCGGTCGGAGGCCGCCCTGCGCGCCCAGGCCTCAGCGCTGCACGCCTTCGTCTCGTCCAGGCCGGGCGTCAGGGCCGAGGACGTGGGCTACTCGCTGGCCACGACCCGCACGGTGTTCGAGCACCGGGCGGTGATACTCGCCTCCGGCGGCACCGACACGCGTGAGCTGGAATCGGTGCACTCGGCCACGCCGCCGGACACCGACCCCAGCCGTCCCGGGCCCGTCCTGGTCTTCCCGGGGCAGGGCGGACAGTGGCCGGGGATGGCGCGCGAGCTGCTGGAGGGCACGGGCACCCTGTCCCGGGTGTTCGTGGCGCGGCTGCGCGAGTGCCAGCGGGCCCTGGACCCGTACGTCGGCTGGTCGCTGCTCCAGGTGCTGCGCAGGGAGCCCCAGGCCCCCGTGGTCGCCGGGTCCGACGCGCGCGTGGACGTGGTGCAGCCCGTGCTGTGGGCGGTGATGGTGTCGCTCGCGCGGGTGTGGGAGGAACTCGGTGTGCGGCCGTCCGCGGTGGTCGGCCATTCCCAGGGCGAGATCGCCGCGGCCTGTGTGGCCGGGGCGCTGTCCCTGGACGACGGCGCCCGGGTGGTGGCACTGCGCAGCCAGGCCCTGACCGCGTTGGCCGGCACCGGCGCGATGGCCTCCCTCGGACTGGACGCGGACGAGGCCGAGCGGCTGACCGAGCGTCTGGACGACCTGTACGTGGCCGTGCGCAACGGTCCGAACGCCGTGGTGGTGTCGGGCGGCCCGCGCTCGGTGCGCGAGGCCGTGCAGTGGTGCGAGGACCACGGTGTGCGGGCGACGCTGATCGACGTGGATTACGCCTCCCACTCCGCCCATGTGGAGGGCATCCGCGACCAGGTTCTCCAAAGCCTGTACGGCCTGCGCCCCCGCGCCGCACGGGTGCCGTTCTTCTCCACACTCACGGGCGGGGAGCTGGACACCGCCTCGACCCCTCTGGACGGTGGGTACTGGTTCTCCAACCTGCGCGGCACCGTACGGTTCGACCAAGCGGTGCACGCCCTGGTGGCCTCCGGACGGCAGACCTTCCTGGAGGTCGGGCCGCACCCCGTGCTGGCGTTCGGGATCGAGCAGATCCTCGCCCTGACCGGAGGCGGGGGGCACGTCGTGCCGACGCTGCGCCGCGACTCCGGGGGCGCCCAGCAGTTCCTGACCAGCGCGGCCAAGGCGTTCGCGGTCGGTGTGGACGTCGACTGGAGCGGTCTGTTCACCGGTAGCGGGGCCAGCGTCGTCGACCTGCCGACCTACCAGTTCCAGCGCCGGCGCCTGTGGCCCGACACTCTCGCGGCGCCGCCCCCAGCCGCGTCTGCGGAGTCCGGGGCCCCCGTGTCCGAGCCGGACGGGGACGGCAGCGCGCCCCGAGTCCGCGCGTGGACCCGGGAGGAGCTGGAGGAGCTGGTCCGGACCCGCAGCACCGCGATCCTCGGACTCTCCGAGCACGAGGACGGCTGGGAGCGCCGCACCTTCCGCGACCTGGGCTTCGACTCGGTGATGGCGGTCGAGCTGCGCAACGCCCTGGCCGGGGAGACGGGCCTGCGGCTGCCGCCGACCCTGCTCTTCGAGGTGCCGACGGCCGAGGGAATGGTGGACTTCCTGCTCGGCGAGCTCGCCGCGTCCCCGTCTCCCCGGCGGGCACCGGAACGCCGCCCTGCGACGGCGGCCGAGCGCACGCCCGCCGAGGACGACCCGATCGCGATCACCGCGATGGCATGCCGCCTTCCGGGCGGTGTTGACTCGCCCGAGCGGCTGTGGCGGCTCGTCATGGACGGGCAGGACGCGATCGGTGGCTTCCCCGACGACCGGGGCTGGGACCTGGACGGCCTGTACTCCACCGACCCCGGGACGCCGGGGCGCACGTACACGCGTTCGGGAGGGTTCCTCTACGACGCCGCCATGTTCGACGCCGACTTCTTCGGGATCAGCCCCCGAGAGGCCGACGCGATGGACCCCCAACAGCGGCTCCTGCTGGAGACCTCCTGGGAGGCGGTCACGCGGGCCGGTCTGGAGCCCGGGGAACTGCGCGGGCAGGAGGTCGGGGTGTTCGTGGGCGCCATGCCCGCCGACTACGGCCCCCGGCTCGCTGACCCGGGGCCGGGCACCGACGGCGGCTACCGGCTGACCGGCAGCACCCTGAGCGTGGCCTCGGGCAGGATCGCCTACGTACTCGGACTGCACGGGCCGGCGATGACCATCGACACCGCGTGCTCCTCGTCCCTGGTGGCGCTGCACCAGGCCGTGGGCGCCATCCAGCGCGGCGAGTGCTCCATGGCGCTGGCGGGCGGGGCCACGGTGATGGCCACCCCCGGTATGTTCCTGGAGTTCTCGGCCCAGCGCGGGCTGTCCCCGGACGGGAGGTGCCGGGCCTTCGGCGCCGGAGCGGACGGAACGGCCTGGGCCGAGGGCGCGGGCATGCTCCTTTTGGAACGCGTCTCGCACGCACGGCGCGCAGGTCGCCCCGTCCTGGCCCTGGTGAGGGGCAGCGCCGTCAACTCCGACGGCGCGAGCAACGGCCTGACCGCGCCCAGCCGGGAGGCCCAGGAGCGGGTGATCCGGCAGGCCTTGGAATCGGCCCGGCTGACGCCCCGGGACGTCGACGCGGTGGAGGCCCACGGGACCGGGACCCGGCTGGGGGACCCCATCGAGGCCCGGGCCCTGATCTCGGTGTACGGCGGCGACCGTCGGGGAGAGGACGAGCTCCGACTGGGCTCGCTCAAGTCCAACATCGGCCACGCCCAGGCCGCCGCCGGCGTGGCCGGGGTGATCAAGACCGTGGAGGCGCTGCGCAACGGTCGGCTGCCCAGGACGCTGCACGTCGACCGGCCCACCGGCAAGGTGGACTGGGAGGGCAGCGGGGTGCGGCTGCTCCGTGAGGAGGAGCCGTGGCCGGACAACGGTCGCCCCCGCCGGGCCGCGGTCTCCTCCTTCGGGATCAGCGGCACGAACGCGCACGTGGTACTGGAGGGAGTCGCGGACGAGGGAGCCCCCGTCGTCGTGCCCGACGTCCCCTTCCGGCGCCGCCGCCACTGGACGGTGTCCGGGCCGTCCGCACCCGCTCCCGCCGCCGAGCCACTGCTGGGCGACGGGCTGGCCCTCGCGGACGGGCGGACCGTGTTCAGCGGCAGGATCGGCACGGCCGATCACCCCTGGGCAGGCGACCACGGCCTGTTGGGCCGGGTCGTCGTCCCCGGAACAGCGATGGTGGACTTCGTCGCGCAAGCCGCGGCGGGTTGCGGAGCCGCGACGGTGCGCGACCTCGTCCTGGAGGCGCCGCTGGTACTGGCCAGCGACCGGGCCGTGCCGTTCCAGGTCACCGTGGGCCCTATTGGTGAGGGCGGCCGACGCGAGGTGCTGGTTCACTCGCGCCCCGAGGACGGCGACGACGTCCCGTGGACCCGGCACGCCTCCGGAACCCTCGACCACGGGGGTCCCGCCGAACCGGGAGAAGCGTGGGAGTGGCCGCCCGCGGACGCGGACCCGGTGGACACCGGCGCCGATTACGGCCTCCTGGAGGAACGCGGGTACACCTACGGGCCGGTTTTCCGGGGCCTGCGCTCGGTCTGGCGGCGCGACGGGGAACTCCTGGTCGAGGCCGCCCTTCCCGACGGGGCTTCGGACGGCGCTCCCTTCCACGGACCCCATCCGGCCCTGCTGGACTCCGTCCTGCACGCGGTGCTCGCGCACGGGGAGGACCAGCGCCGTCTCCTGGTGCCCTTCGCCTGGTCAGGGGTGCGCGTCACACCGTCCGGGGCCGGCGGGTCCCCCCGCACGCTCCGGGCGCGGATCACCGAACTGGGGAAGGGCCGCTACCGCGTCCTGGCGGTGGACGGGCACGGCGCCCCAGCGGTGGCCGTGGACGAACTGGTGCTGCGTCCCCTGGACGGGGACTCCCTGCCCGAGCGCGATCCGGCGGAGCTGTCCGGGCTGTACGAACTGGTCTGGGAGAGGGCGACCGTTCCCGTCCCCGGGGCGGGGGTCCCCACCGGCCTGCCCGACCTGGCCTCCCTCGGCCCGGACGACCCCGTGCCGCCGACGGTCTACACCGAACTGCCGCCCACCGAGGTCTACGCGGAGGGCACCCACGTCCCGGACGCCGTCCGGGCCGGACTCGACGCGGCGCTGGGCACCGTCCGAGCCTGGCTGGCCGACGAGCGGTCCGCGCACGCGCGGCTGGTCGTGGTGACCTGGCGCGCCGTACCCACCGAGGTCGGGAGCGGAATCGCCGGACTGGGGGCGGCTCCGGTGTGGGGCCTGCTGCGCGCGGCACAGCGGGAGCACCCCGGCCGTCTCGTGCTCGTGGACTCCGACGGGTCGGAGGAGTCCCATCGGGTGCTTCCCGGAGCGGTCGGGCTCGGCGAACCGCAGACGGCGCTGCGTGCGGGCGCGGTCCTGTTGCCCCGGCTGGTCAGGGTCGACGACGGACGGCCCACGTCCCCGGGCGCCTCGTGGCGGTGGGACACCCGCCGCCAAGGTTCCCTGGAGGAGCTGGAGCCGTTGCCCGCTCCGGAGGCCGCGAGGGAGCTGGGACCCCACGAGGTCCGCCTCGCCGTCCGCGCCGCCGGGGTGAACTTCCGTGACGTGGTGGTCGCGCTGGGCTTGGTCGAGGGCGAGAGCGGCATGGGACTGGAAGGCTCCGGCATCGTTCTGGAGACGGGCGACGAGGTCACGGACCTGGGACCGGGCGACCGTGTGACGGGTATGTTCGACGGCGCGTTCGGGCCGGTCGCGGTCGCGGACGGCCGCAAGCTCGCCCGGATCCCCGAGCAGTGGTCCTTTGAGCAGGCCGCGGCCGTCCCCGTCGCCTTCCTGAGCGCGTACTACGGTCTGGTGGACCTGGCCGCGGTGCGCCCGGGGGAGAGCGTCCTGGTGCATGCCGCCGCGGGCGGTGTCGGCACGGCCGCGGTCCAGCTCGCCCGGTACATGGGGGCGCAGGTGTTCGGTACCGCGAGCCCGCACAAGTGGGCGCAGCTGGGCGCCTACGGACTCGACGAGGACCGGCTGGCCTCCTCCCGGACCCTGGAGTTCGAGGACCGCCTGCGCGCCGCGAACGGCGGTCGCGGGGTGGACGTGGTCCTCAACTCGCTGACCGGGGAGTTCGTGGACGCGTCACTGCGGCTGCTGCGCTCGCCCCGGGACGGTGAGGGGCCGGGCGGCCGCTTCGTGGAGATGGGCAAGAGCGACATCCGCTCCGAGGAGGGCGTCGCCGCGTCTCACCCCGGCCGCAAGTACCAGGCGTTCAACCTGCCCGACGTGGCGCCGGAGCGGATCGGCCAGATGCTGGGGCGCGTCATGGAGCTGTTCGCCGGGGGAGCGCTGTCGCTGCCTCGGATCACCGTCCACCGGGTCCAGGACGTACGGGACGCCCTGCGCTCCCTGCAGCGCGGGGAGAACATCGGCAAGCTCGTCCTGACCGTCCCGGCGCCCTTCCCGCAGGAGCGCACCGCGCTGGTCACGGGTGGCACGGGAACCCTGGGGCACCGCACGGCTCGCCACCTGGTCACCGGTTACGGCGTGCGCCACCTGCTGCTCACCAGCCGGAGCGGTCCGGACGCGGAGGGACAGGAGGCACGTACCGCCGAACTGGAGGCCCTCGGCGCCCGGGTGGAGGTGGTCGCCTGTGACGCCGCGGACCGGGAGGACCTTGAGCGGGTCCTGCGCGCGGTCCCCGGGGATCGCCCCCTCGGCGCGGTGGTCCACGCGGCTGGCGTGCTCGACGACGCCACCGTCGCCTCGCTCACCGCCGAACAGGTCGACAGGGTGCTGCGTCCCAAGGTCGACGCCGCCTGGAACCTGCACGAGCTGACCGCCGGAGCCGACCTGGGAGCGTTCGTGCTCTTCTCCTCGGTCGCCGGAGTGCTCGGCAATCCCGGCCAGGCCAACTACGCGGCGGCCAACGTCTTCTGCGACGCGCTGGCCCACCACCGGCGCGGGAGCGGGCTGCCCGCCACCTCGCTGGCGTGGGGGCTGTGGGCCGGCGCCAGCGGTATGACCGGCCACCTGGACGGAACCGACCTCGGCGCTCTCAGCCGGGGCGGCCTGCTCCCGATGCGCCCCGAGGAGGCCCTGCGACACCTGGACACCGCCCTGCTGCGGGACATGGTCAACGCCGTTCCGGCCCTGTTCGACGCCACCGCCGGTGTCGACGCGCTCCGCGTCCAGGCGGGGCCGACCGCGCCGGAGGCCGGGGACGTTCCGGCGGACGGACGGGAGGAGGCCGCCGCCGACCGGTTCACCGAGCTGTCGGGGACCGAGAGGGACCGTGCGCTGCTCACCGAGGTCCGTGCGCACACCGCCGTCGTTCTGGGGCACGGCGCCGACGCCGGACCCTCCCGGGTGGACGCCGACCGGCCCTTCAGCGAACTGGGGCTGGACTCGCTCACCGGGGTGGAGCTGCGCAACCGCCTCAGCTCGGCGGTCGGCGTACGAGTCCCGGCCACGGCGGTCTTCGACCACCCGACCCCCCGTGCGCTCGCGCGGCTGCTGGCGGACCTGTTGGCCGACGGCCGCTCGGAGGTCCCCAGGCAGAGCCACACCGACAACGACACCGACAACGACACCGACACGTCCGCCGACGACGCCGGAGCACAGGAGAGCAGTATCGATGCGATGGGGGTCGCGGACCTCGTGAACCTTGCTCTCCGGGGCGAGGCCCACGCATCTTCCAGTGGACAGGAGACGGCAGATGACTACCGATGACCACCGACTGGTCGAGGCGCTCAGGTCCGCGCTGAAGGAGAACACCCGTTTACGGCAGGAGGTCGACCGGGCCTCCTCCCGCGAGCCCGTCGCCGTCGTCGGGATGGGCTGCCGTCTGCCCGGCGGTGTCGACTCCCCGGAGGACCTGTGGGACATGGTGGTCCAGGGGCGCGAGGCCGTCGGCCCGCTGCCCGGCGACCGCGGATGGGACGTACCGTCACTGCTCGGTGAGACGGGGGATGGGCCCCGTTCGGCGATGGTCCAGGGCTCCTTCCTCGACGACGCGGCCGCCTTCGACCCCGGTCTCTTCGGGATCTCACCCCGCGAGGCCGAAGCGATGGACCCCCAGCAGCGCCTTCTGCTGGAGGTGGCCTGGGAGTCCGTGGAGCGCGCGGGGATCGCCCCGTCCTCGCTCGCGGGCACCGACACCGGCGTCTACGTGGGCGCCATCGGCCAGGAGTACGGTCCGCCGCTGTCCCAGGCCCCGGCGGACGGGCACGCGATGACCGGCACCACGACCAGCGTCGCCTCAGGCAGGATCGCCTACACCCTCGGGCTGACCGGTCCCGCGCTGACGGTGGACACCGCATGCTCCTCGTCGCTCGTGGCCGTGCACCTGGCTGTGCGGGCCCTGCGCGCGGGCGAGTGCTCCATGGCGCTGGCGGGCGGGGCCACGGTCATGGCCTCGCCCGGGCCCCTGATCGAGTTCACCCACCTGCGGGGCCTGGCGGCCGACGGGCGCTGCAAGGCGTTCGGGGCGGACGCGGACGGCGCTGGGTTCTCCGAGGGCGCGGGCATGGTGGTGCTGGAGCGCCTCGCCGACGCCCGCCGCAACGGGCACCGGGTCCTGGCCGTGATCCGCGGCGGCGCCGTCAACCAGGACGGCGCCTCCAACGGCCTCACAGCGCCCAACGGGCCCTCCCAGGTGCGGGTGGTCCGCGCAGCCCTGGCCGACGCCGGCCTCAGCCCCGGTGACGTCGACCTGGTCGAGGCGCACGGCACGGGCACCACCCTGGGCGATCCCATCGAGGCGCAGGCCCTGCTGTCCGCCTACGGCCGGGAGCGGCCCGCGGACCGGCCCCTGTGGCTCGGCTCGCTCAAGTCCAACATCGGCCACGCCCAGGCCGCCGCCGGGATCGCCGGGCTCATCAAGACGGTGCAGGCCCTGCGGCACGGGCTGCTGCCCCGGACGCTGCACGCAGACGAGCCCACGCCGCACGTGGACTGGTCCTCGGGGGCCGTCAGGCTCCTCAGCGAGGGGCGCCCCTGGCCGCGGGCCGACAGGCCGCGCCGTGCCGCGGTGTCATCCTTCGGGCTCAGCGGCACCAACGCCCACCTCGTGGTGGAGCAGGCCCCGGCCGAGGAGGACAGGGGAGAGCGCCCCGCGCGGGCGAGCGCCCCCGGGCGGAGCCTGCCCTGGATCCTCTCGGCGCGCGACTCCGCGGCGCTGGAGGGGCAGGCGGCGCGGCTGGCCGACCACCTCCGCGCCCGTCCGGACGCCGATCCGGCCGACGTCGGCTGGTCGCTGGCCACGACACGGTCGGTGCTGGAGCACCGCGCGGTCGTCGTCGCGGACGACCGCGCCGCGTTCCTGGACGCGCTGGACGCGCTGGCCGACGGGCGGCAGCCCTCCGGAGCGGTGCGTGGACTGGCCAGGGGAGAGCGCGAACCGGTCCTCGTCTTCCCCGGCCAGGGCGGCCAGTGGGCGGGCATGGCCGCGGAGCTCCTGGACACCTCACCCGAGTTCGCCCGGCGCGTCGCCGAGTGCGAGCGGGCCCTGGCCCCGTACGCGGACTGGTCGCTGACCTCGGTTCTGCGGGGACACGGCGAAGTGGCCCTCCTGGAGCGCGTGGACGTGGTCCAGTCGGCGCTGTGGGCAGTGATGGTCTCCCTCGCCGAACTGTGGCGCGCCCACGGCGTGCGCCCGGCGGCCGTGGTGGGCCACTCCCAGGGGGAGATCGCCGCCGCCTGCGTGGCCGGCGCGCTCTCCCTGGAGGACGCCGCGAAGGTGGTGGCGCTGCGCGGCCGGGCGGTCCTGGAACTGGCGGGAACCGGCGCCATGGCCTCGGTCGCCCTACCGGCGGACCTGGTCCGTGAAAGCGTCGCCGCACTGGACGGAAAGGTCCACGTGGCGGTCGTCAACAGCCCGGGGGCCACGGTTGTGGCGGGCGAGCCCGAGGCGGTGCGCGCCCTGGTCGCGCGATACGAGGCCGAGGGCGTCCGGGCCCGGATGATCGCGGTGGACTACGCCTCCCACACGCCTCACGTGGAGCGCCTGCGCGAACGCCTCACCGCCTCGCTGGCCGGGATAACCCCGAGGCAGCCCGAGATCCCCGTGTACTCCGCCCTCACCGGGGGCAGGCTGGGACCGGTGCCGATGGACGCCGAGTACTGGTACCGCAACCTCGCTGAGACGGTCGACTTCGCGGGCGCGACCAGGGCCCTCCTCGCCGACGGGTACGACACGTTCGTCGAGTCTGGTCCGCACCCGGTGCTCACCCCCGCCATCCAGGAGACCGTCGAGGCGGCGGAGACGGCGGACGTGGTGGTCCTGGGCACGCTCCGCAGAGGGGAGGGCGGCCCCGAACGCTTCCTGACCTCGCTGGCCGAGGCCCACGTGCACGGTGTCGGCGTCGACTGGCGGCCGCTGTTCGGCGACCCCGCCCGGGTCGTCGATCTGCCCACCTACGCCTTCCAGCACCAGCGGTACTGGCGTGCCCCCGGCGCGGTGGCCGCCTCCCGGGCCTCCACCGGGGAACACGGCGTCCGGCGCACGGTGGACCCGCTGGAGGAGTGGACCTACAAGGAGGACTGGGTTCCCGCCGACGCGGGCACGGCCCCTCCCAGGGCGCCCGGGACCTGGCTGCTGTTCGGCTCCGGTCCGACTGATCCCTCCGTCACCGACTGCATCGCGGTGCTGACGGCGCGCGGGCACATCGTCCGCGCGGTGGACGTGCCCGAGTCCGCGGACCGCTCCGCCGTGGCGCAGCGGGCCATGACGGCCGTCAAGGAGGTCGACTCCGTCGCCGGGATCCTCTCGGCGTACGCCCTGACCGCCGACCCCGCGGCCAAGGCCCTGTCCGCGCCCACCGCATCCTCCGGGCACCGGCGCACCGTTCTGCTGACGCAGGCCCTCTCGGACGCCGGGATCACCGCCCCCCTGTGGTGCCTGACCCGAGGGGCGGTCACGGCGGGCGACGGGGTGGCCGACCCCGCGGCCGCGCTCGTGTGGGGGTTCGGGCGGGTCGCCGCCCAGGAACAGTCCGAGCGCTGGGGCGGCCTGATCGACCTGCCCACCGCCCCGGAGAAGGGGACGGGCCAGACCCTGGCCGCGTTCCTGGTCGGCAAGCGCGCGCCCGGCGAGGACCAGATCGCCGTCCGCGACGGCGAGGTGCTGGTCCGCCGGATCGTCAGGGAACCGTTGACCCGCTCCGCGGCCGTGCGCCGCTGGAAGCCCTCGGGAACGGTCCTGGTCACCGGCGGTACCGGAGCGCTGGGCGCGCACACCGCCCGGTGGTTCGCCCGCAACGGCGCGGACCACCTGCTCCTGGTGAGCCGCCGGGGCGCGGACGCCCCAGGGGCTCAGGACCTGGAGGCCGAACTGCGCGCGAGCGGAGCCCGGGTCACCTTCGCCGCGTCTGACGTCGCCGACCGCGACGCGCTCGCCGCCGTCCTGGAGGGCGTGCCGTCCGAGTACCCGCTCCGCGTGGTGGTGCATGCGGCCGCGGCGCTCGACGACGCGGCGATCGACGCGCTCACTCCTGATCAGCTGGCCCGCGCCCTGCGGGCCAAGGCGGACGGAGCTGTGCACCTGCACGAGCTCACACGGGACGCGGACCTGTCAGCGTTCGTCCTGTTCTCCTCGGTCTCGGCTGTGTTCGGCGTGTCCGGCCAGGGAAACTACGCGCCCGGCAACGCCTTCTGCGAGGCCCTGGCCCACCACCGCCGCGCGCTGGGGCTCCCGGCCACGTCGGTCGCGTGGGGCGCCTGGGCGGGGGGCGGTATGGCCGGAGAGGCGGACGTCGCCGAGCTCCTGCGGCGGCACGGGCTGCCCACGATGGACCCCGAGGTCGCGGTCGGCGCGCTCCAGCACGTCCTCGACCGGGACCTGCCCGCGCTCGCCGTCGCCGACGTCGACTGGCCGCGCTTTCGCACCGCCTTCACGGCCAACCGGCCCAGCCCCCTCATCGGGGACCTCGGGCACACCTCCGTCGGGCACACGGCGCCCGGCGGCGACGGTGCGGACGCCGCCGCCGGACTGCGGGCGCGCCTGGCGGGGACGGACCGGGACGGCCGCGTCCGCGCCGTCACCGACCTGGTGTGCGAACAGGTGGCCGCCGTCCTCGGATACCCCTCCGGAGAGGTCCTGGACGCCGAACGCGGCCTCAAGGACCTGGGAATGGACTCGGTGACCGCCGTCGAGATCCGCAACCGGGCGGCTTCGCTCACCGGTCTGCGCCTGCCGTCCGGACTCGCCTTCGACCACCCCACGTGCACTGCCCTGGGCCGCCACCTGGAGGAACGCCTGTTCGGGAATCCGGAACAGGCCGTGATGGCCGGGCTCGACGGCGTCGAGGCGGCCCTCCGGGAGGACGGCGGACGGAGTGTGGACCGCGACGCCGTCGTCGACCGGCTCCGCGCCCTGCTGCGCGACCTGTCCGGGGACGGCGGCGTCCCCAACGGAGGCGATCGGGACCTGGAGTCAGCGACCAGCGAGGAGCTCTTCGCCTACATCGACGAGGCCCTCCTCGACTGAGCGGCCGACCCCGGAGCACGACCTGAGGCATTCGAGCCCACCGCCCCCGCCCCGATACCGGGGCTACGAACGACGTGAACCTGTGAGGCGGCCCCATGCCGGACGACGCGCGACTTCTCGACTACCTCAAACGAGTCACAGCCGATCTGCGCCGTACGCGTTCCGAACTGAGCGACCTGAGGACGCGCGGGTCCGAACCCGTCGCGATCGTGGGGATGGGCTGCCGTATGCCCGGCGGCGTCGACTCCCCGGAGGGCCTGTGGCGCCTGCTCGACGCACGCGCGGACGTCATCGGCGACCTGCCGGACGACCGGGGATGGGATCTGGAAGCGGTGTCGGACCGTCCGGGAGGTACCCGGTCGGGCGGCTTCCTCGACGACGCGGCCGGTTTCGACGCCGACTTCTTCGGGATCTCGCCGCGCGAGGCCGCGGCGATGGACCCGCAGCAGCGTCTCATGCTGGAAGTGTCGTGGGAGGCGGTCGAACGCGCCGGCATCGATCCCTCCACCCTGACGGGAAGCGCCACCGGGGTGTTCACCGGGATCAGCGTCAGCGACTACGCGGGGGGCTCCGCCACGGGCGCGCTCCCCGTCCCGGAGGAGGCCGAGGGCTACCTCCTCACAGGGACGGCCACGAGCGTGGCCTCGGGCCGGGTGGCCTACACGCTGGGACTGTCCGGACCGGCCCTGACGGTGGACACGGCGTGCTCGTCCTCGCTGGTGGCGCTGCACCTGGCCGTGCGGGCGCTGCGCGCGGGCGAGTGCTCCCTCGCCCTGGCCGGCGGGGCCACGGTGATGTCCGGCCCGGCACTGCTCTCGGAGTTCGCCAAACAGGGAGGGTTGGCGCCGGACGGCCGCTGCAAGGCGTTCGGCGCGGGCGCGGACGGCGCGGGGTTCGCCGAGGGCGCCGGCGTGCTGGTGCTGGAGCGGCTGTCGGACGCCCGGCGCCACGGGCGCCGCGTGCTGGCGGTGCTCCGCGGCAGCGCGGTCAACCAGGACGGCGCCTCCAGCGGGTTGACGGCCCCCAACGGGCCGGCGCAGGTGCGGGTGGTGCGCGCCGCGCTCGCGGACGCCGGTCTGGGCCCGCAGGACCTGGACGCGGTCGAGGCGCACGGGACCGGCACGGAGCTGGGCGACCCCATCGAGGCCGAGGCGCTGTCGGAGGTGTTCGGGGCGGAGCCGACGTCGAGGCCGGTCCACGTCGGCTCGGTGAAGTCCAACATCGGGCACACCCAGGCGGCAGCGGGCGTGGCCGGGGTCATGAAGGTGGTGCTGGCGCTCCAGCGGCGGGTCCTGCCCGCCTCGTTGCACGCGGAGACACCCTCGTCTCTCGTGGACTGGTCGTCGGGCCGCCTGCGCGTGCTGTCGGAGCCGGTGGAGTGGCCCCGGGGGGAGCGGGTGCGCCGGGCAGGGGTCTCCTCCTTCGGGATCAGCGGTACGAACGCCCACGTGATCGTGGAGGAGGCGCCCGAGGACGCACCTGAGGAGGACGCCGCCGAACCGGCCGCGTCCCGGAGCGCCGCACCCGGGATCGTCGGCGGGCCACCGGTCTGGACCCTCTCCGCCCGCGACCCCCGGGCGCTCAGGGAGCAGGCGGCCCGCCTGCGCGACCGGCTGGAGGAGATGCCCGAACCGGACCCGGCCGAGGTCGCCCGCTCCCTGTACGCGACCCGCACCCTCTTCCCCCAACGCGCCGCGATCGTGGGAAGCGGGTCCGGGCAGCTCATGGAGCGGTTGGGTGCGCTGGCCGAGGGCGGCCGGGCCGAGGGTGTGGCCACCGGGACCGCACCGGGGCGCTCACGCGCCCCCGTGTTCGTCTTCCCCGGTCAGGGAGGCCAGTGGGAGGGGATGGCCAGTGGTCTGCTGGAGTCCTCGCACCCCTTCGCCGAGGCCGTGGCCGAGTGCGAGAGGGCCCTGGCCCCGTTCGTGGACTGGTCCTTGACCGCCGTCCTGCGCGCCGCCCCCGGAGCCCCCACGGTGACCGGGGAGGACGCTCGCGTGGACGTGGTGCAGCCCGTGCTGTGGGCGGTGATGGTGTCGTTGGCCCGGATGTGGCGCGCCGCAGGAGTGGAGCCCGCCGCCGTCGTGGGGCACTCCCAGGGGGAGATCGCCGCGGCCTGCGTGGCGGGGGCCCTGACCCTGGAGGACGGCGCCCGCGTCGTCGCGCTCCGCAGCCTGGCGCTCAGGGAGATCGCCGGACACGGGGGCATGGCGGTGCTCGGGGTCTCCCCCGAACGGACCGCTGAGCTGATCTCCTCGTGGCGCGGCCGTATCGGAGTGGCCGCAGTCAACGGCCCCGGGTCAACCGTCGTCTCGGGCGACGAGGACGCGGTCCGAGCCCTCGTCTCCACCTGCGCCGAGAGCGGTGTGCGCGTCCACCGCGTCGACGTCGACTACGCCTCCCACTCGGCCCACGTCGAACGGGTCGCGGACCGCCTGCGCGCCGAACTGGCCGGTATCCGCCCGCGAAGGGCGCGCATCCCGTTCCACTCCACCGTCGCCCCCACCGCCGAGTGGGCGCCGGGGGACGCGTCGGCCGGCGACGCGGTGGAGGAGGCCACCCTCGACGCCGACTACTGGTACCGGAACCTGCGCCACCCCGTGCTGCTCGCCCCGGCCGTCGACCGCGCCGCGGCCCGGGGCGGCCCCTTCCTGGAGGTGAGCCCGCACCCGGTGCTGACCCTGGCGATCGAGCAGATCCTGGAGGACCGGGGCCACCGCGACCACGCGGTCCTGGGGACCCTGCACCGCGGCGAGGACGGTCCCACACGGCTTCGGACGGCGTTCGCCGAGGCGCACTGCCACGGCGCGGACGTCGACTGGAGCCGGGTGCTCGGCGGCGCAGACGGCTCCCCGCCGGTCGAACTGCCCACCTACCCGTTCCAACGTCGGCGCTACTGGCTGTCCGTGCCGCGCACCTCCGGAGTCCCCGCGGAACTGGGCCTGGAACGGGCCGGCCACCCCCTCCTCGGCGCGCGCGTCCCCGTGGCCGACACCGGACAGACCTTGTTCACCGGTGTACTCGACACCGAAGGCCACCCCTGGCTCGCCGAGCACCGGGTCGGCGGCCGTGCCCTGGTACCCGGTACGGCGGTGGTGGAGCTGCTGTTGCACGCGGGGCGGGAGTGCGGCTGCCCCGAGATCGCCGACCTCGTCGTGCTGGCCCCGATGGAAGCGGCACCCGGCACGGACGGGCGCGCGACGCGGGTGCAGATCGCGGTCGACGCCCCGGACGAGGACGGACGGCGCGCGGCCCGGGTGAGCTCGCTCGCGCCCGGGGCCCGCACGTGGGTCCTGCACGCCCAAGGGGAGCTCGCCCCCGCCTCCGGAGGGCCCGCGACACCCGTGGCGGCCCCGGGCGCCGACGCCGTACCGGTGCCGGTCGAGGACGGCTACGCGTTCCTCTCCGCGCACGGCTACGACTACGGCCCGGCCTTCCGCGGCCTGCGCGCCGCGTGGGCGGACGCCTCCGGGGTGTGGGCCGAGACCGAGCTCGACCGCCCGCCCGGGGACGCCCCCGCCATGGCGGGGCCGCACCCCGCGCTGGCCGACGCGGGACTGCACGCGCTCCTCCTGCACGACCTCGCGGAGGGATCGGGCCGTGCGCTCCGGCTGCCGTTCTCCTGGAGCGGCGTCAGGCTCCACTCGGCGCGAACACCCTCGCGTACGCGGGTCCGGATCACCCGGACGGGCACCGACACCTGCTCCGTGGTCTACGCCGACGCCGACGGCGCCCCGATCCTGTCCATCGACGCCCTCACGGTCCGCGAGGCCCCGGACGCCGCCGACACCGCGCCCAACGCCCTCTTCCGGCAGGAGTGGCACGAGCTCACTGCGCCGGGCCGGGCGGAGGAACCGCCGCATCCGGACACGTGGGCGCTGGTCGGAGCCCTCGGGGAGAGCCGGGCCGGGCACCATCCCGACGTGCACGCGCTGGTCGCCTCCCTCGACCGGGGAGCGCCCCCACCCGGCCTCGTCCTGCTCCCGGCGGGCGGCGGCGACGGACCCCCCGGCGGGCGCACACGCGCCGGGCTGCACCGGGTGCTGGAGTCCGTGCGGACGTGGCTGGACGACGAGCGCCTCACCGCCGCCAGGATCGTGGTCGTGACCTCGGGGGCCGTCGACCCCCTGGAGGCCGGGACCGGCGCCGCACGCCCCGTGGACCTGGCCGGAGCGGCGGTGTGGGGGCTGGTCGCCTCCGCCGAGACGGAGAACCCCGGCCGCTTCCTCCTGTTGGACACCGACCGGTTCGACGCCCAGACCGTCGCCGCGGCCGTCCGCACCGGGGAGCCGCGCGTCGCCGTGCGCGACGGCCGCCTGTACGCCCCCCGCCTGGCCGAGGCCCGCCCGGGCGGCGAGGGGCTGGTCCCGCCGCAGCGGCGCTCCGACTGGCGTCTGGAGTCACGCGAGCCGGGGCGGGTGGACGGGCTCGCCCTCGTCCCGTACCCCGAACAGCTGCGCCCCCTGGAGTCAGGGGAGGTCCGTGTCGCAGTCCGCGCCGCGGGCGTGAACTTCCGCGACGTGCTGATGACCGTGGGCATGCACCCCGAGTCCGCGAGCATCGGTCACGAAGGGGCCGGCACGGTCGTCGAGGTCGGTCCGGACGTGCACGACCTCGCGCCGGGAGACCGGGTGATGGGCCTGTTCCCCGGCGCCTTCGCGCCGGTCGCCGTCGCACCGCGCGGGTTCGTGGCGCCCGTGCCGGAGGGGTGGGACGACGCCTCCGCCGCCGCCGTGCCCGCCGTCTACCTGACCGCCCACATCGCGCTGGTGGAGGAGGCCGGGCTCGGTCCGGGCGACCGTGTCCTGATCCACTCGGCGGCCGGGGGAGTGGGACAGGCCGCCGTTCACCTGGCCCGGCACCTGGGCGCCCGAGTGCTCGCCACCGCCAGCCCCGAGAAGTGGGACGTGCTGCGGGAGGCGGGTGTCCCGGAGGAGCACATCGCCCACTCCCGCAGGCTCGACTTCGAGGAGCGCCTCCGGGCGGCCGGCCCCGTCGACGTCGTCCTCAACTCCCTCGTCGGGGAGGCCATCGACGCCTCCCTGCGTCTCATGGCCCCCGGCGGAAGCTTCGTGGAGCTGGGGCACAACGAACTCCGCGATCCCGAACGGATCGCGTCCGAGCACGGCGGCGTCCGGTACCGGACGGTCGACCTGTCGGCCCTGCCCGCCGAGCGCGTCCAGCGCGCCTTCAACGCGATCCTGCCGCTGCTGGAGAAGGGCGAGCTGCCCGGCGTCCCGGTCACCCGTTACCCCGTCGAACGGGCGGTCGACGCATTCCGGCTCATGCAGCACGGACGCAACGTCGGCAAGATCGTGCTCGACATGGCCACGCGCTTCCGGCACGGCGGCACCGTTCTGGTCACCGGCGGGACCGGCACGCTGGGTGCCCTGGTCGCCCGTCACCTGGTGGTCCGCCACGGGGTCACCAGCCTCGTCCTGACCGGACGGCGCGGGCGCCGGGCCCCCGGAGCGGCCGACCTGGCCGCGGAGCTGGCCTCCCTCGGCGCACGGGTGGAGATCACCGCCTGCGACGTCGCCGACCCCGACCAGGTCGCGGCGGTCCTGGGAGGGCTTCCGCCCGACCGCCCGCTCGTCGGGGTCGTCCACGCCGCCGGGGTGGTCGACGACGCCACCGTCACGCGGCTCACCCCCGAGGCGTTGGAGCGGGTTCTGGCCCCCAAGGTCGACGGGGCGTGGAACCTGCACGAGGCCACCGCCGACCTCGACCTCGACGCCTTCGTGCTGTTCTCCTCGGCCGCGGGCGTGCTCGGTTCGGCCGGGCAGGCGGGGTACGCGGCGGCCAACTCCTTCCTGGACGCCCTGGCCCGCCACCGGCGCTCCCTCGGCCTGCCCGCGCAGTCCCTCTCCTGGGGCAGGTGGGCCGACCGGAGCGCGATGACCGCCCACCTCGGCGACGCGGACGACGCCCGGATGAGCAGGATGTGGGGGGTGGAGGCGATCAGCGCCGACGAGGGGTGCGCGCTCATGGACGCCGCCGCGGACACCGGACTGGCCCATGTGCTTCCGGTGCCGATGTCCCTGTCCGCGCTGCGCGCCCGGGCCTCCTCCGCGAACGGAGTCCCCCCGCTCCTGCGCGGTCTGGTGCGCCCGTCGGCTCCCGCGAGGGGCGACGGGGCACGCGACACCGCCGCCGCGCTGCGGACGGCCGGGGAGGGGCCCGAACGCCGCGCGCTCCTGGAGGAGCTGATCGGCTCCCGGGCCGCGCAGATCCTCGGCCACCCCTCCGGTCACCGCGTCGACCCCGAACGCGACTTCCTGGAGTCGGGGTTCGACTCGCTCACGGCCGTCGAGCTGCGCAACCACCTCCAGGAGGCGACGGGGCTGCGGCTTCCCGCCGGACTGGTCTTCAACCACCGCACCCCGGCCGCCCTGTCCGCGTACCTGGACGAGCAGATGGGCGCGGCGCACGGGGGGACCCCCGAGGGCCCCGAGGCCCGGCGGGACCCGGAGACGCGGGGGCTGACCGTCCCAGCCGCCGCGTCCGCCGTGTCCGTCTCGACCGCGTCCCACGGCGATCTCGTCGGGCTCTTCCGTGAGGCGTGCCGCGACGGGCGCCCCGAGGACGCGGTCACCCTCGCGCGGATCGCGGCGCGCGGACGCCCCGTCCTCGCCCCGGGGGAGCCCTGGCCCGTCTCCCCCACCCAGCTCGCCACCGGCGCGGCGGAACCCGTCCTGGTCTGCTTCCCCTCGCTCGTCATGACCTCGGGGGCACAGGAGTTCGCACGGTTCGCCGCCACGTTGCGGGGACGGCGCGGCGTTCACGTCCTGACCGCTCCCGGGTTCGCCCCCGGTGAGCGGCTGCCCGCCGACCGCGACACCTTCGTCCGGGTCCAGGCGCAGGTCGCGCTCGGGGTGGCGGCCGGCCGTCCGCTCGTCCTCGCCGGGCGTTCCTCGGGAGGATGGCTGGCGCACGCCGTCGCCGAGGAGCTGAGCCGCCGCGGTTCGGTCCCGGCGGGCCTGGTGCTGCTCGACACCCCGGTGCCGGACGAGCCCGGCGTGCTTCCCATCGTCACGGAGTCGGTGACCGCGCGAGCCGACGAGTTCGCGTTCCTGGACGCGGACCGCGTCACCGCCATGGGCGCCTATCTCGCGATGTTCGCCGACTGGAGGCCCGGCTCCCTGGCGTGTCCGGTCACACAGGTCCGGCCGACCAGCCCCGTGCTCGGCTCCAACGGCGCGGAGCTGGGCCTGGGCTGGGTGTGGCCGCGCCCGCACGGCCGGGTCGAGGTGCCCGGAGACCACCTGACGATGATGGAGGAGCACGCGGGGTCCACGGCCGCGGCCGTCGAGGAGGCCCTCGTCCGGCCCGGGCCCGCGCGGAGGGTCCGGTCGGTGGTGCGCCGCCTGCGCGACCGCGTCAGGGAGCGCGGTTGAGCCCTCCCCCTCCCGCCGCGGAGGTCGCGTCCCGCGGTGGGAGGGGGAGACACGGGGCCGGTCCGGGTCCTGTGCCCGGGCCGGCTCAGGGCCGCCACGGCGGCGGGCCGCACGCCCCGGAACAGAACGGGCCCGCCGGGCGTTGGCCGGTACGTGCCCGCGGCGCCCCTTCGCCCGCCCGCGACCGCGCGCCCACCGCGCGGACCCGGCGGCGAAAACCGGTTGCCGTCCCTCCTACCCTTGACTACTGATGAGCACCACCACGCCCGCGCCCGCCGCGGACACGCTGCGTTCCCGGTTGCGCGACCTCATGCCCTCGGACCGCCACCGGCTCCGTCGGCGTATCGACGGCCTGGCCAAGATCGGCGACGAGCGCCGCCGCGCCTCCGTCGCCGCCCAGATCTCCGGGGACGTCGACGAGGCGCTCCTGCGCGTGAACCTGCGCCGCGAGTCCGTGCCCGAGCTGAACTACCCCGAGTCCCTGCCGGTCAGCTCCCGGCGCGAGGACATCGCCGAGGCCATCCGAGACAACCAGGTCGTCATCGTCGCCGGTGAGACCGGCTCGGGCAAGACCACCCAGCTGCCCAAGATCTGCCTGGAGCTGGGGCGCGGCGTCATGGGCACCATCGGCCACACCCAGCCCCGGCGGCTGGCCGCCCGCACCGTCGCCGAGCGCATCGCCGAGGAGATCGGCACCCCGCTGGGCGAGACAGTCGGCTACAAGGTCCGCTTCACCGACTCCTCCAGCGACAGCACCCTGGTCAAGCTGATGACCGACGGCATCCTGCTCGCCGAGATCCAGCACGACCGCATGCTGCGCCAGTACGACACGCTCATCATCGACGAGGCCCACGAGCGCAGCCTCAACGTCGACTTCCTGCTGGGCTACCTCAAGCAGCTGCTGCCCCGGCGCCCCGACCTCAAGGTCGTCATCACCTCGGCCACCATCGACCCCGAGCGCTTCTCCCGCCACTTCGACGACGCCCCCATCGTCGAGGTCTCCGGGCGCACCTACCCGGTCGAGGTCCGCTACCGGCCCATCTCCGAGGAGATCCTCGACCCCGAGGAGAAGAACCCCGGCGGCGGCACCGACCGCGACCAGACCCAGGCCATCCTGGACGCCGTCGACGAGCTCGGCCGCGAGGCCCCCGGCGACGTGCTGGTCTTCCTCAGCGGCGAGCGCGAGATCCGCGACACCGCCGAGGCCCTGGAGAAGAAGAAGCTTCCGGGCACCGAGGTCCTGCCGCTCTACGCGCGCCTGTCCACGAGCGAGCAGAGACGCGTGTGGTCCTCGCACAGCGGACGGCGCATCGTCCTGGCCACCAACGTCGCCGAGACCTCCCTGACCGTCCCCGGCATCAAGTACGTCATCGACCCCGGCACCGCGCGCATCTCCCGCTACTCCCACCGCACCAAGGTGCAGCGCCTGCCCATCGAGGCGGTCTCCCAGGCCTCCGCCAACCAGCGCAAGGGCCGCTGCGGCCGCGTCTCGGAGGGCATCTGCATCCGGCTGTACTCGGAGGAGGACTTCCTCTCCCGCCCCGAGTACACCGACCCCGAGATCCTGCGCACCAACCTGGCCTCGGTCATCCTCCAGATGGCCGCCCTGGGATTGGGCGACGTCGCCGCCTTCCCGTTCGTGGACGGTCCCGACCACCGCCAGATCAAGGACGGCGTCAACCTCCTCAACGAGCTGGGCGCCCTGCACCCCGACGAGTCCGGGGGCAAACGCAGGCTCACCCCGACCGGGCGCCGCCTGGCCCAGCTGCCCATCGACCCCCGACTGGGCCGGATGGTCCTGGAGGCCGAGGAGCGCGACGTCCTGGGCGAGGTCCTGGTCATCACCGCGGCCCTGTCCATCCAGGACCCGCGCGAGCGGCCCACGGACAAGCAGCAGCAGGCCCAGCAGGCGCACGCCAGGTTCACCGACAAGGAGTCGGACTTCCTGGCCTACCTCAACCTGTGGAACCACCTGCGCGAGAAGCAGCAGGAGCTGTCGGGCAACCAGTTCCGCAGGATGTGCCGCGAGGAGTACCTCAACTACCTGCGCGTACGCGAGTGGCAGGACATCCACGGCCAGCTCAGGCAGGTCCTGCGCTCCATGGGCGTGGAGGTGCCGCGCCCGCGCGAGGAGGCCGCCGACCCCCGCGGCGTGCACATGTCGCTGCTGGCCGGGCTCCTGTCGCACGTGGGCCTCAAGGACCCCGAGAAACACGAGTACCTGGGGGGCAGGGGCGCCCGCTTCGCCGTCTTCCCCGGTTCGGCGCTGTTCAAGAAGCAGCCCCGCTACGTGATGGTCGCCGAGCTGGTGGAGACCTCCAAGCTCTGGGGCCGCATGGTGGCCCGGATCGAGCCGGAGTGGGCCGAGGAGCTGGCCGGGGACATCGTCAAGCGCAGCTACAGCGAGCCGCACTGGGAGCGCAAGCGCGGCGCCGTCATGGCCTTCGAGCGCGTCACCCTCTACGGCGTGCCCATCGTCGTGCAGCGCAAGGTCTCCTACGGGAGGATCGACCCCGAGCTGTCCCGGGAGCTGTTCATCCGCCGCGCCCTGGTCGAGGGCGACTGGGAGACCCGCCACCACTTCTTCCACGACAACCGCAAGCTCCTGGACGAGGTGGAGGACCTCGAACACCGCGCCCGGCGCCGCGACATCGTCGTGGACGACGAGACGCTGTTCCAGTTCTACGACGCCCGCCTGCCGGACTCGGTGGTCTCGGCCGCGCACTTCGACTCCTGGTGGAAGAAGACCCGCCGCACCGAGCCCGAGCTGCTGGACTTCACCCGCGAGGAGCTCATCAACGAGGGCGCGGGGTCGATCAGCGAGGACGACTACCCGGACGTGTGGCGCCAGGGCGAGTTCACCTTCCCGCTCAGCTACCAGTTCGAGCCGGGCAGCGACTCCGACGGCGTCACCGCGCGCGTCCCGGTGAAGTTCCTCAACCAGGTGGAGGACACCGGGTTCGACTGGCAGATCCCGGGCCTGCGCGCCGAGCTGGTGACCGCGCTCATCCGCTCGCTGCCCAAGCCGCTGCGCCGCAACTTCGTCCCGGTCCCGGACAACGCCGCCCGCGCGCTGACCGGGCTGACCCCCTACGAGGAGCCGCTCACCGCGGCGCTGGCGGACGAGCTCACCCGGATGGCGGGGGAGCGGATCGCCCCCGGCGACTTCCAGCTGGACCGGGTGCCCGACCACCTGCGCATCACCTTCCGGGCCGTGGACGACCGGGGCCGGACCCTGGCCGAGTCCAAGGACCTGGAGAAGCTGCGCGCCAAGCTCAAACCGCGCCTGCGCGAGGCGATCTCGGCCGAGGCCAAGGGCGTGGAGAAGAAGGGCCTGACCTCCTGGGACTTCGGTCCGCTGGAGCAGACCCTGGAGCGCAAGGCGCTGGGGCCCAAGGTCAAGGGCTACCCGGCGCTGGTGGACGAGGGCGACAGCGTCGCGATCCGCATCTTCGACACCCGTCCCGAGCAGCGCGCCGCGATGTGGGCGGGCACCCGCCGACTGCTGCTGCTCACCGTGCCGTCCGTGGCGAACGTGGTGAGCAAGGGGCTCAACAACCCCGACAAGCTGGCCCTGGCCGACAACCCGCACGGTTCGATCCGCAGGATGCTCGACGACGCCGAGACGGCCGCCGTCGACCACCTGCTCGCCCGCGAGGGCGGCCCGGTGTGGAACGGCCAGGACTTCGCCAGGCTCGCCGACCGGGTGCGCGCCGACCTCGGCGACACCCTGGCCGAGATCCTGGACAGGTCCGCGCGCGTCCTGGTGCTGTGGCGCAAGGTGTCCAAGAAGGTCAAGGGGACCACGTCCCTGGCCGTGCTGCCCTCGCTCAACGACGTGCAGGGCCAGCTCGGCGACCTGGTGGGCGAGGGTTTCGTGACCCGTACCGGCCTGGTCCGCCTGGACGACCTGCACCGCTACCTGCGCGGGGTGGAGTACCGGCTGAACAAGCTGCCGGAGAACCCGCGCCGCGACCAGGTGAACATGTCCAAGGTCGAGCAGATGCGCCAGGCCGTCGCCAAGCTGCGCGGGAGCCTGCCGCCCGGCCGGGCGGCCGACCCGGACGTGGCGGAGCTGCGCTGGATGCTGGAGGAGTACCGGGTGAGCCTGTTCGCGCAGGAGCTGCGCACGGCCTACCCGGTCTCGGACAAGCGCATCCTCAAGGCGGTCGAGGCCGTCAAGGCCGCCGAGCGCAAGTAGGAGCCGCGGCTCACGCGCCCCCGCGGGCACGGGCGCGTTTCCGGAGGGATTTTCGGGACCGGGTACCTTTCGCGAAGGTACGGAAATCATCCGGAAGGCGTGTGGTCCGCGCGTTTTCCCTGGTGGCATGAAAGGTGCGGGCTGCGATTGGCGTCCCGCCCCTCCGGATTCCGCCGCCGTTGTTCGCCAAACCCGTATCCTGCGAGGGGGCGGTTGTTCCGGGCGGCATGGATTTACCTTTCCGGGGAAGTTACCCGAATGCTCACGCAAGGGACTTCTGGGAATGCTCTCCACCGGACGGGAGAACGGTTTTGACTGATCCCCTCGACTTCTCGGATTATCTGGTCAGCACGGAGGCGAGGAAACTCTACGAGCACCTGGTCGAGGTGGGCTGGCTGGCCACGGCCAACCTGCGGGGTCGGGCGGGCGAGGCCTTCCGCGAACTGCTGCGACACCGCTACGTCCGGACCTCCCGCCACGAGGAGGACGGGACCGAGATCATCGTCCCGGTCTCGCCGCAGGTCATCCGGCAGGCCCTGTACCGCTCCGGTGAGGCCAGGATCCGCCAGGCCCGCGAGCTGTCAGCCGGGCTCGACTCCTGGCTCCTGCCGCTGGGCGCCGCCTACGAGCGCTCGGACGGCGAGGCGGACGGGGCCGGAGTGGAGGGGATGCGGCTGGTCACCGGCCGGGGACGTATCCAGGACCTCTCCCACGACCTGGTGGAGTCGGCCACCACCGACTTCCGGATCTTCCTCACCGGGCACTACCTCGACCTCGTCTCCTACAGCGGTCTCCTCGACCAGATCGAGACGCTGAGGGCCAGACGGGTGAGGTTGCGGATCCTGCACACCAAGGACCTCCTCGAGGACCGGGTAAGCGCCGGAGCCCTCCTCGCAGGCCTTCCCGAGGACAGCAGGACGGCCTCGCACCTGCCGCTGTGGCTCCTCATCAGCGACGAGACCTCGGCCCTCATCCCCGTGGAGTCGACCGGCGTGGCCAACGGCCTCTGCATCGATCTGCCGGGAGTCGTCGAGGCGCTGACCAGCCTGTTCGAGATCTACTGGAACATGACCCTGGAGGTCGCCGAACAGCCCGGCCGGGGGGAGAACCACGACGAGTTCCTGCGCAAACAGCTGTGCCTGGGGCAGACCGACGCGGCCATCGCCGCCCGGATGCGGGTCAGCGAGCGGACGGTGCGCAGGCGCGTGTCCGTGCTCATGGAGGGTCTGGGCGCCAGGACGCGCTTTCAGGCCGGCTTCTTCCTCGGTCGGCGGCGCGGCATCTGACGGCGGCCGAAGCGGCCCCTCCTCAGCCGAGGGCGCCCCAACGCCTCCACGGGACACCGGTCAGCAGCTCGTCCCTCTTCGCCCGCAGCAGCGCCCCGAACTCCCCGGGCACCCCGCCCACCAGTTCCTCCACCCGCTCAGCGTCGTCCACCCGGGTGGCGATCCCCGGGTAGCGGATGACGAACCCCTCCTCGTCCACGGAGAAGTCGGCCCGGAAGTCGGAGTCGCGGTCCTCCAATCGCACCAGCGCGGGCCCGTCGCCGCGGGGGCGGACCAGGGAGTAGTCCTGGCGGGAGCACTCCACCGTCAGGCCGGGCAGGTCGATCCAGGCCATGGCGTGCGACAGGGAGCCCGCGGGGCGCCGGTCCCGGTCCATCAGGGCCGCGCGGCGCACGGGCATGATGTTGGTCAGGGGCGACATCCACAAGTCGCAGTCCACCGCGCCCTCCAGGTCGGGGAGGGCCGCGGCGCGCAACGGCCCCCGACCGGTCCGCACCCGTGAACGCCAGCCGTGGGAGTCGGAGCGGGTGAGCTCCACCTCCCGGTCCCAGCCGGAGCCGAGTACCGCGACCCGCATGCGCCTGGTGCGGTACAGGGGACCGCACTCGAGTCGGAAGACCGCCGTGTGCGGCTCCTCCCCGGAGTGGAAGGACACACCGTCCGCGGACAGGCCGGAGCCGTCGAACCCGCACCGCGCGAGGGCCACGCCCCCGGTCTCTCCCAGCTCCCACGCCATCATCGGCCGCTCAGCCATGAACCCCCCTCGCCCGGAGGCTAGGGGATCGGCGCGCGGAGGGCAACGCGCGCCCGGCCCGTGTCGCCGGACCGGGCGCGCCCTCTCAGCGGGGAGGGGAGCCGGCGGACGCGGCGCGGGGGAGGCGTTCGGTGAAGCGCGCGCGGTCGACGACGGCGCGGGTGTGCGTTCCGGCCAGGACCCTGTCCCTGGGGTCGCGGGCCGTGACCTCGAAAGCGCACTTTCGTCCCGAGGCCCGCACGAGGACGGCGGTCACGGTCACCTCCTCGCCGAGCACGGTCGGGGCCAGGTGCGCGGAGTCGTGCGCCACGCCCACCGACATCTCGTCGGGCGAGGTCACCTCCTCCAACAGCCGCATGCACGCCATCTCTCCGAGCCAGAGGAGCACGGGGGTGGCCAGTACGTCGAGGCCGTTGCCCCAGCGGCGGGCGAGGTCGGCCTCCGACACCGTGTGCCGCAGGGTGTGGGCGCGTCCCACGAGCGCGGCGAAGCGGTCCTCGGCCGCCGCTCCCGAACCGGTGCTGGTGGTCATGACGGGTCTCCTCCGGTGGGTGCGGTCATGGTCGGCCCGAAGCGCCCAGGGGCGGACCCTGCACGGTGGTGCCGGGCGGCGCGGGCCGGTTCGGCGGCGGCCACGCGCTCCTCCAGGAGGCACAGGGCCCTCTCCAGCCGGTACAGCAGCTCGTCGACCTCCTCCGGTGCGATGACCAGGGGCGGCGCCACCAGTACCGACTCGGTCGCGGCGTCGACGCCCGCCGGGTACAGCACCAGTCCGCAGTCCCAGGCCGCCTCGACCAGGGCCCCGGCGCGCGCCAGCGGCCGGTCCTGGCCGGGCCGCATCCGCAGGGCCAGCAGCAGGCCCTCGCCCCTGACCCCGCTGACGACGTGCGGGTGCGCCGAGGCGAGCGCCCGCATACGGGCCCGGAGCCCGGAGCCCAGCGCACGTACGCGCCCGGGGACGTCGTGGGCGCGCAGGTACTCCAGCACGGCCAGCCCCGCCGCCGCGGCCAACGGGTTCCCCGCCGTGGTGTGCCCGAAGGCGTACTCCTCCGCGGGACGTTCCAGGACCCGGGTGACGGCGCGGTCCACCACCAGAGCGGACATCGGCACGTATCCGGCGGTGAGGCCCTTGCCCGTGGCGATCATGTCGGGCACGACTCCCGCGGCCGCGGACGCGAACCACGCGCCGGTGCGTCCCAGCCCGGTCATCACCTCGTCGGCGACGAACAGGAAACCGTGCCTGTCGGCGAGCGTCCGGAGCGTGGGCAGCACGTCCGGCTCAGGCACGGCGGCGCCCGTGGCCGCGCCTCCCACCGGTTCGACGACCACGGCGGCCACCCGGTCGGGGCCGACACGGTCCAGGACCGCGCTCCAGTCGGCGGCGGTCGCGCGTGCGCCCGGCACTGAGGGGCGCACCCGTGGCCCCCCGGTGCGGTTGTCCAGCAGGGCCTCCAGCCCCGCACGCCGCTGCGGGTGCCCCGACAGCGAGAGCGCGCCCGCGGTCATCCCGTGGTAGCCGGGATCCTCGCTGAGGACCACGGTGCGTTCGGGAGCACCCCGGCACACCTGGTGGGCCAGCACCAGGCGCAGCGCCGTCTCGACGGCCTCAGAGCCGGAGTTGGCGTAGAGGACCGCGCCGGGTGCGCCCGGCGCGACCGCGCACAGCTCATGGGTGAGCCGGGCCAGCGCCGGGCTGGCGAACTGCCGGCGGTAGGCCGAGCACGCCCGGTCGATCTGCGCGTGCATGGCGGCGGTCACCTCGGGATGGCCGTGGCCGAGGTTGGCGTTCACG
Organism: Nocardiopsis deserti; assembly: GCF_008638355.1. Taxonomy (NCBI): domain Bacteria; kingdom Bacillati; phylum Actinomycetota; class Actinomycetes; order Streptosporangiales; family Nocardiopsidaceae; genus Nocardiopsis; species Nocardiopsis deserti. The sequence goes on along the minus strand of NZ_ML703348.1, from coordinate 409,839 downwards.
GCACCCGAGCAGCCGTCCAGGTACTCACGGCCCCCGGTGTCCACCACGTGGACGCCCCGAGCATGGCTGACCAATGCGTTCGCCTGCATACGAGGACCTCCTCAGTACCAGGTCAGCGTGACGGCCCCGGCGGTCATGCCGCCGCCCACCGCCGCCAGCAGGACGCGTTCGCCGCGGCGCAGCGGGCGCGCGCGATGGGAGGCGTGCAGGGTGACCGGGATGGAGGCCACCGCCGTGTTGCCGTACTCCGGAGCGGTCATCGGGGCCTTGTCCGCGTCGATGCCCACGGCGTCGCACAGCTCCTCCAGCATCCGCACATTGGCCTGGTGGAAGACCACCCTGTCCACGCTCCCGGCGTCCCAGCCGGTGCGCTCCAGGGCGTCGTCCACCAGCTTGGGGACGTTCTCCATGGCCCAGCCCCGGACCTCGCGGCCCTGCATCTGGAGCTTGTCCCTGCCCTCGTCCGCGGTCTGCGGCGTGGTCGGCATGGCGGTGCCGCCCGCGTCCACGCCCACCAGGTCCGCGGAGGCGCCGTCGGAGGTCATCGCCGTCGTGTGGATGCCGTAGCCCTCGGGCACCTCACCGACCAGCACCGCTCCCGCCCCGTCGCCGAACAGGCTCACCGTGCGCTTGTCCGAGCGGTCCATGACGCTGCTGAACTTGTCGGCGCCGACCACCAGGGCCTGTTCGAGTCCGGGATCGGACTCCAGCATGCCCCGGGCGCAGTCGAGTCCGTACAGGAAGCCGGTGCACACGGCGTTGATGTCGAAGCTGGCGGTGGGGCCCAGCCCGAGTCTGCTCTGCATCCGCGCGGCGGTGGCGGGCTGGGGCTGGTCGGGGGTGCACGTGGCCAGGACGATCAGGCCGATGCGCTCGGGGGAGTCGGTGTGTCCGCGCAGCAGGTCGCGTACGGCCAGCTCGGCCAGCTCCGAGGTGGCGGTGTTCTCCCCGGCGTAGCGCCGGGTCCGCACACCGGTGCGTTCGACCACCCAGTCGGGGGAGGCGCCGGTCCACGCGGCGATGTCGTCGTTGTCGATCACGGTGTCGGGAAGGTGGGAGCCGAGTCCCAGGATGCCGAAGGGCATGGGTTCTCCTCGTGGAGCGTCGTTCCGTCCGCGGCGGCCGCCGCGGACGTCCGGTCACGCGGCGGCGGGCTGTTCCACACGGACCGCCGCCGTCGCGACCATGTCCAGCAGGTGCCGCAGGTCCTCGCGGCGCAGGTGCGGGTTGAGCAGCGTGAGCTTGAGCCAGACCGCTGTCCCGCCACCGTTCTCCGGGTCCGGAGCCGCGGCCCTTCCCAGGACGGCCTCACCGGAGGCGAGCATCCGGCGCCGCAGCTCGGCGACCATCTCCGACCCGGCCGGTTCGCCCAGCCGGTCCGCGGCCACGGGGCGGAACAGGACGGTGCTCAGCCCCGGCTCCTCCAGAACCCGGAAGGCGGGATGGGCGTCGGCCAGCGACACGGCCTCGGCGGCGGCGTCGCAGCAGCGTTCCACCAGGTCCCCCATGCCGGTGCGCCCCAGGGCCAGCAGCGTCGCGGCCAGCTTGAGCACGTCGGGGCGGCGGGACGTGCGGATCGACCGTCCGAGCAGGTCGGGCAGTCCGGCGTCCGAGTCGTCGTCGGCGTTGAGGTAGTCCGCGGTGACCGCCAGCAGGTCCACGTCGTCCGGGTCGGCCAGGGTGAGCATCCCGGCCGCGAGCGGCTGGCCGCCGAACTTGTGGAAGTCCAGGGCGACGCTGTCCGCGGAGCCGATCCCGGCCAGGGCGGGGCGGAGCCGGTCGCTGAACAGGGCGCAGCCCCCGTAGGCGGCGTCCACGTGCAGGCGGGCGCCGTACTCGCGGCAGGCGTCCGCGATCTCCTGGAGCGGGTCCACCCGGCCCCGGTCGGTGGTGCCCGCCGTCGCGACGACCAGGGACGGCTCCCCGGAGGCGGCCAGGGCCCTGCGCAGCCCGTCGGGGGACATCCGGCCGTGCCTCGTGGGCACCACCACGGGCGGGCGCAGGCCCAGCAGCCACGTCGCCCGCTGCGTGCTGTGGTGCGCGTTGTCGCCGCACAGCACCCGCAGGGAGGAGCCGCCGACCCGCTCACGCGCCACCAGCGCACCGACCAGGTTCGACTCGGTGGCTCCGGTGGTCACCAGCGCGTCCGGCCGGTTCGCCCCGGGGTGCACGAGTTCGGCGAGCGCCCGGCAGACCCGGGCCTCGATGGTGCTGGACACCGGGGCCTGGTCCCAGGAGTCCATGGACGGGTTGAGCACGTTGACCGCCAGGTCCGTCGCCGCGGGGAGGGCGAGCGGCGGTGTGTGCAGGTGCGCCACACAGCGCGGGTGGGCGGGGTCGGCGGACCCCGCCGCGAACGCGGGGACCAGCGCGTCGATCGCGTCCCGCGCGCCGATCCCCTGGTGGGGCAGGGGGTCGGGCCAGTGGTCGAGCAGGTCGGCCGCGACCTTGTCGGGGCCGCCCTCGGGACAGGGCCCCCGGCCGTGGACCAGGCCGGACCTGAGCGCGTCGAGGGTGTGTCCCGTCAGTTCGGTGACCGCGGTGAGTTCGGGGTCGTTGCCCGCGAGGGGAGGCGGTCCCTGCGCGGTCCGGTCGAAATCGGTCTGCATGGTTCTCCCGGTTGGTCGGCTGCGGTTGTACTGGAGGGACGGCGCCGGGGCGGTCTCACGCCCTCGTGCCGACCCGTCCGCCCGTGCGGGCGTTGCCCACGATCAGCACCAGGGCGAGCGCGGGCAGGAGCGCCAGGCCGAGCCAGGACAGTGGCCCGCCGTCGATCCCGGCGCCCACGAAGAAGCCGACGGCGCCGCCCACCGCCCAGAAGACGTCGTGCCCCCCGAAGAAGGCCCCGGCGTCCCTCTGGTCGGCCAGGTCGGCGATGTAGATGTCGGCGGAGACGAACACGAGGGTCTCCCCGATGCTGTAGACCACCACGCACAGCAGCAGCCACCACAGGACCGGTACGGCCGCGATCGCGCCGATGGACACCGCGACCACGGCCATCCCGGCGGCGGAGAGCACCAGGGCCGCGCGCCTCTCGAACTGCCGCCGCAGCGCGATCACCGCGAGCACGCCCGCGATTCCGTTCACCATGAGCACCGCTCCCGCGAGCTCCTCGTAGCCCGAGAGCTCGCTGGCGTAGATGGGCAGGGAGGTGGTCAGCTGTGAGTCGATGACCCAGAACAACCCCATGGCGAGGCCGAACCGCAGGAACAGCCCGTTGCGGAAGACACGCCCCAGGGAGCCGATGATGGTCTCACTGGTGGTCGAGGTGCTCAGGTGGCGGCGCACGAGGTGCACCGGCACGGTGAAGACCAGCATCAGCGCTCCGCCCACCAGGAACAGCAGGCGCGCGTCGACGCCGATCAGCAGCGCGCCGATCGCGGGGCCGAGCACCGCGCCCAGGTTCTGCGCCTGGTTCAGGAAGGAGAACCCGCGCTTGCGGACCTCGTCGGGCTGTCCGGCCATCACGGCGGAGGCCGACGGTTCGTAGAGCGCCCCGCTCAGCCCGACCAGCGACGAGCACAGCAGGTACCACCAGAAGCCGTCGTCCACCGCGAAGGCGGCGAACGCCGCGCCCCGCAGGGCCAGGCCCAGGGTCATCAGGGTCACGTGCCGGGTACGGTCTCCGATCAGACCGCTCAGCAGCGGCAGGCAGCGCGCCGTCACCAGGTTGGCGGCCAGGACGCTTCCGACCTCCCAGGCCGTGTAGTCCAGGGAGAGCATGTGCAGCGCCAGGTACGGGGCGATCGCGAAGGTTCCGACGTTGAGCACGCCGGCGGCGACCACCACGACGCGGATCGCCGTCGGCAGCGCACCGAAGCCGCCGCCCTTCTTCTCCGGCTCGGGCCCTCGCACCGGCCCGCCTCGTTCTGTACTGGAATCACTCATGGTCGAGACCTCGGTGCGCGAAGGGGTCGGCGGTCGTTGGGGAGCCCCGGTGGGGCGGGGGCGCGGCGGCCTGTGCGCGTGTCATCCGCCCAGGACGGAGAGGACCCGCTCGGCGTGCTCCTCGATCCGTCGCGCGTGCCGCGCGTCGTCGCCGATCACCATGTAGTCGACGACCCCGGAGCGGTCGACGTCCTCGATGGGCAGCACCACCCCGCTGCCGCGGGAGTGGTCGTAGAGCAGGCCCTCGTCGCGCAGGGCCCCCACGGCCTCGGTGAAGCCGCGGACCGGCACCCAGTTGCGGGTCAGCACCGTGTGCTCCGTGCCGTAGGAGTCGCCGACGAGCCTGCGGGCGAGGTAGTCGATGTGCGTGCAGTCGCCCATGCGGCCGTTCACCTCGGTGAAGAGCAGGTCCCCGTCCTCGGTGAGGATGGAGTCGATGTTCATGTAGCCCCGGAACCCCCGCCTGCCGGCCGCGGCGGCCAGGGTCGTGCTGTGCGCGATCATCTCCGCGAGCTGGAACTCGCTCAGCCGCTTGGGCGGGATCTCCAGGCCGATGAAGGTGGGCTCCATCCGCATCTCGCCGAAGTTGAGGACGGTCGGGGCGTCGACGTCGCCGGACACCCAGAGCTCGCTGTAGTGCACCATCACGGAGGGGTGGTACACCTCGACCACGACCCTGGTGTTGCGCTGCACCGCGATCTGCGGCCACAGCGAGGCGGCCAGCGCCGCCGGGTCGAAGCCCGGCTCGACGGGGACCACGCGGCTGGCCCCCGTCAGTTCCGTCTCGCCGTGGACCGTGACCGCGACGTTGCCCGCGCCGCCGGAGTTCGTGTCCTGCTTGACCATGACCCTGCCGTTGCGCGCGACGAGGTCGCCGACCGCGCGGGCGAGCTCGGCGGCGGTGGTGGCTATCCGCCCCTCCGCGACGGGGGTGCCGCACACCTCGGCCAGCTGCCGGAAGAGCACCTTGCTGTTGTAGGTCTCGGCTCCTCCCGCCTCGAGGAAGCCCGGCTCGACACGGCTCACGTCCAGCTCCAGGGAGCGGGCCAGGGTCAGGGCGGCGCGGTCCAGGAAGTACGCCTCCAGGGTCCACCCGCGGACCGACCCCACCCGTTGGCGGATCTGCTCCTCGACCCAGCCGTCGTTGAGCGAGTCGAAGTTGAGGATGAGCTGTTCGGTCTCGCTGTTCCTGGGCAGGACGACGTTCTTCTCGGAGAGGTTGCGCCCCAGCAGCCCGTTCACGTAGGAGACGAACTCCTCGGAGACGGCGTGCGGCAGGACGACGAGGTCCTCGTCCTCGGCGAGCACCAGCAGGCGGCAGCAGCACAGCGAGCTGAGGGCGTGGATGTCCGGCGGCATGTCCGTGCCGCACATCGCGTCACTGTCGACGTTGGCGACGATGATCTTGGGCATGGCGAGATACGTCCTTTCTCTCGGGAGGGCGACGGTGAGGGGCCGTCGCGGGTCAGCCGCGGGCGCGGCGCAGGCCGCACATCTGCGTGAAGGCGTTCTTCCGCTGCATCTCGGCGGTGCCGCCCGCGATCAGGGTGCCCAGCGCGTCGCGGACCGAGCGGGACACCCGCCCCTCCTCGTAGCCCGCGTGGCCGAAGACGCGCAGCGCGTCCTCGGTGCCGGTCCTGAGGGACTCGGCGGCCTGGAACTTCGCGATCGAGCACAGGAGGGCGGCGTCGGGGCGCTCCTCCAACAGGGCTTCCAGAGCGCCGTAGGACACCCACCGGGTGCTCTCCAGCGCGAAGCGCGTGTCGGTGACACGGCCCTGCACGTACTGGTGGTCGGCGAGGGGGGCGTGGAACGCGCGGCGCTCGTGGACGAAGTCCATCATCTCGTCGACGAGCGGTTCGAGGTAGGCGGCCGCCAGCACGCCGTACAGCAGCCGGTCGAAGGCCATGATCCCGTGGATGAGGGAGAGCCCGCCCCCGGGCCGCCCGAGCACGCCGTCGGCGCCGATGCCCGCGCCGTGGAAGTCCAGCCGACCGGTGGGGCTGCTGTGGTTTCCCATCATGGTCTCCGCGGTGCCGCGCTCGGCCCCGGGGGCGTGCAGGTCCACCAGGAAGAGGGTGGCGTCGGCCCCGTGGTCCAGGTCGCCGCTGCGGCCCAGCACCAGCGCGAGGTCGGCCACCGGGGCGTTGGTGATGTGGACCTTGGTGCCGTGGAGGCGGCCGGAACCGGCCTCGGCGGTGACGGACATCTTGCTGATGTCGGAGCCGCCGCTCTCCTCGGTCAAGGCCATGGAACTCACCTGGCCGGACAGCAGGCGCGGCAACCACGACTCGCGCTGGGCGGGCGTCCCGTCGCGGACCAGGGCGCGGATGAGTCCGGTCTGGGCCACCATGGACAGGCAGAAACCGAGGTCGCGGCCTCCCCGGGCGATTCCCTGGAAGGCGGAGACGAAGTCCCACCAGTTCCCGCCCAGGCCGCCCATCTCCTCGGGAACGGGAATCCGCCAGACACCGTTCTCGCTCAGCTCACGCCACGACTCGTGGTCGAACTCCCGCCTCCGGTGGCATTCGTCCGCGCGCTCGGCCACCGTTCCGGCCGCCAGGACCTCGTACTTCTCCCGTAGTGTGCTGTCAGTGCGGCAGTCGTCCGCCACGGGCCTCACCCCCTGTTTCTCCGTTATTGGTTCGTTATGGGGAAATATATGCAGACCCCCGTTTCCTATGGCGGAAGATGGCCAGAACGGACACCCTTTTTTGGGCCGGGCCTCTTTTCCGCCGGTATTTCTCCTGGTGGCGGGGTGGGGGAGCCCGACCCGCCGGGACCGGCCTCGGGGCCGACGGGCGCGGCCTGTAGCATGCGCCCTGTGCCTCGGTGGTGTAGACCACTGTCGGGCGGACATCACAGGCGCGAGGGAAGCGAGGCCCCCGGTGGGCGGATCGGCGGACGGCTCGATGGACGGCAGGCGGCTCCTGCTGGTGGGCACCTACACCCCCGACTCCGATCCTCCCGGGGAGGGCGAGGGGATCTACCGCGTCTGGTTCGACCCCATGACCGGCGAGATGACCGACGGCGGCGCGGCCGCCCGCACCCCGGGCCCGTCCTTCCTGGCCTTCCGCGAGGACCCGCCCACGGTGTACGCGGTCAACGAGCGCGAGAAGGGCACCGTCACCGCCTTCCGGATCGACGGCCGGGCCGTGCTCACCGAACTGGGCCAGGCCCCCACCGGCGGCGGGTCACCCTGCCACGTGCTCGCGCGCGGCTCCGAACTGGCGGTGACCAACTACGCCAACGGCGTGGCCACGGTCTACGCCCTGGCCGGTGACGGCTCCCCCGGCGAGGCGGTGGCGGAGCTCGCGCACTCCGGAAGCGGCCCGGTCACCGACCGCCAGGAGGGGCCGCACGCGCACAGCGCCGCCGCCCCCGACGAGCATCACCTGCTGGTGGCCGACCTGGGCACCGACGAGCTGCGCGTCCTGCGCGGCGGCGAGCAGGTCGGCGCTGTGGCTCTGCCCCCGGGCACCGGCCCCCGGCACACCGCTGTCTCCGGCGAGTTCCTCTACGTGGCGGGCGAGCTGGACTCGCGCGTGCACGTCCTGCGCTGGAACCCGGGCACCGGCACCGCCGAGCACCTGGGCTCCGTCCACGCCACCGGCGAGGAGGCGGCGGGCCAGAACTTCCCCGCCGAGATCCTCACGAACGGCGACCACGTGTACGTGTCCAACCGGGGCGCGGACACGATCGCCACCCTCGCCGTCCGCGAGGGCGGCGCCCGCCTGGAGCACGTCGCCAACACCCCGGCCGGAGGGGAGTGGCCGCGCAACTTCACCGTCGTGCGCGGACACCGCCAGGAGCCCGACCACCTGGTCGTGGCCGCCCAGAACGGCGATTCGCTGGCCTCCCTGCGCCTGGACCCCGACACGGGCGTGCCGGCCGACACCGGCCACCGGCTGCGCCTGCCCGTCCCCGTGTGCGTGCTCCCGGTCCCGATCACCCGCATCCGCCGCGCCGGGGCCGCGACTGCCTGACGGCGCCCCGAGCACGGGCGCGGATGCTCCCGCCCGCCTGTGCGCGCGGGCCGCGGCCCGGGAACACCGGTTCCCGGACCACGGCCGTCACCGCCTACCGCCTATCGCCTTCCGCTGGCCACAGCCCCCGACCAGCCCAGGAGGTACGCGGCCTGGGCCTCGGCGGCAGCCTCAGCTCCGTGTGCCACCGCCGCACCTGGGCGGGAACCGCCGCCAGTGGCCTGCTCGGTTGCGTCTTCTCGATCTCCGCCGCCAGTTCCCGGGCGGTGTCACCGCTCAGCATCACCATGCGACCGGTGTGAGCCGCCCAGTACTGGCCGGTCGCGCTGCCGTGCCACACCGTCCACCCCCGCTTGCGGTAGGTGGCACGGAGGCGCCCCACCTCCTGGGGGACGGAGGCCTCCACGGACTCCAGGGTCATGACCGCGCTCATGCCGCACCGCCTTCCAGAACTCGCAGCGCCTTCCGCAGTTCCTCTGCGCCTCCGCACACGACCAGCTCGGGCTGACCGGTGGGGGTGGTCCGGGTGCTGGTCGCCACGAGGCAGGGTCGTCCCTGTCCTCCGCGCAGTTCGCAGACGAGGAAGTCGGGGAACTCCTCGCGCAGCGTCAGCACGGTCGCGCTCGGCCTCACGTGGTAGCCCTCCATGGTGCTCCCTGTCCCTTCCGGGGAAGGGGGACCACCGGGGCAACCGAAGCCAGCGGCTCGGGCACCCGCCACCGCAACTCGAAGAACATCCCAGGTCCGCGCAGGGATTGGAAGCTCCCCCACCGAGAAGCGAGGGCGTTCACCAGAACCATGCCGCGTCCGCCCTCGTCGCGGGTGTCGGGGGTGACGACCCGGGGGCCGGGGTTCCTCCGTAGGCGTCGAGAACCTCCACGCGCAGCCAGCCGTGGAAGAGGAACGCCCGGACGTAGAAGTCGCCGAGCCCCACGCTGTTGGCCGGGGCGTGCCTGACGTTGTGGGTCGCCAGCTCCGAGAGCAGGATCAGGGTGTTGTCGGGTGGTCTCCTCCGGGGCGTCCGAGAAGGCGAGCTTGCGCGGCAGCCAGTCGCGGGCTTCCCCCACGCTCTCGGGACGTCCGACGAACCGGAAGGAGCATCGCCGCAGCGGCAGCCGCCGTCGTGGTTCGGGGACATCAGGGACGATACGGTTGGACGTTGGGTCCTCACCTGTCTGACCCAGGTCGTGGGCCAAGGCCCTGACCGGGTGCTGTCACGCCTGTTCAGGGCCGCTTTCCAGCTTGCGCACACTGCGCGTCGCAAGGGCTGGTGGCGCTCCTGCAAGGTGATCCCGGACTGGTTCGAGCCCTATGCCGGGCTGGAGACCGAGGCGTCCGGTGTCCGCGACTACCGAGGCGAGACAGTTCACGCCCTTCTCCAGACGGAGGAGTACGCCTTCGCGCTTGCCGAGGCAACCGTCGGCGTCTCCCCGGAGGAGGCACGCGAACATGCTGCGCTGCGTGTGGCACGCCAGGAGAGGCTGACCGGAGAACAGCCACCGGAACTGGACGTGGTCATGAACGAGGCCTCGCTCCACCGAGAGGTTGGTGGCCCCGAGGTCATGGCGGCCCAGCTTCGCCGCCTCCGCGAACGCTGCGATCTTCCCCATGTCCCGTGTCGGATCCTGCCGTTCGAGGCGGGAGAGCACCCTGCCGGGTTCGGCTCCTTCACCGTCCTGTCGTTTCCCGCGTCGGGGAATCGCATGGTCACCTATGGCGATGTCGGGTACATGGAATACGGCCTCGGCGCGTCCCACTGGGAAGACCCCGAGGAAGTCGCGTACTACACCAGGACCCTCGACGGTCTTCGGGAAAGAGCGCTGAGCCCGCGGAAGTCGGCAACCCTGGTCGAAGAGGCACCCACCAAGTACAAGTGAGGCGGAAACTTGGAACCGATCACCACTCCTTGGCGTAAGTCCAGCTACAGCGGTGATGGACCTTCATGTGTCGAGGTCGCTGAGGCCGCCTCCCACGTCCGCGTCCGGGACACCCAGAACCGCTCCCTCGGGCACCTCGCCTTCCCCGGCTCCGACGGGAGTGCGTTCCTGTCTTCCCTGCGCGAGGACGGCACGCCTGCCTGACGGGCCGCCGGATACGTTGCCGGTGTGACCCGAGTGCTCTGACCTGCGGTGATCTTGTACTTATAGCGCGGCTCGGTACTCGAACCTCGCTATAAGTACAAGATCACCGCGGATGGGGCGGGCTCATGCCAGTCCCTCCTCACCATCCGGTTCCGCCGGACACCTCCGACCAACCCCTCCGACCTGGACCGCTGTGACTCCCGTCTCAGGCGACCCCCTACAACCCCGGGGCCCGCAGAACTGTGCGCCCCGACCTTCGTCCTGGTCACCGCCATAACGGACAATGGGCAGAGATCCGCCTCCGCGACCTCCCAGGGGAACCGCCCATGCCCACGACCAGGACCAACGTCCGCTACAAGGGCCTGACCGCCCGCGACCTCGCGCTCATCGCCGTGTTCGCCGGGCTCATCGCCGCCCTCAGCGTCACCGTCGCCATCCCGCTGCCGTTCTCGCCGGTGCCCATCACCCTCCAGACCCTGGGCATCATGCTCGCCCCCGCCCTCCTGGGCTGGAAGCGCGGAACCCTCGCCGTCGCCGCCTTCCTGGCCCTCGGCCTGGCCGGGCTCCCGCTCTTCGCGGGCGGCATGGGCGGCGTCGGGGTCCTGGCCCGGCCCTCGGCCGGGTTCATCGTCAGCTGGGTCTTCGCCGCCCTGGTCATCGGCCTGCTCACCGACCTCCTGGTCCGCGGCGGCCGGGGGCGCTACCGGTTCTGGGCGGGCCTGGCGGTCAACATCGTCGGCGGCATCCTCGTCATCTACGCGATCGGCGTCCCCTGGATGGCCGTCGTCATGGGCGACGGCGTCCTGGCCGCCGCCTACTCCATGGTGGCCTTCCTGCCCGGCGACCTGGCCAAGGCCGTGGTCACCGCGCTCATCGCCAGCGCCGTCTACCGCGCCTACCCGATCCCGCCCGCGGGCCGCCCCGTCGTGGAGGCCGGTACCGACCGCGGGGAATCCTGATGCTGCGCCTGGAGGGCGTCTCCCACTCCTACGACGACCGCGCCGTGCTGCGCGACGTCACCCTCGACCTCGCCGAGCACCGCATCGGCGTGATCGGGGCGAACGGATCGGGCAAGTCCACGCTCGCCCGCACCCTCAACGGCCTCGTCGTCCCCGACGAGGGCCGTGTGACGCTGGGGGAGTGGGACACCCGGCGCCACGCCAAGCACGTCCGCCGCAGGGTCGGCTTCGTCTTCTCCGACGCCGCCAACCAGATCATCATGCCCACCGTCGCCGAGGACGTGGAGATCGGTCTGCGCTCCCTGCGGCTGGGCCGGGAGGAGACCGCCCGCCGGGTGGAGGCGGCCCTGGTCCGCTACGGGCTCGACGGCCACCGCGACCACCCCGGGCACCTGCTCTCGGGCGGGCAGAAGCAGCTCCTGGCCCTGGCCTCGGTGCTGGTCACCGAGCCGGAGGTGCTGGTCTGCGACGAGCCCACCACCCTGCTCGACCTGCGCAACACCCGCATGGTGCACCGGACCCTGGACGGGCTGGAGCAGCAGGTCGTCCTGTTCACCCACGACCTCGACCTGCTCGACGGCTTCGACCGGGTCCTGGTCATGGACGCGGGCCGGGTGGTCTTCGACGGCGTTCCCGGCGACGCCGTGCCCCACTACACCAAGCTCATGGACGAGCGGTGAGCACGGTCGGCCTCTACGTCCCCGGCACCGGGTTCCTGTACCGGACCCCGGCCGGGGCCAAGCTCCTCGCGCTGCTGCTGGCCGGTGTCGGCCTCGTCGTCTGGGCCGACCACCGGGTCGCCGTCGGCGCCCTGGCCGCCGCGTTCGCGCTGTACCCGCTGGCCGGTCTCCCGCTGGGGCGGGCCTGGTCCGCGCTGCGCGCGCTGTGGCCGTTCCTGCTGGCCATCGGCCTGTTCCAGGTCCTGTTCGCGGACTGGCAGACGGCCCTGCGCCTGTGCGCCCAGCTGGCCGCGCTCGTCCTGTTCGCCAACCTCGTCACGCTCACCACCCGCGTGCGCGCGATGCTCGACCTCTTCGAGCGGATGGCCCGCCCGCTCAGGCACGTCGGCGCCAACCCCGACCGGATCGCCCTCGTCCTGGCGCTCACCGTCCGCTCCATCCCGATGGCCGCCTCCGCCTGGCGGGCCGCGCGCGAGGCCTACCGCGCGCGGGGCCTGTCCGGCCGCCCCCACCTGCTCGTGGTGCCGGTCATCGTCCAGCTGCTGCGGATGGCCGACGCTACGGGGGAGGCCCTGGTGGCCCGCGGTATCGACGAGGACACCCGGCGCTGAGGATTCGCCCACGGGGACGGACGAAAAGGGGGAACCCGGTACCGATTCGGTATCGAGATGTTCGTATTCGCGACATTTCGCTGAATAATGGCGGTACTCCAGCCCATCCGCGTGTCAGCGAACCGGTGATAGCGTGCCCCGGCATCCCCCCGCCGACAACCGAGCCCGGGCCGTCGCCGTCGTGGCGGTCGTCCTCGCGGTGCTCATGGCCTTCGCCCTGCCCGGCGCCACCTCGGCCTCCGGGGCGGCACCGCCCCGCCCGGACCCCGCCCTGTTCCGCTCGCTGGTCTCCGAGAGCGCGTTCCCCCTGGTGCCCCTCGCTCCCGTCGACGCGCCCGAAACCGGAGGGCAGGGCCTCACCCCCGCCCAGCGCGAGGAGCTCACCGCGCGGATCGGGGCGATCGGGGAGGAGCACCCGGCCGACTTCGCGGTCGCGGTGCAGGACCTGCGCACCGGCGCCACCTTCAGCCACGACGCCAACCGGCAGTTCCCCACGGCGAGCGTGGCCAAGCTGACCATCCTCACCATGCTGCTGCTGCGCGCCGAGGAGGAGGGCCGCGACCTCACCGGAGCCGAGCGCTCCCAGGTCTCCCGCATGATCCGCTACAGCGACAACGACGTCACCGACGGCCTGTACTCGCGGATCGGGTTCACCGACGGCTTCGTCGAGGGCGCGCGGGCGCTGGGCTTCACCAACACCGACCCCCATCCGCGCGGCCGGTGGGGTGCCACCATGACCACCGCCGCCGACCAGGTGCGGCTGCTGCGCGCCCTCTACTGCGACGGGAGCCCGCTGGCGGAGGAGGACCGGGCCTACGCGCGCGGGCTGATGGAGTCCGTCGCCGCCGAGCAGTCCTGGGGGGTCTCGGCCAGCGCGGGCCCCGACGACACCGTCGGGCTCAAGAACGGCTGGACCCCGCGCGAGGCCAACGGCGGCCTGTGGAACGTCAACAGCGTCGGCTACGTGGCTGGACCCGGACGCGAGTACCTGATCGCGGTCCTGACCGACGGCAGCCCCGACTACACCACCGGTGTCGCCCTGGTGGAGGAGGTGGCGGCCGCGGTCACCACGGCGATGGAGGAGGCCCGCGCCGCCGAGGACCCGGGCGGATGACCCCCGGCGCCGTCCCCGGGCCGGGACGAACGGCCCCCGGCGCACCCCCCGGCCCGTGCGCACGTGTGCCCCGCCCGGAGGACTCCGGACGGGGCACGGGGGACCGGGCGCAAGGGTTCTGAACCGCGGTGATCTTGCTCCTGGTGCCGGTTTCGGCGTCGACAGTGGCGCTGGGAGCAAGATCATCCCCGGGGGGCGCGCCCAGGCGGACCCTTCGGTCCCGGTCAGCTAGTCCAGCGGGCCGCCGGCGACGTAGAGGACCTGGCCCGACACGAACCCGGCCTCCTCACCGGTGAGGAAGGCGACGGCGTTGGCGATGTCCTCGGGCACGCCCACCCGGCGCACCGGGATCTCGGCCTCCTTGAAGGCCTTCATGTCCTCGTACTTGACGCCGATGCGCTCCGCGGTCGCCCTGGTCATGGCGGTCTCGATGAACCCGGGCGCGACCGCGTTGCAGGTCACGCCGAACTTGCCCAGTTCGATCGCCAGGGTCTTGGTGAACCCCTGGAGCCCGGCCTTGGCCGCGGAGTAGTTGGCCTGGCCCCGGTTGCCCAGCGCGGAGGAGCTGGACAGGTTGACGATCCGGCCCCAGCCGCCCGCGGTCATGTGGGCCTGGGCGGCCCTGCTCATGAGGAACGAGCCCCGCAGGTGCACGTTCATCACGGTGTCCCAGTCCTCCACGGACATCTTGAACAGCAGGTTGTCGCGCAGGACCCCGGCGTTGTTCACCAGGATCGCGGGCGGGCCCAGGCGCTCGGCGACGATGTCGACGGCGGCGGTCACCTGGTCGGGGTCGGACACGTCGCAGCCCACGGCCAGGGCGGTGCCGCCCGCGGCCGTGACGCGGTCGACGACCTCCTGGGCGTCGGACTCCCTCAGGTCCAGCACGGCGACGGACCGGCCCTCGCGCGCCAGGCGCTCAGCAGCGGCGGCACCGATCCCACGGGCCGCACCGGTCACAATGGCCACACGGGGCGTTGGTGACATGGGATTACCTCCAAGAATTCGCGTGGTGGGCGCGAGGAGATCCTATCCACATGCCAACCGGTCGGTAGGTGGACGGGGTGTGTCCGGAACGGCCCCACCCGTGAATAGGGCGGTCCGCGCCGACCCGCTTCACGGGTCGGGCGAAGTCGTCTTCCCGTTTGCCTGCACATCGTCGGGGCTTGGCCTACGATTGCCTGCAAGACGAAGATGCACGTGCATTCGAGTCGTGCAGCGGCACGAGACCGACCTGCACGCGGACACGGCCCGCCCGGTCGTGTCACCGACGCCCACGCAGCGGTGCGTCAGGGAGGAGTGGAAGGCATGGAGTGCGCTGAGGCGGTGGCCGATCCGGCCGGTGGCTGGTGGCTCAAGGTCCTGACGCACGGTTCCCGCCGCTGGAACACCCCCGTCTGCGGGGACCGGCACGACGCCGTCACGTGGAGCTTCGAGCCGCGCCCCCACTCGGTGGGGGCCGCGCGCGAGATTTCCGAGGCGCTTCTCCGCGAATGGGAGATGCACTACTTGTCCAGCGATGTCGCGGTGGTCGTTTCGGAATTGGTCACCAATGCGCTCCGGCATGGTGGCCCTCTGCCCTTGACAGGGCAGAGCGATGGCGGTATTCAGCTCTCGCTCATGCGCAGCGGCAGCGAATTCATCTGCGCGGTTCGTGACGGTGGAGACCGGCTGCCGCAGAGAAGGGAAACCGATCTCGACCTGGAGGGCGGTCGGGGGCTTGCCCTGGTGAGTGCTTTCGCGCGAGAGTGGGGTGTGATTCCCACGCCGCCCGGCGGAAAGTTCGTTTGGGCGCAATTCGTGTGAGTCCCGGGGTTCCCGCCGGGCGCTCCGCCCGGTGCTTCCGGCGGCGCTGTCCTCCGGCGGATCGGCCCTCCCCGGAGGTGCTGGAGGGGTGCCGGATCGGGATCCGAAGGCACCACTGCTCTATCGTTCTATCGTGTACCTGTAGTGTCTTGTCCGCACGGCAAAGGTGTCCCGTCGCATGGGTGCCCTTGTGCGAGGAATGAGGGAGAGGCGGCGAACGTGGATATCGCTCGATTGCGCCAGGGGAGCGGCCCCACTGTGCGCCGCATGCTGATCGGGCACGAGCTGCGCCAGCTTCGCGAAGCGCGTGCTATCAGTCGGGAGGACGCCGGGAACAAGATTCGGGCATCGGCGTCGAAGATCAGCCGTATGGAACTCGGCCGGGTCGGTTTCAAGCTGCGCGATATCGAGGACCTCCTCAAGATGTACGGGGTCTCCGACCGCAGGAGGATCAAGGAAATCCTCGAAGTCGCGCGCGAATCCAACAAGCCCGGTTGGTGGAAGGAGTACGGGGAGTCACTGCACAAGTGGTTCATCCGCTACGTCGGCTTCGAGGAGGCCGCCGACCACATCCGCATCTACGAGTCCCAGTTCGTTCCGGGGCTGCTCCAGACCGAGGAGTACGCGCGGGCGGTCATCTCCGGCGGCGTGGAGACCGACGAGGTCACCGAGCAGCGCGTCGACGCCAGACTCAGGAGACAGCGGCGCCTGCGCACCGACACGAGCATGCGCATGTGGGTGATCCTCGACGAGGCCGCGGTCCGCAGACCCATCGGCGGACCGGAGGCCGGGCGCGAGATCATGCGCGGTCAGCTGGAGTGGCTCATCCAGCTCAGCAAGGAGTACGACAACATCACCCTCCAGATCGTCCCCTTCGCGGTGGGCGCGCACGCGGCCGAGGCGGGTTCGTTCACGCTCCTGCGCTACTCGGAGTTCGAGCTCGCGGACATGGTCTACCTGGAGCAGCTCACCGACGGCGAGATCATCGACCGCAGGCCGGTGGTGGAGGCCTACACCAAGGCCATGACCCGGCTCAGCGTCGCCGCGGCCACGCCGGACGAGACGCTGGAGCTGCTGGAACAGATGCTGGAGGACCTGGACAAGGCATTCGACTGAGCAGCGGCGTGGGACGGGTGGAGGGGACCCGGAGCACGCGCTCAGGGATACGAGAGGCTCGCCGAGGCGGGCCTTTCCGGGTTTTCGGGCACATACGCCCGGGCGGGCCGCCGGGCGCGTGCGGTCGCGGACCGGCCGGGGAGAAGGCGAGCGGACCGGGCCGGTGCCCGGGGGAGAAGGGGTCACCGCCGAGCGGTAACCCCTCCTGTGTGCCGTGGGGCCGAACGCGCCAGAGGGGTCGAAGGACCCTAGCTGAGCAGGTTGTCGAAGTCCCCGTCCTTGGCGCCCAGGATGAGGCAGTCGATCTCCTCCTGGGTGTAGACCAGCGCCGGTCCGGTCGGGAACCGCGAATTGCGTACGGCGATGGAGCCGTCGCCGAGGCGGGCCATCTCGACGCAGGCGCCCTGGGAGTTGCTGCGCCGGGCCTTCTGCCAGGCCGCCTCGGTGAGCTGGGTCGCGGGGATGCCGTTGTGTGCGGTCATGCTGCTCCTTATGTCTCTTCGAGGGGAACGTCCGTGCTTATGCACTGCCAGATGCACGTGCATTGGCACCGACACGTTCACAAGCATAGCGTGACCCCCGCCACTTGTCCGGGGGTTTGGTGGTATGTAAGCGCCATGTAACCCGTGGCGTGCCCGTGTGCCGTGTCCACGTGGCCCGGGGTGGTTTCGGTCGGGCGGGAAGAGAGGACGCGAGCGCGCGCATATTCCCTGTGCGGCGATGGTGGCGTGGGGCGCGAAAGCGCGGAGGCCCCGCCTGCCGGGAAAGCCCTCTCCCGGGAGGCGGGGCAGGGGGCGCGAAAGCGCGTCGGCCCCGTCGGCCGGGGCGGGTGCCCGGGGCCGACGGGGCCGGTGCGGTGGGACGGGCCGAGGGCTCAGGAACAGGACAGCGCGGTGGTCAGCGCCTCCAGGTTGCCCCGCATGATCGACGGGTAGTCGTCGCCGGGGGAGTCCTCGGTGACGCCCTCCAGCGGGTCGAGCACCTCCACCTGGGCGCCGGTCTCGGCGGCGATGGTCTCGGCGGTCGCCGCGGGCATCAGCGGCTCGGTGAAGACCGTCCCGATACCGCGCTCGTCGACGATGTCGGTGATGGCCGCGATCTGCGAGGGGGAGGGCTCGGTCTCGGGGTCCACCCCGCTGACCCCGATCTGCTCCAGGCCGTAGGACTCGGTCAGGTAGGTGAAGGCGGTGTGCCCCACGACCACCTCGTCGTGCTCGCAGGAGGACAGCCCCTCCTCGTACTCCTGGCCGATCGCCTCCAGTTCGGCGGTCACGGCCTCCACGCCCTGCGCGTAGCCGTCGGCGCCCTCGGGGTTGACCTCGGCCATCCGGTCGCCGAGCGCCTGGGCGGTCTGGGCCATCAGGTCCACGTCCAGCCAGAAGTGGGGGTCGTACTCGCCGTGGTCGTGCTCCTCCTCGGCGGCGGCCTCCTCCTCCGCGTGCGCCTCGTCCTCGGCGTGGTCGTGGCCCTCCTCCGCGTGACCCTCCTCCTCGCCGTGGCCGTGCTCGTCCTCGGCGTGGCCCTCCTCGGCGTGCTCGTCACCCTCCGGGTGGTCGTGGCCGCCCTCCCCTGCGGGGTGCAGTTCCACGACGTCGGCGACGTTGAACGCGCTCTCGGAGGCCTCCTGCGCGATCGCCTCGTCCACGGCGGGCTGGAGGCCCTCCACGTAGAAGGCGATGTCGGACTCGCTGACCTCGGCGACCTGCCGGCCCGTGAGCTCCAGGTCGTGGGGTTCGGTGCCCGGCTCGGTGAGCTGGACGACCGCCACCCGGTCGCCGCCGATCTGCTCGGCCAGCCACTCCAGGGGGTAGACGCCGGTGACCACGGTCAGGTCCGCGTCGGCGGGGGAGACACCCGAGTCGTCGGCCCCCTCGCCGCCGCTTCCGCAGGCGGTGATCGTCAGAAGTGTCGCGGCGCCGAGGGCGGCGGCCCGCACGGTTGTCCCAGTTCGCATGGGTCAATTGTCGGGATAATGAAAACGGTTGTCAATTTGTCCATTCGCAGCGCAACGCTCACGCGCCCCCGGAACCACTGTCCGCGGGCGCGCGGAGCGGGCGGCCGGGCACGGAACCGACGGCGCCGGGCGCCTCCCCGCGGCCTCCCCGCCCCACCGGTTTCCACGGCCCCGCAGCGGTTCCTGCCCTCTTCCGCCGCCGTGCGGCCCGGCTCAGGTGGACTCGGAGAAGCGCTCCACGTCGTCGGTGCGCCCTGCGACCACGATCACGTCGCCCTTGTTCAGCACCGTCTCCTGGGTGGCGTAGGTGAACTCCTCACCCATCCGCTTCACCGACACCACCGTGATCCCGTAGTGCTGGCGGACCCGCGTCTCGCGCAGCGTCTTGCCGATGAGCTCCTTGGGCGCCTTGGTCTTGCCCAGCGAGAAGCCCTCCTCCAGCTCCACGTAGTCGAGCATCCTTCCCGACAGCAGGTGCGCGACCCGCTCGCCCATGTCGTGCTCGGGCAGCACCACGTGGGTGGCGCCGACCTGCTCCAGGATGCGGCCGTGGCGGCGGCTCGTCGCCTTCGCCCAGATGTTGGAGACCCCCATGTCCACCAGCAGCGAGGTGGCCAGGATGCTCTCCTCCAGGTGGGTGCCGATGGCCACCACCGCGCTGTGGAACTGGCCCGCGCCCACCTGGCGCAGCGCCTCCTCGTCGGTGGCGTCGGCGATCACCGTGTGCGTGAGCGCGTCGGCGAAGGACTGCACCAGCCGTGGGCTGGAGTCCACGCCCAGGACCTCCCACCCCCGGCTGACCAGCTCCAGGCCGAGCGAACTGCCGAACCGGCCCAGGCCGATGACCAGGACCCGCTTGTCGGTGAGTCTCCTGTGCTGCTGCACGGTGTCCCTTCCTTCCCTCGGAGTGCTCTCAGCCGATGATCGGCCGCGCCTCGGCGAGATCGTAGCGCCGGCGGTGGTCGCGGAAGGCCAGCGCCGTCACGAAGGTGATGGGGCCGATCCGCCCCGCCACCATCAGCAGGGCCAGCAGGAACTGGGCCCACGGCGCCAGGTCCGCGGTGATGCCGGTGGACAGGCCGACCACGCCGACGGCCGACACCACCTCGAACATCACCGGAAGCAGCTCGAACGGGGTGGTGCGCACCAGCAGGACGGTGGTGAAGGCCACCACCGTCGCGGACAGGAACACCAGGCTCAGCGACTGCCGGATCACCCCGGGCGACAGCTGGCGCCCGTAGACGTGGACCTTGTCGTTGCCGCGGACCTCGGCCGCCACCACCAGGAAGATCACCGCCAGGGTGGCCACCTTGATGCCCCCGGACGTTCCGGCGCTGCCGTTGCCGACGAACATCAGCATGATCGTCACCAGCAGCGTGGCGTCCTCCATCTCCCCGGTGTCGACGGAGTTGAGGCCGCCGCTGCGGGGCATCACGCCGTGGAAGAAGCCGTCGACGAGTTTGGCCCACCAGTGCATCTGACCGAGGGTCTGGGGGTTGTGCCACTCCATCACCGTGACCAGCAGCGCTCCGGCCGCGAAGAGGATCGTGGTGGTGGTGACGGTGAGCTTGGTGTGCAGGCTCCACAGGCGCGGGGTGCGCAGCTCGCGCCGCAGCTCCAACAGGACGGGGAAGCCGATGCCGCCGAGGATCACCGCCAGGGCGATCGGCACCAGGACGAACGCGTCGCCGGAGAAGCGCATCATGCTGTCCCCGTACAGGGAGAGCCCGGCGTTGTTGAAGGCCGAGATCGAGTGGAAGAAGCCCGAGTAGACGGCCTCCCCGAGGGGCATGTCGTAGCCCAGCCACATCCTCGGCGTGATCAGCAGGAACGTCAGGCCCTGGCAGATGAGGAAGATGAGGGCCACCCGGCTGACCAGGCCGCGCACGTCGCCCACCCACAGGCTCCGGGTCTCGGTCTGCACAGTGAGCTGCATGCGCAGCCCGAACCGGCGGATCATCGCGGTGCCCAGCAGGGAGGCCAGGGTCATGATGCCCATGCCGCCGACCTGCATGAGCACCAGGACCACCCCCTGGCCGAAGGTGTTCAGGTCGCTGCCGATGCTGATCACGCTCAGCCCGCACACCGAGAGCGCCGAGGTCGCGATGAAGAAGGCCTCGACGAACTCCAAGCCATGGTGATCGGGCGTGGTCAGCGGGGTCATCAGCAGCACTGTGCCCATCAGGTCCACGATCACGTAGGCCATGAGGAACACCCGCGCGGGCTGGCGCCACGTGCTGGCCTCGCGGGTGGAGCTCAGTTCGCGGCGCAGCTTGTACGACAGCCTGGCCGCCCTGAGGGGCAGGATCGAGCCGCGCAGCCTGCGCAGGGCGCGCATCCCCGTTCTCAGCCGGTTCTCGCTCACCGCTGACCGCGGGTCGGGAAGGGTGCCACGGTGTCTCCTTAAGCGTTCCTGGGCGCGGGGAATCGTGCCAGAGGGTTCCGATGGTGGCACGTCGACGGCCCGTCCAGCATCGTAACCGTGCGGGGGGTGTGCTGGTGGCGTCCGCGGCGGTCTCCACCAGCGGGGACACGGCGCGCGCGGTCCCGCCGGAGGCCGGTCGCGGGGCACCGGGCGCACCTCCACCCAGGTCAGGGGTGGCGGGCGCCCTCGTGGTCGGCGTGGCCGGGCGGCTCCAGTTGCAGGGTGGAGTGCTCGACGTCGAAGTGGCCGGTCAGGCACGCGTGGAGTTCGTCCAGCATGCGGCCGCTGTCGCGCAGGTGCTCCTCGGCGACCACCACGTGCGCCGACATCACGGGGACTCCGGAGGTGATGGTCCAGGCGTGCAGGTCGTGGACGTCCAGGACGGCGGGGTGCCCGAGCAGGTGGTCGCGGACCTCGCTCAGGTCCATGTCCTGCGGGGTGGCCTCCAGCAGGATGTGCACGGCCTCGCGCAGCAGCGCCCACGCGCGGGGCACGATGATCGCCGCGATGCCCAGTGAGACGAGGGTGTCCACCCGGTCCCAGCCGGTCAGCCAGACGACGACACCGCCCGCGATCACCCCGGCCGAGGCCAGGGCGTCGCCCATGACCTCCAGGTAGGCGCCCTTGACGTTGAGGCTCGCGCGGGCGCCCGAGCGCAGGACGAACAGCGCGCCGATGTTCATGACCAGGCCGAAGGCGGCCACGGCGATCATGCCCGGCCCGGACACGTCGGCGGGCGTCCGGAGCCGCTCGACCGCCTCCACCACGATGAACCCGCACAGGACGAACAGCACCAGCGCGTTGACGGCGGCGGCGAGGATCTCCGCGCGCTGGTAGCCGAAGGTGCGCCTGCTGGTGGCGGGCCGCGCGGCGATCCACACGGCCACCAGGGCCAGGGCCACCCCGAAGGAGTCGGTGACGGTGTGCCCGGCGTCGGCGAGCAGGGCCAGGCTGTCGCTGAGCGCGGCGCCGATCACCTGGACCACGGCGACGACGAGCATCATCCCGAGGACCGCCGCCAGCCGCCTGCTGTTGGCGGCCCCGGCTGTGACACCGTGCCCGTGCCCGTGGTCGTGTCCCAGGCCCATCAGCTCCCCCGTTCCGACGTCCTCTCCCGGAGCCGCCGTGCGCGGCACCCATGGTTCAGCCTCCACTGTTTATACAGCCTTGGCTGTCTATACAGCAAGCCATGTACAATGGTTTTCATGTTGACCTCCGAGCAGCGCCTGTCCGCCATCCACCGGCTCGGCCGCGCCCTGTCCGACCCCACCCGCTGCCGCCTCCTGCTGGCGCTCCTCGACGGTCCCCACTACCCCGCCGGACTCGCCGAGCAACTGGGGCTCACCCGGCAGAACGTCTCCAACCACCTCGCCTGCCTGCGTGACTGCGGCCTCGTGAGCACCTCCGCGCGCGGGCGCCAGGTCAGCTACGCGCTTGTGGACGACTCCCTGGCCCACGCCCTGGAGGACCTCCTGGGCGTGGTGTGGGGGACCGCGCAGCCGCACGAGGCCCCCGGGGAGCGGCGGCCCGCCTGAGCGCCGCGTCCCCGGGGCCGGGGCGGGCGGGTCAAGGTCCAGCCCCGGGCCCGCTCCCGCGCGGCCGCCTCCACGCGTCCGGGGTGCGCGGGCCGCCCGGCGGCGGCCGACCCGGTGCACGCGAGCCCGGGGTGTGCGCGGCTCCCCGTCGCCTCCGCGGGGCCGTGGCGCGCGGCTCCCCGCCGAGCCCGCTCCGTCACCTCCGGTGACCCCGCGTTCGGGGCCGTTTTCCGGGTGGCCGGAAGTTGCCACCGTGATGTCCGTTACAGGACAACCTCCTTGCGCCGCCGCGGAAAGCCGCATTTCATCCCGTCCGGCTCCGACTTACGGATGAGGACACCTACTTTGGTCAGAAACCGACCCTGACAGAAGGCTGACGCGTCCCTGAGACTTCCCTGAATCGTGTGGGGGAGCCCCAGGTCCCGATATAACGCGACGTATGGTGAGTAGTGCGCCCGGCAGGTGCACGAGGCCCGGTAGAGACGGCTGACACGGCCGTTCCGCGCCCGGGCGATCCAGACACCGGCACCTCCGTCACCACACGTTCGAGCCCGGTCCCAGTACCGGCGGACGACTGTGTGCTGCCCCGGCGCGTACACGCGCTCGACGACCCACACATCACGGCCCGCCCCGTGTCCGCAGTGAACTAGGAGCGAGAACCTCTCATGTCCAGATCGGCCGCAAGGGCCCGCGCCGCGGGCCTCCCCCGGACGGGGACCGCTGCCACCAGCGTGGAAGGGACCCGGGTATGAACCGCGCCGCGGTCATGTCGCTCGGCAACCGGGCGCTGGTCCTGCTCATCACCCTGGCAGTCCTCTTCTTCGGAGTTCTCGCAGCGACGTCGGCCAAGCGCGAGCTCTTCCCCGACATGTCCCTGCCGATGGTGATGGTCTCCGGCACCTACCAGGGGGCCGCCCCCCAGGTGGTGGAGAGCCAGGTCACCGAGCCGCTGGAACAGGCCGTCCAGAGCGTCCCGGGCGTCACCACGGTCACGTCGACCTCCAGCACCGGCTCCTCCCAGGTCACGGTCGAGTTCGACTACGGCCAGGACCAGGACGACCTCGTCCGCCAGACCCAGATCGCCGTCGACCAGGTCGCGGGCATGCTCCCCGAGGGCGTCGACACCAGCGTCATGTCCTTCAGCACGGACATGATGCCGGTCGTGATGCTCGCGGCGGGCGCCGAGGACGGCGACGACCAGGCCATGGTCGACCCCCTGGAGACCCACCTCATCCCCGAGTTGGAGTCCGTCGAGGGCGTGCGCTCGGCGACGCTCACCGGCGCGGTGGAGTCCGACGTGGTCGTCACGCCGGACGAGGACGAACTCGCCTCCAACGGCCTGTCCCCGCAGAGCCTCGTGGACGCCCTCCAGTCCAGCGGCCTGCTCCAGCCGGGCGGGGACGTCGAGTCCGACGGCCGCAGCCTGAGCGTGACCACCGGTGACCAGTTCACCTCGATCGAGCAGGTCGAGGAGGTCTGGCTCCAGCCCGCCGCCGCGGGAGCGGACATGTCCGCCGCGGCGCCCGGCGCGCCCCCGGCCGCCCCGGCCGAGCCGGTCCGGCTCTCCGAGGTCGCCGAGGTCGAACTCGTCCAGGACGAGGCCGCCAGCCTGGCGCGCGTCAACGGCGACCCGAGCATCGGCGTCATGGTCATGAAGACCCCCGACGGCAACACCGTCGAGGTCTCCGAGGGCGTCCAGTCGGTCCTGGACGAGCAGGCCGACGTCCTGGGCGAGGACATCGACATCAGCGTGGTCTTCGACCAGGCCCCCTACATCAACGAGTCCATCGTCGCGATGCTCGAAGAGGGCGGCATGGGCCTGCTGGCCGCCGTGATCGTCATCCTGGTCTTCCTGTTCTCGATCCGCTCGACCCTGGTGATCGCGGTGTCGATCCCGGTGTCGGTGCTGATCGGGTTCCTGGGCATGCAGGCGTTCGACTTCTCGCTGAACATGCTCACCCTCGCCGCCATCACCATCTCCATCGGACGCGTGGTGGACGACTCCATCGTGGTCCTGGAGAACATCCGCAGGCACCTGGACTACGGCAAGGAGCGGATGGCCGCGGTCAAGCAGGGCGTGCGCGAGGTCGCCACCGCCGTGGTCTCCTCCACGCTCGCGACCGTCGCCGTGTTCCTGCCGCTGGCCTTCGTCGGCGGCCAGGTCGGCGAGATCTTCCTGCCGTTCGCGGTCACCGCCAGCCTGGCCCTGGTCGCCTCCCTGATCGTCTCCATCACCCTCATCCCGGTGCTGTGCTACTGGTTCATGCGCCCCAGGGAGATCGGGGACGCCACCCAGGAGGAGATCGAGCGCGAGGAGTACGAGCGGGAGACGCGCAGCCCGCTCCAGCGCGCCTACCTGCCGGTCATCCGCTGGATCACCACCAAGCGCAGGACCGCCACGATCACCACGCTCATCGCCAGCGCCGTGATCTTCGGCGGCACGGTCGTCATGGCCAGCGGCATCGAGACCGACTGGATGGGCCAGTCCGAGGAGAACACCTACCAGATCGTCCAGGAACTGCCCCCGGGCACGTCCCTGGAGGTCGCCGACGAGGAGGCGGCCAAGGTCGAGGAGGTCCTCGACGGCTACGCCTGGGTGGACTCCTACCAGACCAACGTCGGCGGCGGCGGTATGGCCGCCATGATGGGCGGCGGCGGTGCGGCCCAGGTGGACTACAGCATCACCGCGGACCCCGACACCGACCAGGCCCGCAACCGCGAGGTGCTGCGCACGGCCATGGAGGACCTGGACACCGAGTACGAGCCGCGCCTGAGCGCCATGGCCGCCATGGGCGGTTCGGGCATTGAGGTGCGGGTCAGCGCCGACGACCAGGAGGCACTGGCCGAGGCCGCCGGGATGGTCGAGGACGAGCTGCGCGGCATCGACGGCGCCGACGACGTCGCCAACAGCATCGCCGAGTCCCAGCCCGCGCTGGAGGTCCGCGTCGACGGCGAGGAGGCCGCCGAGCGGGGCATGACCGAGGCCATGATCGGCCAGCAGGTCACCGCCGCCTTCAACGGGCAGAGCGTCGGAACCGTCACCCTCGACGACACGCGCCGCGACATGGTGGTCCGCGTCGACGAGGCCCCCCAGACCGTGGCCGAGCTGGAGGACCTGCCCATCACGGGGCCGACCGGACAGGCGGTCCCGCTGTCCGACGTCGCCGAGGTGGCGGAGGTGCAGCAGCCGCCGGAGCTCACGCGGATCGACGGCATCACCAGCGCCACCGTGTCGGCGAGTGCCACCGGTTCCGACCTGGGCGCGGTGAGCGCCGAGATCACGCAGGCCCTGGCCTCCATGGACCTGCCCGAGGGCGCGACCGCGACCCTGGGCGGCGTCAGCCAGGACCAGAGCGAGGGCTTCGCGCAGCTGATGCTGGCGATGGTCGCCGCGATCGTCATCTGCTACCTGATCATGGTGGCGACCTTCAAGAGCCTGCTCCAGCCGCTCATGCTCCTGATCTCGGTGCCGTTCGCGATCACCGGTTCGCTGGGGCTGCTGCTGGTCACCGGCACCCCGCTGGGTGTGGCGGGCATGGTCGGCATGCTGATGCTCATCGGTGTGGTGATCACCAACGCCATCGTCCTGATGGACCTGATCAACCAGAACCAGAACAACGGGATGCCGCTCAGGGAGGCGATCGTGGAGGGTGCCCGGCACCGTCTGCGACCCATCCTCATGACGGCGCTCGCGACCGTCGCGGCGCTGACCCCGATGGCCCTGGGCGTCACCGGCGGCGGGGCGTTCATCTCCGCGCCGCTGGCGATCGTGGTGATCGGCGGTCTGGTGACCTCCACCGTGCTCACGCTGATCCTGGTCCCCGTCCTCTACCAGCTGGTGGAGTGGGGCAGGCAGCGCGGCGCGGCCCGCAGGCAGGCCCGCCGTGAGCTGCGCAGGGAGCGCAAGGGCGCGGCCGCCGGGTCCGAGCGCGCCAAGGAGCCGGTCGGCTGACCCCAGGCGGTTCCCGGTTCGGGGGCGCTTCGCGCACGGCGCGGGGCGCCCCCTCGTCGTTGCCGGGGAGGGCGACGGTCCCGCATCCGCAGGGCGGTGACCGGCCGCGTTGATGCGAACTTGAGTTCGATCATGAAAAATTCGGTAAAAGTGTTTTATGGGATGACTTGGCGGTAGGGGGCTGGTATCCGCGCCCGGCCCACTGGGCGGAAAGGGTGCGGTCGCTGTGCCCCCGTGGGCTTGCGGGGGCGGAAGCGCGGAGTGCTTCGCCCGCTCTTGCCTACACGCAGTAACCGCGCGAGTGTCGAAAGATATTTGTCGCACGACAACTTTTTTCGCTCCGTCGCTTTTGAAGGCGTTTCTGAGGGAACGTACTTCCCGCACGGCGGTCGTCCCCCGCCCGACCAGAGCTCCCGACAGCGCGTCGGGAGCGGGGGCCGCGCCGCAGGTGCCGACAGGTGACACGAGCACACAGGACAGAGCACCGGGGGGTCTCCTCTTGTCCGCGAACGCCGCGCAAAAGTCCCAAACAGTCACAGACCACACAACCGTCATCCCCAGGCCGCGCAGACCGATGCCCTGCGAGGACGCCACGGCGGAGGAACTGCTGTCCGTACTCGGAGGTTTGGGGGAGAACGACCCGAGGGCCGACGGCCTGCGTGAGCGGGTCATGGTCCTCTACCAGCCGTTGATCAACAAGATCGCGCGCCGCTACGGGGGCCGTGGTGAGCCGTTGGAGGACCTGAGGCAGACCGCGATGGTGGGGTTGGCCAAGGCCGTGCGCGGCTACGACCCGGACCGCGGCAAGCCCTTCATCTCCTACCTGCTGCCCACGGTGACGGGGGAGATCAAACGGCACTTCCGCGACCACACCTGGGCGGTGCGGGTGCCGCGCCGCCACCAGGAGAACCGGGTGAAGCTGCGCCGGGTCACGAGTGAGTTCCAGCAGGAGCACGCGCGTACGCCCACGATCGCGGAACTGGCCCACGAGATGGGGTTGCCCGAGGCCGAGGTCAGTGAGTTGACGCAGGTCTCGGAGTCCTACCGCTCCCTGTCCCTGGACGCGCCGGACTCCTCCGACGCCGAGGGCCGGGACGGCGCTCGGCTGGAGGACCATCTCGGCAAGGAGGACGAGGGCCTGGAGCGTGTGGTCCAGCGAGAGTCCCTCAAGCCCGCGCTGGCGCGGTTGCCCGCGCGTGAGCGGGAGATCCTGCGGTTGCGGTTCTTCGGTGACCACACCCAGTCCGAGATAGCGGACCGGTTGGGGTACTCGCAGATGCACGTGTCGCGGTTGCTGTCGGGGGTGTTGGAACAGCTGCGACAGGAGGTCGGCACGGCGTCGCCGGAACGCCGCTGAGATCTTCCGGAGGAGGCCACGGGGGCCTTCCTCCGGACGCGGACGGGGGCTCCCGCCCGCACGGACGCGGTCGGGCCCGTCCGCGAACCCCCACAGTCGGGGGCGTTCAGGCCCTTGGCACTGCGTCACCGGAGCGGCGATTTGTGCTATCCGCGCACTCCAGGCAGGCTGCGTGACATGGAAGAAACGAACAAGAGCCTCGACGACCTGGTCCGCGACGAGCTGGGCGAGGAACCGTCACAGGAGGCCAAGGACTACGCGCGCGAACTCTACGAGCGCTACCGGCTGCCCGCACCCGGCCAGGACGATGGTGCGGCGGCGTCCCCGAGGACCGGCGCGAAGGAGTAGGCGCGCTCTCCCGGACGCGGCGGCGTACCGGCGCGGTCCCGGGCATTTCGTGCTCCGGGGCTCCGCTCCGCTTCGCTCCGTGTCCGGGGGGCTCGGGCGCGCGCCCACGGAAGCGGTCGGCGGCCCGGGAACCGGGTCAGTCGGAGAGGGCGGCTTCGTCGGCGTCCCCCGCCGAGGTGTCGCAGTCGCGGTCCCACACCAGTTCGAACCAGACCTTGCGACCCATCCCGTCACCGCGGGGCTCGGTACCCCACTTGCTGGAGAGCGCCTCGACCAGATCCAGCCCACGGCCGTGCTCGGCGGTGTCGTAGGGGTCCCGGTGCTGGGGTTCGGGCGCCTCGGTCACGCTGCCCAGGTCCCGTACCTCCACCCGCGCCCACCCGGGGGCCAGGCGGACACAGACCTCGAACTTGCCGGTGGCCCGGCCCGAGGCGCTGTGCGTGATGGCGTTGGTGGCCAGCTCGCTGGTGAGCAGCGTCGCCGTGGTCAGCTCCGGTGAGGCGACCAGCTGCCGGGCGACGAACCTCCTCGCGTAGGCGATCTGGCTCGGCAGGCCGGGGAAGCGCCGCCGCGCCGGTCTGGAGGCGGTCTCTGTGCTGTACGGGGTGCGCTCTTCCATGGAACTCGCCGGACGTTGAAAGGGACGGGACGAAGACACCGGGACCTGGAGTGCGTCCGGCTGCGAGGGAACGGCCCCGGGGGTGGGGTCGTGCGTGTGGAGCGCGACGGGATGACTGCGGGGTGCTGCGGTGTCACACATTGGGTTCACTCCCCGGGGACGTGTGTTCGCGGCGGGCATGGCAACGAGAGTGCCGGGCCCTCGAAGGCGTCCGTGCCCGCGGGACGGGTCACGGCGCGGGGTGGTCACACGGGCCCGGGCCCCCTGGGACAGGGAGGGGTGCGTCGGTGTGCCACGCGTCACGCGCAAGGGCGGCGACAGGAGGGAGGAAGGAAGCCGCGAGACTTCCTCCGAGGCGGTGGTGGGGCCTGGGAGCGGGCCGGGATGGTGGGTCATGTCGGGTGGCGGATGTGCCCTACGACACTGAAGGGCGTATTCGCGCTTAGCATACGCTCCGTGCCTCCCCGGAAACCCAGCTGACCTGGCTTGGTCAGGATAGCCCCGGCTGAGCTGGAAAAAGGGGGTGTTCGGTCGGATCACGGGGACGGCCGGGAGCGTATACGGGCCGTCTTTCGGAACTGGTGGGGCCTGTGAGCATGGATAACGATTAGGTGAAGCTCTCCGGAATTCTGGTGCTCCTCACGGTCTTGCGCCCTTGTGTTCGACCGGTCAGGGCGTGGACATGCCCTCCCGTGCGGGCCCGCCCCCGGCCCCGGCATCGAGATCGACGGTGCGGCGCCCCCCGTGCCCCGGTTCGCGCCCCGGCCATGATCGGTGCGGCCGGGCGGGAGCGCCTGGCCGGGCGCGCGGCGGGCGGGGGCCCGAGCAGGACCCGGCGGCGGCCGTGAGACCGGACTCGACCCCTCCGGAGGCTGGGCGGGGCGGACCCGCGAGGAAACCACGGGTGTTCTCCGAGCACTTCCGCGTCGTTCGTGAAACCGTCCTGGGGTCGGCATCCGGGCCGGGGAGGGAGGTTTCGACCGTGCTGCGTTAGATTACCGTTGAGCGACATTTTTGTGGTCGTATGTCCGAATGTAGAGCCACCGGAGGCGGGTCCGCTTCGGCTGCGGAGTGTGTTTTCCCAGCTCACGCGAGTTGTCGGTTACTGTACAGAGCCATTTCATTGCAGTCTGTACAAAACTTGACAAATCGACTGCAATCGGGTGCTTAATTGGCCACCGTTGTCTTTTCTTGATGCAGTGTTTACCGTCGAGTGTCTAGCTCAGCGCAGACTCTTGACATTCCGGTCACGGATCGTGAACCGGGCGCAAGTGTGTTTCGGCAGTCACCGGGAGCAACCCCCCGCCGGTGGCCGCGGGATCGCGAAGGCTTGACGATGCCATCCACCGTTGGCGTCGTACTCCTGGTGCTTCGGACCCCCGGCCTCGGGCGCCCCCAGTAACGACCGCGCATAACGGGACGAGTGCCGGGCTCGGCTGTGAGGTTCGGAGATAGTTTTGGGCAAGTTCCTGGCCAGGCGGCTGCTGAACTACGTCGTGCTGATCTTTCTCGCGACGAGTTTCGCCTACCTGCTCGCCGCGACGAACCTCTATCCGCGCGGCTACTTCGAGCAGATGCAGCCGCCGCCGACACCGGAGGCGGTCAACGCCCAACTGGACGCGCTCAACCTCAACGACCAGACTCCGCTCGCCGAGCGGTACGTCACCTGGCTCGGCGGAGTGGTCCAGGGCGACTTCGGCAAGACCATCCAGGGCGGCGACGTCACCGACCAGATGTGGATGAAGGCGGGCGTGACCCTGCGCCTGATCACCGTCGCCACCGTCCTCGGCAGCGTGATCGGCATCGCGGTGGGCGCCTACGCCGCCGTGCGCCAGTACCGGCGCTTCGACAAGGCGGCCACGGCGGCCTCCTTCTTCGTGCTGTCGGTGCCCACGGTCGTCATCGCGATCGTCGTCCAGGTGCTCGCCGTCACGATCAACGACGGACTCGGTTTCCAACTGCTGCGCTACTCCGGCGAGTACGCGGCGGGCTTCGACGGAACGTGGTGGGAACTGCTGCTCAACCGCGTCCACCACGCGATCCTGCCCACGATCGTGCTGGCCGTCGCTCTCTTCGCCTCGTTCGCGCGCTACCAGCGCAACATGATGCTGGACGTGCTCAACGCCGACTTCGTGCGCACGGCCATGGCCAAGGGGCTCACGCGCAGGAAGGCCCTGTTCAAGCACGCCCTGCGCACCGCGCTGATCCCCACCATCACCTACTTCACCTTCACCTTCGGCGCCCTGGTGTCGGGAGCGACCTTCACCGAGAAGATCTACGGCTGGCACGGTATGGGCGCGTGGCTGATCGACTCCATCTTCCGCCAGGACGTCCACGTGGTCGCGGCCGTCTCCTGGTTCATGGCGATCACGATCATGGCGGCGTCCTTCCTCTCGGACATCCTCTACGCCTGGCTGGACCCGAGAGTGCGGGTCTGACCGTGTCCCCCGCCACCGCCCGCAACGTTCCACCGCGCACGACCGCGCCAGTTCGGCTGGAGAGCACGCCATGAGCACGATCGAGAAGAGCACGGGACCGGATAAGGCGACCGTGCCTCCGGCACCCAACCGGCTCAAGGACGTCGTACGCCAGCTCATGGGTACCCGGCGGGTCATCGTCGGTCTCGCCATGCTCGTGCTGCTGGCGGCCTTCGCCTTCGTCGGCCCCTACGTCAGCGGTTGGGAGGTGGGCCAGCGCGACTTCGGAGCCACACTCGAGGCGCCCTCCGCCGAGCACTGGATGGGAACCAACCGCACCGGCCAGGACATCTTCACCCAGGCCACCGCTGGCTTGCAGAAGTCACTGCTCATCGGCCTGCTGGTCGCGGTGGTCTCGACGGGGGTGGCCGCCCTCGTCGGCGCGTTCGCCGGCTACTTCGGCGGTGTGACGGACCGGGCCCTGATGTGGATCGCCGACCTGGCCCTGGTCCTGCCCAACTTCGTCATCCTGGCCATCCTGTCCAAGCACTTCGTCGGCCAGGGCGGCTGGTTCGTCCTGGTCATCCTGCTGGCGGCGTTCAGCTGGATGGTCACCTCCAAGATGATCCGTGGCCTGAGCATCTCCCTGCGCGAACGCGAGTACATCCACGCGGCCCGGTTCATGGGCGTGCCCTCACACAGGATCATCCTGCGCCACATCCTGCCCAACATGTCGTCCCTGCTCATCGCGGACGCCACGATCACGGTCAGCACCGCCATCATCGGCGAGACCGCCCTGAGCTACTTCGGGCTGGGGGTGCAGTCGCCCGACATCAGCCTCGGCATGGTCATCGCCGAAGGATCGTCGTTCGCCACCACCGCCCCGTGGATGTTCGCGTTCCCCACGGTTCTGCTGGTGCTGATGGTGCTGGCCGTCAACATGATCGGGGACGGGCTGCGCGACGCCCTCGACCCGCAGTCCAAGTCGCGCCGGTCCTAGGGGGCACACCATGAGCACTGACACCGTCGCGACCACCGAGACCGTCAGCGGGGCCCCCGTCGGCGACACCCCGGTCCTGGAGGTCACCGACCTCACCGTCACCTTCGGCGGGCTCAACGGCAATCCCGACGTGCGCGCCGTGCGCGGGGTCAGCTACTCCGTCCGCCGCGGCGAGGTGCTGGGCATCGTGGGCGAGTCCGGCTCCGGCAAGTCCGTCTCCTCGATGGCCGCCATGGGACTGCTGCCCGAACACGCCCGGATCACCGGCTCCGTGCGTCTGCACGGCGAGGAGATCCTGGGCCTGGACGACCGCGCCATGGCCCGCAAACGCGGCAGGGTCATCTCCATGGTCTTCCAGGACCCGCTGTCCGGGCTCACCCCCGTGTACACGGTCGGCGACCAGCTCGCCGAGGCCGTCCTGATCCACGACCCCTCCGCTCCCAAGGCCAGGGCCCGCGCCCGCGCTGTGGAACTGCTCGAACTGGTCGGCATCCCCAACGCCGCCCAGCGCTACCGCTCCTTCCCACACGAGTTCTCCGGCGGCATGCGCCAGCGCGTCATGATCGCCATGGCGATGGCCAACAACCCCGACGTCATCATCTGCGACGAGCCCACCACGGCCCTGGACGTCACCATCCAGGCGCAGATCCTCGACCTGCTGCGCACCGCCCGCAGGGAGACCGGCGCGGCCATCGTGATGATCACCCACGACCTCGGCGTCGTCGCCGGGTTCGTCGACCGGGTCCTGGTCATGTACGCGGGCCGCCCGGTGGAGACCGGCCGCGTCGACGACATCTACTACCGCAGCAGGATGCCCTACACCATGGGTCTGCTCGGAGCCGTCCCGCGCATGGACCTGGAGCACCAGGGCGCCCTCGTGCCCATCAAGGGCACCCCGCCGTCGTTGTCGGACCTGCCGCCCGGATGCCCCTTCGCCCCGCGCTGCCCCCTCGCCCGGCCCGAGTGCGACCTGGCCGAGCCCGAACTCCTCACGATCGGCGCCCAGCCCCCGGGCGAGGAGATCCGTGAGGACGGGGCCGTGGCGCGGCCCGGCGCCGGGCGGGAGGCCGGCGCCGACGCCCAGCGGGTGGCGTGCGTCCGTTCGGGGGAGATCGCTGCCCAGGGGTGGACCGCCCAGGACATCTACCCGGTGCCGGAGATCCCCGACTCCCCGGCCGCCGCGGGAGACCGTGCGGACCGCGCCGAGATGCTGCGGGTGCAGGACCTGGTCAAGCACCACGCGCTCACCAAGGGCGCGGTGTTCAAGCGCAGGGTGGGCTCGGTGTACGCGGTCGACGGCATCGACTTCGACATCCGCGAGGGGGAGACCCTCGCCCTGGTCGGCGAGTCCGGCTGCGGCAAGTCCTCCACCCTCATGGAGATCATGGACCTGGCCAGGCCCCAGCGCGGCTCCATCTCGGTGATGGGCCGGGACGTCGCCACCCTGGGCCGGGCCGACCGGTTCGCGCTGCGCCGGGACATGCAGATCGTCTTCCAGGATCCGATGAGCTCGCTCGACCCGCGCATGACGGTGTTCGACATCATCGCCGAGCCCCTGCGCACCCACGGCAGGCGCGCGGACGAGGTCACCCGGAGGGTGTACGAGCTGATCGACCTGGTGGGCCTCAACACCGAGCACGTCACCCGCTTCCCCGCCGAGTTCTCCGGCGGCCAGCGCCAGCGCATCGGCATCGCCCGGGCCCTGGCACTGGAGCCCAAGCTGCTCGTGCTGGACGAGCCGGTCTCGGCCCTGGACGTGTCCATCCAGGCCGGCGTGGTCAACCTCCTCCAGGAGCTCCAGGCCCGGCTGGGCCTGTCCTACCTGTTCGTGGCGCACGACCTGTCCGTGGTCCGGCACATCGCCGACCGCGTCGCGGTCATGTACCTGGGCCGGATCGTGGAGATCGGCGACACCCGCTCGGTCTACTCCCGGCCCTCCCACCCCTACACCCAGGCGCTGCTGTCCGCCATCCCGATCCCCGACCCGGAGAAGGAGCGCGCGCGCACGCACATCGTCCTGGACGGAGACCTGCCCAGTCCCGCCGACCCGCCCTCGGGGTGCCGGTTCCGGACCAGGTGCCAGAAGTTCGCCCTGCTCCCTGAGACCGACCGGGAGCGGTGCCGGAGCGTCGAGCCCCAGATCCTCGCTGTGAACGACGGTGACCAGGCGGCAGCCTGCCACTTCGCGGAGCGCTAGGAGGTCGTCCGACCCCCGACGACCGGCTCGTCACGGCCAGCGCCACCCCGCGCGCTGGCTGCATCACCCCAGAGAGGAAATCCCCATGCGAATCGGGAAGGTGCGCTACCTCGCCCCGGCCGCGGCACTGGTCCTCGTGGCCAGCGCCTGTGGCGGAGGTGGCGACGACCAGGAAGACGCCCAGGAGCAGGCGGCCTCCCTCGCTGCCGAGGACCTGAACCCCGCGCCCCGCGAGGACCTGCGGGAGGGCGGCAGCTTCGTGTGGGCCATCAGCGCCTACGACCAGCAGCACAACATGTGGCACACCCAGGGCAACATGGCCAACGTGCGCCGTGTGACCGCCGCGGTGCTGCCCAATCCGACCCGGTACGACGCCGAGGGACTCCCCTCTCCCAACGAGGACTTCGTCCTCGATTTCGGGGTCAGCGACGACGGTCTCGAAGTCTTCTACGAGCTCAACCCCGACGCGGTGTGGTCCGACGGTGAACCCATCACCTCCGAGGACTACGAGGCCCAGGTCGAGACCGTCAGCGGTTCGCGTGAGGGCGACTGGGAGCTCGGCGGCACCGACGGGTACGACCAGGTCACCGAGTTCGTCCCCGGAGACGACGAGTACTCCTTCACCCTGAGGTTCGACGAGCCCTTCGCCGAGTGGCCGTCCCTGTTCTCCCCGCTGTACCCCAAGGAGTACATGGAGGACGAGGAGCTCTTCAAGGAGGGCTACGTCAAGGACTACCCCGTCACCGCGGGGCCCTTCGGGAACGTGGAGTTCGACGACGTCACCGAGCGCATCACGGTCACGAGGAACGAGGACTGGTGGGGCACCGAGCCGCTGCTGGACGAGATCGTCTTCGACGCCATGGGCACCGACGCCATGGCCGGCGCCTTCAACAACGGTGAGATCGACGGCTTCTACCTCGGTTACGACGCGGCCGGCTACGAGCTGCTCAGAGACCGGGAGGGCACCTACTTCACCCGGGCCGTCAACCACGCCTACCGGTTCGCCTCGCTCAACGGCGCGAGCCCGAACCTGGAGGACGTTCGCGTCCGCCACGCGATCTCCCTGGGACTGGACACCGACGCCCTTGCCGAGATCGCCCTGGGCGCGGTCGACTGGCCGATCACCGGTGAGACCAACCGCCTGCTCCGGTCCAGCCAGAACGGCTACCAGGACAACAGCGAGGGGTACGGCGAGTACGACCCCGAGCGTGCGGCGGAGCTGCTCGACGAGGCGGGGTGGACCCTGGAAGAGGGCGCCGAGTTCCGCACCAACGAGAAGGGCGAGACACTGTCCCTGGACTGGGTGGCCTCGGACGACATGGCCATCGCCCAGGACGAGGCTGAGATCGGCCGTGACATGCTCGCTGAGATCGGTATCGAGGTCAAGGTCCAACAGGTGCCGAACAACGCCCTGTTCTCCGAGTACGTCATCCCCGGCAACTACGAGGTCGCCACGTACGTCCTCACCGGTTCCAACCCCTACGCGGGTGACGCCCAGGAGAACTACGGCATGCCGGACGAGAACGGGGAGTGGGGCAACAACCTCGCTCGTACCTCGACCGAGGAGATCGACCAGAAGTTCGTCGAGATGCGTGCCGAGACCGACCCGGACCGCTACGCCGTACTCGCCAACGAGATCGACCGCCTCCTGTGGGAGGAGGTCGCGACCATCCCCTTCTTCGAGCGTCCCGGCCTCTACGTCATGAACGAGGACCTGCACAACTGGGGGGAGTTCGGTCTGGCCTCCGACTACGTCTACGAGGACATCGGCTGGGCCGCCGAGTAGTCGTGACGTCACCGCCCGCCGCGTGAGCGGGGGGCGCCAGGGCGCCGGTCCCCGTGCGGGGAGCGGCGCCCTTCGCCGTGTGCCGTTCGGGGCTGTCGCGCCTCCGCGCGGTCCGGCTCCGGCCGTGTGCCGTTCCCCGTGCGGGGCGGCGCCGTTCGCCGTGTGGTCCCCGTGCGGTGTGTCGTCTCCCACACGCCGCGCGTGCACTGCCCCGGGGCGGGGGCTGGGGTTGGGGCCGCGGACCCGGCTGTGGCAAGGTCTAGGCATCGTTTCCGGCCCGCCCCGCCCGTCTGCCCCGGGCAGGTGGACGACCGGGAACGCCGGGGCCGTCCGTCAGGAGGCCCGTGCTCCCCCCGTGGCCGTGCGACGCCGCCACGGGCTCACGGCGCCGCCCGGCAGCGCCCCAGCCCCCACACCCCCTGTCCCGCTGCGTTGGAAAGCCCTTGATGAGACCTCACCCGATCGCCGCCGCGGCCGCGGCGGCGCTGTTGTGCGCTGCCCTCACCTCGTGTTCACAGGAAGAGGAGGAGGCCGCGACGCAGCCGCAGACCGGCGCCGCCGCCGAACCGGACACGGAGGCCGACGAGTCCGGATCCCCGGCGGAGCAGGTCCCGGGAGAGACCCCGGACGAAACTCCGGGGGAGACCCCGGAGGGGGAGCGGGGCGGGCCGGTCGGTTGGGCGGGTGAGCCGCTGGAGCGCGACGGCGAGGAGTACCCGGGCGCGGTCGGCGGTGCGGAGGGGGAGACCGTCACCGCCTCCGACGCCGGGGAGCTGGCCGACCACCTGGCCGCCGAGGAGCCGCTCACCGTCGAGGTCACCGGAACGATCGACCTGGACGGTGCGGTGGAGGTCGGCTCGGACAAGACCCTCGTGGGCGTCGAGGGCGGCGCCGAGCTCACCGGCGGTCGGCTGGTGGTCGACGGGGCCAGCAACGTCATCCTGTCCAACCTGCGGGTGGAGGCCGACGGGACCGCGGTGGCCGTGCGCGGCGGGGCCCACCACGTGTGGGTGGACGGCTCCACGTTCTCCGGCGGCGGGGGGGACCCCCTCGTCTCGGTGACCGAAGGCGCCGACCACGTCACCCTGTCCTGGAACCACTTCGCCGACGCCGAGTCGGCGCTCGCCGTCGGCGGCGGGGAGGAGGAGCCGGGCGCGCTGCGGGTCACCGTGCACCACAACTACTTCGACGGGACGGCGGGCCGCCACCCCAGGGCGCGGTTCGCCGAGCACGTGCACGTGTTCAACAACTACTTCCGGGCCAACGAGGAGTACGGGGTGGAGTCGGCCGACGACTCCAACGTCCTGGTGGAGGGCAACTACTTCGAGGGCACCCGGCTCTCGGTGTCCACCGCGGAGGAGGAGCCCGGCAACGTGGTCACCCGCGACAACCTGCTCGTGGACTCCGCGCAGCCCGACCTGCTCGGCGAGGTCGCCGACCCGCCCTACGCCTACGAGATGGACGACACCGCCCGCGTCCCCGACGTGGTCTCGGCGGAGGCCGGGGTCAGTTGAACGAGTGGTACTCGTAGCTCTCCCCGACACCGCTCTCGGTGCGGTAGTCGAACCTGCGCGGGTACCCCTGTTCGTCGATCCACAGCTCGAACTCGGCGTCCCGGACGGTGGTGAGGGTGTTGCGCCCGGTCTCGGGGTCGTAGCCGCCCAGCATCGCCGTGAACGTGCCCGTGTAGTGGTAGGCGCTGTGCGTGCTGCTCAGCTCCGGCCACTCCAGGCTCACCTCCTCCAGTCCCTCCAGCGCGAGGTCGGCGGAGGTGTCGAGTACCTCGCGCAGCTTGGCCGACCCGTACGCGCGCGAGCACAGGTACCGGTCGGCGGGGCTGGGCGGGTCCAGCAGCTCCAGGCCCCGGTCGGCGGTCATCATGAGCTGGCCGCCGCCCACGTCGTAGCGGTACACGCCCAACCCGTCCGCGGTGGAGAAGTAGTGGTCGAACTCCGGCTCGGCCCCGGAGTCGTACATGGCCTGCCCGCGGCCCGACGTCGCCGGTCCGGCCGCGGCCGTGGGGTGGGCCGCGGGCGGACCGGGGAGTGCGTCGGCGGATCCGGCGCCGGGCTCCGGCGCGTCCCGCGGATCGGTCTCCCCGTCGTACACGGTGAAGGTGAGGTGGAAGGCCGAGGAGTCCTCCACGAGCCCGACGGCGGCCTCCAGGTAGGCCTCGGCGTCCTCGGGGTCCGCCGCGGTACGGGCGGATCCGCTCCGCGGCGGCCGGGACTCGGGGCCCTCCGCGACGTCCAGCGGGGGGAGGGGGTCACCCACGACGAGCCGGGCCACAGCCCATCCGCTGGCGACCACGGCCAGGCAGACCAGCACCATGAGGAGGGAGACGAACCAGTTGGGCCGCCCTCCCGGGGAGGGCTGCTCGTCGGGGTCGGAGGGGTGCGGCATCGACGGAACCGACACGGCCTGGGCCTCGTTTCTGCGGATCTTCGCGCGACCGCCGGGGGACGCGGGGGGTTTGCGGATCGTCTTCGTCTGGCATCGGAGGGTGACGGGTGGTACGACGCGGTGACGCAGTGTTCCGTTCGATGGTCCCACGCACGTGTTCACTTCCGACATCCACGAAAGTGAGCACCCAGTCGCGGTGGGGCGACTCCAGGAACGGTTCGAGGAAGCCGAAGGTGCGGGTCCGCGACAGCCGCCGCAGGGTCTCCTCGGCGGCGTGCTCCCACAGCAGCCGGACCGCGGTCCGGGCCGCGGCGGAGGCGCCGAAGGACGGGCTGCGGAAGAGTTCGTGCAGATCCTCGCCCTGCAGCCGCAGGACGGTGGCCTCCAGCACCCGGGCGTCCAGCAGGCCCAGGAGGGACAGCGCGCAGTCCGTCCGGGCCACCGGGTCGGGGAGGGCGCCCGCCCGGGCGCAGCGCAGGACCGCCTCCGCGGCGGCTGCGGGGTCCAGCCTCCAGTTCTCGTCCGGCGCGGGTTCGTGGCCGGTTGTGGCCGTGCCGTCACCGGTGTCCGTGCCGTCCGCGGGACGGGAACCGGGCGCGCCGCCCAGCGCCCGGTGCACGGCTCCCCGCAGCTCCGCGGGGAGCCGTTCCAGTGCTCCGTGCGCGGCGGCCGCCACGAGCAGGGACAGTACCGCCAGCAGAAGGGCGGCGTACTCCAGCAGGGTGTTGCCCCGGTCCACGTGTCCACCTCCTGTCGCGTCGTGCCCGGTCACGGCCCGGACCCGCGCTGTCGAGCCCTGTACCGCCTAGGGTCTGTTTTTTGAACCGGTCTCAGCTTGTGGGGGATTGGTTCGGGCGCCCACGGGGTTCTGGAGGTGGTGGAGGCGGGTTCGTGAGGAACGGGCGAACCCGCCGGAGACACCGAAGGTTCTCGTGCTTCGGGTGCCCGAACACGGGCCGAAGCGAAGCGGAGGTCCCAAAAAACACTGTCTAGACCGGCCGGGGGCCGAACAGCTGGGGCGGCTCCCTCTCGTAGGCGCGCACGCGGCTCCGGATGAGCCGGAGATGCTCGGGAGGGCACGACCAGCCCTGGCGGGTGAGCGTGTGCAGGATGCGGCGCAGCAGCCGTCCCGGCCGCGACTGGAGGTCGTACACGCTCGCCGAGACCACCTCCCAGTCCCGTGCCCGCATCGCCGCGTACCGGACCCGGTCACTCGCCCTGGCCACAGTCGAGGAGTGGAACTCCAGGCTGTCGTACTCCAGTGCCACCCGCTGGTCGGGCCAGCCGAGGTCGGTGTGGAACACGCCCTCGTCGGTGACGACCGGACACTGCGGGACGGGAGGGGGCAGGAGCGCCTCCAGGACCAGCACGCGCGTCCACGACTCGGCGGGCGACTGGCTCAGCTCCGAGGAGTAGCGCAGAGCGGTGCGCAGCTGCCCCAGCTGCCGCTGGGAGCGGATCCGGTGGGTGGCGCGGACCAGGTCGCCCCTGGTGACCAGTCCCCGGGAGAGGAAGGCGTCGAGGCGGGCCGTGGCCATGAAGACCGAGGGTGCGCGGGCGGCGACGTCGGCGGCCGCGCGCACCGGAGTGGTGACGCGCACGCCCTCCACCACGTCGCGGTCCGCGGCGGGTACGTGTTCCCGGTGGGCGACCACCGGTATGCCGCTGGTGCGCACGCCCCGGGGGACCGCCACGTGCGGGCGGGTGCGTGTGGCCCGGGTGCCCGCCGGGTGCAGGTCCACGCCCCAGACGTAGGAGGCGGTGATGTCGCAGACCACCGCGTCGGGGGAGAGCGGGGCGACGATCGGCGCGAGCGTGCGCAGAAGGAGGGAACGGTCGGGAAGGGTGTGCTCACGGACTGTCATACCCTCCAGGTTCGGGGGCGGACGCCGCCCCGGCAAGCCCCTCCCGTCGCCTGTGGACAACTCCTCGGACCCCCGCCCGGGGCACGGTCACCGCATGGGACCGAGGCCCGCCGCCAGGTGGATGTGGTCGATGTGGTTCTGGGTGTTGCTCCGCCTGTCCTCCATGGACCGGCTCACGCTCGCCCAGGGGCCCACCGGGTCCCCGGTGGTCGCGTTCCAGATGCGCTGCTCGTAGATGATGCCCTTGACCCCGAGCTGGTGGGAGTTCTGGATCACCCAGTCGATCACCGTGATGGCGGTGGCGTGCATCTGCGGGGTGGGCACCGCGCCCAGTTCCGCCATCATGTAGTCCACCGCCTCGCCGCTGTCGTGGTCGCTGCCCGGCTCGTTGCGCCGGCCGCCCGCGGAGAGGTAGAAGCCAGGGAACTCCTGCTGGAGGCGCTGGTGCGCCGCGCACATGATGGGGTGCAGTGATCCCAGCGCGGCGCAGTCCACGGTGGGCCCGCCCCCTCCGACGAAGTTGGGGTTGAACCTGTAGCGGCCCTCCTGGTCGACCAGGTGCACGTCGATCAGGCGCTTGGCGGAGGCGAGGTCGTCGACGGTGCCGCCGTCGCAGACCAGCTCGCCCCCGTCGCGCCCGCACTGGTGGGGGATGCGGACGATGGCGATGGCCGAGGCGTTGCCGACGACGGTGCTGGTCTCCTCCTCGCTGCCGTCGCAGACCACGTCGTTCCAGTGCCGGGACCCGTCCTCCTCCAGTTCGCGCTGGCACACGGCGCCTCGCACCTCCACCCGCACGATGTTTCCGCTGCGTCCCATGACGTTGTCGCTGGCGCGGATGTCGGTGAGGACCGCCCCGTTGCTCCGCGCGTACTCCTCGGCGCGCGCCTGGGCGGCCTCCTCGTCGAACCAGGGCATGGGGTAGGCGCCGTCGACGATGTCCTGCGCGGCCCGTTCCTGGAGGGCGCCCACCGCCGCCAGCGCGGCGGCGTCGGCCGCGGTCTGGGTCTGCGAGCGCTGGTCGTTGGCGGCGCCCACACGCACGAACAGCAGGGTCAGCGCGAGCAGGGCCAGGGTGAGCCCGAACAGGAGCAGGACGTTGGCCTGTCCGTCGTCGCCCCTGCCCGGCGCGTGCCGCCCGGGCGGAGGGGCGGTGTGGGGGAGGATCCGTCGCAGTCCCATGCCTTTTCCATCAGGGGAGGGGGCGCTCCCGGGAGGAGGGGAGCGGGGGGAGGGAGGAGGACCGGGCCACGTCGCGCGTGGTGAGCACGCGAACACGCCCGGACAACGTCCCGACCAGCGCAGCTTATCCGGGCGTGTCGGGAAGCGGTAGGGCCTGTGGACGACCGTGGTCCCTTCTGGGGCCGGTGTGAGGGGTGTTCGCCCTGTTCGGACGCGAAGTGGCGGCGCGGCGGCTGGGGAGCCGTCCGCGCCGGACCACGCGGTCGCACGACTTCGTGGGAATTGTCCGGCGTGTTCTGGCGGATGTGGGGCCCACGGCGGGTTCCGCACAGGGAGGATGGACACTGTCCGGCGCGTGTCGAGTCGTGGTGCGTGGTCGGATTCGCACCCATTCCACCGCAGAAGAAGCGAAGGCGAGGACATGAGCGCCCGTAAAGCGATGACCCCCGTCGAACAGGACGAGCTCCTCCGCAGGATCGGGACGGACCTGCTCCGGGCGGCCCCCGACGACTGGGTCAAGCTCCGGCTCGTGTACTCCGGACTGGGCGCCTGCGAGACGGCCCTCTTCGAGGTGATGTTCGAGGGCGGGCGCAGCAGCGGCTGGATCCCGCCGTTGTCCACCCTGGAGCGGCTGCGGGAGATCCGCGCGGGGATGTACGCCGAGGGGACGGGTACCTGGTACACCGCCTACTACGAGGTCGACCGGCCCGCGAGCTACCGGATCCGCTACGACTACGAGAACGAGCCGCACTTCGACGAGCCGAGGGACGACGCCAGCTACCTGCTCGACCTGGAGCACTTCCCGCGCGACGACGAGCACGTCCCCGTCTGGCTGCGGGACCGGCTGGAGGGCGACCGCGTGCCCGAGGCGCAGGACGGAGGGTCGCCCTGGAGCCTGCTCATCGCCTCGCGTCCCGAGCCGCGGACGCGGATGTCCCCGGGCGACATGACCCCCGAGGAGATGATGGACACCGTCCAGGAGATCGTGGACCGCACCCTCGACTCGGTTCACGGGCCCTGGAAGGAGGTCGTCGTCGACTACCGGGGCCTGTTCGGGGTCTCCTCGTCACGGGTGAGAGTGCGCAGACCGGACGGCGGCACGGAGTGGGACCTGCTCCTCCCCGAGGTCGGGCGGCTGCTGGACCAGTTGCGCACCGGGATGTACCAGCCGGGCAAGGGCACGTGGTTCACGGCCCGCTTCACGGTTCAGGAGTCGCGGGAGATCGGGGCGCACTTCGACCACGACGCCCCGCCCGAGTTCGACTTCGAACCCGATCCCCGCAACTTCCACCAGGACATCCAGCACTTTCCCCGCGGAGCCGACCACCTGCCCGACTGGCTGCTGGACCGGCTCAGCCTCGCCCAGCGCATGATCCGCACCGGGCAGGCCTGAGGCGCCCCGGGTCAGGGCATCCGTCGCCGGACGGCCTCCCACGCGTGGACGTCGGCGACGGTGACCTGGAGGTCACCGGAGCCCAGGGGCGTCACGGTCGCCGAGCGCACGTACGGGCCGTGGCTCCAGCGGCGCGAGGTGCTGTCCGAGACCGCTGTGGCGCCCAGACGTCCCAGGGCCCCCGACGGCCCCGCCAGCAGCCGCAGCCGCCACGTGGCCCGGATCGCTCCGGGCCCGCCGTACTCCGTCCTCGCCAGCAGCGGCAGGGAGCCCACCAGACGGCCGCCGGAGGCGGAACCGCCCACGGCGCGGAGCGGGAAGCGCCGGCCCACGTCGGTGCCGCGCACCACCTCCACGGCGTACTCCGCGCCCTCCGGGGGCGGGGAGGCCAGGCGCACCTCGAACCGCAGCCGGCTGCCGCGGCGCCCCGCCGGGCTCGCCCGCACGCCGTCCACCTCCAGGGTGGGCGCCAGCGGCGACGTCACGAGTCCCAGGCGGTCGTTGACCGTGTAGTAGGGGCGTACCCGCGAGCCGGACCCCCCGTCCCGTTCCACCTTCTGGTCCGGGTACCGGATGATCTTCTGGTAGCCCGCCACGCCGGACAGGTGCCGTCCCACGGTGCACTCGGTTCCGTCGGAGAGCACCAGGCGCAGCTCCCACTTCTCCGACTCGCCGTACCGGCCGTGCACCACGACCTCGGGATCCACCACCGCCGTGAAGCGGCCGTCACCGGCCACCGGTGCGGAGAACTCCCGCAGGGCCCCGGGCGAAGTGCGCAGCCGCACCGCCAGGCGCGCGTGGGCGTCCGGGGCGGTGCGGCCCAGCACCCGGCCCTGCACGGTGATCAGCCCGTCGGCCGACTCCACGTGCTCCACCTCGGCGTGGTGCGCCGAGCGCCTCACGTGCAGAACCAGACGGCCCTTCGCCGAACGGGAGGGCAGCACCAGGGCCAGTCGCCCGACCCGTTCCGGGTCCAACGGGAAGCCGTGCTGGCGGATCTCCACGTCGTGGACCGGGGTCTCCCGGTCGCCGTCGAGCCGCAGCACCTCCCAGGTGCGCGCGGCCAGCCGGGCGCGCGAGGCGTCCAC
This sequence comes from Nocardiopsis deserti, assembly GCF_008638355.1. Lineage (NCBI taxonomy): Bacteria > Bacillati > Actinomycetota > Actinomycetes > Streptosporangiales > Nocardiopsidaceae > Nocardiopsis > Nocardiopsis deserti. Next base: position 366,077 of record NZ_ML703348.1, on the reverse strand, counting down.
GACCACGTCGCCGCTGCCGTCCGGTTCCAGCTCCACCCGCCTCCCCTCCAGGGTCAGCACCACCCGGTCGGGCGGATCGGTGAACGACAGCACCGCGACCCCGTCCCCGTCCACGCGCACCCGGCAGGCGGCGGCCGGTTCGGGGCGCGGCGCTGGCACCGAGGCCCGCGGAGGAGGCGGTTCGTGGCCGGAGAGATCGGAGAACAGCTCCTCGTGCATCAGCATGACGTTGGAGGGGTCGAAGCGCTCGGAGCCGGTCAGCGCGGCGGACGACATCCGCTGGCGCAGCTCGTCGTCGGCCATCAGCTGGGCCAGCCCGTCGGCGATCCCCGGGGCGGACCGGTTGGGCACCAGCAGCCCGTCCTCGCGGTCGCGGATGATCGACGCCGGACCGTGCGGGCAGTCGGTGCTCACCACCGGCAGTCCCGAACGCATGGCCTCCACGATCGTCATCCCGAACGGCTCCTCGCTGGAGGTCACCGCCGCGAACGAACCCTGGGCCCAGGCCTCCTCCACACGGGGGTGCGCGCCCATCAGCCACACACGGTCCTGGAGCCCGAGCGAGTTCACCAGCCGGGCCAGAGCCGCACGCCGGTTGCCGCGCCCGTAGATCCGCAGCGTCCACTCGGGGAAGTCCTCGCTGACCATGGAGAAGGCCTGCACCAGGAGGTCGTGCCGCTTGCTGGGGGCCAGCCGCCCGGCGGACACGATCGTGCGGCTGTTGTGCCCGTTGGCGGTGAACGCGGGCGCGGGCACCGAGTTCGGGATGGACAGCACGCGCACCCGAGGCATCGGCATCCGGTCCCGGTACGTGCGCGCGTCGGCCTCGGTCACGGTCACGAAGGCGTCCAGGTGGGGATAGGCGTCCTCCATCACCCGGCGCAGCGGTTCGGAGTGCTGGTCGTAGGTCAGGTGCTCCTGGCCGATCTTGACCACCCGGCTCGGAGCGGCCCGGGCGATCACCACGTTCAGTCCCGGCCGGGTGCCCACCACCACGTCGGCGTCGGTGGTGGCCAGGTACTCCTCCAGCCGGTCGTCGGTCAGGCGGCTGTGTGTGGGACCGCGCGCGTCCTCCGGCGGGAAGAGCAGCGGTGGTACACCGGCCCGTTCCGATCCCTCGTACAGCGGACGGCCGTCGGTTCCCTTGCCGTCAGCGTCGTCGTACCCGCGGACGTCCACGAGCGGGCGCAGGCTCACCTGCGCGGGTACGGGCAGAACGGGCTCCGCGCGGTGCCGGAACACCGAGACGATCTCGACCTCGTGCCGGACGGACAGCGCCGCCGCCTGGTTGGCGACGGTGCGAACGGTTCCGCCGATGCCGTACATGTCGTTGATCAGATAGGCGATCTTCACCGAACCCCCGTGTGGTCAGTGCCGACCCGTGCCCCCACGAGACGGCAGCGGTGCCCGTCTTCCACACCAGAGCCCCCGGCGGGGCGGCGTGGGAGCGTTCAGGGTACGAACGCTCCGCAGAGAGAAATGCCCCTTATGTCTGATAAGACCCTAGTATTTACCAATTTCTGTGGGTGTTTTGCGGAACCTTAACATGCCGCGAAGGTGACGCACCCGATTCCGTGAGCGGTGCTCGTGTAAGGGAACGCGGGTGTGAGGAAGCACGGACGTGGGGAAACGCGGGTGTGAGGAAGCGCGGAGCCTCCGTGCGGGGGTGAGCCGTCCCGCAGGGGCCCGCAGGAGAGTGTGCGGAGGGGTGGAAGCCAGAGGTACGGGCGGCTGGGGGAGACGGGTGGGGGAGAGGGTGGACGGCCCTCAGTAGGTGCCGGTGTTCTCCCAGTACGTCCAGGCGGCGCAGGGTGAACCGTAGGCGTCGGCGATGTGGCTCATCCCCCAGGAGATCTGCGCCGACGGGCTCTCGCGGAAGCCCTCGGGCATGGAGCCGTGCCTGGCCGGGTTGAACCCCGAGATGCCGTGGTCACCGGTCTCGGTGTTGACGAACGTGTGGTCCCAGTGGGAGACGACGTTCCACAGGTTGCTCAGGCACTCCCACTCGTTCTCGGTCCAGCCGCGGTCCGCGGCCATGTCCATCGCGAGCGTCTCGTTCTCCAGGGCGTTGGAGTTGCCCTGGCCCCACTCGTACTCCTCGGGTTCCTCCGGCCGGTCGGCGTCCACCCAGGTCTCGTCGCCGCAACCGGGGCCCTCGACCAGGCACACCATCTGCCGGACCCCGCTGTTGAAGGTCTGGCTGAGTTCGAGCTGGTAGACCGCGACCATGATCGCCGCGGCCAGCACGGTGACCGCCGCCAGTTCGACGAACGCCGCGCCCCGGTCGCCCTCCGCTCTCCGGGCAGGCCGGAACCCTTGCAGGAACCGGCCACCCCGGTGCCGCCTCGGCGGCCCGTTGCGCTCGCCGGACCGCCCGGGTGGCCCGGTGGGGGAGGGCCGTCGGGTGTCCCCGAGTTCGGGGCGGTGGGGGGTGGGCAACGCCGCCTCCTAGGCGATCTGGGTGGTGGGGGACGTCAGGAGATGGGGATGTCCTCGATGGGATCGAAGTTCGGGATTTCGACCGTCACGGAGTCGATGTTGTCAGGGACCGAGAAGAGGGACCAGTAGGTGACTTTATCTCCACTCCCCAAGCTCTGGACAAGATCGTTTGAGATGCTTCCCGAGCAGAGACAGGTGCCATTTCCGTCCATGATTGGATGATACCTTGTCCCTTCGTCTGAATTTACCATAGTAACTCCAGCGAAATTTTGTCCAGTGTAAGAATATGAACGGTCCCTTAGCCAAAGCATGGACGCTTGGTCATCACCCTTATTTTCGATCCCCCAAGTGAGTGAGAGGAAGGATCTGGAACTGTCCCTCTCTGCTTGATGGACCTCTGCGATGAGATCGTGTGATTCCTCTGCGCTTCCAGGAGAGGTTCCCAAGACTTCAAGATCGTTTGCGGGACGCGCGGGGGCGGTGCTGGCTCCTGCTGAGGTTGTAAGTGGAATTGATATTGCGAGGATTAGGAGACCGAGGGATCGAGTCGCATTTTTCATATTTATTCCTCGCTATTTTTCGAAGGTAACACTGACTCGACGGTTGCGCTCGCGCCCTTCCTCTGTGTCATTGCTGGCGATAGGTTCGCTGGATCCGTAGCCTTCGACTTCGAAGCTTACGCCGCCTCTGGTGATTAATTCGGAAAGGGATGATTCGACAGCTTCGGCACGATCCTGGGATAGTGGAAGGTTGACTGAGTCACTGCCGGTGTTGTCTGCATGTCCAGCGATGTTTACAGTATCGGAGCTTGCGCCATCAATTTCTGTAGCGACCTGCTGTAGAATCTCCTTGGCATCTGAACTGAGTTCATCGCTACCTGTTTCGAACAGTACGTCAGAAGAAAGAATGATGCTGACTTCTTCGTTGCTTTCCGTTCGTCCGGTCTGATCCTCGAGATCGTCGGTAATGGTAACGAGGTCAATAATTCTCGGTTCTGAAAGTCCTGTGTTTTCCACTGTTTCGGAAGACTGGCTGATTGGAACATCGAGCAGGGGGGGTGTCAGGGGGGTGGTTATCGTCATGGACTCTACGTCGGTTGGCGGTGCCGGGTAGATGATCCACATTTCTAAGGTCTCGCCGCCTGCTATATTTCCTCCAGTGGGGGAGCAGAGGCAAGATCCGTCGTTTTTCTCGTAGTTCAGATGGCGTTTTCTGTTTATTGGATCCAGTAGAGTTATGCCGCTGGCTTCCTGTGGATTATCTGGTACTCCTAGGCCGCTGTAGAGAAGAAAAGAAGCATCGGAATCATTGGTCACTCCGAAGCGAAGTCTTATGCGGCCTTCGCCAATATTTTCTAAGGCGTAGACGTCCAGTTGGAAGTTTTTACCTATGTTGGTTGCTGAAGTGGTACTGCTAGCTATGATTTCTTGGCCCTCTGGGCCGCCAGGTGCTATGGGAGAGGACTCAGGGGTAGATGGTTCTTCTCGGTCTCCCTCTTGATTTGCATCATCCGTGTTGACAACACAGCCAGTCACCAGGAGCAGTGTGCAGGCGCCAACTGTGGCTGCTCCCAGGGGTTTACGGTCGCCCCTCATGTGAGAAAGGTAGGGTGGCATGGGAAAAATCCTAATTTTTTCTCTGAGGGTACTCTTTGGGGTCATGCTGGTCGGATCGAGTGGTGTCCGGTTTTAGGGACCGGTTTCGAAGCCGTCTTCGGCGCCCGGCCCTTGGAGGATGGATGTGATGGAGGCACCGATGCTGTCGCTGATTCTCCCGGCTAGTCCAAGCTGGTAGACCGCGACAGCGATACCTGCAACCAGAATGATGACGGCAACGTACTCGACAATTCCGGCGCCCTTGTCCTTCTCCTTGGAGGTTGGCACAAGGAAGGTGCTCAGCGTCACCCAGAGTTTGGTCAGGCTGTTCACGGGGCTTAACTCCTTGGGGAGGGGGTCTTACGGCACCACATCTCTGCGGTCTTTGAGCAGGTGGGTCCCCTGCCCGCAGGCCACCGGGGGAGTACGTGGGCGGCGCGTGCTCACGGAGTCCCACTATCCGGCATGAACACCGACGCCATCCCGCCTTCTGACCGGATGTGGCCATCTTCCTTCAGGATGCCCCATGGGCCCTGAAACCACACGTTGTCCACAGGGTGGGATGAACGCCCAGGCGGAAGCCGGTGGTCGGGTCGATGCGCGGTCACAGCTCCTCGCCGAGACGGGGTCACGTTTGGTGGTCGGCGGGTCACCATGATGGCACGTGTGCTACGGGGGCGCCATGGACGGGCGGGAAATACCAGATCACCGTTGGGCTCTCCGAAGCGCCCGGTGTTGGATGGAACCTCGCTTCCGAACGGAGGCGCCATGGTGACCGGAGAGGACAGGGGGATCAAAGATGCCTGTGGGAGACACACCGTTCCTCGCTCGGACGTGATTCCCCCACCTGTTGGGGCTTCCCCTGGTTTCCGACGGCTCCGGGCAGAACCAGGTGCCTTCGATCAGCATCCCCACAGTCAGAACCCCGATCCCCAGAAATCCTCGTCTCCTCGTTCCGACTTCGGAACCCCAGTCCAGACCCCGGCTCCGATCCCAGCCCTGGGCCTCTCCCCGCTCCCGATTCTTGGCCCAGCCCGCATCCCCGGCCCGGCTCCCACACCCCGGCCCGGCCTCCTTACCCAGCTCGTAACTCCCTCTCCCCGACGCTCCGAATCCCCCTACACCCCGACCCTCACGCCCCCCCATTCCCAACCCTCAACCCGAACCCTCAATCCCACCCCCCGACCCCGACTCCCGAGACCGAAGACAAGAGGTGGCGGCTTGGACCCCAGCGTGGCCCTTTCCCTGGTGGCAGCTCTGATCGTGGGACTGGTGATCGGAGGCATTCCGCTCTCCGCGGTCCTGAAGGGCAACTCCGCCCTCAGGTCAGCGCTCCGCGGCCCCTCACCCGCCCACCGGCCCCCGCCTGACCCGGGCGAACTCGAACCGAACGAGCTGGCCCTGCTCGCGGGAGGCCCGGTCCGCGTGGGGGAGACCGCGGTCATGGACGCCTTCCTGCACGGCCGTATCCGCCAGCAGTCCGCCGGAGGGCTCTTCACCCTCGTCGGCCCCTCCCGCCCCTACACGCACGAGAAAGGCGTCGTCCGCCGAGAGTTGGTGAAGGTCTTCCGCAAGCGCGTCGGTGTCAGCGCCTTGGAGATGCTGCGCCGGATCGTCGCCGGCCAGGGTGTGGAGAAGCTGCGCACCGGCCTCGCCGGGGCCGGCCTGATCGTCGACTCCCCGCGGCTCCGACGGGCGCTGCGGCGCCGCGAGAGGGCCCCGAGGACGATCCGGTGGATGCGGTCCGTCGCGCTCCTGGTCGCCGCCGGGGGCGCGGCCGTGTTCCTCCTCGCCGAGCCCGGGGCCATCGCGCTCGGCCTCCTCGCCGGAGGGCTGAGCGCGTCGGCTGTCCTGGTCGCCTCCCAGGTGGTCATGGCGGCGACCGGAGGCCCCACGCTCAGCCCCAACACCCCCGCCGGGAACGCGGTACTGGAGCTGGCCCGCCAGAGGTACGGCGCCTCGGCGGCCGGAACCGCCGGAGCGGACTCCACCGGCACTCATCCCGACGACGGGATGACCCGTGACCACGCGGTCCGGCACACGGCGGTCACGGGCTTTCGCTCGCTGCGCGCGTCCGCGTCCCGCCAGCAGGTCGGCAGGGTCCGGTCGGACCAGGAATCCGCGCAGCTCCAGGAGGACCCGATCCCCGTCACCGCCCACACGGGAGGCGGCGGAGACCCGAGCGGTGCCGAAGGCACAGGTGGCGCGGACTCCGACTCCGTCAGCCTGGAGACCCTGTGCTCGTTCGCCGATCTGTGCCAGGGGCCGGGTGGTTCCGGTGACGGTTCGGGTGGTGGCAGCTCCGGGAACGAGGGCTGGGGCGGTGACTTCGGTCACTACGGAGACGGTGGAGGCTGGGGAGGTGACGGCGGGTCCAGCGGCAGCGGCTCCGGTGGAGGCTGGGGAGGCGGCGACGGCGGTTCCGGCGGGGGAGACGGCGGCGGTGGCGGGGGAGACTGAACCCCTCCGCCCGAACGTCCCAGCCCGGCCCGGAGCCTCACCGCGTTCCGGAACCAGGAGCCGGGCGGGGTTCTACGCAAACCCCGCCCGGCATCCCCGCACCGGGAAGGCGGCGCCACTGCCTGCCTACAGATTCGGCGCCGCCACCCTTGACCGTCTCCCTGTGCGGGGAGGTGGGGTCAGCCCTGGTCCGGACGCTTGAGGTCGGCCAGTTCCGCCAGCAGCTCGAACGAGCGCAGGCGAGCCTCCTGGTCGTAGATCATCGACGACACCATCAGCTCGTCCACGCCCGTGTCAGCGACGAACAGCTCGAGCTTGCGACGGACTGTTTCCGGGGAACCCACGAACGAGTAACGAAGCATGTGGTCCAGTCGTTCCTTCTCCCCCGGACGCCATGCGGTGTCCAGGTTCTCCACCGGCGGGCGCAGCCGTCCCCGCGCACCGCGCAGGGTGCCGAGGAACGCCTGCTGCATCGTCGTGAACAGGTGCTGGGCCTCCTCGTCGGTGTCGGCGACGAAGGCGTTCACCCCCGCCATGGCGTACGGCTCCTCCAGCTGCTGGGAGGGGCGGAAGGTCGTCCGATAGGCCTTCAGCGCCTCGTACAGCGCGTCCGGGGCGAAGTGCGAGGCGAACGCGTAGGGCAGGCCGAGCTGCGCGGCCAGCTGGGCGCCGAAGAGGCTGGACCCCAGGATCCACAGCGGCACCCGCAGTCCCTCGCCGGGGATGGCGCGTACGGGCTGACCGGGCTCGGCGGGCTCGAAGTAGGCCTGGAGCTCCTGCACGTCGTTGGGGAACGTCGCCGAGGCGCTGTGGTCGCGGCGCAGCGCCATCATCGTGCGGGGGTCGGTGCCCGGCGCGCGGCCCAGGCCGAGGTCCACCCGTCCCGGGTAGAGCGACTCCAGAGTGCCGAACTGCTCGGCGATCACCAGGGGCGAGTGGTTGGGCAGCATGACACCGCCCGCGCCGATCCGGATGGTGGAGGTCCCCTCGGCGATGAAGCCCAGGGAGACGGACGTGGCAGCGCTCGCGATGGCCTGCATGTTGTGGTGCTCGGAGAGCCAGAAGCGCTTGTAGCCCAGCCGCTCCGCGTGCTGGGCGAGTTCCCTGGCGGAACGCAGCGCGTCACCGGGCGTGGACCCCTCGGCGATGCTGGCGTGGTCGAGCACCGACAGCGCGACGTCGGACATGGTGGCTCTTCCCCCTGTTGCGTGGCGGGTCCGGCTGCGAGGCCGTGACGGGAGGAACCGCTTCCCCGGTCGGCCTGCGCGTTCGATATTCGACGAACATCGAATTACGAAGGTACACTTCCGACTGTCCACGAGCCAAATCTCGCCTGGTCCCGGCCGGGCGCCGTACGAGGAGGACCGCCTTGGCTCCCAGGGAGCACGCGCACCCCGCCCTCCACGAGGTGGAACTGGTCACGGTTCTCGCTGCGCTGGCCGAGCCGACCCGGCTGCGGATCGTGCGGATGCTCGCCGACATGGACGGGGAGCACGCCTGGAAGGACATCGACCTGCCCATCGCCCAGTCGACGCTGAGCCACCACCTGAAGATCCTGCGCAACGCCGGTCTGGTGCAGAACCGCACCGAGGGGACGCGGTGCTTCATCTCGCTGCGCGACGAGGAGCTCGAAGGGCGTTTCCCCGGTCTGCTGGAGTCGGTGCTGGCGTGCCGCGACGCCATGGCCCTGCGTTCCGGCGAGGACGGCGCTTCCGTCCGGTAGCGGTAGGGGCGTCGGCGTGGTCCGTGCCGGAGACGACCACGGGGCGTTGCCCGGTTGTTGGTTGCCGGTGCCCGGTCGCCCGGAGCGCGGTGCCCGGAGCGCGGTTCGTGCCCCGGAACGCTCGTGGACCGGCCCGGCGCGGGGCATGCCCGGGAATGTACGGTCGGTACCCAGCAGGTGTACGCAACCATGGGTCGGCGGTCCAGGCAGCGCGCTCCCCCGGCCCAGGAGAGTGGAAGGCGTCCCCCCATGGCTCCGAACCCGCCAGCCTCCCTTCCGGCGCACGTGCGCCCGCTCACCGGAGGCGATCCCGCCGAGATCGGCGGCCACCGGCTGATCGGTCGCCTCGGCGGCAGCACCATGGGCGTGGTCTACGCCGCCGTGGCCCCGGACGGCGAGGCGGTCGCCCTCAGGGTCGCCCACGCCGAGTGGGTTCCGGCCGCGGACCCCGACCGCAGGGTCACCCTCCTGCGCAGGGCCGTCGGGGTGTGCGCCGTGGGTGTCAACGCCAGCGGAACCTTCCACGGGAGGCCGTGGGCATCGGTCCAGTACCTTCCCGGCCCCGACCTGGCCCGCCGCGTGCGCGAGGAGGGACCCGTCCCCGAGCCCGCCCTCCTGGTGCTGGCCGCGGGAACCGCAGAGGCGCTGACCTCGGTCCACGCCGCGGGCGTACCGCACGGGGACGTCAAACCCGGAAACGTCGTCCTGACCCCGGAAGGCCCCCGGCTGGTGGACCACGGGATCGCCCGCCGGATCGACGACGCGGACTCCCTGACCACCGCGGGCAGCGTCGGCTGGCTGGCCCCGGAGCGCTACGCGGGCGCGCGGCCCGACAGCGCCTCCGACGTCTTCTCCTGGGCCTGCCTGGTGGTGCTCGCCGCGACCGGGCACGCGCCGTTCGGTACGGACGCCGCACCGCCGGAGGCGGCCCGCCGGGCCAGGGAGGACACCGTCGACCTCGCCGGCGTGCCCGACGGGCTGCGTCCCCTGCTGGCCCGGGCGCTGTCGGCGGACCCGGGGCGGCGCCCTCCGGCGGAGGAGGCCTACCTGGAGTGCCTGCTGCTGGCGGGAGTGGAGGACAGCGCCACCCCCGACGTGTGGGCGGACCGCCTGCGAGCGCTCGTCCGCGCCCACTGGCCGCGCGTGGACGCGGACCGCGACCAGCCCGCCGCGTGGATCAGCTCCGCCCTGGACATGGCGGAGCGGGAGGCCGGGACCGCGGGGTCCGCGGGGTCCGCGGCCGTCCCCCGGTGGAGCCTTCGCGCTCGCGGCCGCCGGGTCGGGGGCCGGGTGACCGGTGCGGGCGCCGCCCGGGACCGTGGGGCCGGTGAGCACGGAACCGGCGCAGGGGCGACAGGTGGCCAGGCGGCCGGTGGAAGGGCGACCGGTGGGCGCTCGCGCGGGCGCCGTCGCGCGGGGGTCCGGCGCGGGCTTCCCGTTCTGGCGGTCGCCGCGGCCGCGCTCCTGACCGTGTCCGTGGGCGGTGGCTCCCTGCTCCTGAACGCCCTGTCCGGGGGGTCGGACACCACCACGTCCGACTCCGGCTCCGGGTCGGGTCAGGCCACCGGAGGGAACCCGCCGCCCGGGCCCCTCAGCGGAGCGGAGTTGGTGTCGGCCTCGCTCGACACCCTGCTGGCCGCGGACTCCTTCGAGCTCACCATGCTCACCCACGCCGGGAGCGGCGGGGGCTACGGCCAGCCGCTTCCCACCGGTACCGACCCCACCCTCTTCGACCGGGTGCTCTACCAGGCGGGACCGCCGGAGGCGCTGCGCTGGACCAGTACCGTCAGCGGCGCGCGCACCAGCGACCTGCTGATGGTCGAGGGCGACCTGCTGCGCGCGGAGAACTCCGCGTGGAACGGAGCACCGACCTGGTACGGGGCCGAGCCGGGGCCGGCGGAGGAGGTGTTCGCGCCGGCGGAGGTCGTCGCACCGCTCGTCCGCGCCGCGGAGGAGGGGACCGTCACGGCTGAGGAGGAGGTGGTCCTCTCCGCGCCTCCGCCCGCACAGGACGCCTTCGGCCACCTGGGCGGCGAGGCCCCCGACGGCGTGCCCGCGATCCGGGTGGAGGGCACGTTCCCCGCCGGGGGCGGGCCGGGGGAGGCGGACACGTCGTTCGTCCTGGTGGCCACCGAGGACGGGGTCCCGTTGAGCTTCGCCACGGAGGGCGCTGGCGGAGGGGGCCTCAACGGGCGCCCGGTCCCGGAGGAGGTCCCCGCGTCGTTCCTGGACCCCGCCGCCCCCGAACCGGAGCGGTGGTACACGCGGTACACGTTCGTGGAGCTCGACGGGAACCCCGACCTGGGTCTCCCCGAGCCCGGACAGGTCCAGCCCGCCGCTCCCGAGCCCATCGGCGGCTGAGCACGGGAGCCTGTCGGTACGGGAACCGGTGGCCTTCCGCGCGGGCTGTGACCGTTGACCGTGCTCCGCTCCCCGTTCCCGCGCGTTCGGGCGGAGGCGGGGCTCCGCACGCTCCGCCGGAGCCGAGGCCCCCGCATGCCGCGCCAGGACCCGGCGCGGGACAGCGGGGCGGTCCCCAGGAACCGCTTCACAGAGCTGTCGGGGGAGGGCCTCCGACGACCGCGCCTAGACAGTGTTTTTTGGGACCTCCGCTTCGCTTCGGCCCGTGTTCGGGCGCCCGAAGCACGGGAACCTTCGGTGTCTCCGGCGGGTTCGCTCGTGCCCACCCGTCGCCCGCCACCACCCTCAACGGACGCCTACGGCGCGGTTCTCCCACGGAAACCCGCCTCCACCACCTCCAGAACCCCGTGGGCGCCCGACCCCCCACACACACAAGCTGAGGCCGGTTCAAAAAACAGACCCTAGATCGTTGATGGGAAATCTCTGAACCTGCTGCGCCCATGACGAAGGGCGTCGAGGATCGGTGTGTGACGACCAACCTTGACGCCCTTCTGACAGCACTCTACGTCCATCTGGACGACCATGTGCTCCCTTCGACGAACCGGCCCCGCCGGGCGGGACGGCCCCGCCTGCTCACCGACGCCGAACTGGTGTGCGTGGCCACCGCCCAGGTCCTGCTGCGCCATGACTCCGAACGACACTGGATACGGGCCGCACCAGCACGTATCGGCCATCTCTTCCCGCGCCTGCCCACCCAGTCCGAGTACAACCGCCACCTGCGCGCCCTGGCCCCGACCTTGCTCCTGGCCACCCAATGGCTCAGTCGGGCGACCCCCGCCTGGTACGAGAACTTGAGGTTGATGGACGGCACCCCGGTGCGCTGCGGCGCCTCGCGGGTCACCGTCAACCGCTCCGGCCTGGGCGAGATCGCCGGCTACGGGATGGACAAGTCCCACCACGCGTTCTACTGGGGTGCCAAGCTCGTGCTGATCACCACCGTCGAGGGGTCGGTGTGCTCGTTCTCCCTGGCCCATCCCAAGGAGCTGGACGAGCGCAAGCAGGCGCTGCACCTGCTGCATACTCAACCGCCCGCGGCGGGGCCGTGCCCGATCGTGTGCGACAAAGGGTTCGCCGGGGCCGGGATCGAGCAAGCCGCCGCGGGTCTGGGGCACGTTTTGGTGCGCCCGCGACGCAAGGACGAGCCCGAGCGGGTGTTTCCGGGGTGGTTGCGGCAAAGGATCGAAGCGATCATCTGGACGTTGAAGAACCAGCTCGGGTTGGAACGACACGCTGCGCGTACGACCGAAGGGCTCTGGGCCAGGGTGTGTCAGCGGATCTGCGCGTTGAACGCGGTGATCTGGCACAACTGGCTGGTGGGCGCCCCGGTCAAGCGGTCGTTGATCGCTTACGACCACTGACCAGGACACACATTTCCCATCAACGATCTAGGCCCCGCCCCCCAGGGACCCGCGCCACGGCGCGGGCGAGTGAGACGTCCCCGCGTAGGTCAGGCGGCGCAGCAGCGTCTCGGCCGGACCGCGTCGCCCCGACCGGCGCAGCCCGTCCGCCAGGACCACCGTGGCCAGCCACGTGGCGACCGCCACCCCCGCTGCGCCGGTGGTCCCCAGGCTCGCCCCCAGCCCCGCCGCGTAGGGGGCGAACACCAGAGTGAACATCACCGACTGCGCCAGGTAGCAGGTCAGCGACCGCTGCCCCACCGCCGCGACCGCCGTCACGGCGGCTCCCCGGCGCGTGCCCAGCCGGGCCGCGAACAGCGTGATCAGGGCGGCCCACCCCAGTCCGCCGCCCCACCCGGCCGCCTCGTGCAGGACCGCCAGCAGGCCCTCCGCCAGCGGGGAGAGTCCGGTCCAGACCTCGGCGTACACCAGTGCGCTCGGCAGACCAGCGGTGACCCCCAGTCCCAGGCCGAGCACGGCCGTGCGGACCAGCAGCACCCGGTGCTCCCCGGGTTCCTCCAGGACGCGCCGGCGCCCGGCCCACACACCCAGGACGATCATGGGCAGTGCCACGGTCAGCATGGTGAACGGTGTGTGCAGCAGCCACTCCTGGAGCCGTTCGGCCGTGGCGAGCCAGAAGTCGCCCTCGGCCAGGGACAGCGCGTCGACGGAGGTCTCCCCCTCGGCGCCAGCCAACAGGACGGTCAGGGCCGTGAGCAGGGCCGTTGAACCCGCGGCCAGCAGGCCCGCCGCCCACAGCAGCGTGGTGTCCCGTGCCCGCACCAGACCCAGGAAGAGCAGCAGCGCCAACCCGTAGGCGCCGACGATGTCCACCGGCAGCAGCAGGACGCCGTGGGCGAAGCCGATCACCAGCATCACCCAGCCGCGCCGCCGTAACAGGACCCGCACGTGGATCCACCCGCCCCCGCCCTCGCGTACGCGGTGCGCGATCCGCACCATCCCGTACCCGAACAGGAACGCGAACAACGGGATGGCGCGGGCGCTGACCAGCGTCGTCTGGACGACGGTCACCGCCTGGTCGGCGAGGGAGCGCACCGGGTCCGGGCCGGTCAGGAAGAACTGGGCGTTGACCAGGGCGATGAACAAGAGCATGAAGCCGCGCGCCAGGTCGGGGGCGAGGGCGCGTCCGGGGGAGGGCGCCGCAGCGGCGCCCTCGGTGTGGGGACTCACGGTGTCCGACTTCCTCTCAGTTCGTGTGTCCCCGAAACTACGGACCGCGCCGGCCCCGTCCCATACGGCTGCTGGGCCTCTTGTCCGTGGGCTCAGCCCCACCGCAGGGGTAGGGCTGAGCATGCCCCGGCCGCGGCGCGCACGCCCGTACGGCGGGCGTGGGAAGCGCACGCGTCCGTGCGACGCACCCGGGCCGCGCCGTGCGACGGGTCCGGACAGCCTCCCCGCGTACCTGTGGCGCTCCCTCGCCCGATGGTGTAGGTTCGCCCCCGTGTCGCGTGCCACCGACCACAGAGCAGTGGGCCGGTCGGTAGGTATGGAGGCACCTTGACATCCCGGGAGCGCACTGTGAGCACACACACCGCGGACCGCGTCTAGCCGTTCCGACGGCGCCGGCCCGAGCCGCGCCCGAACGCGCCCAGACCCCTCGCGACCTCCCCGGAGTCCTTCCTCCGGCCCGGCCATGCCCGGGCTCCCCGCCACGTCCACCCGCCACCCGTGCGCGCACGCGCCCGGGCCGCAGCGGGTTCCTTCGGGGACGGTCGCACCCATGACCACCACCTCGAAGGAGACCTGTGACCGAAAACCCGCATGTCCGGACCGCCGAACCCCACGTCAGCGACTTCAACATCCCCGTCGTGGCGGAGTTCCGCGCCAACGGAGGCCGCGTCGGCGGCATGTTCGAGGGCGGCGACCTGCTGCTGCTCACCACCGTCGGGGCCCGGTCCGGCCGCGAGCACACCACCCCGCTCGGGTTCGTCCGCGTCGACGGCCGCGTGCTGGTCGTCGGCTCGGCGGGCGGCTCGGACCGCCACCCCGACTGGTACCGCAACGTCCTCGCCCACCCCATGGTGCGTGTGGAACTGGGTACCGAGACGTTCGACGCCGTCGCCGTCCCCGCCGAGGGCGCCGAACGCGACCGCCTGTTCGCCGAGTTCGTCCGCACGGACTCCGGATACGCCGACTACCAGGCCGGAACCGAGCGGGTCCTGCCGGTGGTCGCCCTGGAGCGCGTCCACGAGGAAGGACCCGCCGAGGTCGCCAACCTCGCGGACAAACTCGTGGAGATCCACACCTGGCTGCGCGGCCAGCTCACGCACGTGCGCACCGAGGCCGAGGCCTATCTCGCCGAGCGCACCGCCGGGGCGGACGGGGACGGCCCGCCACCGCTGGGACTCAGCCTCCAGCTGCGCCAGCACTGCCTGGCCTTCTGCGAGTCCCTGCACTTCCACCACTCCAGTGAGGAGTCCGGCGTCTTCCCGGCGCTGGGCCGGCAGGCTCCGCACCTGGAGGAGGCGCTGCGGCGGCTGTCGGAGGAGCACCGTACCGTGGACCGGATCCGAGGCGAGCTGGAGGCGCTCGTCTCCGACCTGTCCACGGCCGACCCCGAGCGCTTCCGCGCGGACCTGGACCGGATGGCCCGGGAGCTGGAGGCCCACCTGGACTACGAGGAGGCCCAGCTGATCCCGACCCTGGCCGCCATCCCGTTCCCGCCCACCGGTCCGGCCTGACCCCGGACGGAGGGCCCGGTTCCGCCGCTCGCGCACCTCGGGGGAGCGGCGGAACCGGTGGCCTCCGGGGCCCGCGGGGAGCCTCCGCCGCGCCCCGCGGCGACCGGCCGCCCTCCGGGAGGGCGCCCTACGTATCCCCTCCGCGGTGGAGGAGTTACGTAGTGACCACGTATGGTTCGGTCGCGCTCCGCGACGCATGATGAGTGCCGGGTGGCCACCCGTCCACATCCCCCGTCCCCCGACCCCCGAAGGGTTCTTCGCATCATGCGCAAGATCGGTGCGGCCTTGGCGGCCGCCGCCCTGTTGCCCGTCATGCTCGCGGCGTCCCCGGCGCTGGCTGAGGAGGTTCCCGACTTCCTCGACACCGCGGACACCACCGAACGCACCTACATCGTCGTCCTGGACGAGGACGCCTCCCCGGAGGACGTCGCGGACCGCCACGGCGACGACCCCAGCAGCGTCTACGAGCACGCGCTCACCGGCTACGCGGCCGAGATGACCGCGGCCGAGGCCGCCGAGCTCCTCCGGGACTCCGAGGTGGCCTTCGTGCAGGAGGACCAGACCCTGCACACCTTCGAGCAGGACGTCCCCGACGGCATCGCCCGCACCTTCGCCCCCGACAACCCCAACCTGGCGGTCAACGGCCAGGACGACTACGTGCCCGACGTGGCCGTGGCCGTCCTGGACACCGGCGTGGACGCCGCCCACCCCGACCTCAACGTCGTCAACTCGGTGAACTGCACCAGCGGCACCTGCGTCCCCAACACGGGCACCGACGGCAACGGGCACGGCACCCACGTCGCGGGCAGCGTCGCCGCCGTCGACAACGGCGAGGGCGTGGTGGGCATGGCACCCGGCGCCGACGTCTGGAACGTGCAGGTGCTCAACTCCAGTGGCAGCGGCTCCCTGGCCGGTATCGCCGCGGGCGTGGACTACGTGGCCGCCAACGCCGACCAGATCGCCGTGGCCAACATGAGCCTGGGCTGCCAGGGCTGCACCGACCAGGCCCTCAGCCAGGCCATCACCGCCTCGGTGGACGCCGGTGTGGCCTTCGCCGTCGCGGCGGGCAACAGTTCGATGGACGCGGGTGACTTCTTCCCCGCCAACCACCCCGACGTGCTCACGGTCTCCTCCATGGCCGACTCCGACGGCGCCCCCGGCGGTGACGGAGGCGACCTGGGCTGCACCGGCGACGGCGACGACACCCTGTCCTACTTCTCCAACTACGGCGCGACCGTGGACATCGCCGCGCCCGGCTCCTGCATCCTCTCCACCACGCCCGGCGGCGGTTACGGCTCGATGAGCGGCACCTCCATGGCCTCCCCGCACGCCGCGGGCGGCCTGGCCCTGCTCGCCACCGGTTCCGCCAAGCCCGGCGACCGCACCGGGGTCATGTCCCTGTACGACACCCTGACCGGTGCGGGCAACCTCGACTGGACCGACACCTCCGGCGACGGCCACCACGAGCCGCTGCTGGACGTGGGCGACCCGGCCCTCTTCCCCGCCGACGGCGACACCGCCCCGCCCGAGGGCCCCGTGGCCGACATCGCCCACTCCTGTGACGACGCCACCCTGACCTGCTCCTTCGACGGCTCCGCGTCCGTCTCCGAGGGCGAGGTCACCGGCTGGGACTGGGACTTCGGCGACGGGCGGGGCGACAGCGGCGCCGCGGTGAGCCACGCCTACGGCTCCGAGGGCACCTACACCGTGACCCTCACCGTCACCGATGACGCGGGCCGCACCGACACCGCCGAGACCACGGTCTCCGTGGGCACCCCCGACCACACGGCTCCCACCGCGGACTTCGGCGGCGGCTGCTACACCTTCTTCCACCTCTGCGAGTTCGACGCCTCCGGCTCCAGCGCGGGCGACGCCCCCATCGTGTCCTACGCCTGGGACTTCGGTGACGGCTACACCGGCACCGGCGCCACCACCTGGCACTTCTACGACACGGCGGGCACCTACACCGTCACCCTGACCGTCACGGACTCCACCGGCGCGACCGGTTCGCTGTCCAAGAGGGTCACCCTGGGCTGATCCTCCCGGCGGCCGCGCCCGGACCACGGTCCTCCCGGCGGCGCGGCCGTCCGCCGAACGGGGGAGGGTCCCCTCCCCCCATCCCCCGCAAGGCCCCTTCCCCGTCCCCCGGGGAAGGGGCCGTCCGCGTCAGCCGCCCAGGATGAGGCCGAGGTTGACCTCGGTGCCCAGGAACATCGACCCCACGATGAGGATGAGCAGACCCGGAAGCAGGGTCACCGCGGTCACCATCGTCACCCGGGGGTTCATCCGCTGGGCCTTGCGGCGCATGTACTGGGCGTCGGCGCGCCTCATGTCCTGGCTGATGGCGACCAGGGTGTCGCTGAGCGGGGCGCCCAGCTCCTCCGCCTGCTGGATCGCGGTCACGAACTTGCTCAACGACTCGTTGCGGTTGCGCCGGCGCAGCATCTCGAACGCCTCCCGCCGCGAGGTGCCCAGCTCCATCTGCTGGAGGGCCAGCGCGAACTCGTCGGCGAGCACGCCCGGCATCGACTCCGCCACCCTGGCCACCGCCGCACGGAACGACATCCCGGCGCTCACCGTCACCGCCAGCACGTCCAGGAAGTCCGGCAGCTGCGACTGCACCTTGTCGCCGCGCTCCTGGCCCTGCACGTACAGGCTCAGGTCGGTCAGCCCCATGAAGGCCAGCACCACCAGCCCGACCAGCGGGTTCCCCGCGGCGAACATCAACAGGCCCAGCGTGCCGTACAGCGCCACCTCGCCGACCTTGCGCCGCAGGTAGCGCTCCAGGGTCAGCCCCTCCGGCCGTCCCGCCGCCTCGATGCGCTCGGAGACGGAGACCAGTCGGCGCTGGCTCAGCGACGCGTGCAGCGAACGGGCGAACGGCCGTCCGATCGCCTCGGTGATCCGGTGCAGCACGAACGTGTCGTCGGACCGGGTCCGCGTGGGACGTGCGGCCGGGTCGGCCACCCGCACCCGGGTCTGCGACATCATCAGGTACAGGCCGTAGCACGCGACCAGCACGACCAGCGCGCTGGCCAGCGCGGCGGCGAGCGGCACCAGCAGGGAGAGGGGGGCGTTCATCGGGGAGCGGTCCTCACAGGTCGAACTTGGTGATGCGGGACACCAGCACGAAGCCGACGGCGAACAGCGCCGCCACCACCAGCAGCACCGTCACCCCCGCCACGGACGTGGTCATGACGCGCATGATGCCCGGCTCGATGGCGTTGATCAGGAACAGGGCGCCCACCGACATGAACCCCAGCGCCCACACGGTGCTCGTGGTCTCGCTGAGGATGGTCTGCACCTCGCGCCGGGTCTCCTTGCGGTTCTCCAGTGTGGTGGAGATGTTGCGCAGCGCCGTGACCAGGGAGCCGCCCGAGCGCGAGGCCACCACCAGCGTGGACAGCAGGACCCCCAGCTCGCGGGAGGGCATGCGCTCGCGCAGCTCCGCGACGGCCTCCTCGAAGCTGGCCCCCAGCTTCATGGACTCGGCCATGCGGCTCAGCTCCTCGCCCGCGGGCCCGTCCAGCTCGTCGGCGGCCAGCGCCACGGCCGTGGGCAGGGCCAGGCCCGCCGAGGTCGCGTTGCCCAGCACCCGGGCCAGGTCCGGCAGCTGGGAGGTGAACTCCTCGCGCCGCTTGGCCTCGGCGCGGTTCAGGTAGGAGAAGAACAGGAACGCCACCCCGGCCGCCGCCAGCAGGCCGAAGAAGGGCGCCAGGACCTGCCAGACCACGACCACCGCCAGCAGCGAACCGCCCAGGAGCGCGAGCACGAACGTGGACAGGCGCACCTCCGCGCCCGACCGGGCGATCCTGCGGTACAGCCGCCCGCCCCACTGGGTGCGGTAGATCGCCGCGTCCAGCCGCGCCATGGGCGTGGACGCCTCGTACTCGGCCTGGTTCAGGGCACTGCGGGAGGCGATCATCCGCCGGTGCTGCGCGCTGGCCACGAACTCCCACAGCGCCCACAGCGCCAGGGCCAGCACCACGGCCAAGCCGCAGAGGATCGCCACGAACTGCCAGGTCACCGAAGCTCCATTCCGATCGGGGGACGCGCCCGCCGGGGCGCGGGGGAGGACCTCACCAGCCGTTCCGGGGCCGCTCGTCGGTGACCACCCCGAAGGCCGCCGGAATGGCCTCGCCCACGTGGTAGATCCGCCCGGCGATGTGCCGGGGCAGCGGGAAGTGCCGGAACTCGCCCTCCACGGCCCGGTTGGGGCCCATGGGCAGCGCGGAGAACTGCATCACCGGGTCCAGCCGGAACTCCTCGCGCCGCCGTGAGGAGACCACCGCGATCTCGTTGACCCGACGCGACCCGTCCGGCCACCGGCCCAGGTGCACGATGGCGTCCACCGCGTTGTTGATCTGGTCGCGGATCGCCTCGTAGGGCACGTTGACGTCGCTCAGGGTGGCCAGGGTCTGCAACCGGTGGATGGCGTCGTCCGCCGAGTTGGCGTGCACGGTCACCAGCGAGCCGTCGTGGCCGGTGTTCATGGCCTGGAGCATGTCGATGGTCTCCGAACCGCGCACCTCGCCGACGATGATGCGGTCCGGGCGCATCCGCAGCGCGTTGCGCACCAGGTCGCGGATGGCGATCTCGCCCCGGCCCTCGATGTTGGGCGGTCTGGACTCCAGGCGCACCACGTGGTCCTGCATCAGCTGGAGCTCGGCCGAGTCCTCGATGGTGACGATGCGCTCGTCGGAGGGCACGAACGCTGACATCGCGTTGAGGAAGGTCGTCTTTCCGGTACCGGTACCGCCGGACACCACGATGTTGAAGCGGGCCCGCACCATCGCCGCCAGCAGGATGCCGGTCGGCGAGTCCAGGCTCCCCATCCGCACCAGCTCGTCGATGGGGTAGGGCTTGGGGAAGCGCCGGATGGTCAGCACCGGGCCCGACAGCGACAGGGGCGGGATGATCACGTTGACGCGCTCACCGGTGGGCAGTCGGGCGTCCACCATGGGCGAGGACTCGTCCACGCGGCGGTTGACCAGCGACACGATGCGGTCGATGGTCTGGTAGAGCTGTTCCTCGCCGTTGAAGGTGGCGTCCACCCGCTGCATCCGGCCGCCGCGTTCGATGAACACGTTGTCGGGGCCGTTCACCATGATCTCGGTGACGGTCTCGTCGGCCAGCAGCGGCTCCAGCACGCCCAGCCCCAGGGCCTCGTCCACGACCCGGCGGATGAGCGCCGAACGCTCCCGGTCGGAGAGCACCGGGCCCTCGCGGGTGAGGATGTGTCCCACGACCTTCTCCAGGCGGACCCGGCGCTGGGCCAGGGTCAGCCGGGTGAGGTCCTCCAGGTTGATCTCCTCCAGCAGGCGCCTGCGCCAGTGCGTGACGCTGCTGCGTTCGGAACGCCCCTCGACGGCGCGGTCCTCCTCCAGACGGTCCTTCAGACCCATGGCCCCGCTCTCCTTCCCCCGGGGGCTGGCGCGGCGGGAACACGCCCCGCCGTGCGGCGCCCCGCCACGACTTCCGCTGCGTTCTCCTCGGGCGCCGGGGCATCGCCCCGACGCGCACGGCGCACCGCTTGGACCTCACACATCGGGCATCTCCACGCGCCGGGTCAGCGTCAGGTCGAAGCCCGCCGCGGAGAACACGATCGGCAGCGGGTGCGAGACCTCCACGTAGAAGCCCTCGTGCTCGTTGACGCCGCTGGTGACGGTCGCCCCGTCCAGCCACGACGGCAGCGACGCGCGGGCGGCGGCCTCCGCGCCCTCCAGCTGCTCGGCCCCGGCCACCCGCGCCCCGGCGCGGGCCGCGGACTCCAGCCGCTCGACCGCGACGAAGGCCAGGAAGGCCTCGATCGCGATGACCGCGACCAGGAGCAGGATCGGGAAGACCGCGGCGAACTCCAGCAGCGGGCCGCCCCGGTCGCCGTCCCGGAGCGGTCGGCCCCCGGGCAGAAGGCGCCGTGCCCCACGGTCTCCGGCGCCCCGGCGGGTGCCGGCCGGAGCGGCCCTCCCGCCCGACCGCGCGCTCACGGTGTCACTCCCCGCGGCTCGACCTCGGTGACCACCCGGGCCTCGCCGGTGACGTCCCAGGGCCCCGAGGCCCCGGGGAGGAAGAGCGGCATGGCCATGGTCACCTGGGCGTAGCGCGCACCGTCGCGCTCCACGATCTCCACGGTCATCACGTCCGCGCCGTCCCACGGCGCTCGTACGCGCTTGCGGGCCTCCTCGTCCACGCGCGCCATGTCGTCGGGGGTCACGGCGGCCTGGCGGGCGGCCTCGGCGGCGCCGTGCGAGGCGTACATGGCGGTGATGCCGAGCAGCAGCACCTGCCACACCAGGGCCAGCGCCAGCATCATGAAAGGCACGGCCGCGGCGAACTCCACGATGACCCCGCCGCGGTCACCGCGCCGCCGCGGACCGCCGTGCCGCGAGTGCGACCGGCTCCCGTGACCCCGCGGGTCCCCGGGCCCTCGTAAGCCCCGTGGGATCCGACGGGGCGCGCGGCCAGCGCGGCCCGCACGGTCACCGTTCCACGCGGCGCCCTCACCCCGGCCCGGCCACCGTCGGAGGCCGGACTCAGCTCCCGAAGCCACCACGGCCCCCTCCGCCCCCGTGCGGACCCGAACCCGGGCGCCCGCCGAAGGGCTGGCCCAGCGGCGGGACGGAGGCCTGCCCGTTGACCGCCGCGCGCGACGGGTTGGGCCCCGACGCGTTGAGGAAGCCGGACACGTCGCGGGTGGACGGTCCGGTGCCGCGCCGCTCGGAGAGGGAGGCGAACCCGCCCAGCCCCGCGGGCGGGGTGGCCGAACCCCCGCCGCCGGGCTGCGCGGGCGGGTTCAGCAGGTCCAGCTCCGCGGCCAGCCGCGAGAAGGCCCTGCGCAGACCCTCGTCGGTCACCTTGGTCGGGTCGCCGTTGTTCTCCCCGGGCTCCAGCGCGCGGTAGGCGGCGGGGACCGGTGTGCGCAGCACCCGGGTGCCCAGCAGCTGCTGGAGGAAGTCCGGCTGGATCTCGTTCTTGCGGCTGTGCCGGGTGACCAGCGAGTACACGTCCGTGTGCGCACGCACCTGCAACCGCTCCCACATACTCATCAGCCGCTGGGCGCCGCGCATCGCGGGCACGTCCGGGGTGACGGTGACGACCGCGCTGTCGGCCAGCTCGACCGCCATCGCGGTGGCCTCGTTCATGGTGGACCCGCAGTCCACCACCACCAGTTCGTACCGGGACCGGAGTGCGCTCAGCACCCGCCGGGCGGCGCTGGCGCCGACGTCCTCGCCGCGTTCGCCGTGTTCGGGGGCGAGCAGCACGTGCGGACCCCGCGGGTCCACGTACAGGGTCTCCGCGAGCATGCCGGGGGTGATGTTGTCCCCGGCCTCCACGAGGTCGCTGATGGAGCGGCGGTGCCGCAGGTTGAGGAACGCGGGCAGATCACCGGTCTGCAGGTCCAGGTCGACCAGGCACACCACCCGCCCGGCGGCGGCCGCGGCCATCGCCAGGTGCACCGCGCACGTGGTGGTGCCCACGCCGCCCTTGGCGCCGCTGATCGCCACGACCCGGCCCCGCACGCCCGACGCGGGCAGGTCCATCGACGCCGACTCCAGGTGGCGGCGCAGCGTTCGCGACCACTCGGCGGCCTTGGTGATCCGGCTCTCCAGCTCGGCGATCCCGCAGTCGTCAGGCATCACCCCGCGCGCCCCCGCCTCCATGGCGCCGGTGAACGTGTCGGGGTCCATCGTGGGCGAGACCAGCAGGATCGCCACCTGCGGATGGCGGTGGGACAGGTCGCGTATGGCCTCGAACACCGGCGCCGGGCCCAGATCCTGGTGGATGAGGACCACGTCGATCTCCGGGAACTCCCCGGCGGCGTCGATCAGCGCCGTCGTGGTGGCCCGGGAGGCCACCAGGGCGGCGCTGTCCAGCTCCTCGAAACGCGCGGCGAGCACCATCTCCGACTCCGAGGTCGGCATACCCGCCAGGACACGGAAGTTCAACGCTTACCCCCCATGCGGCACGCGCCGCTCGTCGGCCGCCCCGCCCTCGTCCGGTGTCGTGCTCTCGTCGGCCGTTCCTCCGTCGACGAGGTCGTCGAAGTCCCCGCCGCAGAACTCGGACTCCCCCGGGGTGCCACCGCCGTCGGCGCTCACCAGGGCCAGCCTGAGCCCGCTGGAGAAGTCCTCGGCGTAGGCGAGCTGGAGCGCCGCCTGCGGGTCCAGACGGAAGGTCACCGGGACCACCCCGGCCACACCGCCGCCCTCCTCCTCCTGGGTGCGCAACTCACCGATGTCGAGGACCTCCACCTCGGTGATGACCCGCACCGCGCACGCCTCGCCGTGGTCACGCGCCGGGAAGGTGCCGTAGATGTCCACGAACGACCCGCGCCGCACCTTGCCCGCCACACCGGTCTCGGCGTTGACCATGATGGCGATCTCCCGCTCCCCGGTGGTGAGGGTGGGCTGGGGCTGCACCATGCCCTGCTGGAGGTAGACGCCCGCCTCCAGGTGGGAGGCGGCGACGAGCTGCTGGTCGGCCGGGGTCTCCACCTCGGCCAGGTCGCTGAGGAAGACCTCCGGGTCGAAGTACATGCTGGGCACCTCGACCCGTTCCACGGACTCCTCGCCGATGGGCTGGTAGGCGTCCACGGCCTCGGTCAGCCGCAGGACGGTCGCGAACTCGCCGAGGCGCTCCTGCTGGCTGTTGAGGTAGGTGAACACGGAGGCGAACACGGCGACGGCGCCGATAGCGGCAACGACCATGAGCAGGACGCCGCGTCGCTGACGGGGGTTCATAGGGGTTGCTTTTCCGTTTCCAGTGTCGTCGCGGGCCGTCCGCTCGCCTCGGGGGCGCGGCGCAGGTCCCTAACGGGAGTAGGTCCGGGGCGTGTCGGGCCGCGGGGCGCGGCCCGCGAACGGCGGACCCTCCGGTCGGTCGGTGGACGGTGGGGGAGGCGGACCCGGCACACGCCCCCCTTCCACGGGGGGAGGGGCCTGGTCGGGGCCGGGCCCGGCGGTGCTGCCGGGGGAGGGGGTGGCGGTTCTGCCTGGGAGGCCCGGGGAGCCCGGAGCACCGGGTCCGCCGGGCGGGCGGGTGGTGGACCCGGGAAGGGGTCCGGCGGCTCTTCCGGAGGAACCAGGAGCAGCCGGGGGACCCTGTCCGCCGGACGGCCGGGGGCCGGACCGGGGAGCGGGCTGCCGCGCGGGGGTCCGTGCGGCGGTGGCCGAGCAGAAGGGGCAGGTGCGTGCCGACATGGGCTCGCCGCACCAGGAGCAGGAGGCGGCGCGGAGGGAGCTGGCCGCGTAGGCCAGGGCCTGGGGGTGGGCGCTCAGCGCCACGAACTCCACGTACTTGGCGGTTCCCCAGTACAGGGGGCCGAGCGGCTGGGCGGGCAGGGTGCGGGTGGCCACGGGCTGGATGGCCTGCGGGAGGTGGTCGTCGAAGACTCCGGTGATCCCGGGGTCGGGGGTGGAGCACAGCAGTTGGACCGGCTGCACGGGCCGGAAGGGCAGCGTGCGGGAGACGTCGGAGGCACGCATGCGTCCCACCTGGTGGGTGGGTGCGCAGTAGGCGAGGAAGGACACGGACGGGGCGTAGGAGCCCATGTGCTGGCGCATCGAGGTCGGGATGGTGGACAGGCCGGAGACGGTCCGGAGCCAGGCACCCGCCAGCAGGTGCCGGGGCAGTTCGTCGCACAGCGCGGCGACCATCCCCGGCGGCAGGTAGGGGGCGAGGTAGGCGAGTTGGTCGGCGACCAGGGACAGGGCCAGGGGCGACAGGTCGACGCCGATCCCGGCGATGTGGTCGGTGCGCATCGCGCCGCGGGCGAAGTTGACCGCGCGCTCGGCGTCCGCGGACTGCCACGCGGGGTAGAGCGCCACGACCTTGCGGCCCGCCCCGGTCTGCTCCCTGGCGAAGGCGACGAACGCGGCACTGCGTTCGCCGATGTCCTCGCCGCGCATCGCGAACCGGTGGGCCCCGGCCTCACCCACGTGACCCGTGCTGGGGATGTCCGCCAACAGGGCGACGGTCGTCGCCGACCGAGGTAGGGCTCTGGACACTGGGCAAGCTCCATCGGTTCTGCGCGCTGGGGCGAGACGGCTGAGCGGCTTTGCGGAGGTGGCACTCGGACGCATCGTAACGAATGTGTGGCGGAGCGCGGGAGGCCTCGCGTTTGTCGCCGTGGAACGCGGGGTGCGCGGTGGCGGAGTGGTCGGGGCGCGGGGGGTCGGCGGGGGTGGCGCGGGTGGTGCGGGCTCCACGCTGGCCGAAGGGGATCGGATCGTGTCCGTGTGCGCCACCTCCTTCCTGGGCAGACGTGTTTGGTGCTGGCCGCATGTGGCCAACGTGTGGACAGATCGGTACGCGACCGTTTTCGGGTCGTATGGGTTCTGTGTTGGTTCGTGGGGGTTGAGATGCCTCCTGGTGACGTTTGATGCCTCTCATCCTTTCTTCTCCAAGGATGCCCTTCCTCTCCCCGTCCCACCAGTCCCCTTCGCGGCCTGTGGACAACCCTCCCGGGACGCGGGCGCTCCGTCCGGGGGAGAGGGCGGCGGGCGGAAGGTGTCGCACCGGTCACGTACGGGATTGGACCCGCGCCACGCGGGAACGAAACAGGGAGGCTTCGCGTCATATCTTGAGAAGCCACGTCCTCACCGAGGAGACCGAACAATGCGTAAGGCAAACCGCGCCGCGGCGGGAGCCGCCGCCTGGCAGGTCGTCCGCAACACCGACAGCGACATGTCCGTCTGGCAGCGGGCCGGAGCCGTCCCGCGGATGATCGGCGCCAAGGTGCGCGGACGCTACCCCGAGCTGAGCAGCGGCAAGCTGCTCGGAATGCTCGCGCTGGTGGCCTACATCCTCTCTCCCGTCGACTTCGTCCCCGAGCTGTTCGTTCCGTTGCTCGGGCTGGCCGACGACGTCGCCGTCGCCGTGTGGCTGACCACCATGGCGCTCGGCGAGAGCGAGCGTTTCGTGCTCTGGGAGCGCCACAACCAGGCACAGCAGGCCTTCCAGCAGGCCAACCGGCCAGGCGGGCACGGCAGCGGTATGCACAACGGTCAGGCGGGATCGGAGCAGGGGCACGACGTCCCCGGCCACGACGGTCACCGCTCCTTCACCGACCGGGCACGCCGCTGACCGGGCCGCCTCCGATCCGGACCGCCTGAACTGAACCGGCTGAACTGGACTGGCTGAGCTGGGCGCCTCTGAACCGGGGCGCCCCTGATCCGGACCGCCGCCGCCCGGCGGCAACCCGGAACCGCACCCGAACCGCACACGGGCCCCGCGCGCACCGCGCGGGGCCCGTGGCGTCGGATCCGGTCGAGCCGCAGGGCGTCGGGGGTCACACCGCCGAGCGCGCGACCGGATCCCGTTTCCGCTACCAGCTGGACTTGGTCACCCCGGGCAGCTCGCCGCGGTGGGCCATCTCCCGGAAGCGGATCCGCGAGAGCCCGAACTTGCGCAGATGCCCTCGCGGCCGCCCGTCCACGGCGTCGCGGTTGCGCAGCCGGGTGGCGCTGGCGTCGCGCGGCTGCCGGTTCAGTTCGGCCACCGCCGCCGCGCGCTCCTCCTCGCCGGTGTGCGGGTTGCGGATGATCCGCTTGAGTTCGGCCCTGCGTTCGGCGTAGCGGGCCACCACGCGCCTGCGCTGCTGGTCGCGGGCGATCTTGCTCTTCTTGGCCATCAGACCCTCCCGCCGCGGGCACGGATCTGGGCGACCACCCGTTCGATACCGCGGGCGTCGATCACCTTCATGCCCTTGGTGCTCACGCGCAGCCTCACGTAACGTCCTTCACTGGGTAGCCAGTACCTCTTCGTCTGGATGTTGGGGTCGAACCGGCGCTTGGTGCGCCGGTGGGAGTGCGAGACCGAGTTTCCGAAGGCCGGAGCCTTTCCGGTCACCTGACAGACACGGGACACGGCGGTCCCTCCTCTCGTGTGCGGTCCGGAGCCTCCGGACCGTTCGGGCTCCCCGGTGTCCGGGGCCCTCCCGTCGTGGCGCCGTCCCTCTACAGGGCGTTGGCGAAGGGGTCGGACCGCAGCGGCCGTCCCGTCTCGTCCTCGGTCATGAGGCACGAGTCCAGCAGGGACACCAGGCGCTGGGCGTCCAGGTCCACACCCGTGAACGCCAGGTGCTGGCGGCGGTCGCCCAGCACCGGGTCCCAGTCCAGGAGCGCGGAGACCCGGCGGGTCTCGGAGACCATCTCCACCGCGGCCTCGGGCAGCGCGCCCAGCCAGGGGCCGCCGCTCTCCAGCAGCAGGGCGTCGTTGTAGGCGTCCCACACCAGCAGCGTGTCCGGGCGGCTGGCCAGCCAGATCCGGCCCCGGCCGCGCAGGCCCGCGGACACGATCTGCTCCAGCGCCTCGTGCAGCCGTACGGGGTGCAGGGGGCGCCTGCGGGTCCAGGTCACCGTGCTCACCCGCCCGTCCGCGCGGTCGGCGTAGTGCGCCCAGGCCGGGTTGAGCCGGTGCGCGGCCGCCTCGGGGTCGAACCGCCCGTGCGTCAGGTCCGCCAGCCCGCCGCCCGCGGGGACGACCACGGCGGCCGGGTTGAGGTGCTCCACCAGGGCGCGTGCCTCGTCGAGGTGGCGGGTTCCGTGCACGGCGACCGCCGTCGGGTACTCGACCTGGTGGGCGAGCACCTCGGCGACCGTGCGCTCGTCCTCCACCGCGATGTCCAGGTCCCGGTCGCACAGGTCGTCGTGCCCGGACAGGTCCGGCAGCAGGCGGTCGGCGTCCACCGCCCCGATGACCGCGGTCAGCCGCAACTCCTCCTGGGCCGCGACGACCTCGGCGACCTGCCGGGGTTCGACCCCGTCCCAGGTCTCCACCACGCACAGGGTGTGCTCGCCCCGCTCGGCCAGCCGCAGCAGTGCGGGCACGAGGTCCTCGCGCAGTGTGCAGGACGCGCACAGGTGGTCCAGGTGAACGCGGCTGTGGTCCACGGGACCCCAGCGGTCACGGGTGACGCGGTGGACGATCCCCTCGGCGATTCCGTCGAGGTCGTGGTGCACGGCCACGGACCCCGGGACCTCCGCCAGCAGGTCGTCCACGCTCCGTCCGCGCGCGTGGCGGTGCAGACCGCAGACCACGGCCACGCGCATGGGGGTTATCGGCTCCATCGGGGGACACCCTCCTTTCCAGGAAAACGATAATCATTATCGTATAGCACGCGCACGGCTCCCCGGGAGAAAAGCCGGTTGCCATGAACACGACGGACGTAGTACTTTGCCTGAAGTGGTTGGAAGCGATCCCCTGGAGGCACTGTGAACATCGAACTCGTCGGCCTGGCCGTGCTCTGCGACGACCCGCGCGCCAGCGCCGCGTGGTTTGCCGAGCACTTCGGCTTCAACGTCAACATCGACCTCGGCTGGTACCTGAACACCCAGCACGAGGATCACCCCAGGCTGTCGATCGACTTCGTGCTGCGCGACCACCCGTCCACGCACGAGGTCCTGCGCTCGGGGAGGGCGGAGTCGCTGATCGCCTTCCTGGTGCCGGACGTGGACGCCGAGGAGAAGCGGCTGCGGGAGGCGGGGGTGGAGGTGATCATGCCGCTGGTCAGCGAACCCTGGGGGCAGCGCCGCTTCCAGGTCTCGGGTCCGGAGGGCCTCTACGTCGAGATCCTCCAGATGGTCGCCCCCGACCCGCAGTGGATGAAGGACAACGGCCTCGCCGAGGAGTGACACCCGGGGCAGGACATGACGCGGGCCGGGACGGAAGGGGTTCCGTCCCGGCCCGCGGTGTTCGCTCAGAAGTGCTCGGCGAGCGGGCCCAGCACCGGGGACCACTCCTTGACGTCCACATCGGAAACCAGGCCCTGGAGGTGGAAGGGGTCCTTCTCGGTCAGGGCGATGGCCTCGTCGCGGGAGTCGGCGCGGAAGAGCAGGAGGGCGCCGGGAGCGTCCTCCGGGCCGAAGGGGCCCGAGCACAGGTTGGCGTCCTGCGCGGCCAGGTACTCGCGGTGCGCGGGGCGGTGCTCGTCGCGCGCGGCGGCGCTGTCGGGGGCGTAGGTGTAGGTGATGGCGAAGATCGCCATGGTTTCCCTCCCGTGGTGTGTGGCGGCTGGTGCCGCGATCGCCGTCACTGTGCCACAGGCGCAGGTGGGAGGGTGTGGCCGGGCCGGACAACAGGTATGGCGGTTCCGCTATGTGTGGCGCTTCGCTCATGCAGCTGCGAGTCGTGGCTATCAGGGAAAAAGGCCGAGCTCGGCTTCAGTCAGGCATGGAACGCCTTCGTATGCCATGCATGGTCTGTCTGCCGGCACTGGTCCCGTAGGCAGTGTGGTCTGGAGTGCTCTTTTCTCCCGTAAGGAGCACATAGTTGTGGGACGTGCTTTATGTAAGGCCGACCAGACGGCGTGATTCAGTGTCCGAATCGCTGCTGCTTGTTTTCTCTGTCACCTCGGTGACGACGACGGCACCGGGGGCGAGGAGCATATCGGTTGGGGGTGCGACTCCGAAGAGGGGGCGCACGCCCTCCTCCACGCGTGGGTCGCGATGCACATCGATACCCAACTCGATGACATGGGGGTCCGCGGACCCCTGCCAATCGAATACCTCGACTGTGGCGGGTTTCCATCCATCATCGGTCGGCCCGACATGGAGCCTGGCGATCGATGCGTTCATGGGGAGAAGGAAGTTTTTCGGTTTTCGGACGCCTGCCTCCTCCACGGTGATTGTATCCTCGGGGTTTCCTGAGAAATCCATCAGGGTGTAGGTGTCAGTTTCTGCTTCAGGGTTCGTCTCCACTGTGGCATATCCACTCTGGGAGATCGAGATGACATCAGGGCCTGAGACGGCGAACACATCGTCCGCCACAGAGCTCCCGGTAGCCGGGTTCAGCAGCCATTGCTCGAAGTAGCCGGATCCTTCCATGACAGCAGCGACGATTCCGCTGTCGGGATAGGTGCTGAGTTCGATGTCCCTGTAGGTGACCGGTGCGTCCAACTCGTGTTCTACGCGCCAAACCTCCTCGCCACTTTCAGAATCCAGGCCCATGATCACGGCAGTATGCTTCTGGACAGCGTCAAGATCGCTCATGGTCTCTGCCGGATCCGCGAAATTTCCGGTGACGATAACAGTGTCTTCTGTGGTGGCGAGTTCACCCGGGAGGAACTCCTGGCCCTGGTTGTTGGGCTGAAATACGTCGTATTGCTCCCACTCTTCCTCTCCACTGGAGAGACCGATTGCCCGTAGCGTGAGATTGTCCTCACCGTTGCGGCCAAGGGTGAGGCGGTGGTCTTGAGTAAGTAGCCCGAGTCGTTCGGGCTTAGGCTCAAGAAGGGAGACGTCGGGGGTAATCGAGTCCACCAAGGTGAAATCGGTTACCTGCTCGCTTGTGATCTCCCCGGTTAGGGAGTCCAGTACGATCACATTATGCTTCGCGGTGTCTGCACCGCTTTCGCCGTCCGCCTCGTAGGAAACAGCTACAGATTCTCCGTTTGGAGTTACGTTGCTTCCGCTAACTGTGCTTCCGACGCGCCTGTAGCTCCAGATCTCTTCCCCGGTGTCTCCCCGAAGCGCGATGACTCCGTCCGAAACAGAGACCACAACCCCGGAAGGAATAGCGCGCACCTCATTGATCACGGTGCCCTCCGGAGCCTCCCACTGCCACCCGACTTCGCTAACTGTGTGAGGGATGTTTATTCCACTAATGGGGGTAGATGCTGTTGCGTGTTCCGTTCCTTGCTCGGCTTCTTGTGTGGGAGTCTCAGCCGTGCAGGCGGACGACAGCAAGGCGAGCGCTGTCATGGGGCAGATCAACGCCCTCACGATCTTCCCTTGTTTTTCCATGTCACGCAAAGGCTTTCTCTGGTCTGTTCATGGCCCCTTGCCTGTGGGATTAATTACCCGAGATTCTCATCATCTCGTTGAGGGTTGACATGTATTCTTCGGTGTGTGTGTAAAAGGTTCTTTCGGGCTCCCTGTTCGGAATGGGGAGGTCTGATATTTGCCGCCAGGCATCGTCGCGCATGCTGTCTGTTTCGTTGCTCGAATCTTCGTTCTGCCACCCATTTTGTTCATCAATGAAGTTCTGATTTTCGTCATACATGTCTTCCTTGAATGGGCCTTCTTCCCATGGTTCGTCGCCCCAGTTCTCTGAGTTCACGCCAGCGTAGAAGTCAAGTGCGCCAACCTCAACCTGGGCTCGGATGACGGGGCTGTAGTCGTCGAAGGTTCTGGTCTCAACTTCTTGTTGATTTTCCCCTATGCTTGTGCTGATGAACTCCTTCGCGAAAAACTTGTATGTCTCTGCCAGTTGGGGGTTTCTGATTCCGGTGGCAGTGAGGTCGACAACAAAATCTAGGTTCTTCTTCTCGCGATCGAGGCCGGAGGTGTGGCTTTCAACCCGGTAGGCGGCCTCGTCGGATATGCCGGATCCAACGGCGTTCCAGAGTAGCCCGGTCTCGCGTGCAATGTTTCTCATGGAACCGTCATCGCCGGACCCTGCGAAGTACTGATGAATACCATACTGGGTGTATTCTTCCGTGGCGGCCAACATTCTTTCTGTTGCCCCGGAATCACCGGCAATGAACTGGGTGAAAGTCCTTCGGTCGTCTAGCGAAATTACCAGACCATCATCTTCGCTGTAGTTGGTTTCCAGGTCTGGTTTCGGGGAGTTTCTGCAATAATCGAGGAATCGGAAAATGTGTTGATGTACGTTTCGAAAATGCCTGCGAGGCTGTCTGCTATCTCTGGGTTCAGGTGGCCCATCGAAACATCTCTCCACTCAAATTCCTCGGTGACTTCGTTCCCTTCTTTGTCCTCTGTCGTAGATGTGTCTTCCACTTGATTGCCGGTTCGCATAAGTGCTTCTTGGATTTCGGGTCGGGTTATGATTTCAATAAAACCGTCCATGGCTCTGTCTGCCCTTTCCTTGGCGTCTGGATCCTCACTCTTTCCATCCTCGGCTAGCCAGTCGGTGAGTCCTCGGATATCAGCACCATCGTCGGGCCACTCATAGGTGAACAGGCTCTCGAGCGCGTCAGTTGGCTTGTCGTCGGTGTAGTTCACGCCCGACTCAGAATTGAAGTGCTCGCCAGTGAGGAGGTAGTAGTTGGCGTCCTTGTTGCGGGAAGCAACGTCGACAAGAGTGCCGATCTCCTCCGAAGAAACCCAGTGTTCGGTGCTGTCACCCCAGAGTTCTATGTACGCACCAGTGGAGAGGGAGAGCCTGGTGGAAAGCCCGTAGCCGCCCTCCATGTCATCGTTCGTGTGAGCGAACAGTGCCGAAAGTGATGCGTAGGTTCGAGCATCCCCCTCCTGGGTGGTGAGGTCGCCAGGAGTTTCTTCCTCGTCTGTGAAGGGGATGTCGATCGCATTGCGCACGCTTGCGGGCAGGTCCCCGTAGCCGCCGCCGATGTCCGGGTCTGACAGAGCGAGTAGGCCGTCTCCCAGCATGCCCAACGCGTGTTCGCGCTCTTCGTCGGTAAGGTGGTCACCCTCCATTTGAATGGGAATTCCCACCACACCCATGTGATCGGGACTCTCCTCCTCCAACCTGTCGTAGAACTCCTGGAGGAAGTCCATTTCCTCGGAGCGGTAGCCGGTGCCTCCCTGCTGGGCCTGCATGGCGTTGGTGGTGATCATGCTCATCATGAGCATGAGTTCGTGGTAGTTCTCGTCCAGGGGTTTGTCGCCGGACCAGTACGACGAGAGTTCGTCCGCCCACTCTTGCGCGTTCTCCTCGGTGAGCTCCTGGCCGTCCACGAGCATCGTGTAACGACTGGGGTCGAGGCTGTAGAAGGCCCAGGAGTTGATCCCGGCGTCGATGAGGGCCTGGACGTTGGCCTTGGTCGGTCCTTCCCGCAGGTCCGCGGCGACCTCGTCGGCGTGCTCCTCGAAGTTCTGGTAGTTGGTGCGCTCGCGTTCCTGGAGTTCGGTCAGTTTCGCTGCAACCTCGTCGTAGATGTCACGGCACTTGTTGGCGTCGCCCATCCCGAGGAAACCACCACGCTCGGGGTGGGTAGCGGTGATGGTCTGGCCCTGATAGTCGGCCGGGATCTCGCCTTCCTTCTTGGTGCGGAAGTCGAACCATTCAGAGTTCTGCGCCGAGCGCTCGTCCTCGAACTCCTCGACGTGCTGCGCCCACTCCTCGATCTTGGAAGCGGCGTAAACGATCGCCACACCAGCGTCCCGCCAGTACTGGTAGTCCTCTTCCGACAGCCCCTTGATGTTCCATGCGAGGAGGTCGGTGAATTGCGTGGCGGTGGAGTTGAACTGCCCGGTCAGGTCATCTGAGCGTCCCAGCAGGCGTGCTTGGAGGATGGTGAGCTCCTCCGCCCGTGTTCCTGTACCTCGACGAGGGTGGGGGCGTACTCCTCCTTGTAGGCGCGCAGGGCTGAGGAGACCTCGTCGCGCTGGGCGACGGTTTCGGCGTCCTCCATGATCAGGTCGAACATGTCGGCCAGCCCTGCCATGGCCTCAGCGAGGGCTTCGGCGAGTTCGCCGCCTTCGAGGGCCTCGATCGGGTTGGCGCCGGCTTCGCCTGCCATATCGGGGACTCCTTCAGGGAGGGGTGGGGGAGTATGGGTGGGGATGCTCCGTAAGTTAGCAGTTGTGACTAACTGTGAGTGCGTCGGTATCGGATGCCACGTTCGATGAAAGGGCTGATCAGCTGCGGCTTGTACCGGTGGTGGCCGCTCAGGGGCGGATGGCCGGATTCGGCCAGGGACCAGCTGCTGTCATCAACGGATGCGGTCGCACGGGGCAGAGCACGTGCGAGCGCTCAGGAGCCCCCGGTGATGCGGGACAGGGCGTAGGCCCACACGCCCTGGACGGTGACCACTCCCAGCCAGACCGCCGCCGCGAGCACGGCCACGGTCACCGCGCCCGCGAGCGCGTACGTCACCACGGCCACGGTCCGGCGCGTGCCCCGGTGCCCGGCTCCCCGGTAGGTCATCGGGTCTCCTCCGCGTACTCGGGGCGGTCCGGCTCCGTCCGCCCCGGCCGCGCGTGCCGGGGACCGTAGCCCGGGGCCTCGAACCCCTCCGACACCCCGGGATCCCCTGACAGCCCTGGTGTCCCCGGCCCCCCGGGCTCCTCCCGGGGCTGCGCCGTCCCGGCCGCTGCCCGGGACGCGGCGAGCATCGCGGTGAACGCGTCGTGTTCCCCGGCCAAAGTCCACCGCAGCAGGGCGCCCAGACTGGGGTCGGCCCGCCCCTCCCCGTCGGTGACGGCCGAGGTCAGGAACACCCGCGCCTCCCCGAAGTCGGCCTCGGCGTTCCGCAGCAGGTTTCCCAGCCCCAGGGTCCGCTCCGCCCACGCGCGCGCGTCGGCCTCCCCGGGCGCGATGGCCGTGCCCCGCACCAGGTCGCCGCGCGTGACCACCACCGCGAGGCGGGCCTGGCGCAGTCCCCGCCCGCCCCGACGTCGGGCCAGCATCCGGTACTGGCGCCGGATCTCGTCGCGCACCGCCCCGTAGGCCAGTTCCGGGTCGCGGGTGTGCGACCGGTCCCCGGCCAGCCGGGCCCTCTCCCGCGAGGTCAGCGAACGCCACACCGACTCGATCCCCAGCGGGTCCACCGCCAGCACGAACGTCGTCGCCCGGCCCAGGTAGGCCAGCTCCTCGACGGTCGCCGACCGGTTGAACCGCTCACCCGCCGCGTCGAACAGCTGCATGAGCAGGGTCCTGCCGCCCGCGCCCACCCGCACCGTCAGCCCCCGCACCTCGCGGCCCGGGGGAGTGGGCGCGGTCCGGGAACCGGCCGCGAGCACCCGCTCACCGTCCCGCATCCGCCGCACCGTCTCCTCGCCCACCGGCTCCACGTACGCCTCCGGTGCCCGGCGCGCGGCCTGCGCCAGCGCCAGGTTCATCCCGGTCACCAGCCGCGTCTTGCCCGCGCCCGTGCCCCCGAACAGCGGCAGCACGAACTCCCTGGCCTCGCCCGGACGGTGCTCCAGGCCCCGGTCGCAGTGCGGACACCGCGCCTCCAGGTCGGCCGAACCCAGCAGGAGCAGCGTGGGCAGGCGCGCTCCGCACAGGCACTCCCGGCGCCACAGTCCCCGTCCGCCGGGGCGGATGGCGCCGTGCCGCCGACCGCAGCGCGCGCACAGGTACGCCGGGTAACCCAGCCGCAGGAAGCACGCCGGGCACACCATGCGGATCCGGCGCACCAGCAGCAGCCCCGAGTCCGCGAGCCGCAACGCACCGACGGCGGTCCACGCCGCGGCCAGGTAGAGGCCCACCACCAGGGCGTGGACCAGGAACTGCGGCAGCAGGAACAGGCTCCACGGCGCCGCGACGCCCCAGCTGCGCCCCACCACCGCGCGCAGGTCCCACCAGGCAGGGCCACCGTGGTAGGCGCGGTGCGCGGGGTCGTCCCGGGTACCCGGCAGCGGCTCGTCCGGGTGGTCGCCCGCCCACATCACCTCGCGTACGCGGCGCAGGTACGAGGCCACCAGCACGCACCACCCGACGAGGAGGACGGTACCTCCCCCGAGCACCACGGCGCTCACCAGTCCCGCGAGCAGCCACCACCGCAGCAGGTAGACGACCACCAGGCCGAGGCCCGCACAGACGGCGACCAGGAGCGCCGCTCCGACCTGCACGCCGCCGTCGTCGCGCCGAGCCCGCTCCGCCCGTTCCGCGCCCGCCGCCCTGCTCATGACCGTCGCTCGCCCGACCGCGAGCCCAGCCCGAGGAACCCGCGCCTGCGCGGTTCGCGCGAGCGCTGCGCCCACTCGTCGAAACCCGCCGCCGACTCACGCGGCAGCTGTCTGCGCATCCTCGCCAGGTGGCGCCGCCGCCACCCGCCCACAGCGGGTGCGAGCACCGACGCGTCCAGGCTTCCGGCCCGCCCGTGCCCGGCCAGGACCCGGTGTCTCGTCGCCCGGTACACCAGGGCGGCCGTGGCCGTGTCCGGGCGGTCGTCGGCCAGCCGGGCCGACACCGCCTCGCCGTAGGCCTCGAACACCTCCGCCGGGCAGTCCCGCAGGGCCTCGGCCAACAGCGAGCACTGACACCACCCCAGCAGCACGCGTACCACCAGCCGCCAGGCCACCTCCTCCACTGCCGGATGGACCCCCCGGACGGCCGCGTACACGGCGGCGAGCCGGTCGTGCGCCCGCTCCTCACCGGCCGCGCGCAGCGCGACCAGGGACGGGCGGACCTCCGACCACTCCATGACGACCCGTCGGCCGGTCTCGGGAAGCCGGGTCCGCAGCCAGTGCCGGGACACCTCGTCCACCAGCTCCCGCCATGTCCGCTCCTGGCCCGCTTCGGGCGGCGCCGTCATCGCCTCGGCCACCCAGCCGCCCACCCCCGGCGCGACCAGGACCCCGGGCCGCAGCACGCGCAGGACCAGAAGGGCGGCCCGCGGCCCGTGCCCGGGGCCCCACACGTCGGTGAGCAGGTCCTCGTCCAGGTCGTGCGCGGCGAGTCCGGCGGCACCGACCGCCCGGCCCTCCCGGCGCACGGACACCAGGTACGACAGCAGCCCCGGAAGGTCGTTCCGGTTGTCGGTGGCCAGCAGCCGCAGTTCGCGCAGCAGGGCGCTGGACCCGTCGCGGTCGTCGGCGAACAGGGCGCCGACCGGACCGGCCGCGAGGGCCGACAGCTGTTCGCGGGGCAGCACGGCCAGGCGCGCGGCCGCGCCCCGGCGTACCCCGGGGTGGGCGGCGACCAGGGCGCGCGCCTCCGGGGCGGGCAGGGGCGAGGCGGTCAGCAGCGGGGCGAGCACCCCGCCGCCGTACCGCTCCAGGCTCTCCTCGGAGGGCAGCAGACCGCTGGCCCGGGCCCAGCGCAGCAGCACCACCGCCCGGTCGGGGGCGAGGTCGCCGCACTCGCCGTCCAACAGGGCGGCGACCCGTTCCCGCGCCGTCCCGCGCACCGACTCCGTGCGCATCGGCGCCACCGCGGGGGTGCCCCCGCCCGCGGCGATGTCGTCCAGGGAGCGGCGGACCATCACGTGTTCGAGCCGTTCGGTGGTTCCGTCCGCACCGCCCAGCCGGTGCGCCACCCGCTGCAACCCGGCCAGGTCGGCCGGGTCCAGGACTGCCGACGACGGCTCCGTGAGCAGACCGGTGCCGCTGGGCGAGCCGTTCCGGCCACCGGCGGGCAACCCGCCCTGCTCCCCGCCGGGCGCTCCGTTCCGGTTCCCCCGGAGCACTCCGCCGCGGTCTCCTCCGGGTGCCGCGTCCCGTTCCCCGCCCGAGGGCCGGACAGCACCGGCACCGAGCGCCGTGACCGTTCCGCGGGCCCCTCCGGGCCACGCGCCCACCGCGCCCGCCGCGCCCACCAGGTTCCTGTCCGCCCTCCGTTCGCTGGCCCCCGCCCCGGCACGGGCCTTCCCCGACGCCGCGGCGTCGGCGTCCAGGATCCGGTGGACCAGTGCCGCCGCGTCCTCGGGGGCGAGCCACTCCACCGCCTCCGACAGCCACTCGCGCACCTCCCGCAGGTCCTCGCGCGCGGGATCGTCCTCGTCCAGCAGCGACGCCGCGGTCAGCACCGGGAGCCAGTCCGCCAGCGCGCCCTCGCGGCCCGAGGCGTACGGCCGCGCCCTGCGCCACAGCACCGCCGCCCGGCGCGTGCCCAGCCGGACCAGGCGGTCGGCGACGGCCCGCGCACGGGGATCGGGTTCGGGGAGCGCGTCCGGCGGGTCCTCCTCCGGGTCGTACACCGTGAACCGGTTCCGCCACAGCGCGGTGTCGGAGCCGGGCGCGACCCCGACGACCTGCACGAGCGCCTCGTCGGGGTCGCCGCAGTAGGTCGCGAACGACAGCAGCCGCGCCCGCCGCGGCGGCAGCAGGTGGCTCAGGGCCGCCACCCAGTGCGCCACGGACGGGCTGTCCGCCACCAGCACCAGCGGGCGGGAGTCGTCCACGGCGTCGTCGGCGGCGAGCAGCAGCCGCGTCACCACCTCCGCCGAACGTCCCCGCACCCACGCGTCGGTGCGCCGGCGGTCCAGCGGGCCGGGGCCGATCTCCAGTTCGGACAGCTCCGGAAGCTCGGACAGGCCGGGGTCGCCGACCGGCTCCTCCGCCCAGAAGTCGGCCTCCCACAACTCCGCGGGCAGCGGACCGGAGCCTTCGGGACCCACGGCCACCAGGCTGTGCGCGAAGTAGTTGCCCGGTCTCCCGGACGGGTCGTCGCCGCTGGAGACCACGCGGCTCAGCACCGGCACCCCGCCCACGTCGGGGGAGTAGCACAGGTTGACCGGATGCTCGTCGACGCGTTCGCAGGAGCGCGGGGGCTCGTACACGGTGAACCGCTCGACCTCCCTGAGCACCCGGGGGTCCACCCCGGGGGTCGCCGCGTTGAACTGGTACCCGGCGTAACCGGACAGGCCGTGCTCGCACGAGGTGTAGTACAGCTGCGCGAAGCCCATCGGCGCACCCCTTCGGTCTGGTCGTCGCGGGGGGTCTGGTTCGGTGGTGGTTCGGAAAGGACCCGGGAACGCGGCCCGGCGGATCCGCCGGGCCGGGCTCAGGACCAGGACGCCTCACGTGAGGGGATGACCCCGAACTCGCTGAGCATCCACAGGAACGGGTCGGCGACCCGGTAGGGGCGCACTCCGCCGCGCACCCGGTTGCCCGCGTCGGGGACACCGCCCAGGGCCGACACCCCGAAGTAGCGGGCGTTGCGGTAGTGGTTGCGCACGTGGCCGTCCACCCCGCCGCCGTCCCAGCGGTGCAGCAGCTGCTGGATCTGGGCGTGCACGTCCTGGCTGTCGGACTCGTCGAAGAACGGCGCGGTGGGCTGCGGCCGGTGCAGCGGCGACCCCTCGTCCAGCTCACCGTGCAGCGCGTCGATCTTGGTCAGGCACACCGCCATGGGCACCTGGATCAGCCTGTTGACGGCTCCGGGGCGGCTCATCAGCAGGTCGGTGACGCGCCCCAGCATGTCCAGCGGGCGGCTCTCCGCCCTGTCCGGGGCGTGCGGTCGCCTGCCCGTCCGGGCCAGCTGCCGGGTGCCCTCCATCCGGAGCGGGTCCAGCAGGAGGATGATCCCGTCGGCGCTGTTGAGGTAGCGCAGGTTCGCCTCCACACTCGCCCCGGAGGTCAGGTCCTCCCCGGCGGTGTCGAAGAACGACAGCAGCGTGTGCTGCGGCCGCCTGCCGCCCAGGCCCCGGCGCTGGGTGGTGAACCGGAACACCAGCGGTTCGCGGGTGACCCCGGTGCGCCGGGTGGCGCCGAGCAGCCGCGCCTCCTCGTAGAGCGGGGTCTCGTAGTCGGCGTGGAACCGGTGCCGGGTCTGGTCGTCCGAACCCCCCACCGACGCGTTGAACCGGGAACCCACACGGTTCATCAGCTCGTGGATGAGCACCGTCATGAACACCGTCTTGCCCGCGTCGCGCGCCCCGACCAGGGCGATCATCCGGCTGCGGATCCGTCCGAAGTTCACGGGGAGCTGGGCGTGGCAGGTGGCGCACACCTGTCTGCCGGTGGTCGACGCGCACTCCGGGCACACCGCCCGGGCGTCGCGCCCGTCGGCCTCGAAGACCGGCGGCAGCCGTTCGCGCCGCCCCAACTGGGCGCGGATCGCGGCGTCCTCCACCGGCGCGCACACCCGCCCGTCCGGCCCCGGGCGCCCGGTGCACCGGAAGCGGATACGGCGCTCGGCGAACCGCGCGTAGCAGTAGGGGCACACCAGGAGGCGGCCCTCCACGGGGATCAGCGAGCGCACGGCGTCCAGGCTCCTCAGCACCTCAACTCCCTCACCGGGGGCTGGCGCAGCCGCACTCCCTGCCCGTCGTCGTCCGCGGGGAAGCACATCAGCCATCCCTGTCCCGTGCCCCGCGGAGGCCGCACGCGCACCGAGACCCACTCGCCCGCCGACAGGTACTGGGCGGGCAGGACCGCCAGCACCGTCCCCTGGTCGGCGGTGTGCGGCTGGACCGGGCCGTCGGCGTACACCACGACCACCTCGGGCATGGTGCAGTCCTCCTCCGCGACCAGGTGCACCACCCGGTCCCGGCGCAGCAGGCCCGCCGACTCCACGCGGTAGTCGAGTACCGCCCGGCCGGGCACGGTGACGCTCGCGGCGGAGCTCACCGCCTCCCCGCCCTCGAAGGGGACGACGGCGCGCACGTCCACCCGCACCGACTCGGGGCCCATCAGCGTCTCGAAGCCCCCGTCGGAGGAGTACTCACGGCGGGTGCAGCGCAGTTCGCCGCCGGTCCAGGTCTCCGTGCCGCGCTCCTCGGGACGCCAGGAGATGATCGCCGCGCAGGCGTCTTCGGGCCAGGTCCACCCGAGTCGGACCGAGGTGTCGAACCGCTCCGCGCGCAGCCCCTCCACGGGCGGGGCCGCGGTCACCCGCACGGAGACGCCCACGACCGCCTGGTCGCCCGCCACCGTCACCGCCAGGATGTGGTTGGTGCCCGACTCCAGGGTGAACGCCACCCGCTCCCGTTCCTTCTGCGGGGCCTGTGTCTGGTGCGCGCCCTGTTCCTCGACCGCGGTCATGCGGTTCACGGGTACCGCCGTGGTGGTCGCCCCGCGGTTCCACGGGGCCGCGCCGGTCGCTGTCGTTCCGGGGGCACCCTGAACACCAGCGTTCACGGCCGTTCCACGGTGCCAGGGTGGTGCTCCGACCGTTTCTGCTCCATGAGCCCCGGAGACACCAGGAGCCGTTGGCGTTCCGGGGTGTCCGGGTGCCCGGGGGGACGTTGACGCCCCGTGCTCCCCGGGCGTCCCAGGAGTTCCGGCCTTCTCTCCGCGGGTACCGCCGGGTGTTCCCGGACCTTCCGCCACGCGGCTTTCGGGCGCCTCGGGACCTTCCGCCACGCGGCTTCCGGGTGTCCCCGGACCTTCCGCCATGCGCCTGCCGGGCGCCCCGGGACCTTCCGGTCCCTCGTGTCTGGAGTGCGTGGCCGTACCACCGTGCCCGGTTCCGTGGGCCGCCGCGTCCGTGAGCAGGCCCGTGGCGGCGGAACCCTCCGCGCGGTCGTGGAGGGCGACGCCCTGCGGGGGCACCACCGGTCCGCCGCCCGACCCGCCCCCCGGCCGGTCGTCCGCGGTGGTGTGGTGCGACGGCGGGTTCGCCGTGCGTGCCTCGCCGTCATGGAGGTCGGCGCCGGTCCGACCGGCGGAGCTGAGCACGCGTGCGCCCTCGCCCTCTCCGCCCGCGGGCGGGGACGGCAGCACCACGCGCGGCAGGTCGGCGCCCTCGGCCGGGGGCGCAGCCTGGAGGTTCACGGAGCGGTTCCGCTCGTCGCGGGCGTCCGCTCCGGTCCGCGCGGGGGCGTTGAGGACACCGTCGCCCTCCCCGGTGGCCGCCGGTGCCTGGGACTCCGCGGCGGGGGAGAGCCTGGCGTGCCTTCCGACGCTGCGGGTGCGGTTTCCGGAACTCTCGGTGGGGTCGGGAGCGCGCTCTCCTTCGGCGCCTCCGGGAGCCGCGGAGCCGCCGGAGGGCGTGTGCGGGGTGCGGGCGTCCTGACCGGGGGCGGTGCGGGCCTGCCCCGAGGGACGCTCTCCGGGAGCCAGGACCCGGACTCCCTCTCCCTCCTCGTCGGCGAAGCCTCCGCGTTGCGCGTCCGTGCCGTGGCCGGCGTCCCGGTTCTCGGCCGGGCTCCTCTCGCCCGGGCCGAGGACGCGGACGCCCTCGGCCTCCCCGGGGCCGCTCTCCTCGGGGAGCGCGGGGTGTGGGCGTCCCGTGTCGTGGAAGGCGCCCTCGCGGGGTCGGTACCCGTCCTCCTCGTGGGGCGCGGGGTGCGCGTGTCCTGTGTCGTGGAACGCGCCCTCGCGGGAGCGGACCCCGGCCCCCTCGGGCACCGCGGCGCCGGTGCGTGGCGCGTGCGGACCGTGTGCGTCACAAGGGGGAGTGCCGGCGCGGGTGTGGCCCGTGGTTCTCTCCCCGGGCCCGAGCACGCGCACGCCCTCCCTCTCCTCGCTGGGCAGCCCCGCGCGCGCGAGGTCCGCGTGGCCGTTCGCCGGTCCTGGGAACGGCCCCGAGGCGCGGCCCGCGCCTGCGCGGACACCCGTTCCGCTCCTCCTGTCGGTCCCCCCGCCCTCGGGGGACCCCTCGTCGTCGGCCACCGGGGTCTGGGCCACCTCACGGCCGTAGGACTCCAGGTCGTCGGGGCCGACCACCGTGCCGAGAGGCCACCCGGGCGGCTCCTCCCCGACCCGCAGCACGACCTTCCCCCGGGACGGCCGTGTCCACGAGGCCCGGAAGTCCGCGCCGCCGTCCGGCACCACGGACAGGTCCCGCACCGCTTCCGGGCACGGGCCCGGGCTGGCCCGGCGGACGAGCCCCGCCGACCCCCGCGCGTGCCCGTTCGAGGTCACGTAGACCGCACGGACCCGGTAGTGGTACTCCACGTCCATCTCGACGTCGGTGTCGCAGAATCCCGATCCGTCCGTCTCCACGCGCACGCCGTCGCCCGCGCCGCGTGGAGGTGCTCCCACACCGCGCAGCACCTCCACGCGCACCGCCTCCGCCGGGGCCTGCCAGGAACCGGACACCGACCGCTCCCCGGCGCGCACCCGCAGCGAGGAGACCTCCGGCGCGATCATCACCGGCGCGGACGACGCCTCCTCCGACACCCCGGTGCCGCCGCGCACCGCCACCACCGCGTAGCGCGCCTCCGCTCCCACGGGGGCGCCGGTGTCGGTGATCTCGCTCCCCGACAACTCGCCCACCAGCGCCTCGCGGGCGCTCCCGTCCCGCCCGGTGCGCCGCGTCACCCGGTAGGTGACCGACCCTGCCAGGGTGGGGCTGGGCTGCCAGGAGACCACCACGCTCCGGCCGTCGACCCGGGCCTCCACACCGCGCGGCGGCAGCGTCGCCACCTCGCCGAGCCGGGCGGTGAGCGCCTCGTCGTCGGCGGCCGCGTCCGCCGCCGCGGCCAGGGCCCGGGCGGCCTCCTCGCGGTCGCCCGCGCGCAGTGCCCGTTCCGCCTGCGCGGTCAACTCCTCCACCTGGTGCATCCGCGCGCGCAGGCGCTCGTGCAGGTCGTGGTCCTCGGGCAGGGCCTCGGCGGCCTCCTGCGCCTGGCGCAGCCGGTTGTCCGCGAGCAGGTCGTGCACGTCCTGCTCCGCCCGGACGGGTGCGTCGGCACCGGAGGCGGACCGCCGCACGGCCGCTGCCAGCAGCAGCGCCTCCTCCTCGGCCAGCCCCCGGCGGACCCAGTGCCGGACCAGGCCGGGCTCGCTCAGGGACCCCGGGCGCTCCCGCAGGTCGCCGACGATCTCCCCCAGCACGAGGGCGTCGGCCTGGTCGCCCTCGGCGCGCAGGATCTCCAGCACGTTCTCGGCCGCCGTCCTTTCCTCGGACTCCGGTTCCAGCCGCACGCGCTGGACCGCCTCGTCCAGGGCGGCCTTGTCCAGGGCGGTGCCGTCGTGGAGCCGGAAACCCTCCAGCACGGTGAACCCCTCAGCCAGGCGCTGCTCGCCGAAGACCTCCATGGGGGAGAAGGGCACGCCCCGTGTGCGCAGGTGCTCACGCAGGGCGCGAAGGGTGTGCTCGGGAGGGGCGTCGTCCAGTTCGGGAAGCCGGTCCACGACGCGCACGTCGTGGTCGAGCAGGACGCGCTCGGCGTCGGCCTCGGTGACCCCCATCGGCGCGATCATCGACCGGAGGGTCTCGCGGTCCAGGAGGGTGGTGGTCAGGCCCTCGGCGACCTCGGACCACGCACTCAGGGCCCGCCGGGCCTCGTCGGCGCGGACCTGTCGGAAGTGGGCGTGCGTGAGCGCGCCCTCGCTCTCCAGCCGCTCGTGCTCGGCGACGAGGTCGACCAGCACCTCCTTCAGGGAGCGACGGCTCTGCAGCGCGCGCCAGTAGGCGCACACCTCGTTGACGTGCTCGGTGAACGCGGCCGGGTCGGCGCACAACCGCAACTCCAGGCGGGGTCCGACACCGTAGCGCGTGAACAGGTCCGCGGGCAGCCCGTGGGCGCGCGCGGCCACCAGCACCTCGTCCTCGTAGCGTGTGCGTTCCTGTGCGTCCCAGGGCATCGTGCGATCCCGCTCCCCTCGTGTGGTCGTGGTCGTACGGTCCGGTGAGGGGGGCGGGCGGCGGGCTCCGGAGGCGGTGCCGGTCAGTTCACGCGGCTCCTCTGGGGCCGGAGGCGGTGATCGCTCCCGCCCCGCCGGTCCCGGTCGCTTCGTGTCCCTGCATCGGCTCCGCCTTTCGCGGCCGGGGATTTCCCGTGTTCTCCCTGTGCGGCCGTTTCGGGTCACGAGCATACCCCTCATGCGTGCGTTGACGGGGAGAACACGGGCCTTTGGGGTTCGCGCGTGTCCGTGGGTGGTTTCCGCGCCTGGTCAACCGGCTTGAACTGCGCATATGGTGACATTAACAAAGAAATACACCCCTTTTCTCGTGTCATGAGGAAAGGGGTGTCGTGTGCGGGGAAAGGCGTCATGGCGGGATATCATTCGCAGCCTCGCGATTGGCCGTGCTCCTCGGATTCCTCGTGTTTTCCGGCCCCCGCCCTCGCGGAGTTCCCGTGTCCTCCGCTCCGGGCGAACCGCTACCAGCCGAGGACGTCCAGCGAGGTCTCCAGGTTCTCCCGCAGTTGGTCGCGGCGCGCGGTGAGGGCCTCCTCGTGCTCGGCGATCAGGCCCTCCAGGGCGGCGCGCTCGGCGGCGACGAAGGCGTCCACATAGCCGGAGGAGTCCCTGCACTCCAGCGCGGGGACCGCTGCCTCGGGGTCCGAGGCCTCACCGGAGAGCGGTGTTCCGTGAAACCCCTCCACGGCAGCGGCCATGCACGCCTCCCAGGCCACGGCGGCCTCGATGACGGCGGGGTCCTCCATGGCGATGGAGTAGGACTCGCCCAGAAGGTCCTCCACGAGGAGGTGGGAGCCCGGGGT
The DNA here is from genome assembly GCF_008638355.1 of Nocardiopsis deserti. Classification (NCBI taxonomy): domain Bacteria; kingdom Bacillati; phylum Actinomycetota; class Actinomycetes; order Streptosporangiales; family Nocardiopsidaceae; genus Nocardiopsis; species Nocardiopsis deserti. Next base: position 321,630 of record NZ_ML703348.1, on the reverse strand, counting down.
GTCGGGGCTGTTGCCGTCCTCGTCGGTCTGGTGCGCCGGTGCGCCGTCGGGGTCGATCCGCTGGCGCGCCCGGCCTGTGCACCCGCCCTCGGGCACGGCGTCACCCGAGGGGGTGACGAGACCCTCTCCGATGCTGAGGACCGCGCTGCGCGCCTGCTCGCGCAGGTCCGCGTCGCCCCCGAGGAGGTAGGGGTCGTCCCCGTGGTCGAGGGGAAGGGCGAAACCGTGCTCCTCGGCGATGTCGGCGCGCGTGTTCCCGTACCTCCGGTACTCGTGGTGGGGGCCGAAGGCGCGCATGGTCAGGGGGTCCATCTCCAGTGCGGAGTTGACCTCGGCCTCGTATCCGAGGTCCACCAGGCACTCCACGGTCAGCGTGTCCTCGGCCCTGCGCACGACGTACCCCTCGTACTCGTCGAGCTGGTAGTCGTACACCGGCAGGTGCAGGCGCTCGCTCAGCTCGGCGTCCACGCCCGCGTAGGGGTCCTCCGGACGGACGAAGGCCGCGGCCTCCTCCGAACCACCGTCCCCCTCGCCGCCTCCGGGAGAGGCGGAGGGGGAGGACTCGGCATCGGACGCGCCGTCGGCGCACCCCGTCAACACGAGGGCGAGGGCGCCCGAGAGCAGCACGGGGAGGGCGGCGGTGAACAGTCGGAGGGGGATGTCCACTGGGGCTCCAGGGGGAGGAGTCGTTCGGGCGGGGGAGCGGGAGGCCCGGTGCGACGAGCCTAACCCCCTCCCCCCGGCCTCCCTTGTCAGGCCCCCAACGCCTCGTCCATCCGCGCGGCCAGGTCATCGGTGAGCAGGTCGATGTAGGTGCTGGTGATGTGCCCGGAGTCGCGGTAGACCATCACGTTGCCGATCACCGCCGGGCACCCGCCGTCGACGCAGAACCGGTCGGTGAGGTCGATCCAGTGGACCTCGCCCCCGGACTCCCGGGCCGCGATCTCCTGCGGATCGGCGTCCTGGAGCGCGTCCTCCGCGGACCGCTCGCACGGTGACGGGTCGTCGAGGTTGGCCGCCACGCACTCCACCACGTCCCGGCGGGCACGCGGGGTGTCGCGCAGCGCGACGACCTCGCCGCTGACCTGCGCCACCTCCTCCCACAACCGGCCCATGCCCTCGGCCACCACGGCCAGGTCCTCCTCCGGGGTGGTCTCCTCGGCCGGGTCGCTGGCGGTGGAGGAGCTGGTGAACACCAGGTCCGGCCGCAGCTCCTCCAGCTCGCCGACCACCGCGCGGTTCCAGTCACCGCACGCCGTGTACGGGCCGCCGTCGGGGCCCTTCATCACCGTGTCGGTGAAGGCGCACGAGGACTTGGTGTAGAGGTGCAGCCGCCAGCCCCGTTCCTCGGCCATCCCCTCCAGAGCGGTGACCCACTGGGCGCTGTGCGAGTCCCCGAGCACCGCCACGTCCTGGGTGGCGTCCTCGGGACCGTACACGCACGGGTCGGAGGGGTCGGTGTCGGAGTGCGAGGCCTGGCAGTCGTCGTCGTACAGCGTGGGCACGTCGTCCTCCGCGTTGACGGGGGAGGGGTAGAGCGGCCCCACGTCAGCGGTCTGGCCGAGGGCGGCGGGACCGGTGTGCACCGCTGGGTCGAAGGTCACCGACCGCTCCTGGTCGGCCCGGACGTACACCGCGCCGCCCACCGCGGCCACCGTCACCACGCCCGCGGTGGCCACGGCCAGGGCGGAGCGGCCGCGGCGGACCAGGCCCCGGTCGCGCACCGGGTCCTCCACCCACACCTTGGTCGCCCACGCCAGCAGCACGGACAGGACCGCGACCGCCAGGGCCTCCACCGCACCGAGGCTCTCCTGCCCGAACAGCACCAGCGCGAAGACGATCAGCGGCCAGTGCCACAGGTACAGCGAGTACGACACGTCACCGATCCACCGGGCGGGCGCGGTGCTCAGCAGCCGGGACGCCGACAGCCTCGCGGGGGAGTCCTCGGCCGCGATCACCGCCGCGCTGCCCAGGACCGGCAGGATCGCGGCCCAGCCGGGGAAGGGCGTGGCGTCGTCGTAGGCCACCGCGGAACCGATGATGGCGGCCAGGCCGAGCCAGCCCAGGGGCGCGCGCCAGCGCTCGGGCAGGCTGCCGTGCGCCAGCCCGACCGCGAGCAGGCCGCCGACGGCCAGTTCCCAGGCACGGGTCGTCGGCAGGAAGTACGCCGAGGCCGCCTCCTGCGAGGTCAGCAGCACCGAGCAGGCCAGGGACAGCACCAGCACCGCGCCCAGCAGGACGGTGAGGGTCACGGCGGTGGCCCGCCAGCGGCGCCGGGCCAGGGCCCACACCACGAACAGGAGCGGCCACACCAGGTAGAACTGCTCCTCCACCGACAGCGACCAGAAGTGCTGGACGGGGCTGGGCGGGTCGTCCGCGGCCAGGTAGTCCACCGCCTGCTGGGCCAGGTAGAGGTTCTCGACGTAGGCGGCCGAGGCCACCAGCTGCCAGGCGGTGTCGACCAGGCGGGTGACGGGCAGGAGGAAGAGCGCGACCGCGCCGGTGACCAGGAGCACCGTCGTCGCTGCGGGCAGGAGGCGCCGGATGCGGCGCACGTAGAAGCCGCCGATCGACACCTTGCCGTGTTCGGTGGCCTCGCGGTACAGCAGTGACGTGATGAGGAAGCCGGAGATCACGAAGAACGCGTCGACGCCGACGTAACCGCCCGGTAGCAGGGCGGGGTTGAGGTGGTAGACGAGGACCAGGAGGACGGCGACGGCGCGCAGGCCCTGGACCTCGGGCCGGAAGCGGCGTCCGGTCCGGGCGGGTGCTGAGAACATGGGCTGGCTCCGAGAGCGGGCTCGGCGACGAGGGTGGGTCCGGGGGGTGAGTCGCGGGGGATGATCGCATTCTGTGCCGTTTCGAAGACCCGAGGCGACCCCGGAGCCGACACGGCGGCAGGTGTTCGTCCAACAGGGGTGTGGGGGACACGTTCTCTTGGTCGGGTGTTTTCCTGGCGGGCTCGGGAACCGTTGGCGTGGCGGTGGTGCTCCGGGGGCTGGCGGGACGGTGGTTCTCGATGGTGCTCGGGGGGTGGTTCTCGGAGGTGTGGAGCGCCCCGTAGGTGTGTCGGGGAGGATGTGGAAGGACGGGACTTCCGGGGTGTGTGGTCGTGGTTTCCGCTGGTGCGGAGCATCTCGCTGGTGTGTCGGAGAGCGCGCGGAAGAACGGGACTTCCGGGATGCGTGGGGCGGTGGCTCTCGGGGTGTGGAGTGTGCCGGATGAGGGTGTGGCAGATCGGTGCTCACGGGGTGTGCGGGGCGCGTGGAAATGTGCGGTTCGGAACCCGGAGTAGGAGGCCCGTCCGACGGGTGTGACGTGGTCGTGGACTGTGTGGACCCGTTCGTGACGCGTCCGCTCCGGATCTGGGGCAGACTGTCGGATGTCGCCGGAAGGGATCGCGCCGGTTCGCCCAGGGCCGCGCCGCGGAGCCCCGTTCGCCCGAGCGGGTCCGGCCGGTGCGACCGCGCCGCGAGAGGAGGCACACCGTCACCCCCGTCACCCCCCTGACCCGAGCGCACCTCGTGGCGGCCGCCACCGTGGTGGTCGTCGTGCCCTGTGTCCTGTACCCCCTGATCGGTCTGTGGACCCTGCTGTGGATCCCGGCCGTGCTGGTCCTGGGCGCCCTCGCTCCGAGCCTCGGGGACGCCGCGGCCGCCGTGACGGCTCCGACGGCCGCCGACGCGACCGCGGACGCCTCCCCCGGGCAGGTCCACGACGGACAGGACGGGACGCTCCGCGCCTTCGGCGAACGCGGCGGCGCGCGCGGCACCCGGATCCGCCCGGTCGCGCTGCCCAGCGCCGCGGAGGACTACGACCTGGTGTTCTCCGCCGTGGTGCACTGGCGGTGGGAGGGCCACGTGGACCTGAGCCTGCGCAACCCGGTCGCCCCAGCCGTCCTGGCGGTAGTCACCCGCGCCTCTGATCTGGCCCGCGGCGTCGAGCCCGGCGACCACGGGACGGCCGAGTGCGAGCTGGCCGCCCGGCTCGCGATGGAGACTGCGGTCACCGGCGCCGGGGTCGTGGTGTGGGCGGAGGAGGTGAGCCTGCGCCTGCCGGAGGAGGACGCCGAGCGGCTGAGCCGCATGGCCGGTCTCCGCAAGGACCGCGAGCTGCGCGAGGCCGTCCGCGACGCCGAGGAGGAGCTGGAGGGCCAGCCGCCCGCCCGGGCTGGCCGGGCGCTTTCCCCGCACCTGACCGCTTCCCCCTCCCCGCGTCCGAACGTCGCCCCGCAGTCAGCCGTGGACGGCGGCCTCGACGCGTTCGGTGGTCTCGGCCCGCTCGACGATCCCTTCGACGTCCCGTTCGACGAGCCGCTGGACGGCCCGCTCGACCTCCGTGAGGACGACGAACCCGACCCGCTCCCGGGGCCGGGCAGCGACGTCGACGGAGAGGGGTACGAGAGCTACTGGTGGCCCGCCGAGGGCGAAGGCCCCGAGTCGGCCGAGCGCGACGTGCAGGTGGCCATCCTGCGCGGGCTGGTCGACTCCTTCGAGGGCGCGGAGGAGCGCGCGAAGTTCGTCCATGAACAGGTGATCGTTCTGGAACGCGGCGGCTTCACCGAACTGGCGCTGCGCATCCGCGAGGAGTACCCCGAACCGGACGAGCGGGAGGCGCCGGGTACGGGGGCGGCACGGACGGACGCCGAAGAGCCCCGGTGAGCGCAGGGGGCCCCGATCGCCTGGATCGAAGCCCCCGTGCGGGATTCTGGCAGCCGGTGCCGGTGCCGGTGGCAGCCGTCGCCGAGGCTCCTGCCACCGGCACCCCGGTGACCGGTCTCTTACCGGTCACCGGACCAGCGAGCGTCCCGTGCCGCCGTTTCCGCGGACGCCTCTCAGACGGAGGGTCCGGACTTCCTGCGCCTGGTGAACACGAAGGCCGCCACACCGGCGCCGATCGCCACCACGGCCGCGCCGACCAACCCCCACAGGCTCGCGCCGGTCACGGCCAGACCGCCGTCCGATCCGGCTGCCTGCTCGGGTGACGGGGACGCGGAGGGCTCCTCACCGGGCGTCTCCTCCGTGACGGGCCCCTCGGTCGGCTGCTCCTCCTCGGGGGCCTCGGGCTCCTCACCGCCCGGGGTCGGCTCGGGCTCTCCCGGCTCCTCGGGGGCCTCGCCCCCGCCGGGCCCGCACGGGGTCAGCTCCGCGGAGAAGTCACCGTTGTGCAGTTCGCCGTTGCCGACGACGCCCGCGGACAGGGAGCCGTGCTCGAAGGAGGCGGCGATGACGTTGCCCTCGATGTTGCTCGGCGACAGCCAGCTCACCTTCGCGTCGGGAGCGAAGACGGTGCCCTCGAGGGTCCGGCTGTCGGGGGTGAAGGTGACGACGGTGGCGTCCCCGAAGTTGAACAGGACGTACCGGGCCTCCTCCAGCCCGATCCCGGCCATGTTGGGGGTGCGCCACTCGAACCGCCCGTCCACGCCCGAGGTGTCGACGTTGACGAGGAGTGGCGCGTCCGGTCCGGGGCTGTCCTCGAAGGTGATGACCTCCAGGGCGGCCAGGTCCTCGGCGGCGACGTTCCACACGTTCTGGGTGCCCTGGGCCAGCGGGAGGGTGACGTTGGCGCCCTGGTCGAAGGGCGGCAGGGCCTCGGAGCCGTCGCCCGTCCGCAGCGGGGTCACCCCGCCCTCGCACGCGGCGAGCCCGGCCGAGCGCTCGCGGTAGGCGGGGAACAGGCTCGCGATGTCGAGGGCCGCGCCGGTGACGGACTCCTGCGGCTGGCGGACGGTGAGCGAGATCCTCGGTGTGCTCTCACGGCCCTCGGGACCGGCGACCACGGTGTTGACCTGGGCGCCGTTGTGGTCCGTCGTGCTGATGTCGGCGTCCGCGGCGGCGCCGACCTTGACGTACCCGCTCTGGAGCACCTTGAGGTCGCCCTCGCTGGCACCGAAGTCCACCCGGCCGTTCACCAGGAGGGCGGCGGGGTGCTCGTCCCCCTCGGCGGTGTAGGAGCCGGGTGTGTGGGCGGCGACGTTGTAGTCGCCGAAGACGAGGTCGCCGCCGACCGCGATGGCTCCCTCAGACTCGTTGCCCGCGAGGACCGCGTCACCTTCGGTGACCACGAGGAAGCCCTGGTTGCCGGACACGGGGTTGACGGCGGTCTCCGCCAGTGCGGGGGCGGCGGGCAGCAGCCCGAAGGCCAGGAGGGCGGAGGCGGAGGCGCAGGCCCCTCTCAGGAGCAGTGAGGGGGTCTGGGGGCTTCTCGGCATCTCGGATGTTCCGTTCCGGAGTCTTTGTGCTGGTGGGGAAGGGGTGAACGAGCGGGGGAAGGAGAACGGGAGGGTTCCTCCGGGAGTGTGCCGGATGGGGGTGAGGTCCGGTTGTCCCGGCTACGGAAACCGGTTGTACCTTCCGTTTCCAGGCGGGCGTCGGGGGTGTGACCCGTGACCACGGACGGTTCTGGGAGCGCTCCCGTGTCCTGGTCGCCGCGCGGCGTCCCCCTCTTCCACGCACGACGCGCGCTTCCGGTTGCCATGCCGGTCGACGTTGTTCCGCTTCCGTGTCCTGCGCGGTGGTGCCGCAGATCCGGGGGCTGCGGGCCGCTACGTGGCCGCCGGCCGGTGCTCGGAGTCGCGGCTCGGTGCTCGGTGCTCGGTGCTGGGGGCCGCTGGTCGGTGCCTGGGGCTCGGGGTCGCGGGTCGGTCGGGGCCGCCGGTCGGCGCCCGGGACCGGCGGTCAGAGCCTGCCGGTCAGAGCCTGCTGGTCAGAGGCCGTGGGCTCTCGGGTCCGTGTCGGCCAGGCGTGTGAGGAGTTCGCCCAGCAGGATGCGCTCGCCGTCGCTGAACTCCGCTCCCGACCGGTCGAGGACCGAGCGCAGGGCGATCGCCCGCCGTGCGGGCTCGCGGTCCCCGCCGGGGCCGGATCCGGTACCGGCTGCGGCGCCTCCGTCGGGACCGTCGTCTGCGTCGGGGGCGGACGTGATCGCCGCGATGACCGCCTCGCGCGTCCTGGCGGACAGCGACAGGTCGCGCCGGTCGGAGTCCGCCCTGATCAGGCTGAGGGTGACGCCCATGCCCGCCGCGTGCACCATGTCCGCCGCCTGTTCGACACCGAGGACGAGCCGACCGGCCTCCGCGACCCGGTGCACCAGCGTGAGCAGTATGCGCCTGGCCTCCCGCGTGGTCTCGCCGCTCCCGCCCGGCACGGGGTCGCCGTACATCAGCAGGTAGTGGGCCGGGTTCTCCACCCCGAACCCGACGTGCAGGTTCCAGCCGTTGCGCAGGTCCTCCACCGGGTCGGACGAGGCGGGCTGGGCTGTCTTGCGCGCCAGGTAGCGGGTGAAGCCGTCCGCCGCCACTGCGTTGAGCAGGCCGTTCATGTCACCGAACAGGCGGTAGATCGTCGGGGGCTGCACCTCGGCCGCGGTGCTGACGGCTCGCGTGGTGACCGCGGCACGTCCGTGGTTCCTGAGAAGGTCTGCGGCGGCCTGGATGACCTTCTGCTGGTTGTCGCTGCGAGAAGCCATGTATCGATGATAACGGGATTTTGATAACGTCGTTGTGTTATCGTCGATCAAGTATTGGCGTTAGCAGCGTTATCAGAGAGTGGGCGGGAGGCCGCCCCGACGGGAGGACGAGCATGGGCAGCACCGAACGACGTGTGGCGCTGGTGACCGGTGGGTCGCGGGGTATCGGCCGGGCGATGGCCGAACGCCTCGCCGCCGACGGCCAGGACGTCGCGATCGTGTACGCGGGCAACACCACCGCGGCGGAGGCCGCCGTCGCCGCGGTCACCGAGGCGGGCGGCCGCGCCGTCGCACTCCGGGCCGACGTCGCCGACGAGGACGCCGTGCGCGCGGCCTTCGACACGGTCGAGGAGCGGTTCGGCGGCGTGGACGTCGTCGTCAACTCCGCCGGAATCATGGTCCTGGACACCGTGGCCGACCTCGACCTGGCCGACCTCGACCGCATGCACCGGACCAACATCCGCGGCACCTTCGTCGTCAACCAGCAGGCGGCCAGGCGGGTCCGTCCGGGCGGGGCGATCATCAACCTCTCCACCTCTGTCAGGAAGCTCGCCCTGCCGACCTACGCGGCCTACGCCGCCTCCAAGGGCGCCGTGGACGCGATCAGCCTCGTGCTGGCCAAGGAACTGCGGGGCAGGGACGTCACGGTGAACGCCGTGGCTCCCGGGCCCACCGCCACGGACCTGTTCCTGGAGGACAAGAGCGAGGAGCAGGTGGAGCGGCTGGCCGGGATGAACCCCTTCGGGCGCCTCGGCTCGCCCGAGGACATCGCCGAGGTGGTCTCCCTCCTCGCCGGGCCCGGCCGCTGGATCAACGGCCAGACCCTCTGCGCCAACGGCGGCATGGTCTGAGCTGGACGAGGCGTCCGGAGACCGCCGGGGAGCCTTCGGGGGAGCGGGGCCGGGAGCGCTGGCCTGTCGGGAAGCCCTCCGGCCTCGGAGTAGCGGGCTGTCGGCGGGTCCGCCCCCGAAGGCCCCAAACCCCGGGAACCGGAAGCGGAACGCGGCCGGGCCGCTGGTCTGTCGGCGGACTCCTCCGGCCCTGGACGCTTCCGGCCCCGGACCCCTCCGACTGGGGAACCCTCCGGCCCTGGGCGCTTTGCGACGAACCGTGCTCCTCGTGACGAACCAGCGGAGCGGCGTACCGCGTTAACCCGGGTGAGGACAGGTCACCCCGCCCGTGGCGGGCCCGCGACGAAGGAACGGAAGAGACATGGCCGCAGACACGGAGAAGCCCGCGCCCGCACCCGCGCCCGCGTCCCCCACCGCCCTGCTGACCCCTCTGGCCGCCGCCGTCGGCGCGGGGCTCCTCGCGGGTTTCCTGACCTCCTACGGACAGGGACTGCTTCCCCACGGCCTGGCCCCGATAGCGAACTCGTCCGGGACCTGGAGCCTGATCGCCTTCCTGGTCGGCATGCTCTCCCCGCGCCCGTGGGTCTCCGCGATCGCGGGCGCGCTGTCGCTGGCGGCGATGGTCCTCGGCTACGACATCGCTTCCGTCCTGCGCGGGTTCGCCGTCCTGGCGGGGTCGACGGCCTTCTGGCTGACCGCCGCCGTCCTGGTGGGGCCGGTCCTCGGCTGGGGCGGTAACGCGCTGCGCCTGCGGACCCGCCTCGCCCCGCTGGCGGTGGGCGCCATGAGCGGCGTGCTCGTCGGTGAGGGCGCGTACGGTCTCCTCTACATCGCGGACACCACGTCCCCCGTCTACTGGTCCTGCTCCGTCGCCGCGGGCGTGGTGTTCCTCGTGTGGGCCGCGGCACGGCGGCTTCCCGCCCCGCGCCCGCGCTCCCTCGCGCTCGCCGCGGGAACCACGGCCGTGGTGGCGACGGCCTTCGTCGTGGTCTACTCCGGCGACCTCATCCTGTGGTTCACCGGCTGACGCCCCCCGCGCTCCCCACACCGCTCCCACGCCGTCTCGCGCTTCCCACGCCCGGACGGGCCCGTACCCCCGGAAGAGCCCGGTGGAGGGGCCCGGGCCTCACCCCGGACGCGCGGTCCGCGGCCCCGCACTTCCGGCCGGACCCCCGGGCTGGCGCACAGGGTCGGTTCCGGGGGCCGAGTCCGAACCGTGCTCGATGACGCGCAGCATGTCCCGGATCTCCCGGAGCAGCGACACCGGCACCGTCCCGAGCCGGACGCCCTGGTCCGCGAGCCCCTCGGCCTCGTTGAGCGTGCGCCAGGCCTCCAGGAGGTCGCGGCGGGTCATGATCCCGGCCAGCAGCTTCATCGCCCGCAACTGTCCCGAACGGTGCTGGATGCCCCGGTAGCCGTCCACCGCGACCCTGGCCAGTTGCTCGGCCTCGGGCAGGCGCTCGGCCTGTTGCAGCGACTCCGCCGCCATGCGGTGCGCGCGGGCGTGCCACCACTTGTCGCCCAGTTCCCGGAAGCCCTCGGCGGCCCGCAGCATCTCCTCCTTGCCCCGTTCCCGGTCCGCGGCCATCCGGGCCTGTCCCAGGACCAGGCACGTGCGCCACCGGCCCCAGTCGTCACCGATCTCGACGAAGGCCCGCTCCGCGTCCCGCAACCGGGCGATCTGGTCCGCCACCTGCCAGGTGTCGCGCAGCCTCTCCCGTCGGCGCAGCAGTCCGCGCGCGGGCCGCACCTCGGCGCAGCGTTCGGCGTACTCCAGGCCCCCGTCGGGGAACAGAGCGGCCACCCGGTCCCGCTGCCTGCTCGGCCACCCGGGGTCGCGTGCGGTCAGGCGGCGGCGGTCGCGCTCCCGCGCGGGGCTGAGCAGCAGCTCGCACTCCCAGGCCTCCCGGTTGAGCTCGTTGGTCGGCAATCGGCCCAGCGAACGCAGGTAGCGGGCGTGGTACCAGTCCCCGTTCGGTGCCCGGGCGAGCCGTTCCCGCTCGTCCTCCAGCAGGAACCAGGCGTTGAGCGTGAACCCGCGCAGCCGCAGCACCTCGCCCTTCTGCAACCGGACCCTGGCCCACTGCTCCTGGGAGTCCTGGGAACCCACGAGCAGGTCCTGCGCGCGGGTGAGCGCCTCGTAGGCCCGTTCCTGGTAGCCCTGGAAGCGGTCCACCTCGGCCAGGTTGCACAGGGCGCGCACCTGCCACCAGCGGTCACCGTGCTCGGAGAAGATCCGCACGGCCTCCTCGATCTCGGCCCGGCCGTCGTCCAGGTCGCCCCGGCGGTACAGGTTCACCCCGATCGCCCGGTGCGCCCGCGCCTTCCAACGCGGATCGGCGGCCGACCCCAGCTGCTCCAGGATGTAGAGCGCGGTCAGGGCGCGCTCGTAGCCGGTGTCGTGGTCCCCGTGGCCGCTGGCCACCTCCGCCCGGTCGAGCAGCGCGACCCCGTAGGCGAGCGGCTCTCCCATCTCCAGGGCCAGCGCGGTCGCCTGCTGGGTGGCCTCACGCACCGCCTCCCACTGCGTGCGCCCGGTCCGGCACAGCACGGCGAAGGCCCGGCGCAGCCGCCACCCGTACCCGATGGCCCGCTCGCGCTGTCGCTCCCGCCCGGTGGCCCGTCCGCGCGGCGGGTCGTCCTCGGCGGTTCCGCGGGGCTGCGTCCAGTGGAAGCAGACCTCGAAGCCCCGCAGTTCGGTCTCCAGCCACGCCATGGGGTCCGCCGGGCCCCTCGGCCCGACCGGGGCCTGTCCTCCCCCGCCGCGTTCCGCGCCCCCGCCGCCGGGCAGGGACGCGCCGAAGCTCCACTCGTGCGGCGCGGCCCGGCGCGCGGCCGCCTCCGCGATCCGGTCGAAGGCGCGCAGCAGCCGTTCGACCGCGAGCCGCAGCTCCTCCCGCGACCAGTCCGGCAGCTCCTCCTCCGGCACACCCAGGACCCGGGGCCCCGCCGTCAGCAGGGTCTCCCGGACGTGGTCGTGCAGCTGGAACCGGTCGAACCCTCCCGCCTCGTACAGGTACGTCACCAGGTACCGGTGGCTCATCCGCAGCAGCAGCGGCTTGGCCTCGTCCTCGGAGACGTCCAGCAGGGCGGCGGCCGACCACGCGGTGAAGGTGGTCAGACCGGCCCCGGCCAGGCGGCTCAGCAGCAGCCGCTCCCGCGGTTCGCACTGCTGGAGGCTGAACGCGAGCGACTGGGCGATGGCCTGCGGCCCGGGCACGGTCAGCCGCAGGGCAGGGTCGCTCATGTGGCGCATCAGGTCGGCGGCGCCCGGCCCCCGTTCCTGGGTGACCTGTGTGCTCACCAGGCAGATCGCCAGCGGGAACCCGTGGCACGCGGAGACGAGGCCGGGCAGTGCGGCGCGGTCGGCCTCCGACAGGGGGCGGGGCGAGTCGCGCACCAGCCTGTCGAGCAGTTCCATGCCCTCCGTGTGCGGAAGGGGGTCCAGGTGCCTGCGCAGCATGGGCTGTGCCGCGTCGGGGAAGTCGTTGCGGCTGGTGATCAGGACCGCGCACCCCCGGCCGCCGGGCAGCAGCGGCTCCACCTGGGCGTAGTCCTTGGCGTTGTCGAGGACGACGAGCAGTCTGCGCTGCTCGGTCGCGGTCCTCCACAGCACTCCCAGTTCCTCCGGAGAGGCCCCGTCGGGCGGACGGCCTCCGATCTCGGTGATCATCTGGATGAGGACCTCCTCGGGCCGACGGGGCTCGCGGCGCGCCGGGGCGATCGCGTCGGAGCCCTCGGTCCCGCCCTTGCGGGAGCGGTGCCCCGGAGCGGACCGGCCGAGCACGGAGGGACGCGCCTCGGCGGAGGCCTCGTGCGCCGCGCTGCCGTAGAGCTCGAACTCCAGCTTGCCGTCGGGGAAGCGGTCGGCCACCCTGTCGACGACCTGGGCGGCGAGCTGGCTCTTGCCGGTGCCGCCCTCACCGGTGATCGCGATGGCCAGAGGGCCTCGGGGGTCGCGCCCCCCGGCCCTCCACACGGGGCGGCCGACCAGGCGGCGCGCGCCCCGGCGGGGGAAGCGGGCGAACTCCTCCAGCAGTTCCGCGATGAGGGCGGTGTGGCCGGTGAAGTGGTCGACGGGCGGAGGCAGCCGTCGGCGCAGCGCGGGTTTCTCCTCGGGCCGCTGGGACTGGCCGACGCGGTCGAGCAGCGCCTGCGCGGAGGCGGTCACCCCCATGCCCAGGAGGGCGAGCACCACGACCAGCAGGCCGCCGTTCTCCGGCATGAGGTCCGGGAGCCCCTGGAGAGCCGTGCCCAGGCCGACGAAGATCACCAGGCCCGTGGCCAGCCCGCTCTGGATGGGGCGCCGCCTGCGCGGGGGCGGCGCGACGACCTCCTCGCGGGAACCCTCGTCCACGCTGTCCCTGCCCTTCCCGGAAGACGCCGGCCGGAAGACGCCGGATGTCCGTGTGCGCCGGGCCCGCGGGTCCTACCGCCCGGTAGGAGACCGATCCTCGCGGCGTCGGGAGTCCGGTGTCCAGACGGGTACGGGCGCCCCCCGCCTGCGTTCACCCATCCGTTGCCGTCCCGCCATGCGGAGTGCACCTGTCGCCGTCGCGTCCGAGTGTGTGTCCGGGGGCGGGGCTCCGACCGTTCGGCCACGCTCCCACGTGTCACCGCACGGACGAAGGCCTCCGGGGGACGAGGCGAAGGTACGGAACGGCGGTCACGGGACGGGGGGACGCGGATGTTCGCGCGGCCGTCATCGACCGCGGTGAGCTTCGGTCCCCGGACGACGAACCTCACCGGGGCGGGAAACACGGCTATCGTGGGCTCTGCCGGGTACTTCTCCTCTCAGGTTTCCCCCAAGGAGGCCCATGTTGCAGTTCGTTCCCCCGGATATCGCCGAGTCGCCCCTGGTATTCGTGCCGGAGGACGGATTCCGCGGATCGGATGACCGCGGACCCTCGTCCCGGCCCGCTGGACGCCCGTTGGCGCCGCCGCATTCGTCCGAGAGCGCTCCCGTGACCGGACAGGTCTTCCTCGGCGGACCTGTCTCCGTGCCGGTCACCCCCGACTACGTCGCCGAGGACCCCGACCTGCGGGCGTTCGTGGAGCGGGAGGCCGAGCACAGTGTCTACCACCTGGTGCACCTGTCGGTCTCCTTCAGGAGCGGTCCCGGTCTGCCCCGCCTGCACACGTCCTCCGTGGAGCTGCGCCTGTCCTCCCCCTCGAAGGTCCGGGCTCCGGTGGCCTGGTCGATGTCCCCGCTGCGGGTCAGCGACGTGAGTCAGACGGAGCGGACGTTCAGTTTGGGCCCCGAACTCAAGTTCCAGGATGTCGAGATGACGGTCGGAGGCTATGAGGCGAGCACGTCCCGTACCCGGGCCGTCCCCTTCCTCCTGGGGGTACGGGAGCTGAGGGAGGACCCAGGGTGGGAGTTCACCCGTACACGAACGATGTCCCTGGACGGGTCGCACCGGCTGGTCCTCGTTGTGCGTTCCGACCGGAACGCGCCCACGGGAGTCACGGGCACCGTCCGGGCCAGCACGCGGGGCAACCTGCTGCGCCGGTACAAGAGTGCTCTGCCGGAGCCGTTGACGCTCAACGCCGTCCTGTGAGGGGAGGAGTGCGGTGGACACGCGACTGACATCCGAGGAGATCGATCAGTTCGTCCAGCTCTTTCCCCCCGGGCAACGTGCGCGCCTCGTCCTGCGGGAGGCCGGATTCCCTCCGGCCTCCGTTCCCGCCTCCGCCGACACCGCTGGCGACTTCTGGGAACAGGTGGCGGTGGAGCTCTCCTCCGGCGTCATGGAGGACGGACGCCGCCGTGTGCTGGAGGCGGCCCTGCGGCGCTATCCGCACAACGCCGTCCTCCTCGCGGGCTGCGCCGAGCCCTCCCGTGCCGAGTCCCCCGCCTCGGGGAAGGGGAGGGAGGGGCACCCGCTTCGAGTCCTGGTCATGAGCGCCAACCCGCTCGGAACGGAGCGCTGCGGCGGGGAGAGGGACGCGCGGGCGGCCGTGGACGCCCTTCGGCACACCGGGGCCGAGGTCGAGCTGGTGCTGGCAGCCCGGTCGACCGACCTGCGGCGGGTGCTGGAGTTCAGGCCCCGCGTACTCCATCTGGCGTGTCACGGCGAAGGCGACAGCATGGTCTTCGAGGACCTCCACGGCGAGGCGCAGCACGTGCCCGCACGCGACATCGCCAAGGCCCTGGTCCACTACCGGGACACATCGGAGGCGGGGCTGTACGGCCTGGTCCTGGGTTCGTGCGACGGAGAGCACCTCGCTCCCCACCTCGCCGCGGCGGCCGAGGTGGTGGTGGCCCACAGGGGACAGCTGGACGACCCCTGCGCGGTCGCCTTCAGCGAGCACCTGTACCACCAGTTCGCCCGGGTCGACGATCTGGGTCTGGCCGCTGAGCTCGCCTCGCACCATGTCCGGCTCACCGACACGTCCTGTGCCCCGGTCGCGGACGGCCTGCTGGTACTGCGGAGGGAGCCGGGCTGATGAGCACGGCGGGCACGACCGCACCGCGACACACTGTTCCTTTCTGAGAGCCAGGAGCGACGAGAGATGTTCGAGAGGTTCACCGACCGGGCGAAGCGTGTGGTCGTCCTGGCTCAGGAGGAGGCCCGGCATCTCTGCCACGGCTACATCGGGACGGAGCATCTGCTGCTCGGCCTTCTTCAGGAGCGTGAGAGCGTCGCGGCGGTCGTGCTGCGGAGTCTGGGGGTCGACCACGGCCGGTGCCTGGCCGAGGTGGTCGAGATCATCGGTCGTGGGCAGGAGCGTCCCACGGGGCACATCCCCTTCACCCCGCGCCTCAAGGACTGCCTCGAACATTCGCTCCGTGAGTCCCTCCGCCTCGGCCACGGCTACATCGGGCCGGAGCACCTGTTCCTCGGTGTCCTCCGTGAGGGGAAGGGCGTGGCCGTCCAGGTGCTCTTCAACCTCGGGATCTCGGTGGAACTGGCGTTTCAGCGGATGGATGAGGCCCTGGCGGAGAAGCCCGAGAGCGGACGGAAGGCCGGTTCCCCGGGTATGTTCGAGAGGTTCACCGACCGGGCGAAGCGCGTGGTCGTCCTGGCCCAGGAGGAGGCCCGGGACCTCTGCCACAACTACATCGGGACGGAGCATCTGCTGCTCGGCCTTCTTCAGGAGCGTGAGAGCGTCGCGGCGGTCGTGCTGCGGAGTCTGGGGGCCGACCACGGCCGGTGCCTGGCCGAGGTGGTCGAGACCATCGGTCGCGGGCAGAAGCGTCCCACGGGGCACATCCCCTTCACCCCGCGTGCCAAGAAGAGTCTTGAACACTCACTCGGTGAGTCCCTCCGCCTCGGTCTCGACGACATCAGGCCCGAGCACCTGTTCCTCGGTGTCCTCGTCGAGGGGGAGAGCACGGCCGTTCAGGTGCTCCTCAACCTCGGTGTCTCGGTGGATCTGGCGCGTCAGCGGGTGGCTGCGGCCCTGGCGGAGAAGTCCGAGAGCGAACAGAGGACCCGAACTCCGGACCCTTCCGAGGGAGTCGGCGACAGAGCGGGCGGTGTCGAGCACGTGAGGCCTGCGGTGCCCTCCTCAGCGGCGGCACCCGAGGCCGTGGTCACCCCACAGCGGGACATCACCCTGTCGGCCGCGGAACGGGACCGGCTGCACGAGGCCCTCGCCGTCGTGTTCCCCGTTCGCCGGGTGGTGGAGAGAGTCCTCCGGGGAACCGACTATCCCCTCGCGCGTCTGCCGAGCTTCGAGGGCTCCTCACCCCTGGACGCGTGGGACGCCATCATGCTCGACCTGCAGCACGGGATCATCCGGGCCGGGTTCCACCAACTCCTCGCATCGGTCGTCCACATGTACCCGCACCACCCCGTGTTCCGCGCCCTCGCAGAGGAACACGGGGTGGTGCGAACCGATATCCCCACCTCGTGATGAGGGCCGCACACCCTCGTGCGCTGCGCTGCCGTGAAGATCGGCCTCCAGCTTGCCGTCGGCGCGACGCGGGTTTCTTCGGGCAGGTGGGACTGGTCGAGGAGTTCGAGCGGTACCTGCGCGGAGGCGACCATCCCTCTGTCGAGGAAGGCGAGCGCCACGACCAACGGGCCGCCGTTCTCCGACAGCAGGCTGGGGGCCCCGGAGCCCCTGAAACGCCGTGTCCGGACCGACGAAGAGTACGAGTCCGGTGGCCGGTCTGCTCTGGAACCGGTACCACCTGCGTGGGGGTGCGGCGACGGCCTTCGCCCCGGTGACGGGGACGCGGTCGTATCTGGACCGTGGCCGGGTAACAGGGCGAGCGCCCGGATGGGGCGGCCCGGATGGGTCCTGAACAGGGAGAACCGTTTCGGCGTGATGGCCGGGGGTACATGGGGCGAAAATGCACGCATAACTCTCAAACGGCAATAAATCGGGCGGGTGGCCGAGATCTCCGGGACGCGGCCGACGGCACGGGCCGTCGCCGGGAGGCGGGGACCCCGGCGCGTGGCCGAACCGTTCAGAAGGGTGCGCAGAAGGTGAAACGGAGTACTCAGGACAGCGGAGGAAGCGCGGGCCGGACCACCAAGGGCAGCGGCAGGAGCACCCCGAGGGATGTCGCGCCGACCGAACAGGAGGCCGTGGCGGGGCCCGCGCGGGCGAAGCGGTCGGCGGCCGCGCCCAAGGCCCCCGCGCCCAAGGCCCCCGCGCCCAAGGCCCCCGCGCCGGAGGGCGAGCACACCGGCCGCGTCCCCGGGGGCGAGCACACCGGCCGTGTCCCCGGGGCCGAGGACCCGGACGTGCTCCTCGACGTTCCGGTGCTGAAGGTCGACGAGATCCAGCTGGAGGTCGAGAACCTGCGGGCCTCCGTCTCCCTCCAGGCCGAGGTGTTGGACCTGCTCAAGCTCAAGGTGGGGGCGGACGTCGAACTCGGCCGCGTCAGCCTCACCCTCAAGGGGGTCGAGGCCCAGGCCCTGCTCAAGGTCCAGCTCGACAACGTCCGGGACATCATCACGCGGGTCCTGCAGACCATCGACGCCAACCCGCAGATCCTGGAGCACGTGACCCGGGGGGTGGAGTCCTCGCTCGACCAGGTGGCGGGCGGTGCGGGACAGGCCGCGGGAGCCCTGGGGCGGGGCGCGGGGAACGCGGTGGAAGGTGTGGGCCGAGGTGCTGGAAGCGCCGTGGAAGGTGTGGGCAGGGGAGCCGGAAACGCGGTGGAAGGCGTGGGCCGAGGTGCCGGGAAGGCCGCGCAAGGCGTGGGCAGGGGAGCCGGGAAGGCCGTGGAGGAGGTCGGGGATGTCGTGGACGTCGTGGAGGACTCCGACGACACGGCTGAGCAGTGACACGGCTGAGGAGCGGGGTGGCTGAGGAGCGGGGCGGTTGAGAAGCACGGCGCCAGGGCTGCAGTGCCCGGCGGCCCGGAGCGCACCGACCAGGAAGCGGGGGTGGGAGGCCATGGACGACCGGACCGGACCCGGGTACGACGTGGAGATCAGCGCCTCCGTGTCCGCGGACGAACTGACCTTCGGCGAGGTGCCGGAGGTCAGCTCCCGGACCTGGGGGGAGCCGGACCACGAGGGCACCTCCGGCAGCGAGCGCTCGGGGCTTCCCCAAGGCGTCCGCTCCGGAGTGGTCTACACGGACATCCACGTGGACTACCGGCTCGCGAGCCGGATCCGGCTCTCCGAAGAAGCACCGCCGGACGGCGGTTCCGGGCAGGAGTGACCGCCTCGCGACGCCTGGACCCCGAAACCAGGGGCCGGGGACCCTGCCCGCGCGGGCGAGGCGGATCCGGCCCCCACGCGGCCCTGCCGCCGTGCTGCTCCACCGGACCAGGTCCGTCTGGCCCGGCGTCGTGGTCCGCACGGTCAACAACGGCTACTCGGTGATCGCCCCCGCCGTCATGGCCCTCATGGCCTGAGAGTCGCCCGCGGGCGACCAGCGGCTCCGGAGGGGGCTCCGTCGCCTCGTGGCCATACCCCTTTCGACCTCGCCGCGGCCCCGCACCGGGCTGCGGCGAGGGGCTGTTGTCAGCGTATGCCGGTCCTGAGTAACGGCTGGTTTCCGGTCTGGTGCGAATTGGTTTTTTCTGGTTGTCATATAAAGGCCTCCGGTGGGTTCGAGCGCCTTCGGGCAGGTTGCGGCGGTGTCCGTGTTTCTGCTGGTAGTAATCGTGGTTTTGGCCTGTATTTATACCCCTGGGGTTTGTGGGTTGCGGTGGAAGCTTGGTAAATTCCTTGTGGTTGAAGCGGGTTGTGGACGTTTCTTCTGAATTCTTTTTCGGTCGTAGTTGGAATGTGTAGGCACCAACCGTCATGCGTCGTTCCCTGACCCGTGCGACGGCGGCTTGGGCGGCTTATGCCCTGGTCCTCGTGCTGGGGACGGTCGCTCCCGCCACAGCCCACGAGAAGGCCCCCGCCGCCACCGATGGCACGTCCGTCTCCGGAGAGCACGGCGCCTCGGGGGAGCGGAGCGGTGAACCGCGCAGGGCCGCCTCGGACGCGGGGAAACCCGGCGACACGATCGGACCCGACGACCACTCTGCCGCCGCCAGCTCTCCCACCGACGGCTCTCCCGCCGCCAGCTCTCCCGCCCCCGTGCGCTCCGGCGGCGGTCGGACCGAGGTCGAGAGCTCCTTGTGGACCTACGTGGACCGCACCTCTCCCGACCGGTCCCACGGCGGCACCGAGACCGCCAGCGTGGGCACGGGGCGCCTCGTGTGGGACCGTGTCTACACCCGTAGGGCCCTGTTCCGGTTCCCGGTCGCGCTGGGGCCCGGCACCGTCGTGGACTCCGCTGTGCTGCGCACCGAGGTGGTGTGGTCCTACGACTGCGACAGCGACTCCCACGTGCAGCTGTACCGGGTCGATCCCTTCGACGACGGGACCACCTGGAACGACCAGCCGCGGGCCCGCGCCCTGCTCGACACCCGCAGGGTCAGGGGCGGGAGGGCCGCCTGCCCCGTGAGCGGCGGCGTGGAGTTCGACGTGACCGGGGCCTACCAGCGGGCCGTGGACCGCGGAGAGCCCCACATCCACCTGAGGCTCGGGGAACGCGACGAGACCGGGACCACGGCCTGGCGCCGCTTCGACGTCGGGGCCAACCCGCCGGTGCTGGTGGTCGACCACGGCACACCGCAGGTCCTGGACACGGCCTCCGGTCCGAACACCCTTCGGGAGGACCCCGAGGAGGGCGCCGCTGTCCATGGCGAGGACGCGGCGGCCCCAGCGCCGCCCCGATCCGCGGAGGGGCTTGCCCTTTCCCGCGTCACCGCTCCCGGGGCCAGGGAGGATGACGCCCGTGTCCCGGGTCCTGTTTCCGCTGACCGGCCCCCGAACGGGGGCGAACGGATCCGTTCCCGGCAGGGGGAGCGAATCGACCGTCCCACCGCTCCGGACGGCCAGCGGCGACAGGGCGGGGACACGCCTCCCCGGGTCCGGGGGCCTCCGGCCGCCACCCCGGTCGCAGACCGTTTCCCGGTCCGCCGACCACGGGGAACCGGTTGACGGACGACGGCACCCGCCTTTCCCGGTGCGGCATCCGGTTGGGCACCGACAGCGCACCGGCGGCAGCCCGAGGGGGTCGGGCGGGCCGCTCCAGGAGCACCGCGAGGTGGGCGGAGCTCAGAAGCGGCCGAGGTCGTACCACCGCCGCACCGGCCACAGGGCACGGTGGCCGCCTGCGGTGACGGCACGGCTTCGCGCCTATGGGAAAGGTGTCCGTCCCCGACACCGGACGCGTCTACGGCAGGGCCCGGCAGGGGGCTCTGCCGCAGGAAGCCGTCGCGGCCCGGAACCGCCTGTGTGCATGGGCACCACACAGGGCGGTGTTCCGGGCCGCCGCCGGTGTCCGCGCGTAGGGGGCCGTGCACTCCACCGTCAGCGGGCGACAGCGCTACCCGAGTGCGGCTCGCACTGACTGACAGCTGACTAAGGGTTCCTTCTCCCGCGCTCACTCCGGCCCTGAAGGCACGGGCGGTGCGCAGGCCCGTCGACACGGTGGGGGAACCGGAACGCTCGGCTGCACCGAGGACGCCATGGAGATCCCCAACTCGGTGCCCTGTTTCACCAGCGGGGTGGGGGAGCTGGCGGATGGTCCTGACAGAGAGATTTTGTCAGCGCTGGAGTGCCTGCACGGGTAGGACGACCACCTGTGCCGCGCCCCATGTCAGCCGATCTTCTCGCCGGAGCGGGATCAAGCTCGCGACCCTTTGTCTGTCAGTCTCGGGAAAGCACGTCCGTGCGCGCAGGGAGTACTGACAGCGTTTCTGTCATCGGGGCTGACAGGGCGGGGAGCATACCTGCGGGCGCCAGAAGTCACGCCA
Organism: Nocardiopsis deserti; assembly: GCF_008638355.1. NCBI lineage: Bacteria > Bacillati > Actinomycetota > Actinomycetes > Streptosporangiales > Nocardiopsidaceae > Nocardiopsis > Nocardiopsis deserti. Next base: position 301,083 of record NZ_ML703348.1, on the reverse strand, counting down.
GCCCTTCTGGCACCACGCTGACAGGAAGCAGACCATCCCCGCGTGCGCGGGGAGCAGTCCGTCCATTCGTGCTGCGGCCACCGCTCCCAAGGACCATCCCCGCGTGCGCGGGGAGCAGCGGTCGTCGGGGGTCATCATGGAAGTCCTCTCGGGACCATCCCCGCGTGCGCGGGGAGCAGACTCCAGTACCAGCTGCACGGCGGACCCGGCGGGGACCATCCCCGCGTGCGCGGGGAGCAGTTGGTCTGCGGGGACAGAACCTGAACGCCGAAGGGACCATCCCCGCGTGCGCGGGGAGCAGACCAAAACCGGCGGTGAGCTGGACGAGCGCACGGGACCATCCCCGCGTGCGCGGGGAGCAGCGCGCCGCGTCGCGCCTTCAGGACGAGGCGACGGGACCATCCCCGCGTGCGCGGGGAGCAGGCCGCCGAGGTCGCCGAGGACGGCACCGGGCCGGGACCATCCCCGCGTGCGCGGGGAGCAGATCTCAGCAGTCACGGAGTCGAGCGCTTCGGTGGGACCATCCCCGCGTGCGCGGGGAGCAGAGTCAACGACCTGCGAACTTACCAGTGGAAAGCAGCCGTTTTTCCAACTTCTTCAGGAACAGACACACGCACCACTGACTCTAAAACCACCAAACGGCTCATTAATCACCCAAACACCGCCTCTTCGGTGCCCGGCTCACCAGACCTCAGCGGTGCTCGAAGACCTCGAAGGCGAACCCCTGATCGGAGCCGTCACTCGCAAGGCGACCACTCAGCAGGGTTCAACCACGCACGGAAAGAGTCCAGGACACCCAACAAGAGCGCAGCGGTCAACTCGCCCTTCCTCACACGTCCGAGCATGGACACCACCCCACCCTGGCCGAGCACCAGCGCTCCCGCTCTTGGCACCGCTGTCCTCATCCCACATCCACATGGGTATGCCCCTCCCCCTCCAGAGAAGCCATCCCATTCACCGGATTGGACATCCCGACAGTCAGAAGCTCTCGTGCCCCGCCCTGGCCCAGCCCCTCCCTCACCCCGATAAGAGTGGAGAAAGACGTTATAAGTCGGGGCGTGCGAACGAACACCCCGTACCGCCCCTGACCTGCACTGTCAGCACCATCCACCCTGTTCGCACGCTTAGGCGAACACCTGGCGAACACCCCCAGCGCCACTGACAGCAAAGCTCCACGCGGATTTCTTTACTTCCGCATGCGCCAGCGGTTCACTCCTCATGGGCGTTGACGTTCCCGGCGTCCACGACGGGCCACGATCGCGTCGAACGTTTCCGGCTCCTGAGTGCCAGGCTCCAATACTCCGTGGTTGTCAAGGGCGCATCCTGGCGTGGTGGACAACTGGACATGTGTCCCGAAACCTCGGGGTACCTCACTCTGGGCAGTCCACTGGGTGAAGGACAGCGCGCGGCACCGATTGCGGGCGACCCGCGATCCCCATGAGAGGGACGTCTGATTTCTCGGTACCCTGCCCCCGTGCGCGATCACGACGAAACCGGCAACGTTCCCGATGAGTCCGAACGTCTGCCGAAGGAAGCGACGGGGCCCGGAGCAGAGGGTGGGGCGAGGAGGCTGGACGGTCTCCTCTCCGCCTCACGGGACTCGGCCGACCCGTTCACCAGGCCCGTGCCCGCGTCCCGGCGGCGACCGCGCCGCGACGAAACCGTCATCTACCGGGTCAGTGCGGAGCTCACGGATACCGAGCCGCCCGTCTGGCGCAGGCTGGAACTGGTGTCGGACCTGTTCCTGAACGAGGTGCACGCCATCCTCCAGGCCGCGTTCGGCTGGGAGGACTACCACCTGCACCGCTTCGGCAGCGGTCCCGACTACTACAGCGACCAGACGGAGCGCTACCTGTCGCCGTTCGATGTGGCTGAGGGCGAGACCGGTGTCCCTGAGGAGCAGGTGAGGCTGGACGAGGTCCTGGTCGACGTCGGAGACCGACTGTTCTACGTCTACGACTTCGGCGACGACTGGGAGCACCTGCTCACCCTCCAGGCCGTCCTGCCCCGCGACGCGGACACCGTGCGGGCCGTGTGCACGGAGGGAGACAGGCCCGCGCCACCCGAGGACTGCGGCGGTGCGCCCGGGTACGAACTCCTCAGCGCCGCAACCGACACCGGACACCCCGAACACGCCGAGGCACTCGCCGAGTACCGGGAGGTCTTCGGCGAGGACCCCGACCCGGACCGGACACCGGTCCCGTTCGACGCCGACACGGTCAACCGGACTCTGAGGGCGGTGTCCGAACCGCTCCCCGAAGACCTTCCCGGGCCGGTCGCCGATTTGCTCGGCTCCGTGCGCGACCCGCGGGTGCGGGGGCGGCTGCTGTCCCTGATCGCCGAGGCGACCGTATCCGGGGACGAGGAACCGAGCACGGCCACCGTCCGCGCGGCGGTGGGACCCTACACCTGGTTGCTGGACCACGTCGGCGACGATGGGGTGAAGCTGACCGGTGCCGGTTACCTGCCCCCGGCCAGCGTGGAGGAGGCCGCCGGAACGCTGGGCCTGTCCGGGAGCTGGATCGGCGCGCTCAACCGGGAGAACCAGACGCTCCCGGTGCTCAACCTGCGCGAGTCCGCGCGGAGGATGGGACTGGTGCGCAGGTACAAGGGGCGACTGCTGCCCACCAAGGCGGGCAGGGAGGTGCGCGACGCCCCCCGGGCGCTGTGGGACCACCTGGCCGCACGGATGCCGCCCGAGCCGAAACCCGAGGTAGAGCGGGTGGGGTGCCTGGTGACGGTGCTGGCCGCGGCGGCCGGGAGCCGGGACGTGCTCGGAGAGGTCGCGGAGGTCCTGACCGGTCTGGGATGGCGGATCAGCGAAGGCCTGCCGGTGGACTCGCTGGCGGCCAGGGACACCGCCGACGAGGCGTGGGTGGTGCTGGACATGTTGGGTGGGTGGCCCAAGGGCTCTCTTGCCCGTGGGATCGCGCCGACGGCGCGGGGCAGGGCGTTCGCCCGCGCCGCGCTGCGGAAGACGGGCTGAACGTCAGGCCCGCCGCCGCCCCGACAACCCAAAAGCCCCTGACCGCTGCGCATGCGCAGCGGTCAGGGGCTTTCGTCTCTGCGGTCGGTGAGGGGACTTGGCCTGTGGTCGGTAAGTGTTCTGAACCGTGAGAACGCAAAAAGTCGCAGGTGGTGGGTGAATGCCTTCACCCGGTTGTGCCGCGTTGTCCCGGATCCCGTTGGGAGATGTGCAACCTCCGGGTGCGAGCCTTTCACCGCCGTGGTGTGCCCGCGTGGGTGCACCGGAGGCTCACGGTACGGGAGCGACTGGGAGCGGTTGCGTTGAGCGCTCGCGTCGGGCCGTGCCGTTTCGTGCCGGTGAGGTGGCACTCGCGTCCGAAGGGGCATCGGTCTCGGGGCGCTCGGACGCGAAAGCGGGTGGAGGATCCGTCGCGCGTTCGAACCACGGTTTTCCCTCGGCGGCGATGCCTTCGAGGATGCGGAGCGTGTGGGAGAAACCGGCGGCGTCGAGGCTGGCCTTCGAAGTCTCATTCTGTGACTCTTCGTCCACGACGTCATGGGTGGGAGCCTCGGACACGACGATGCTCTTGGCCGGTCCGTTGGTCAGCGTGATTTTCAGGGTGTATCGGCGTGCACTCGTTATCTCAACCTGGACTGAGGAGATGGATTCGAAACGGTAGTTGACCCGTTTGCTGCTCCGCGTTCTGGCCCGCTCGAAGTCAAGGTCGGCTGTGGCCTCGCGAACCCCCTCATCGGTGACCAGGAAAGCCCTGATCTCGTATCGTGAGTAACGCCAGGGGCCGTGCTTCTCGCGAGCTGACTTACAGGGGTGTTTGGATGTCGCGAGGAAGGCATGGGCAATGACCTCGTGCCAGCCCAGGTCGTACTCCTTCAACGCTTCGTCGAGGAGCAGAGCCTTGTCCGCGTCCAGCCAGGCCTCCATCTCCGTCTCCGTGGGGCGCAGGGTGTCGAGTTTGCCCTTCCACCGCTCGTGTTCGGCCTTGCGGGCTTTGATGGTCTCCTTCATCTCCCGCAGCTCCTCGTCGTAGCGTCGGCGCTCGCTGTAGACCCGCAGCCACAGGGGAAACGCGAATCCGCTGGTGGCCACAGTGAGCAGGGCGCCACCGACTGCGGTCACAGGCGCCTGCTGGAACGCGGTGACCACGGTGGCTGCGGCTGTCGAGATCAGGGCCAGGCACAGGATCACGCACCGGACCTTGGTCGCCGTGTCCACCCTGTGCAGTTCGCGCGGTTCCAAGGGCTGGCCCGTGAGCCAGCGCCGTCGCACGTCACGCACCAGGAACCGGACCAGCCAACGCACCTGTTCGGCCTTAACGCCGGTTTCCCTGTAGACCCGGGCGACCTCGTCGCGCAGCGAACGGCGTATGCCCTGCGTTTCATCCAGCCATGTGCCCCTGCTCTCCGTTTCTGGGGCGTACTTGGCGAAGTAGTGGTCGAAATCGTGGGTCACCTGATCGGTGAAACCTCCCTTTGGTGGGGACGGAGAGGAGAACAGGTAACCGTACTCGTATTCCTTAGCCATCCTCCGCCGGTGCTGGTGATTCCAGAGAGTGATGTGCCATCCCGCGACCGGCCCGAAGACGAGTACAGCCAGGCAGGAGAGCAGCGCCAGCAGGCTGCCCTGTGCGAGGGCGGAGGTCATGATGGTCGCAACAGCGAACAGGAACACGCCCGCCAGGGCCAGCCCTCCGAGGACATCCCAGCCAGTAGTGCTCCTGGGCGCGGGGTACCTGGCCCGGGCCTCGGCGGGTTTCGGCGCGAAATAGGCCCAGACACGGTCAACCCGTCCACGGGCGCACTGTTCCTCCACGGCGTTCTCCTGGAGCTGACGCCACACACCCTGCTTCATACTGCCGGTGAGCACCAGCCCGAGGTGGCGCAGGATCAGGCCGTGCTGTGGGTCGGGCAAGCTGTGTAGCTGGCCCATCGCGGCCTCGGAGTCCCCGCCGGATCCGTCCACGCAGGACAGCAGAGCGAAGACGACGTTCAGCCCCTGGCGCCACACGCTGTACCCCACCGGGCCCTTTCGCGCCGACAGCTCGGCCAGGAGTACGCGCTCCTCCTTCGAGAGATCCCGGTAGGAGCGTTTGCTGAGGATCGCCAGTGCCCAGTGGAAACGGACTTCGGGGCCGTCGAAGCCCCGTGCCCGCGCACGTTCGATGTGTTCGCGCGCCTTTCTCGGAACCCCGTCGTCGAGGTACTGACGGCCCACCGTGTATTCGTGCTCAGGCGGGTCCTCGGGGCTCACCACGTACAGCTTGGAGTTGTGCATCTGACCGACCTGGGCACCGACGAAGGAGCCGGATTCGGCGGTGTTGAAGGTGTCGTGTTCGTTCACGAGAGCCCCTTCACCGCGGTGATCAGTGTCGCGACCTGCGCGGCCAGCGACGCCAGGTCGCCGAGCAGCCCCCGCAGGCGCTTCAGGGCCAGGACCGAGCTCTTCCTGCTCTCGGGCGTGCCCTCCTCGATTCCCTTGCCGGCGATGTCGATCTCGGCCGACGCCGCCTCGTGGGTGTCCTCGTCGATGCGTCCCGCCGAGCGCTCCCGCGCCAGCTTCTCCCGGAGGGTGGCGAGCTCGTCCGCGATCTCGGTCCCGCCGGTCCCGGGGGAGGGGAAGGACACGTGGAACGTACTGTCGCGCACGTGGCCCGCCTGGAGACCGACACTTCCGTAGGCGGTGTTGGTGACGTTGCCTCCGTCACCGGAGTTGTTGTCCTTGCGCATGGTGGGGGACTCCTCCTGCTCGATGAGTTCTTCCGCGAGGTCGAGGGCGAAGGCCGCGGCGTTCGCGGCGGCGACCGGCTGCCAGGTCCGGTCCGCCTCGGTGGCCTTCGTGCCGTCGGCCCGGTCGCTGATGCCGCGCACGATCGCCACCGGCGACCCGCTCAGGTGCCCGGCCTGGGCGACGCCCGCGCCCTCCATCTCGATGGCCAGCGCGTCGTTGTAGGTCTGCCGGATCCACGCGGCCTCACGCGAGACCCGGGAGTTCTGCACGATCTCCCCGGCGGCGATGGCACCCAGGTGTGCCTGGGGCCGCTGCCGCCCTGGCGGTGTGTGCCTGGCCCACTCGCCGGTCCTGGCCAGGTGCGCGGCCGTCTGGCTGATCTCGTGCGCCGCCTCCCACGCGCGAGGGCGGGCCTTGAGCCCGTCGTCCTCGCTGGTGCCACCGTGGTAGGCGTACACGTGTGTCGCCACGACCACGTCGCCCAGCGGCGGCTTGTCCCACAGGGCTCCGGCCACGCCCACGAAGAGGAGCGCGGCCGGTGAGAACTCCTGGATGGCCCGTTCGGCCAGTACCGCCGACGACTGGTTGCCCTTCCCGGTGAGCCCGAGGACGACGCGTCCACGGCCACCGGGCAGCGTTCCGATCTCGAACCGGGTACCCCTGGCGTGCCGGTGCGGTTCGGGGGCGCGGAGCCGTTCGCGCACGGCCTGGTACTCCAGGTTCAGGGCGGTCAGCACCACCACGAGGTCGTCGCTCATCACTTGCTCTCGTTCCTGGTTAGGGGGAGGGGGCGCATCATCGGCGGGCGCAGTACCTGCTGGGGGCCTGCTCGAAAGAGGCGAGCGGGGCGCCCCTTGGTGATGCGGCGGTCCGGGACGACCGGGGCGAGGAAGCCCGTCACCGCCTGGACCTTGCGGTAGAAGTTGCGCGGGTCGAGCTCGAATCCCCACACCGCCTCGTAGACCCGTTGCAGTTCGGCGATGGTGAAGGTCTCCTCGCAGAAGGCCGTGGCCAGCGAGGTGTGCTCGATCTTCGACCGGGCGCGTTCCAGCCCGTCTCCGAGGATCTGCCGGTGATCGAAGGCGAGTCGCCCGCGACCCGAGGAGAACTCCTCGACGGGGCGCCATGAGGCCGCCGAGGCGTCGGTACCGGCCTCGGGTTCGGGCAGGCCGGGGGCGATGGCGAGGTAGGCGACGGAGACGATGCGTCCTCGCGGGTCGCGGCCGGGGGTGCCATAGGCGCCTAACTGCTCCAGGTGGAGTTCCGTCGCGTCGAGGTTGGCCTCTTCCCGCAGTTCTCGGCAGGCCGCGTCGAAGACGTCCTCACCGGCATCGGCGATGAACCCGCCGGGAAGGGCCAGTTCGCCCTTATGGGGCTCGATGCCCCTTTCGATGAGGAGGATGTGGAGGGCTGAGGACCGAAGGGTCAGGATGACCAGGTCGACGGTCAACAACACGGGGGGTGGTTGCCAGGTTTCGTTCGGCATGCGCTGAGCTTAGCTTCCTGTCAGATCGACAGGAAGCGATTCTGAGAAATTGGTGCTCGTGACCGCTTGTTTTTGTGGTGTGCCGAAAGGTGCCGGTGTGACTGGTGAGTGGCGGTGGTGCGGCCTCGGAGTGACTTCGGGTGACTTCGGGGTGTGCCGACAGCAGAAGCCCGGCCGTGGTCCTCGTTCTGGACCCGGCCGGGCTTCGGTGATGGCTGCTGGCTAGCGGGAGAGGGCGGCGGAGAGGAAGCCGCTCCACTCGGTGGCGGGGAAGGGGAGGTGTCCGGCGTCGGGGTGCTTGGAGTCGCGGATGGCCGCGCCGCAGTCGTTGCTATCGCGGAAGTTGTCGGGGAAGTGGGCAACTTCAACGCACTCTTGCCCTTGGGCGCTGTAGCTGCTCTTGCGGAACTCAAGTTGGATGGTCATGCCATGTCCTCCAGGGACCGCAGCACATCGTTGATGAGCTGGAACGAGAGGGAAGTGGATAGTGCCACGCTCTGCACATTGCCGAATGCCAAGGTATATCGTTCCAGTTCTTCCGGTTGATCCAGGTAGAGACCGTCCACGGCTGTCTCCACATAGACGATCGGGGGATCCTTGGGGGCTGGGAAGTCCAGGATCGTGAACGGCCCAGCAAGAGCCAGGTGGGCTCCTGCGGTGTAGGGCAGAACCTGGATATCGATGTGATGCCGAAGGGCCATGTTCTTGAGATGGGTGAGCTGCTCCTGCATCACCTCGGGGCTACCGATAACGCGTCTCAGCGCACCTTCGTCGATGACTGCCACCATGTGCGGTGGTTTGATGCGGTTGAAGATGTTCTTGCGCTCCATCCGGGCCTGTACACGGCGCTCCACAGCGCTTTCTTCTATGACACGTCCGGCGCGCATGACAGCGGCTGAGTACTCGGGGGTCTGCAAGAGACCCGGGATCGTGAGTCCTTCGAACCTTCGGATCAGCGAAGCCTCGGCCTCGAAGTCAGGAAGGGCGTTACCTCCAAAGACGTCCTTGTAGCTGGACCACCACCCCGACTCTTTGGACTCGCGGGTGAGCTCGTGTAGGGCTTGCCTCTCCTCTTCGGAAGCGCGGTAGAGATCGGCGAGTGCATCGATGTCTCGGGCTCTGATCCGTCTGGCTGTGGCGTTTTCGATGCTGCTGATCGTGGACAGGGGGACGCCGGACTCCTTGGCGGCTGCGGCCAGCTTGAGGCTGTGTGCTTCGCGTAGGCGGCGCAGCTCGCGAGCCAGGCGACGGCGACGCACGGTGGGACTGATCGGGCTCTGCATGAGGGGATCCTACGTTCCAAGTTACTCGTATTCTGACACAGAGCGTTGACAACTCAGAATCTGAGTATCACTATGAAGATGTAGTCAGTGACCGGTAGATCACACAGGGTTCATGCCGGTCAGGCTACGCCTCGCCCGTTCCGCGCATCACGGCAACCGTGAGACTCCTCCAACGGGCTCGTGTCACCCCTGTTCTCGTCCTGCTCATGCCAAGGAGCGTGTCCGTCATGCCTGTAACCACTGCTGTTCCGCTGTCGGAGCTGGGAGAGGCCACGGTTCCGCTGTCCAGCTTCGTCCGGCCCGTCCACCGCCACTACTTCACCCGCTGCGCCGAGCGCCCGAACTACCGCCTGCGCCGCTACGACTTCGCCGGAACCCCGGCCATCATGCCTCTGGTGCGCGCCTTCCTGGACACCTGCGCCGCCGCCCAGGGCGCCGACTACCGGTACCTGTTCACCCTGCTCGGCAGCGAACTCGCCAACAACGCCCTCCGGCACAGTCTCTCCGGCCGACCCGGCGGCACCTACACCCTTCTCGCCCACCGCCACCGCACCGGGCTGCACCTGACCTGCCGCGACCGGGGCGGCCTGCGCGAGAGGGACGGCCGCCTCAAACCCAGGGCGGACGGTCTCGACCTGAGCGCCGAGTCCGGGCGCGGCCTGGCGATGGTGAACGCCCTCGCCTCGGAGTGGGGTGACAACGGCCAAGCGGAGTTCCGCAGCGTGTGGTTCTTCCTGGCCTACGACCTGACCGGCAGCCAGTGGGAGACCACCACTGACGACTGAGCTTCGCGCTCTGACATGTCGCAGACATGAGACGGGCCCAGGAAAGCGTTGCCGCGCCTCTCCCGGGCCCTGAACCCCCAAAACCCAACCACGCATAAGCAAGGAAAAGAGGATCTGGTGTCCAACCCTATCCCGCGGCCCCGCGGCTCCGACGACTTCCGCCCCCTCCCGATGCTGCCCCGGCGGCGCCCACTTGTCGGCCCGGCCTGCCCGATGTGTGAGCACCCCTCCTGCCGGACCCGCCGCGCCCAGCGCCTGCCCCGCCTGGGCGGCCACCGCGCCGAGTTCGCCGTCGAGCACGCCCGGGCCGCCGCCGTCCAGGCCCGCCACCGGGGACTGGTCATCTGGTGGGGCGAGGCGACGCAGTCGTTCTGGATCGCCACACCCGCGGGCCTGGAGGAAGCCCACGACGTGGACGCCCTCCTCCTGAGGCTGCGACCGCACACCGACCCGCCCGCTCACCGGCCCTGGGCACGGGCGATGGGCGACCTCGCTCGCGTCCCCGCCGCGGCCTGACCGCACAGCGCATCCATGTCGTGCGCGAACGCGGTCCTTCCCGGAACCCGCCCGGGAAGGGCCGCGTCGCGCCTCGGCGTACCGGTCAGTTCAGCGGTTCGTGCTCCACGGAGACGGTTCCGGGCGTGGTGGCGGCCGACGCCACCAGTTCCTGGGCGACGGCCTCCCGGGGCTGGCGCTCCACCGGGTGCAGCTCGGCCAGCTCCTTCTTCGGGCGGACACCGAGCTCGGGGAACCTGCGGGCGGTCGGCAGCACGCGCCCCTCCAACGAGGCGATCGCCTCGTTGTAGTGCTTCACCGAACTGTCCAGGGACCCCCGCAGCTTCCCGAGGTACTCGCCCACCTTGGCGAGCCGGTCGTAGATCTCCCGGCCCAGCTCGTGGATGACCTCCGTGTTCTCCCGCATCGCCTTCTCGTCCCAGGACAGGGCGATGGTGCGCAGCATGGGGATCAGCACGGTGGGGGTCGCGATGATGATCCCCTTGGCGAGGGCGTGCTCGTACAGGTCGGCCCTGCGTTCCAAGGCGGCCTGCAACAGGGACTCGTTGGGCAGGAACATCAGGACGAAGTCGGGGCTGTCCGCCACTTTCACGAAGTACTCCTTCGCGGCGAGCGCGTCCACGTGCCTGCGGATCTGTGCGGCGTGCTCGTCCATGAAGCGCTCGTACCCGGTGTCGTCCTCCGCCTCCAGGGCGTTCAGGAAGGCTTCGAGGGAGACCTTGGCGTCCACCACGACCCTCCGGCCGTTGGTGAGGTTGACGATCATGTCCGGCCGCAGGACGCGCCCGTCCTCGTCCACCATGGTCTCCTGGGTGTCGAAGTCACAGTGCTCACGCATGTTGGCCAGCTCGACGGCCTTCTTGAGCTGGAGTTCGCCCCACTGGCCGCGCACCTGCGGCTTGCGCAGCGCCTTCACCAGCGCCTCGGTCTGCGCGCGGCCCCGGGCGTTCTCCGCCGCCAGGTTCCTGATCTGCTCGTCCAGACGGGTCTCGGTCGAGGTGCGCCTGCCGTCGAACTCGCGCAGGTGCAGCCCCAGCTCCTGGAGCTTCTCGGTGACGGCCTTGGCGGTCGTACCCAGTTTCTCCTCCGCGGTCGCGGTCAGCTTTTCCTGGGAGGACTCCAGCATCTTGGCCACGGTCGCCTCGACCTGTTCGGTCTGGAGCCGGGCGTGCTCCTCGCGGATCTGCTCGACCTGCGTGCGGGCCGCGTCCACCTCCGCCTGCCTCCTCTCCAGCTCCGACCGCTCGGCGCGCAGCTTCGCCAGTTCGGTCTCGTAACCGCCGGCACGCTCCTTGTACTGGCCGATCACCGCCCCCAGCGCCGCCTTGTCCTTCTCGGCATCGACCAGGGCCTCCTCCAGCTCCTGGATCCGCCGCCGACCGTCCTCAAACGACTTCCTCAGGTCGTCCGCTTCGGACCGGGCCCTGCGCAGTTCCTCCCCGGTCGCCTTGCATTCGGTCTCCAAACGGCCCCTCTCCTCGGACACGGCGTTCAACCGGGTGGTCAGTTCGGACCAGGCGGACTCGCGTTCGCGCTGGGACCGCTGGGCCTCGTCGCGCTCAGTGCGGAGCTGGGCCGCCTGCGTCCGGGCCTGGTCGCGCTGTTCCTCAGCGAGCCGCAACTCTGTGCCCAGGCGGTTCTGCTCGTTCCGATCACGGCGATTCTCGGAATCGGTGCGGTATCGGGCGAACAGGTAACCGAGTACGGCGCAGAGCGCGCCCGTCGCTGTGATGAGAGTGAAGATGAGCATGGTGTTCACGGTGATTCCTCTAAGGGAAGTGCGCAGACCGGATCGACGGCCTACGAAGAGGATGGGACCACCGCGTTCCAGGAGCCGCCCGAGAAGTGCGGGCAGCGAGTGAAACGCGATAGGCATCACCATAGAGAACCCATCGGTTCGAATGGAGTTGATTACTTGATAAGGCCGGTTATCAGACTGTTTCGACCATTTGCCCTCAGTCGGGGATCAGAAGTTCTCCTGCCACTGCCCCGAGCTGTGGTTCATCAGGGGAAGCCCGTCCGTATGCGTCCCCAACATGACCGACCTGCCCTCGGCCAGCGAGAGGTCGAGCTGTTCGTACAACTGCTCGGTTCCCGTGCCCCGGCTGCCCAGCCAGCCGTTGGACATCAGGGAAATGAAGTCGGTGCCGGTCAGGTACCGGGGAATCGAGGCTTGGCGGATCCGCTTGCCTGTGCTGTGCCCGAGGTCCTCGGTGTGTTCGTGGAGGATCTCGAAGTGCTCACGGGTGAAGTACATGCCTGAGATGAGTTCGGTACCCGCTGACATGCGCGTCTGGGGAGCGCACAGCTTGATGAAACACGGGGTGTCGACGAGGCGGATGTCCGGGTGCCTGGGCGTGGTGTCGCGGGTCTTCTCGTCCAACTCGCGCATGCGCTTGATCTGTGTGAGGAACCGCTCGTCGATGCTGCTGTACAGACCCTCCTCGGTCTGGCGCATCGTCTTGTACTGGAGCATGACGAAGTTGCCGCCGTGAGGGTTGTAATAGACCAGGTCCACGCCGGTCTTGTTCTCCGCGGGCGTGCGGTCGATATTGGCCACCAGCAGGGACCTGGACCCGTACTTGTTCTCGAACCTGCGCCAGGCCACGTGATCGGTGTTGTGGAACCTCCAGCCGGGAAAATTGGTGGCGTCGAAGTCCACCTGCCACTTCTCCTGCGGGTTGAACCGGCCCCCTTTCCGGGCCCCGGCGAGTCCCGTGAGGAACGGATCGGCTTCGCTTTCCCTGCGCCAGCTCAGCAGGTGCTCCCGTTCGATGTCGAAGGCCTCGAAGAGCACACCGAGCGCGTCGCGTTCCAGCGGCCGGATCAGACGGTCCTCGGTAGAGGGCTCCTCCAGTCTGATCTGCGCTTCGAGCCATGCGACGCGCCGGGCGGCCTCGGGTGACCTGTCGGTCAGTCGCGCCAGGATCTTCTGTCCGGCCACCGGGGTCAGGTTCCGGTTGCGGTCGAAGGAATCCCTGGCGACCTTGCCCAGATCGGAGAAGAGCTCCAGGGGGACCGGCTGTGACAGGCGGGCGTAGTGGGAGATCTCGACCTTGCGTTCGAAGGTCCCGGACTTGCCCGCAGGAGCCACCATCCCCAGACCCGTGATGGTCCGCGCGTCCCGACCGGCCCGTTTGTCGATGAACAGGCCCAGATACGTCCCACGCTTCCATTTCTCGTGGGCTCCGCGCACGGCGTACTGGCCGCTGTCGATTCCGTCCCGACTCAGGAAGTCGTGCATCACGTCGGTGAGCGCGAGGGCGGCGACTCTGGTCTCGGGTTCCTGCGGTTTCTCCACGGGGAGCTGCCCGTTCGCCCAGAACCCGCCGTACCGCTTGGCCGGATCTTCGTAGGCCGCAAGCTCCCGGTCCACCTTCTCCGGCGGCTCGGTGTGCGGCACCCTCTCCGTGTGGATGTCCACGAGGGAGAACAGGAGGCCCGCGTTCGGAGTCCGGACTTCCTCGACCAGTTGGAGAGCCCAGTTCGCGACCACGGACACACCGGCGACCGGAGCTCGGTTCAGCCAGTACCGCTGCTCCGGTTCGTCCAGGACGGACAGGAGCAGCGACCAACCGGCATCGTCGCTCCACTCGACGGATCCGCCGCGAACGCCCTTGGGGAAGGGGGAGCGCAGACGCGCACGCGCCCAGCGGTTCGTAGCCGTGCGGCCGATCTCCAAGCTGCGCAGACTCATCGACCTGGACAGGGCCGCGTACACCCGCCCGACGTAGGGGCTGTGATCGGTCATGTAGTGACGTTTCTTGTGAGGGACTATCTCCGGCAGCGCCCGGTTCGGCTTCCCAGTTGTACCGTTTCCCGGCCACAATCGGGATCGCCGGGTTGCGACCAGTCCTTTTTGAGGAGGGCGCTTACGGACGAATTCCCTGGTCAACGTCCGTCCTCAGCCTGGCTTCCAGACGGCGGGGGCAGAGTTGATAACCCTGCCCCCTCCACCTGCTCGCTTCCCGAAGACGGACGGGCTCACCTCGTGTTCACGCGCGATTTCGCGCGGACCACGCCTGGACCGAGTGCTTTTATCCCTCAGGCATAGGTGGGGCGGGTACCTCTGCTTCAGTCAGCAGGGTGGTCTCCTTGTGTTCGTTGGAGACTACGACCGTGGCCGGGGAGCTCACGTGGCACCCACATAGGTAACGATGAATACGTGCCGGTTCACCTGGGCGATGTGATCCATCCACGAGTCGAGAATCTCGGTCACCTGAACGGGCCAGCCCGTCTCCTTCGCGATTTTCCGGGCCAGGCACTCCTCGAGGGCTTCGCCGAGCTCGATCTTGCCGCCCGGCAGCTTCCACTCGTCACGCTCGTTGTGCAGCAGCACCCTGTCGTCGCGGATGACGACGTCCTTGACCGAGACAGGGTACGTGCGCAGGACGTAGGGGTGTCGGACATGGGAGGGCTCGCTTTCGAGGGCGTGTGGGCTTGGTAGCCGTAAAGTAAACAGAGGAATGAGCTATACGGGGCCGTGTTCGGTGAGCTCACTGATCACAACTTCGGACTCTTCCGACCGATCGTTATCCCACTCGGTACAGCAGTGGATCGCGCTAGGCTCTGTGGGTGACTGACACCTCGATTCGCACCAGGTTCGCACCCTCCCCGACCGGCATGTTCCACGTGGGCAACGCCCGGTCCCTGCTGCTGAACTGGGTGGTCGCGCGACAATCCGGCGGCACCATGGTGCTGCGCATCGAGGACACCGACGCCGCCCGTTCCCGCCCTGAGTGGACCGAGGGCATCCTGGCCGCGATGGCCTGGCTGGGCGTGGACGCCACCCAGTACGAGGGCCCCTACTCCCAGACCGATTACGCCGACCAGCACACCGAGGCCGCCCAGTGCCTGCGCAAGGAAGGGCTGACCTACTACTGCGACTGCACCCGCGAACAGGTCCAGGCCCGGCGCGACAACCCCAACCTGGGCTACGACGGGTTCTGCCGGAACCGAGGTCTGGAGGCCGGGCCGGGTCGTGCGCTGCGCTTTCGGATCCCCGAGGGCGGGCCCACGGTTGTGGACGACCAGATCCGGGGCCGGGTGGAGTTCCCGCACGAGGCCCTGGAGGACTTCGTCATCGCGCGCGGTGACGGCACCGCCCTGTTCGTCCTGGCCAACGTGGTCGATGACGCCGAGATGGGCATCACGCACGTCATCCGCGGTGAGGAGCACCTGTCGAACACCCCCAAGCAGCAGTTGCTGTGGGAGGCGCTCGGGCACACCCCGCCGGTGTGGGCACACGCTCCGGTGCTGGTGAACGAAAAACGCCAGAAGCTGTCCAAGCGCCGGGACAAGGTCGCCATGGAGTCCTACCAAGCCGAGGGCTTCCTTCCTGAGGCCATGGTCAACTACCTGATGCTGCTGGGCTGGGCACCGGGGGATGACCGCGAGATCATGCCGATCGAGGAGATGATCCCGCTCTTCGCGCTGTCGGACGTGAACTCCTCGCCCGCCTTCTTCGACGAGAAGAAGCTGCGCGCCTTCAACGGTGACTACATCCGCGCCTTGGAGGTGGACGAGTTCGTCAAGCGCTGCTCCCCCTACCTGGAGGGTGAGCAGGTGCCGTGGCGGCGTGAGGACTTCGACCCGGGCGTCTTCGCCCAGATCGCCCCGCTGGCGCAGAGCCGGGTGGCGGTGCTCAGCGAGATCGTGCCGAACGTGGACTTCCTGTTCCTGGACACCCCGGTCTTCGACGACAAGAGCTGGGCCAAGGCCATGAAGCCCGGGATCGGCGCGGAGATGCTCACCGCCTCGATCACCGCCTTCTCCGATGAGTCCCTGACTTGGGACGCCGAGTCCTTGAAGGGAGCCCTGGAGCAGGCCGGGGCCGCCCAAGGGCTCAAGCTCGGCAAGGCTCAGGCGCCGGTGCGGGTCGCGGTCACCGGCCGCACGGTTGGCTTGCCGCTGTTCGAGTCACTGGAACTGCTGGGCCGCGAGCGCACACTGGGACGGCTGCGCGCGGCACTGGAGCGGCTCAACGCCTGACGAGCCGCAAGCAGTCGCGAGGCCACCAGGTGTGGAGGAAAAACCTCCAGGAGTTCTGATGCTGCGGGCCCGTCCCGCTGTCCGGTGAGCACCCAGCGCACCGGATGCGAAGGCGGGCCTTTGGCCATGTCGCGTGACCAGGCGTCCAGCCACCACCACGCCTCCTCCGCCTGCTCGGGAGGCGGTTCATGGTTGATCTCGATGTCGGTGAGTGCCCGGCACAGCCGGACCTGTTGGGACAGCGGCCGCGGGTAGCGCCGGGTAATCCACGCGATGACGCGCGGGGATCCCCCCGGACAGCGGTCATCCAGTTCTTGACAGGCCACCTCTGGGGGGAGGGTGGCGGACATCTTCCGATCCAGGGACCGTAGACGTGGTTCGTCCAGAAGGCTGTCCCCGTACCGGGGAAGAACCGTACGGACCTGGTCCACCAGGGCGGAGAAGCTGTTCGGCAGAGCGGTTGGTTGCGGTTGGCCCAGGTACGGCTCCGCGAAGAAGTACCGCAGCGTCGAGGGCCTGACGCCCTGTTCGAGCAGGCCTGAGATGCGAGGTACTACAGACCCCGGCTCCAGCAGTTTGGGCAGGAACAGGTGCGCTGGAGGGCGCTTTCCCTTGTTTAGGGCCCAGTACAGGCGGACCTGGACGGGTGTGGCGTCGCGTTTGTCGGTGCCTCGGACGATCAGGGTCGTGCGCTGTTCGATGTCGTCCACGACCGTGGCCAGATGCCACAGGGCCCGCCCGTCACCGCGCATGAGCGGAACCGTCTCCTGCGCCGGACAGAGGGCCGCGGCTGTGTTTACGACCACCGAGGCGGTCAAGGCCTTGGGGCAGACGCCCTGTTCGGTCATGAGCCGATCCACGGCGGCCACATCAAGGCAGGGAAGTCCTCGCCGCGTCACCAGGAGACCTTGGACATCCAGCCGCCGTAAGGCCTGCTGGTACCGGTCACCTCGCTGGCTCTGGCGGAAGACCCGCTGTTCGTCCTCGACCGGTATCTGAGCCACCCGCGTGAGCTCTCGGAGAAGCCGCGACCGGTATTCGTCGCGCCTGCGCAGGCTGTCGCTGTCGTCCCACCGAACCGCTACCCGCGCACGGACACCGAGATGCTGCGCGGCCCTGTGGGCCAGAAGCGCGGTGAGCAGATGGGTTCGAAGGACACCGGCACGGAAGGACTCGTGGTTAGGGGAGACCCCAAGCCGTGTCCGGACTCCCTCGGAGGAAGCCGTGGTGATCGCGGGATGCATGAACCAGGCACGGAGGTCGGCCATGGATCATCTCTCACCCAACACGCCGCACCACAGGGGCACCGTGGTGACCGTCGGATGCGGGTGTGCGTGGCCGAACCTGCCGCCCTCTCCGAACTCCTCGCCGTGGTCGGCACAGACCACCATCAGGGGACGCTGTGTCTCCAGCCGTGAGAACAGGTCCCCCAAACGGGTGTCGGCCCACTCCAGGGCGCGCCTCTGCAAGTCCAGGAGCACTTCGGTGTCGTCAGAAGTCAAGGCGTTGTCGCCGGAGGTGTCTTGCTGGGAGTCGTGCAGTTGGTAGAGGCGGTGGAGAAGTTCCTTGTTCCGCTCGGTGAGAGGGCTGAACGGGGTCGTGTAGGGGATGTGCGTGCTGGAGCAGTTGACGAACAGGAAGAACCGTTCGGCCTCCAGACACAGGTCGGCGAGCGTCCGGGTGTGGGCCAACGGCAGATCTTCGCCGCGATCGGTGACACGAGCTTCTGGTGTGGTCTGGGAGCGGGAGGGGCGACCGAAGTAGTGGAACTCCGGGAACAGCCCCGGCAGGCCGTTGGCCGGATCCGAGGAGTCGAAGAAGGTGACACCGCCGGCGCCCACTACCCTGTAACCCTTCCTGCTGTAGTGCGCCATCAGCGTGGGCCCGTCGAAGGGGACAGCGGCGTGGCGCTTCGAGGGCCGGGCGGCGGCCGAACGCCAGATGGTGTCCACGCTGTTTCCGCCGAGTGTGAGGGGCCCTGAGACCGGTCGGGGCAGGAAGCCGTTGAACAAGGCGGCGTGGGCGGGAAGCGTGTAGGTTCCCGGGCTCTCGGCCCGCAGCAGCGGACCGAGCTTTGCCAGATTCGGGGTGTGCGCGCTCGCCGCGACGTCGTAGCGGCACGAGTCCAGGGTGACCAGGATGACGCTGTGCTCGGCCAGGTCGATGTCCGCCATCGGCTCACACCTCCAGGACCAGCGACGGGCCGCGGAAGCGGTCGATCGGGGACAGCGCGAGCAGTCGCTCGGAGAGCAGCGGAAGCTCGGCCAGTGTCGCGGCGGTCAGCTCCTCGACGGCATCGCGGTCGAGACGGCTGTCGCGTCCTGCCAGTCGAACGCCCACGAATGACGGATCGTCCAGGCGGTCGCCGTTGCGCGAGACCAGCACGACCTCGTTGGGCACACCGAGCTTGGCGTGGATGCGGTCAGCCAGACGCGCGGCGACGAGCGTGTACAGCTTCCCGGTGTGGTGCACGGGGTTCTTCCCGGCCAGGGCCTCCACCCCCGCACCGCCGCTGGCGGAGATGACGCCGTTGGCCTTGTTGCCGCGTCCTACGAGCCCGCAGTCGCCCTTGCCCAGCGAGGTCCCGAAGGGTGCCAGGTAGGCGCTGCAACCGTGGTCCTTGGTGTTGACGCTCAACCGCGTCAGCCACGGTTTCCGCCGGACGATCGGGTGCTCGTTGATGAAGGCGTCGAGGCGGTCGTACGCCTTGGATACCAGGGCCGTGTACTCACGGTGCGAGCCGACCGCATCGGGGTGCACCGGAAGGCAGATAGTCACCTCCAACACGCTCCCCGACCGGACCAGCATTACCTTGACGTCGGAACCGAGGCCGTCGAGCCTGTCCTTGAAGGAGGGACCGTTGACGTGGTTCTCCACGTCGATCGCCAAGACGTCCAAGGGACCGGCGGGGGCGTAGGCGCTACAGAAGGCCGTGTCGTTGGCCAGCGCGCCGCCACCCGGAACACGGCACTCCTCGCCAGCGGACGGGCGGTAGAAAGAGGCCGGGTGATCCGCGCCGACACCGGCGGTGTTCTCCACGAAGCTGCGCACGGAACGGACGATGTCCTCACTACCGGTCGCCTCGGCCAGGACGTCCTCGACCGCCGCACGGAACAGTCCCTCGATCGGGATGGACCGGTCACCCACCGAGCGCGTCACCTTGCCGAACAGGTACGCGCTGATGGGCTTGTGAACCGTGTAGCGGCCGAAGACGACCTCAGCCTCGGCGCCGATCAGGGCGACCTTGTCCACCCAGTGGTTCGGGACCGCTCCGAAGCGGTCGAGTCCGTGGAGTGAGTAGCGGCGGGAGAACTCCTCCGCGATGAGGTCGGCGAGCGAGTCGGGGTGGCCGATGCCTTTGCGTTCGACCACGTTGAAGCCGCGATCTATGTCCTCGGGTTCATGTTGCTTCTGGAGGGTGATGAACATCTTTTCCCCTGTCCATGGGTGTGAATTCCAGGAATTCCAAGGCCAAGGGGTCCATGCTCTTCGCGAAGGTCTGGGAGGACTTGCCTCGGCTTGCGCCCTGCTGGACCACGGGGAGAAGGTCCTCCTGGAGCCTCCGCGTTCGCGTGAACCGATGGCACACCACAGCCTGGTTCCGACACGCTCACCCGCCAACGACCCTCTGCTGCACTTTCGTTGCACTTATGTCGTCCGTCCGCGCGAATTGTGCTTCCATGGTTTCCGGAAAGGGGGCACACGTGAGAGTTGTGCATCGCTGGACCGGTTTGGAGGCTCGATCCCTGCGCTTGGCGATGAGAATGAGCGTCCGCGCCTTCGCGGAACACCTCGGCGTCGGTACCCGCACCGTCTCCAAATGGGAGAAACTCCTGACGGCGACGGTTCCCCGACCTGACACCCAGGCCATCCTGGATACCGTTCTCGCCCGGGCGGACGGCGCGGTCCGTCTGCGTTTCGAGGCGAACCTGTCCCAGGACGAGCAGCCGCTATGGGAGCCGGGCCAGCGCCGACAGGCGAGCGGAACACGAGGCGATCAATATGAGTCGTGGGTGGACGACCTGGACCGCGTCGTTGTAGCCCTGTCCCGGCAGGACTTCGCTTTTGCCGAGGCCCTTCTGGGGCGGTGGTCCTCCCGTTTCCAGCCCCGGGAGTTGGACGACAGGGGCCTGTACCTGTTGGCCCGTTCCACGGCCCTGCTCGGAGACATCCGGCGTGACCAGGGCGCGGTGATCGGGCCGCTCTCGGCCCAACGCTCCTACTCCGAAGCGCGAGCACTCTTCAACCGACTCGGTATCCCACGCCGTGTCGGCCGCCTCGATCTGTCCCTCGCGGTGGTCGCGGAGATGTCCGGCGAGCTGGATACAGCTGCTCGCCGCTATGAGGCCCTCGCCGAGGACGAGAGGCTCGACCACCGTGATCGGGCTCGTGCCCGTCTGTGGGTAGGCACTGCGCTGAGCAAACTCGGCGAGTACGGCCACGCCGCGTATGTCATTCAGTCCACTATCCGGGAGTTCGAGGACCTGGCCGAGCCGGGTGATTGGTCGGGAGCCCACCAGAAACTCGCTTTGGCGCATCGTGGCAGAGGTGAGTTCGATCGGGCCTTGGATTGCATCGACATCTCACGAGACAGCGGCACCACGGACACACCTATGGCCCGAGTTCGCTTGGATACCGCTCAAGGCCACATACTGCTGTCCGATCCGGCCACCCGGGACGACGGCATGCGGCTTCTCGATCAGGCCGCCGAAACCGCCTCCCGACACGGTCTCGACCACCAGCTTCGCAGTATCGAAGGCATCAGATCCGAGCAGGAGACCTGGTTCAATTACCAGAGGAGGAATACATGGCGGACGACGCACGTGCCATCACCCAGGAGCAGTGGCGGCACGCGGAACTGATCTGGGAGTACCACCGCGTGCACCACCGGGTGCGGTCGTGTGACGTGGCGATCGCCTTGGGCTGCAACGACATCGGCGTTGCGGCGTACTCCGCCGAGCTGTACCACGCCGGGCTCTTCCCGGCTCTGGTGTTCACCGGAGGGAACAGCCCTTCGACCGCGGAGGTGTTCCCGCGAGGGGAGGCGGTGCACTTCCGTGAGCGGGCCCTGGAACTCGGCGTCCCTGATTCCGTGATCCTGGTGGAGCCGGAGGCGTCGAACACCGGCCAGAACATCACCTTCTCTCGCCGGGCCCTGGAGGTGAACGGCATAGTTCCCGCCACCGTGCTCCTGGTCTGCATGCCCTACATGGAACGGCGCGCTTTCGCGACCGCCCGGAAGCTGTGGCCCGAAGTTGAGGTGGTGTGTGCCTCCGTGCCGCTGAGCCTTGGCGACTATGTCAAGGAAACCGGGGACGCCGGGCTCGTCATCGACATGATGGTCGGTGACCTCCAGCGGGTGATGGAGTATCCCAAGCTCGGCTTCGCCATCGATCAGGAGGTCCCCCGGGCGGTGCGTGACGCCTACGAGTCCCTCGTCGCCTCAGGGTTCGACAGCCGCCTGATCCAGGGCTGACCGGGAGGATGTGTAGTGGCTGGACCAGAACGTCCTCGAACCGGCCGATGCGGCGGGTTATGAGCTCCATGATGTGGCTTCGATCGAAACGGCGACGATCCCCCGGTTCGCTCGGAGGAGCGTTCAGGAGGACCGTGCTCGTCGCGAGGGAACGACGCTCCACCTGGTGAACGGCGGGGCCGCCGAGCCACGACTTACCGGTCGGTGAACTGGGCGGTCTCGATGAAGGCGCGCCATTCCGTGCGGGTGAAGGACAGGTGCCCCAGGTCGCGGTTTTGGGTATCGCGCACGTCCGCGCCGGCGTTGTGCTCGCGGACCTCGACGCACTCGTTGGTCCCGCCGCTGTAACTGCTCTTGCGCCAGTCACTCATCGTCGATCGCCTTCATCTCGTCATGGATGGCTTGCAGTGTCTCCTGCGGGTCCCGGGAGGCCCCTTGCAGAGCAGTGAACACCATACGGCTTCGACTGATATCGGCCGATCCGGAGATGATGCGGCCTTCCTCCGCGGATTCCATGTACACCACCTCGGGTTCGTCCGCGGTGGTGATGATGCGCCTGGGCCCTGATGTTCCCGCATGTCGTGGAGCCCGGACCGGGAGCATCTGGACGGTGAGGCGTTCCCGCTGGATCTGCTCGGCCACGTACGCCAGTTGGTCGCGTTGCACCTGGGGAGAGCCGTAGCGGCGCCAGAGCACGCTCTGGTCGATGATCAACCAGATCACCGGAGAGGGGGCTTCGGCCATGCGCTTGGCACGGTCGTTCCTCTCCTTGGCCAGGGAGAGAACCTGCTCCTGGGAAAGCCACGGTGCCCCATAGCGAATGAGTGCGTAGGAGTAGTCCTGGGTCTGGAGATAACCGGGAAACACCAGGGGCTGGTACTCGAACAGAGCGTTGGCGGCGTGGGTGCGTGTGGTGACCTCGTGCAGCCACACCTGCCGGCCCGAGCCCGTCAGCTCCTCCCAGAACCTCTCCAACCTCCCATCGCTCTCCAGGATCTCGTCCAGGAGCTTGCGCAGCCACGGCCGGGCCGTCGCCCGGCCGTTCTCGATGTCGGACACGTGTGAGTCGCTGATCGTCGTGCCGCGCTGGCTGACCCTTCGTGCCAGTGCTTTCTGGGTGAGTTCGGTTTCCCCGCGCAGCCTGCGCAATTCGTGCCCGAAGGCCTTGAGGGCGCGTTCGTCTGTGTGCATGAGGCCATGTGACCACAGAGCGTCGCAGCCCATGGGGCATTCCACAGAATTCCAGAGGCCCATGGAAGATTCGAGAACTCTCCGTCCGGCCTTCCCGGGGTGAACGTCCTGACCACATCCTTTTGCTGCGGGCTCACACACAGCGACCGTGACCACGGCGAAAGGACCCGGTGGAAATCCATGACCCCGGCTCAGGCTTCCTCCTCTCTCGACCTGCCCAGGCGCATCCGCCACACCGACCCCGACACCAGCGGCCTGCTCTGCGGGCCCTACCCCCACTACGTACGGGCCGCGCGCCGGTGGGCGATGCAGGCCACCAGGACCACACCCGGCGCGGCCCACCCGCTGCTGGTGTCCCTGGCTGAGCTGCACGCCAACGCCCTCAAGCACACCGCGTCCGGGCTTGCGGGAGGCCGGGTGAGGATCGAGATCCAGCGGCGCCCGCGCCTGTTCTTGCTCCGTGTCACCGACGACGGCCCCAAGCCGGGTGAGCAGGCCACCGTGCCCGCTGCATTCGATGCAGGGGAGAGCGAACTCGTGCTGGCCGAAGGTGGGTACGGCCTGGCGCTGGTGGACGCCCTGGCCCTGCACTGGGACTTCTCCAAGAACGCGGGAGGGCCGTTGACAGTTCGTGCCGCTTTCGACCGTTCCGGGCGGACCCGCCTGCCGTTGTGACTCGGACGCGGTGATGTTTCCCGGCGGCAGGTGTTGAAGAACCTCGCTTGTCCAAGCGAACATCGACCAGCCCAGCGGAAGCGGCACCAATTTCCGCAGGAAAAGGGGCTTTTGTGCCCTTTATGTGGTGTGGGTGGGAAGCGCAGTTTCGGGTGGCGTACGACTCTGGAGCCAATGACACCCGCCCGCTCCGCACAGGAGCGAAAGAAGACGTGGAGGCGCCCCGGCCCGGTGTTCGCACCACCGGGCCAGGGCTGAATCCCCACCTGAGATGACCAGGAGGAGATCGTGGAGAAGCCTAGCGGTCGGCACCGCAAACCCGTCCGAGGATGGGCCCAACAGGTGCGGTGGCTGTTCGGCGCGGTACTGGCCGCGCTGCTGTGCAGCGCGGTGGACACGCGCCAGGAACGGCGCCCACTGCCCTCACCTCGCAGCAGCACACGAGAGCAGATGAGGCCCCTACCGCGCGTCAGGAACGCTGCGCCTGAAGCGCGGGGGCCACAGCCGGGAAGCGCTCCGGCTCCAGCACAGCCCACACGCCCGATTTCGGGGCCGGTGCGGGTACCACGTCCTCGCCGCCCCCACCCCTCTGAGCAGGGCTGGTGCGTTGATGACGACGGGGTGCGGGGAGTGCGCCCCTACCTGTTCCACCACCCAGGCGGAGTACCCGACCGCAAGGAGCGGGTCGCGGTCGTGAAGGAGCCGGGGGAGTTCGATGAGCTGGCTGCTGCGGTGAGGACCTGGCTGGACATCCGCCGCTGAGCAACCCGCTTTCACCTCGGGGCAGCACCACGCAAGTGGCGCCGCCCCGAGGGCGTTGGTGGGGGGCGGTGTGTCCACTGAACCCGTTCTGAACCTGTTCTGAAACCGAAGTGAACCCCCTCCCGGGGGGCTGAACCCGGAAAAATTCTTCCCTCGGGTGTCGCATCCGCGCTTGCACGGTCTTCATCAGGGAGTTCAAAGCACCAGACCGCGACCGCCCCGGGAGGGCATGCGTGAGCGACTACACCAAGACACTGATCCACCTGGCACCCCGAATCACCAGCCGCGACCGCCAGATCCTGGCCGGACTCTGGGAACACCGGGTGATGACCACCCACCACCTACACCGCATCTACTTCCCCGACGCCGGACCACGCCGCGCCCGCTCACGCCTGCTCACCCTGTACCGCTACGGGGTCCTCAACCGCTTCCGCCGCCACGCCCACGACCGCAACGCCCCCGACCACTGGGTCCTGACCCCCACCGGCGCCGTCCTGCTCGCCCTGCACCAGGGCAAGGAACCCGACGCGCTGAAGTTCCGCGCCGACCGCGCCCTGGCCGTGGCGCACTCACCCCAGCTGGACCACATGCTGGGCCTGGCCCAGACCCGGGTCGACTTCCTACGCAGTGCCCGCCAGTGCGGCGCCGAGGTGGAGCAGTGGCTCGGTGAACGCGAGTGCGAACGCCGCTACGGCTACGACGTGCGCCCCGACGCCCAGGTGAGGTGGAACCAGGGAGGGGTTCGTCTGACGGCGTTCGTGGAGTACGACACCGGCTCCGAGTCCTTGACCCAGCTCAAGAACAAGATGCGCGGCTACAAACGCCTGACCCGCTACCGCACCCCCGCCGCGGTGGTGCTGTTCGCCCTCCACTCCACCGAGCGCCAGAAGAACGCGGCACAGAAGCTGGCCGGTGACTGCACCGACCGCGTCGGGGTGTACCTGACCACCCACCAGCGACTGGCGACCCCGGGAGCGGGCGCACGGATCTGGCGATCGGCCACCCACCCCCGCATCGTCGCCCTGCACGAGATCGCCCGCACCTACCCCACGGTCCAGGAGAGCGAGTGGTGAGCCCTGAAAAGCGCGGTGAACCTGCGGGCCAACGGTGGGCCTGTGACGGGGCCAATGCCTGCTCCGCCTGGCCGTCCGTGTGGGGGTCCGGCCTTGGGTGGACCACCCCTGAGAACAGTCACAGTGCAGGTCGGCCGGGCTTTGGGGTGGTCCACCGGCCGCCCCGGCTGTCTACCCAAGGAGGTAGTCCTCTTCACGTGGGGCGGGCGGCGCCCCGTGGTGTGCGGGGGCGCGAACGCCCCCGCACACCCTCAACACCAGGCCGTCATCATCCGAGACGGTCTGCTCTCTCCCCGCTCTTCTATGGAAGCTCTTCTTGCCTCTCAGCACTGGTCTTTGGTCTTTCCCGTACTGCTCGGTGGTGGCGCAGCGGCGCGGTCAAGATCGCCCAGCAGGTCGAGGAGGACGGCGGCGCGCCTGCTCTTCTCACACGTCCCTCTTGCGATGGCGCGGACCAGCTTCGCGCCCGGTCGGGCGAGTGGAGACAGCGCTGCGAAGGCACGACCTCGCGGACACAACTTCGGAGCCGATGTCGCATCCGCGGTGGCGGGTGTCTTCTTCGGGGTTCATCAGGGCCAGAACACCCATCGCGCGGGACCAGGTCAGATGCCGTGCGGTGGGGCCCTGGGCGGATCGTGACCGATCACGGAAGGGCGGACATGGGGGACATGCGACGACAGGCACCGTTGGGGAACCGAGGGCCGTTGGTGGGCGACGTGGCGGCCCGAACCCCGGGCTCGCGCCCCACGGGCGGTGGTGGTGCGTCGGGCGCGGACGGGCCGTCTGACG
Organism: Nocardiopsis deserti; assembly: GCF_008638355.1. Classification (NCBI taxonomy): domain Bacteria; kingdom Bacillati; phylum Actinomycetota; class Actinomycetes; order Streptosporangiales; family Nocardiopsidaceae; genus Nocardiopsis; species Nocardiopsis deserti. The sequence continues at coordinate 275,343 of NZ_ML703348.1, read as the reverse complement.
GCCGCACACGGCCCGGTGCTGTCAGGGGCGACGCTGGGGGCGGGTCTGGTGGGTGGCAGGCCTACGCGGCCTGTCGGGGCCAGGACCCGGACCTGTGGTTCCCCGGCCAGGGAGGGTCGGTACGCGACGCCAAGCGGGTGTGCCGCGTGTGCCTGGTGCAGATCAACTGCCTGGCCGAGGCGATGAAGCGCGGCGAACTCTACGGGGTGTGGGGCGGCGCCTCCGAGGACGAGCGCCGCCAGTTCCGCTCCGCTCTACGGAACGAACGCGGGGGAGGTGCGTATGGTCCCGGCCAGGCGGCCTGACAGCGACGGTGAGGGGAAGGTGCCGGAGCGGTTGCTGACGATCCCCGAGGCGGCGCGGGTGCTCGCGGTGCCGGAGTCGTGGCTGCGTGAACGGGTCCGGTTGCGGCGGGTGCCGCACCGCAGGCTCGGCAAGCACGTGCGCTTCAGCGCCACTGACCTGGAACAGATCGTGGAGCGGGCCGCCCAACAGGTGGCCCCCAGACGGCGGGTCGCCCACGCCCCCGGGTGGCCGCACACCCGGTAGGCGAGAAGCCCAAGTGAACCGGTGGGGCGGGGGATGTTCACCCGCCCCACCGGCATACCCGGGACCCGTAGCGGCTCTAGGAGATCAGGCGCAGGCGCTGCTCATCGCCGGGGTCGGTCCATGGCCCGGTCCCGGCGGGAGGTCCGTCGATGGCCTCGATCATGGTGTCGTCGATGTCGGTGACCAGGTGCCCGTAGCGGTCCATGGTCGTGGTGATCGAGGTGTGGCCCAGGCGGCGCTGGATCTTGAACACGTGCACGTCCTTGTCGATCAGCCACGCCACATGGGTGTGGCGCAGGTCGTGGATGCGCGGCTTCTTGCCCAGCCCTCGCCGCTGGGCCTCCTTGACCCCGGGCGCCCACCTGCGCCCGTAGAAGGAGGAGTGCCGCCACCAGGACCCCCGCTCGGTGGTGAACACGAACTCCTCCGGTCCCTTGCCCTCCAACCGAGGCCGTAGGAGGTCGATGGTGCCCGGGGAGAGCGGGATGCGCCTGCGCGAGCTGCGGGTCTTGGGCGCACCGAGCCGGAAGGTGTTGTCGGGGCAGCGCTTCCACGCCCGCCGCACGTCCAGGTGCCCCTGGGTGAGCGGCTGCCCGTCGGGTCCGATGGCGGGAGTGAGGGTGACGTCGCGGACCTGGAGGGCGACCAGTTCGCTGTAGCGCATCCCGGTGCGCACGAACACCTCCACCATGTCGCGTACGTCCTCGGCCATGGAGTCCCGCAGCAGCGCGAACTCCTCCCTCGTCAGGAAGCACATGTCGGCTTCGCCCTCGCCGTCGTCGATACGGGGCAGGCGGGTGCGCGATGCGGGGTTCGAAGGCCGTAGCGGCGGGTCCTCTCGTACGGCGGCCTCGCAGACGGTGAACAGCAGCCCGTGCAGGTTGTGGATGGACTTGGGGGAGAGGGGTTTGCGCAGCCACCCCGGTTCCCTCTTCCGGCCCCGGCTGGGTGTGCTGGTCCTGTACGGGGCGGCGGGGTCGGGGACTCCGGTGCGCAGATGGTTGATCCAGGCGCGTACGTCCTTGGGTTTGAGTTGGGCGGGATCGCGCAGGTTCACCTGGCCGAAGCGGGGGAGCAGGTGGATTGCCAGGTCGCGGTGGTAGTCGGCGCGGGTGCGCTCCTCGATACCGGTCATGGAGTCGACGAGGTCGCGGGCGTAGTCGGCGAACAGCACCAGCTCGGCCTCGGGTTCGTCGTCCTCCTCGTCGCTCCTGACCCACCCGTGGCCGGGGACCCATCCCGGGGCCCAGCCCTGGCGGCGGATCCAGTTCTCGGGCCACTGGTGGCCGGCGGCCTCGACGTGGAGTTTGAAGGTGTGGGCGTCGGCGTGGGTGTCGAAGGGTTCGGACTGGGGCGCTCCGGTGCGGGTGCCGCCGAGCCGCCATTTCACCCAGTAGCGGGTACGCCCGTCGGCCAGCGTGCGCTGGTTGATGGTTGCCATGCGTGGACCATCGCTTGGTTGCGGGCCGAAGCGAAGGGAATCGGCGAAAGTTCTCGGAGAACTTTCAACCGGGGTTTTGTGTGGCTTATTATGTCCATTTTGAGTTTAAAGATTGAAATGAGGTATATGTCTTCGTAGAGAAGTGATCAGGTGAGGCCCAGAAGTGTCTGACGGCCGTCGTCACCGCTCTCCGTATAGCTGAGCACCACAGCGCCGGGAACGGCGGTGGTGGAGAGCTGTGCTCCAGCGTCCTCCATGCCGACCTGGCTCACATCGATCACGACGGGGTCGTCTCCGGAGTCCCAACCGTGGAACCAGATTTCCGCGTCCGGCCCGAGAGAGTGCTCACCGGAGTTGACGATGCCCTCTGCAAGGACGATCGAGTCGTCCGTCCCCAGCCCCGTGACGTCGGATGTATCCGGTATCGCCTCAACGGGGTTGGGCAGGGTGGCCAGTGCCGTTCCCTCGGGGGTCTCACGTCGGTACTCCCCGTCGCGGGCGTACCAGACCACGACCGACCCGTCCTCCAGTACTCCGATGACCCCGCCCTCCCATTCACCGATGACCTCGCCCGTCGACACGTCGAGGAGGACGTTGGGGGAGTTCAGCGTCCTCATCACCAGGTACTGGCCGGAGAGGGGGTCAAGGCTTCGGTGTTCGATGGACTGGAAGGCGTGGATACCGAAGTCCTCTTCGAAGCGCCACAGCTCCTCGCCCGTCCGTAGATCGCGGCCGACCAGACCGGAGATGACGACGTCACCCTCCTCCCGGGTGTAGGTGAAATCGCGTACCACGCTCGGCGCGCAGGTGAACGCCTCCACGACCACGCCGTCGAGGACGACCGCGTCGTCGGTGCTGCTGTTCAGGCCCTCGGTGGTGGTGCACCCGGCCGGTTCCTCGCGGGTCCACACCGGGTCGCCCGTCTCCAGGGAGAGCGCGGTCAGGGCGGGTCCTTCGGAGGAGCGGACGACCATGGTTCCCTCCTCCACAGACTGGCGGAAGGAGCTGTCGTCCACTCCGGCGTCGTCGCTACCCGCCTCGTCACGGGCGGACTCCTCAAGGATCTCGCCCGTGGACGGGTTGAACCGGAGCAGCAGGGAACCGGACTCGGACCCCTCGACCTCCAGCGCCAGGTACTCGCCGTCCCGCGAGGCGTACGCCGCGCGGGCGGTGTCCTGGGCGCGGTACCGCCACAGTTCCTCGCCGGTGTCTCCGGCGAGCACGACGTAGCCGTCATCGAGTACGACGGCCACGCCCGCGGGTACGGGAACGCTACCGATGATCCGAGCGTCCTCAGGTGGCTGCCACTCCCAGCCGACCTGCTCGATCCGCTCCGGGTAGGCCAGCTCCTGTACCTCGTCGTTGGTGCTGTGGTCGGAACCGGAGGAGAGCCCGCATCCTGCCAGCGGCAGAAGCACGGCCGCGCACACCGCGGCAGGCAGCAGCGCCCTCCCGGTGGGTTTTTCTATGAAGCTGAAGTCTGCCACTTGCCCCAACTGATTCCCATATTGAGCAGGTAGTTGTCGACCGCGCTCTTCGTGCTTCCCTCACCGTCGACCCAGGGAAGTTCGTCGACATGGTCGTACAGGTTGCCCCGTACAGTGTCCTGGCTTTCCCCGTTGACGTCCCACTCAGCGGGGTCAAGAGGGATGTAGCGGTCCGCACCTTCGCCCAGGACGGCTCCGGGATGGAGCGCTTCCAGTGCGTCCATGATCTCTGGGTCGTTGGCGGCCATCGCACTGATCGCCAGGTGATTCATATCCTCTTCGGCCATCCACTCCCGAGGGCTCTCCATCTTTGGATCGGGCGGGTTGTCCGAGACCTCCAGGGCCTCCTTGGCGAGGAACTTGGCTATTTCCACGACCAGCCCGGGGGCGTTCCTGTCGCCGGCGAAGCCACCGGCCGTGTCCACGACGAGGTTGCGCACCTTGTTGGCATGTGCGACGGCTTCGGTGTTGTCATTCGAGCGCCGCTCGCTCTCGGAGTTCAGGGTCACGTCCACCAGCCCGAGCAGTGATCCGTAACTGGAGGAACCCTCATGGCTCCGGGGACCGTTGTCCGTGGCGAACTCCGCCATGGACTCCGCTCCGTACTGGACGACCTCGCCATACGTCTTGTGAGCGGCATCCACGTCGCCCATGATGAGCTCGGTGAAGTTCATCCGGCCTTCCGGGCTGAGGTAGACGCGGTTCTGGTCGTCGTCCCAGCGCGTGTCATGGCCTTCTGAGGACTCGCTCTCGCCAACCCCCTCCGTGCTGGCGAACACGTCCATGTACGAGACGAAGATGTCGGACCAGGAGTCAGCCAACTCCGGGTTCAGGTGCCCGGCGGCGACGTCGCGCCATGTGACGCCGTCGTCTCCGGTGACCTCGTGGCCCGTGGCGAACATGGCCTCGCTGAACTCCGGATTCTCCATATGTCTCACCAGGGCGGCGAGTGCTTCGGCGGATCGCTGCTCCTCAGCGCTGAGTTCGGGGCGTATCTCCGAATTCTCATCCTCAGGTACGCGATCCTCGGGGCTGGCCGCATCCTCCGAGATCCAGTCGGTCAAACCGCGCACCGCTGCGCCCCCGTCCTCCCATTCGTGGGTGAACAGGCCCTCGATCACGTTCGTTCTCTCTTCATTGGTGTAGTTCACACCCAGATCGGCGTAGTCCACACCCTGTCCAGAGCTGTCCGTACCCAGCGCGGGGTGATCCGCGTAGGGGTCGCCACCGGGATGTTCACCAGTGATGACGTAGTAGTTGGCGTCCTCGTTGCGTGTGGCCACGTCCAGCAGCGGAGCCAGTTCCTCCGGGGGTATCAAGTCGCTGTCGCCGATGTGGTGTGTATAGGTGCCAGAGGACATGGACAGGTTGACCGACAGCTCGTAGCCGCCCTGGAGGTCCTCGTTCGTGTGACGGAAGAAGTCGGACAGTGCTCGCACGTCACCCTGGTACAGGACCCAGGAGTAGGGCACCTCGCCTTCCCCATGCTCGTAGAACTGCGGGCCTTCTGCGGTCCGGCGCACGCTTCGGGGCAGATCCTCGTAGCTTCCGCCGAGGCTCTCGTCGGACAGGGTGAGCAGGCCGTCACCGAGTACGCCGAGCGCGTGTTCACGCTCCTCGTCGGTGAGGTGGTCGCCCTCCATCTGGGCGGGAATGCCCAGAACGCCCATACTGTTGGGATCCTCTCCCTCCAGGGCGTCGTAGAACTCCCGGAGAAAGTCGATCTCTTCGGAGCGATAGCCGGTGCCGCCCTGTTGGGCCTGCATCGCGTTGGAGCCGATCATGCTCATCATGAGCATCAGCTCGTGGTACCGCTCATCCAGCGGTTTGTCGCCGGACCAGTAGGAGGAGAGCTCCTCGGCCCATTCCTCGGCGTTCTCCTCAGTCAGCTCCCGTCCGTCCACGAGCATCGTGTAGCGGTTGGGGTCGAGGTTGTAGAAGGCCCAGGAGTTGATGCCCGCGTCGATGAGCTCCTGCACGTTGGCCTTGGTCGGACCTTCCCGCAGGTCCTCGGCGACATCCTCGGCGTGCTCCTCGAACTTCTGGTAGTTGGTGCGCTCGCGCTCCTGGAGTTCGGTCAGCTTCGCGGCGACCTCGTCGTAGATGTCGCGGCACTTGCTGGCGTCGCTGATGCCGAACAGGCCCCCGCGCTCGGGGTGGGTGGCGGTGATGGTCTGGCCCTGGAAGTCGGCCGGGATCTCGCCTTCCTTCTTGGTACGGAAGTCGAACCACTCGGAGTTCTGCGCCTCGCGTTCGTCCTTGAACTCCTCCACGTACTGCGCCCACTGCTCGATCTTGGAGGCGGCGTAGGTGATCGCCACCCCGGCGTCCTTCCAGTGCTGGTAGTCCTCCTCGGACAGCCCCTTGATGTTCCAGCCGATGAGGTCGGTGAACTGTGTGGCGGCGGAGCCGAACTGCCCGGTCAGGTCGTCGGCGCGCCCCAGCAGGCGTGCCTGGAGGATGTCCAGGTCCTCCATACGCGCTCTGATCGCCTCGGGGTTGGCGGTGGTGGTACGCGGCTGGAAGGTGAGGTCGAAGGTAGCCATGACTCGCTTGGGGAGAGGGAGAAGAGGGGACGGGCGAGCGGTGGTCAGAAGTTGACTTCGAGGTTCCAGGGGGTGTCGTACTCCTGGGCCGCCTCCAGGTCGTTCAGGGCGGTCTGGGAGGCTCCGGCCTGGATGTTGTTGGCCAACTGCAGGCCGTGCTCCTGTGCCGCGACGAGGATGGGGGAGTACTCCTCCTTGTAGGCGCGCAGGGCCGAGGAGACCTCCTCGCGCTGGGCGACGGTCTCGGCGTCCTCCATGATCAGGTCGAACATGTCAGCCAGTCCGGCCATGGCCTCGGCGAGGGTTTCGGCGAGCTCACCTCCTTCGAGGGCTTCGATCGGATTGGCGCCAGCCTCGCCTGACATACCGGAGGACTCCTTTGGCCAGGGGTGGGGTGTTATGGGTGGGAATGGTCGTAAGTTAGCACGCGTCACCCGCGGTGATGGCCGGTCTGTGAGCGGATCCCCGGCCTCTTCGCGATGAGTGCGCGTCATACCTGCGACTTCACCAGCGCGGCCACATCCGGCCAGTTCGCCGGGCCCCTGCGCTACTGATCGGTGGACTCGAAATCCCGGAGAAACGCGTGCCCGTGCACCCGGGTGCACGGATCGGGAGTGAGTGACGGGATGGGTGGTGCACACTCACCAGGCGGATCTTTGCCACCGTGCACCCGCTGGTGCACCCCCACACGCGCAAAAGCCCCTGACCGCTGCGCGTTTACGCTGGTCAGGGGCTTAAGCCTCTGGGGTGAGTGACGGGACTTGAACCCGCGACTTCTTGGACCACAACCAAGTGCTCTACCGGCTGAGCTACACCCACCACGTGCGCTGGGCCTCTCGGCCCCGCGTACGTATGAAAGCTTAGCGGACTCCGGGGAGTGCTTCGATCAGTTTTCCGCCGCGTCGTCTCCGGCGGCCTCCTCGCGCGCCCGCGTGCCGGTGCCTCCGGCCACCACGTCGGCGGCGATGGCGCGGGCGGTGGTCGAGTTCGGGCCGGGCTCGGGCACGAAGGCCGCGGCGCGGTAGTAGCGCAGCTCGTGGATGCTGTCGGTGATGTCGGCGAGCGCCCGGTGCCCGCCGTTCTTCTCCGGGCTCGCGTAGTACACGCGCGGGTACCAGCGGCGCAGCAGCTCCTTGATGGAGGACACGTCGACCATCCGGTAGTGCAGGAACTCGTCGATGCGTTTCATGTCACGGGCCAGGAAGGTGCGGTCGGTGGCGATCGAGTTGCCGCACAGCGGAGCCTTGCGCGGCTCGGTCACGTACTGGCGGATGTGCTCCAGGACGAGGTCCTCGGCCTCCTGGAGGCTCACGCCCTTGTCCAGCTCCTCCAGCAGGCCGGAGGTCGTGTGCATGTCGCGGACGAAGTCCCCCATGCGGTCCAGTGCGGCCTGCGGCGGTCTGATCACGACGTCCACGCCCTCGTCGAGGATGTTGAGCTCGCCGTCGGTGATCAGACAGGCAACCTCGATCAGCGCGTCGCTCTCGAAGTCCAGGCCCGTCATCTCGCAGTCAATCCACACCAAACTGTCATTCATACCGGTCAGCTTAGGGGTTGCGGGGAGTCCCGGGGGATGACGAAGGGGCGGCCGGACCGTGTCCGACCGCCCCTGGGAATCCGGGTCAGTCCCAGATCCAGGCGTCCGAGACGCCGGGCGGCTCACCGACGCTGAAGATCTCGTACATCCAGTCCCACACGCCCCAGAACTGGAGGTAGCCCAGGACCAGGACGACGATCAGGATGAGCAGGAAGGTGAAGCAGCCGCAGCCGCAGCTCCTGCATCCTCCCCGCTTCTTCTTGGGCTTCTGCGGGCGGTGCTGCTGGTAGGGCTGCCCCGGACCGGGGGGCTGGCCGGGGCCCGGCTGACCCCACTGCGGACCTCCCGGGTGTCCACCCATCGGCGGCTGCCCGCCGGGAGCGTTGGCCATGGGGCCCGGGGTCGGCGGGTAACCGGGCGGCGGGCCCGGCCGGTTCATCCGCTGCCCGGGCGGCGGGGCGTTCGGGGGCATGCCCTGTGGCGGACGCCCCGGAGGGTTCGGGCCGCCCATCTGCTGCTGGGGCGGGTACCCGGGCGGGCCGAAGCCGCCCTGCTGGGGTGGCGGGGGCTGGCGGTAACCGGCCTGGGGCCCCGACGACGGGTGCTGCGGTCCCGACTGGCGCTGGGGCGAGAACATGTCCTGCTGCGGTCCGGACGGGGCCGCGGGCGGAACGGAGTGCCCCCGCTGGGGGCCGGAGGGCGGCTGCGCGGCGGGCGGGAAGCCCGGAGGCTGGTGCGTGGGTTGCTGGGCGCCAGGGAACGGCTGGGCGGGAGGCTGCGGCCCCGAGGCCTGCTGGCCCGGGGCCTGCTGCTCGGAGGGCTGCTGACCGGGTTGGCCGGGCTGGCCGGGCTGATCGGGCTGGCCGGACGGGGGCCACGGGGCTCCCGGCTGCGCGCCGACCGCCGAACCGGCGGCGGCAGCGGCAGTGGTGCCCGGGGCCTGCGCACCCGGGGGCTGCTCCTCGGCGCGGCGCCGGGCCTCCTCCTCCCGGCGCCTGGCCTCCTCCTGGAGTTCGGCCTCCCTGCGGACCCGCTCCTCCTCGCGCCGCTTGGCCGCCTCCTCCTCGGAATTGCGGCGTTGCTCCTTGCGCTCCTCGGACAGGTCGGACCAGCCCTCCTTGAGGCTGCCCAGGAACTTGTTGAACTTGCCGCCCTTCCTGTCCCCCTCGTCCGCGCCTTCCGAGAAGGCGGGGTCGCCCGGGTCGAACACGGCCGTGCCGGAGGTCCCGCCGCCCGGGAGCGCGGGGTCGCCCGGGTCGAACACCGCGGTGCGCGGGGCCTCCCCCGGGGTTCCCGCCGACCCAGCCGACCCGGGAGCACCAGCAACACCGGGGGCACCGGGAGCACCCGGGTCGAGCACCGAGGTGCGCGGCGCCTCTCCGCCCAGGTCGTCGTCGGTCAGGTTGGACGTGGGGATCTCGTCGTCGGTGAGGTCGGCGGTGGGCAGTTCGTCCTCGTCGCGCAGGGGGAGGTCGGACGGGTTGACCCGCATGGTCGCCCCGGGGCCGCCCTGTCCGTCACCCGGCACGGGGCCACCGCCGTGGCTCGGAAGGTCGGCCGGGTTGACGCGCATCGTGGCGCCCGTGCCGCCAAGGTCGGCGGTGGGCTCCTCGTCATCATCGCCGCCCTGCGCCCAGGACGGGTTGATGCGCATGGTGCTGGGCTCGTCGTCGATGGGGGCGTCGGAGGGCGGTGAGGCGGGGGAGGAGGGAGAAACGGAAGGGGAGGAAGCCTGTGCCCACGACGGGTTGATCCGCATCGTGCTGGGCTCTTCGTCGATGGGGGGCGGGGAGGACGGCGGGGTGGTGCCCTGCTGGGGGGATCCCTGCGCCCAGGCGGGGTTGATGCGCATGGTGCTGGGCTCGTCGTCGATCGGTGCCGCCGACCGGGTCTGGGAGGGGCCCAGCCGCACCGTTCCGGGATCCTCCTCGTCGGAGGCGGGGACACCCTGTCCGGATCCGCCCAGGTGGGTGGTCGCGGCCTCCTCGTCACCCGGATCGCCACCGCCCTGGAGTTCGCTCAGGGAACGGGTATGCCGTGTCCACTCGCTGCCGTTCCACCATCTGAGCGTTTGCGCGTCGCCCTGCGGGTCCGCGTACCAACCCGGCTCGATAGATCCACCCATGGGCGACAGACTAAAGGGTTGCGGAACGGCGATGAACCAGTGGTGTCCGATTACCGGTGGTCAGAACACCCGGACCATTTTTCTCCCGCCGTCGCGTACTCACCTCATCGCGGAGGATCGCGGCTCGGCGGGAGCGGGCGGACCGCTCGGCGGCGGGACGAGGCCGGTGGCCAACAGCCGCGCGGTGTCCAGCCTTCCGGGGCCCTTGGCGGAGGAGCCGGGGACCTGGTCGTGTCCGAAGTGCCCGCCCCTGGCCCACGCGCGCGCCGTCAGCGCCGCACGCGTGGTCTCGGCGGCGTGCGGCGCCGTCGCGGCGTGTGCCGCCATCGCTGTCCCTGTCAACGCGGTCCTCGTCTCCGTGCTTCTCGCCCCCACGGTCCCCGCCGCCGGTCCCGGAGGGTCCGCGCGCCAGACCCGCTCCACCCCCCAGGAGTCCAGCCACGTCAGGATCGGGGACAGCCCGCGCATCGGGCCGTCGGTGAAGGGGACCTCCCACGAGGACACCACCGCCACCACCAGGCACACCCGTCCCTCGTGGCCGTGGTCGAGGTGCAGCTCGTGCTGGCGGGTGCTGCCCAGGTGCAGGCGCCCGCGGCAGGTCGCGGCCAGGGTCTGGACCACGTCGCCGGTCAGCGGGTTCCACACCAGGTGCGCCGCGCGCTCCTCGTTCACCAGCCGCTGCGCCTCCTCGCGCGCGGACCAGGATCCGGGGTCCGACCCCGTCACCGTCCACACGGCGCGCGGAGCGCCGATCCCGGGGGGTGTCCGGGTGCCCGTCCCGCCGCCGAACCTCTCGGCGCCGGGCATCCACGCCTCCGTCATGGCCTTCCCCCATCCGGTCGTCGTGTGCCGGGCCTCCCGGTACCGCGGGAGCACCCCCGACTCCTCTCTGAGTACGCCAACGCCACGGAGAAGTCCAGAGCCCCTCACCCGGGGGACAGGGACTTGTCACCGTCCGTCGCGGCCTCGTGGGAAGGGGTCGGAGCCGCGTGGGAAAGGGGAGGCGTCCGGGCCGCGGGACCGGACGCCGGCCGGGCTACTCCGTGGTCTGCTCGGTCTGCTCGGTCTGCTCGGCGCCCTCGGTCTGTTCGGTGTCCTCGGAGATCCGCAGGGAGAACGCCTGGAGGAAGATCTCACCGATCTCGGTGGGGTCCTCGGTCATGTAGGCGGCGCCGCCGGTGGCCGCGGCGATCTCCTGGAGCGGCTCCAGGTTCTGCACGTCCGGCCCGAACGCGATCGTGATGACCGGGATCGGCCGCGACGGGCTCGCCAGGGACTCGATCTGGGTCATCAGCTCGTCCAACCCCAGACCGCCGGGGTTGTCGTTGTCGCCGTCGGTCAGCATGAGGATGACGTTGGTCCGGTCCGGCTGGTACGTACGGGACATCTCCTGGTAGGCCGCCAGGTAGGTCTCGTACAGCGCCGTGTCCCCCTGCGGCAGGGGCTGGAGCGAGGACAGCGCGCCCGCGAGGACGTCCCGGTGCGCGGTGCCGTCGTCAGCGGCCGCCTGGAGCTCGCGGATCGGCGCGATCTCCTGGTAGTGCAGGTCGTTGTTGACGTTGGTGGAGAACTCCCACAGGCCCAGCTCCGAACTGGGCGTGAACATCTCCAGGCCCTGGGTGGCGGCGGCGCTGGTCACCTGCATGCGGGTCATCCCGGTTCCGGGCACCTCGGCCAGCATCGAGCCGGAGATGTCCACGATCGCCAGCACCCGGGAGTCCATCTTGAGCTGGTTCCAGGTGCGGATCAGTCCGGTGATCGAGTCCGCCGCGGGCGTGGGCAGCTCGGTGGGCGGCTCCGCGGCGAAGCCGACCTCCTCGGTGAGCACGGAGGCGTCGATCTGCCCCTCGGGGCCGCGGAAGCCCTCCGCGAGCAGCCGGGTCCGCGCGTCCTCGCCGCGTACCGCGTCGCGGAACTCCTCGGCGGCGCGGGTGATGTCGCTCTCCTCGCTGCGCACGACGTAGGGGTAGTCGAGGTAGTAGGTGCCGCCCCCCATGTAGCCGACCCGGGCGGGGGCGTCCCCGTGGGCGGCGTTGTAGCGCCACACGGCCTGCTCCGACATCACCATCATGGGCGGGGCCTCGGCGGCGCCGCCGCTGAGGGCGAGGAAGGCGGCCTCCTCGTCCGAGGACGCGCCCCGGTGCAGGGCCTGGAGGGCCGCGGTCATCTGCGCGTTGAACGTGGCGGTGTCGGGGCTGGCCTCCTCCAGCGCGCCGTGCAGGAGGTAGAGGGTGCCCAGCCCCGTGGCGTTGCGGGCGGGGTCGGTCACGCGGACGGTGCGCCCGGACTCCTGGCCCGGGGCGGTGGTGGGCACGACCTCCGCCCAGCTGCTCGGGGAGTCCTCGTCGGCGAACTCGGCGAGTTCGGCCAGGACCAGCGGCGAACGGGCCACGGAGGTGCCGGTCTCGGTGATGACGGCGTCGCCCGCCTGGCTCTGGACCAGGCGCGGCCACAGGGAGGAGTCCGGGATCCACACGTCGGACTCGGTGTCGCCCATGGTGGCGCCCGCGCCGGTGATGCCGAAGGCGACGTTGGCGGAGTCGACCTGGCGCACCTGTACCCGTACGCAGCTCCCGTCGACCTGGTGCTCCTCCGCGTTGAAGTCGGAGGCGACGTCGGTCAGGGCAGGGGCGAGCTCGGGGCTGACCGCGACGTCCAGCGCGATGTCGGAGCCGCCGCAGCCGTCGGAGCGGCCGAACACGTAGACGCCCACCGCGGCGAGGCCGACCACGATCACCAACGCGGCGGCCAGGGCGGCGAAGGCGCCGCCGCGGCCGCGGCCGCGGCGGCGCCTGGGCCTGTCGGAGGGTTCTTCTGCGTATCTTCCGCGGTGACGTCCCACAGCTTTCCTCACGGGTGGTGTACGGACGGGGCGTACAGGGGGGTGTTACTGGTGGAAAACGGTACTCAACAGTCCAGACCGGGTGAATGCCGACCGTGTCGCTCTCACGTTGGCGCTCTCGGGGCTCCGCCGGTGTGAACCCGGGCACAGCGCCGATCACCTCGGGGATTCCGTCCGTTTTCCCCGCGTTCTCCTTTCCGGGTGAGACGGAACGAAATTCGATTCCGATACCCAATCGAGACCGCTTCGGCCGGAAGGGGCCTCGGCCCTCAGCTGTCGCAGTGGGGCACGCAGAGACGCCGTGAGATGGAACTGAGGAAGATGTCGCCGATCTCGTCGGGGTCGTCGGTGACGAACAGCGAGCCACTGGTGGCGGCCGCGATCCGCCGCAGTTCCTCCTCCGCGACCTGCTGCTCACGCGACCCGAAGGCGATGATGAACATGCTGACCGGCCGCTCGGGGTCGAAGCGGTCCTGGAGCGCCGCCACCAGGTCCGCGTGCGTGATGTCGCTGGACCCCTCGTCCTGCCCGGCGGTGAGCAGGATGACGCTGTTGATCTTGTCCTCGTCGTAGTCGTCCTGCACCCGGTCGTAGGCGGCCAGGATGTTGTCGTAGAGGCGTGAGCCGCCGCCGCGGACGGCGATCCCCTCGGCCACTCCGATGAGCTCCCGGCGGCGGGTGGCGGTGTCGCCCTGTTCCGTCTCGCCCAGGGGGTGCATGTCCGCGGCCTCGTCGCGGCCGCCCGCGTTCTCGTCCGACATCAGCCACAGACCCATGTCGGTCTCGTCGGGGAACAGCGACAGGCCCATGAGCGCCGCCTGCTGGGCGACCTCCATCCGGGTCGGGCCCCCGTCGAGGTCCTCCGCCATGTTCGCGGAGGTGTCGGCGAGCACCAGGGTGCGGCTGGGCATCGACAGCCGGTTCCAGTCGGTGACCGATGCCAGCAGGGCGTCCCCGGTCAGGTCGTCGTGGGTGGGCGGCTCCTCGGCGGTCACACCGAACTCGTCGGCGTTCGCACCGGCCTCACCGGACAGGGCGCCGCCGGGGTCGCGGAAGCCGAGATCCCGGAGCCGGGCGCGGTAGGAGTCCTGGCGCAGCACCTCGTACAGGTCGGCGGCCGCGGACCGCAGCGAGGCTGCGTCGGTGGCGGTGACGTAGGGGTAGTCGAGGCTGACGGTGCCCTCGGTCGGGTAGTGGGCCTCCAACAGCGGCGCGGACTCCGCGCGGTCGGCGTTGTAGGACACCACCGCCTGCTCGGGAACGGCGATCAGCGGGTCGACGCGCCCTCCGGCACCTTCTCCGCCGCTCCCGCCACCGGTGTGACCGGAGGTGTAGAAGGTGTCGAGGTCGATCTCGCCGAACGCGCTGTCGAGCTGCACGTCGCGCACGAAGTCGGTCATGGCGGTGTCGGCGTCGTCACCGGTGCCCAGGTGCCGGCGGACCGCGTGCATGACGGCCATACCGTCGGCGCCCCGGTTGGGGTCGACCATCACCAGGGGGCGTTCGCGTTCGTCGGGCAGGACCAGGGGCCAACCGGCCTCGTCGGGCTCGGGCATACCCCCGGTGCCCCGCGGCGCGGCCAGGACCACCGGCGAGCTGGCCAGCGAGGGCGGGTCGGTGTCGATGCGGTGCGTGCCGCTCCCGGAGACACGGGTCAGCTCGACCCAGGCCGAGGACTCGGGCACCCACACGTGCGGGGAGATGGTGGAGTCGCCCGAGCGGCCGCCGGACAGGGCGGTCATGATGCGGTGCGGCGCGATCTCGTCCACCTGGGCGTACACGCACTCGCCGTCGTAGCTGGGGCGCTCGTCGTTGAACTCGCCCGCGGCCTCGCGGAGTACGGGCGCGATGCTCTGGGTCGCCGACACGCGCAGGTAGCGGGTGTCGCCGCAGCCGAGCATGTCGAGCCCGACGGGTACCGCGATCGCGGCAACCGCGATGAGGGAGACGGCGATCGCGGTGGTCCCCAGCGGCGACGCGACCGCACGGCGGGTCTTCGCGGCGGTCGGTGAGTCCTGTCGGTGGCGTCCACTGGGCACGGGCACTCCGGGGGGTCAATGCAGGCACACGGGGCGGGGCGGCGCAGCGCCCCGCGGTGATATGGCACACCCGCGGAGGGAGGCGCGAACTCCCGCGCACCCGACGGCGTCACACGGGATGGAGGACGAACAACCACACCATGAGGCGCGAACGACACTTTTCCAGGACCTTACTCGTTGGTAATGCACGAGAGGAAGCCCTTCCCGGCCCGACCAGGGTGATCGCTTTGTTACTGTGCCCGTCAAGGGCCACTCGGCGCTCCCCGCTAGGCTTAGGCCCCCGCGTCCACACTCAGCCCACACCCCCCAGTGGACGTTCCATGACACCGACCCCCGAGGGTTTTTGGCATGTCCCCATCGCATCGTGAACACCGGAGCCGAGGCACTCTCGGCACCGCCATGCTCGCCGGAGCGTGCTGCCTCGGCGCGGTCGCCTACGGGGCGATCGTCGGCCCGTCGATGCTGCCGCCGGACCAGCGGGACGTGCGGGCCACCACCGCGATGACCCCGGACCTGGCCCCCGACGCGGATGAGCCCGAGGAGGTCGTGGAGGAGGGGCCGAGCGGGCGTCTCCAGGTCCAGGTGAGCGACCGCGGACGCGCCTGGGTGCAGACGCTGATGTGCACCGGGAACCTGGAGGAGGACCCCGCCGCCTGCGCCGAGCTGGCCCGGGCCGCGGAGGAGCTGCACGCCGACACCGGCGAGCCGGTCACCGTCGAGGAGGAGTCGGTCAACGCCGCGGGCGGGGCCGAGGACGGGGACGGCGAAGGCGCCGAGGGCGACGCGGAGCCGACGGAGGCCGTCAACACGGGCGGCGCGCTGCTGTTCACCGAGGTTCGCGAGGGAACCGTGTGCACCGACAAGGTGTACGGGCCCCAGGAGGCCACCATCGTGGGCACCTGGGAGGGGCAGGAGATCGAGACCACGCTCACCCGCAAGGGCTCCTGCGAGGAGGCGCGCTGGCAGCGCCTGCGCGCCCTCACCGAGCAGATCAGCTGACGGACGGCGCGGCTGGACCCGGTGTCCCCGTGTCCACGGGACGCTTTTCCACAGGATGCCCGTCCGCGGAACGCCCGTCCGCGGAACGCTTGTCCACAGGCCGCGATCGGGGCTTTCGGACGAGGTGGCGCGGACGTACGCTCGATGTCGGGGGCGCCACGCGCCGCCGACAGGAGGGGGTGGTCCCCCCGTTCTCCAGTCTGCCGCGCCGCCGACCGCGCCACCAGCCCTCCACTGTCCCTGTGGACGGACTCGGGCCGGACAGGGGCCTCCGCGGACCGGGGTCTTCGCGGACCGGGGCCTCCCCGGCCGAAGGCCTCCTCGGCTCATGACCTCCGCGGACCGGCGATAATCGTCCCCCATGGACGTCATCAAGGTCAGTGACCCCGCGGACCCGCGCCTGGCCGACTACACCCGCCTGCGCGACGTGAACCTGCGCCGCCACCTGGAGGCCGAGCACGGGCTGTTCATGGCCGAGGGCGACAAGGTCATCCGCCGGGCCTTCGCAGCGGGGTTCGAGCCCCGCAGCTTCCTGCTCACCGAACGCCGCGCCGAGGCGCTCGACGACGTGGTCGCCGCCTCCTCCGCACCGCTGTACGTGGTCGGGGAGGACACCGCCGAGCGGCTCGTCGGCTTCGACCTGCACCGCGGCGCGCTGGCCGCCTTCCACCGCCGCGCCCTGCCCCCGCTCGGCGACGTCCTGGCCGGTGCGCGCACCATCGTGGTCCTGGAGGACCTGGTGGACCACACCAACGTGGGCGCCATCTTCCGCAGCGCCGCCGGTCTGGGCGTGGACGCGATCGTGCTCGCGCCCCGCTGCGCCGACCCCCTGTACCGGCGCGCGGTCAAGGTGTCCATGGGCGCCGTCTTCACCCTGCCCCACACCCGCATGGACGACTGGTACGGCGGCCTGGACACCCTGCGCGCGGCCGGGTTCCACCTCATGGCGCTCACACCGGGGGAGGGCTCCCTGCCCCTGGGCGACGCCATGGCGGCCCTCGCGCCCGGCGACCGGGTCGGCCTCCTGCTCGGCACCGAGGGCGACGGGCTCTCCTCCCGCTGGCTGGAGCGGGCCACCGCCCGGGTGCACATCCCCATGGCCGACCGCGACGTCGACTCCCTCAACGTCACCGCCGCGGCGGCCATCGCCTGCTACGAACTCACCCGCTCCACCGGCTGAACCGGTCCCCGCGGGCACGGTGACCGCGAAGGTCCTCCGGTGCGCGTCCCAGGGGCGATCCTGCTCCTGCGGGCGCGGTCGGCGGTCCACAGCGCCACCAAGGGCGAGATCACCGGGAGAGCCCGCACACCGCATCACCGGGGGAGCCCGCACACCGCGCCCGAAACGGTTCCGGCCAGGACGCTAGGGTGGCGCCTGAGACGGACCGAGGGGAAGGACGGCGCGACATGGGCGGCCGAACGCTGGTGCAGTGGGAGCAGAACAGGGACAATGCCCCGGACTCCCTGACCGTGGACCTCTATACGGGGGGACCGGCGCCCGACAGCGGACTGGACGAGGTCACCTTCTACCAGGTGCCCTACGCCCCCTCCACCCAGGGCGTCGACGCGCGGCTCGACATGATCGCGCGGATGCCGTCGCTGGAGGTCGTCCAGCTCCTCTCCGCCGGGTACGAGCAGGTGCTCCCGCTGCTGCCGGACCGCGTGACCCTGTGCAACGGACGCGGCCTCCACGACGCCAGCACCGCCGAGCACGCCCTCGCGCTCATCCTGGCCGCCCAGCGCGACCTGCCCCGGTGGGCGCTCGCGCAGAGGGAGCACCACTGGGGCTCCGCCCAGCTGCGCTCCCTGGCCGACTCGCGCGTGGTGATCGTCGGCTACGGCAGCATCGGCCAGGCCGTCGAGAGCCGCCTGCTGCCCTTCGAGGCCGAGGTCGTGCGCGTGGCCAGTCGCGCCCGTCCGGACGAGGGCGTGCACGGCGTGGACGAGCTGCACGCCCTGCTGCCCGGGGCCGACATCGTCGTCCTGGTCACCCCGCTCACCGAGGCCACCCGCGGCCTGTTCGGCGCCCGCGAGTTCGCCCTGCTGCGCGACGACGCGCTCGTGGTCAACGTGGGCCGCGGTCCGGTCCTGGACACCGGCGCCCTGTTGGCGGAGAAGGGCCGGGTGCGGGCCGCCCTCGACGTCACCGACCCCGAGCCCCCGCCCGCGGACCACCCGCTGTGGAGCGCCCCCGGCGTGTTCCTCACCCCGCACGTCGCGGGCGGTTCGGCCGCGTTCTACCCGCGTGCCCGCGCCTTCATGGACGCCCAGCTCGCCCGCTGGGCCGCAGGTGAGCGGCTGGCCAACGTGGTCCGCCCGGGAACTCAGCGGGACCGGTAGGCGTCGGCCCGGTGCTCGATCGCGGTGACGATCACCGCCCGTTCCTCCTCGTCGATCTCGTAGAGCACTCGGTAGGCACCACGCCTGGCTGACCACGTGCCCTCATAGGGAGGCAGAAGAAGCCGCTTGCCCAGCCGGTGCGGGTTCTCCAGCAGCGTGGAGGTGACGAACTCGTACACCGCCGTCGCCACCTTTTCCGGAAGGCGTCCGGCGAGCATTCGCGCGGCCGGACCGGTGATGACCAGACGGTGGTTCGTGTGGTTTCCGTCGTTCACGTCTGACCCCTCCGCCGTGCCATCAGGGCGGCGAGTTCGTCGGCTTCCAGTGCGTCACCCGCCTCCAGAGCGGACCGGGACTCTCCCAGCTGTCGGAGGAGATCGGGACTGGCCAGGACGTCGAGGGTCTCCTCCAGTGCCTCCAGATCGCCGGGTGAGACGAGAACCGCGACCGCTTCCCCATGTCTGGTGATGGTGACTCTCTCGTGAGTGCGTTCCACATCGTCGATGAGTTCGGACAGGCGGTTGCGGGCTTCGGTCAAAGGCGTGGTCGTCATGACACCCATGGTAGCCAAAAACTGGCGCGAAGTCTGTACAGAAGCGCGAATCCGCGAAACTGTCGCAGGAAGGCGACACACTGGGAAGAATGCGGATCGCGGTGGTCGCCGACGGCGAGGGCGGCGGCTGGCTCCAGGAACTGGACGAGGCCCCCGGCCCGATCCGCCGCGTCGGCGACCTCGCCGCCGCCGTGCGCGAGGCCGAGCACGCCCGCCCCGGGCCGCCCCGCTGGGTGTGGTCGGCCGGCGAGGACGTCTACCCCGATCTCGTCCGCGCCGGGGTGCGGGTCTCGCGCTGCCACGACACCGCGCTCACCGAGGCCCTGCTCCTGGGCTACCACGCCCGCCACGGCGAGGCCTGCTCCCTGGGCGCCGCCTGGGCCCGCCTGCACCGGCTTCCCGTCCCCGACGACCCCGTGCGCCCCCTCGGCGAGGGCGGCACCTCCCACTCCCAGCCCGCGCTCTTCGAGGCCGACCGCTCCACCCTGCCCCCGGGCACCGACCGCCTCGCCGCCCTGGTCGAGGTGCACGCCGACCAGCTGCGGCGCCTCGCGCAGCTCCCCGACCCCGCCCCCGGCCGCATGCGCCTGCTCGCCGCCGTGGAGTCGGCCGGGGGACTGGCCGCCGCGGAGATGAGCCACGACGGCCTGCCCTGGCGGCCCGACGTCCACGACGAGATCCTCACGGGGCTCCTCGGCCCCCGGCCCCCGTCCGGACAGCGCCCGCCCGTCCTCGCCGACCTCGCCGCCCGCATCGGCGAGGCCGTCGGCCGCGAGGTCAACCCCGACTCCCCCGCGCAGGTGCTGCGGGCCATGGCGTGGATCGGCCATCCCGTCGACTCCACCCGCTCCTGGGTCCTGGAGAGGATCGACCACCCCGTCGTCCCGCTCCTGCTGCGCTACAAGGAGCTCTCCCGCCTGCACTCCGCCAACGGCTGGACGTGGCTGGACACCTGGGTGCGCAGACGCCCCGGTCCGGACGGGACCGTCCTCGGGCGCTTCCACCCCGACTACGTGGTCGGCGGCGTGGTGTCGGGCCGCTGGGCCACCCGGGGCGGCGGGGCCCTCCAGATCCCCAGGTCGCTGCGCGGGGCGGTCCGCGCCGACCCGGGCTGGGTCCTCGTCCGCGCCGACGCCGGACAGCTCGAACCCCGTGTGCTCGCCGCCGTCTCCGGCGACGACGCCCTGGCCGCCGCGGCCGCGGAGGAGGACCTGTACGCACGCCTGGCCGTGCACGTGGGCGGCGACCGCGACCGCGCCAAGATCGGCATGCTCTCGGCCATGTACGGCCAGACCTCCGGCGACGCCGCGCCCCTGCTGGCCACCATGCGCCGCCTCTACCCGCGCGCCCTGGAGTACGTGGACTCCGCCGCGCGCACCGGCGAGGGCGGCGGCATCGTCCGCTCCTGGCTGGGGCGCACCTCGCCCGCCCCCGAGGCCTGGTCCGCCGCCGTCTCCGGGCCCGGCGGCGAGCGCCGCCGTCGGGCCCAGGGCCGGTTCACCCGCAACTTCGTCGTTCAGGCCACCGCCGCCGAGTGGGCCCTGGTCCTGCTCGCCTCGCTGCGCCAGCGCCTGCCGGACATGCCCGAGGGCGCGGGGATCGTCTTCTTCGTCCACGACGAGGTCGTGCTGCACGTGCCCGCAGACCTGGCCGGGGAGGCGGTGCGCGCGGTGGCCGAGGCCGAGGCCACGACCCGCACCACCCTCTTCGGGGACACCCCGGTGCGCTTCCCGCTGGCTCCCGTGGTGACGAGGAACATCGGGTGAGCGCAGGGTGGCGGTCCGATATCGGACGGCGTGGGCTTCTTGCAAACTCGTCCCGGTACGCCCATTCTTGGATCCGGAAAGTGCAAAAGCAGCAACAGGCCGTACGCCGCAGGGGTCCCCCACACCCCGGTCGGCTCACTCACAGAAAGGTGAGATCCCCCCGTGCGGAGCCGCTTGAGAACGTGTGCGGGAACCACGGCCGCCTTCGCCGTCGCCTTCACCGCCTTCGGGACCACCCCGGCCTGGGCGGAGCCGGTGGTCGAGGACCGTCCCCCCATCAGCGAACAGCTCTCCTCCGGAACCTCCGGCGGCACCGACCCCCGGCAGGAGACGTCCGAGCAGTCCCCCGAGGTCTCCGACTCCCAGCTGCGGCGCGACGCCTACGTCGCTCCCTTCCGCGAGGCCCGCAGCACCGAGTACTTCGCGGTCGCCCCCCGCTCCCTGCCGCGCGAGGCCGTCGACGCGGTCCGCGGGATCGAGGGCGTCGAGAGCGTCCTGACCGTGGACGCCGCCCGTGTCGAGATCGAGGGCGAACCCACCTCGGTGCTCGGCGTCAGCCCCTCCAGCTTCCGCAACCACGCTCCCGAGCCCTCGGCCGAGTCCGACGAGGTCTGGCAGGGCGTCGCGGAGGGCCACATCGCCCTGTCCAACGACGTCGGCACCGAGCGCGAGCTGGAGGTCGGCCGCGAGGTCACCGTCGCGGGCGGGCGTGGTGAGGTCCCCGTGGAGGTGTGGACGCACGCCACCTCCGGCATCGCCGGGATCGACGGGCTGGTCTCCCGCGAGCGCGCCGCCGAGTTGGGCATGCCCAGGGGCAACGCCCTGGTGGTCTCGGCTCCCGAAGCCGACCTGGCCGAGCTGCACGAGGCCCTGGCCGAGGCCCTCGGTGAGGACGTCTCCCTCCAGCTCGTCACCGACTCGCCCGAGCCGCTGGTCGAGGGCGAGGCCGTGGCCCCCTCGGTCATCGAGCAGGTCATCGACAACGCCGAGAGCCAACTGGGCGTCCCCTACGTCTGGGGCGGTGAGACCCCGGAGGGCGGTTTCGACTGCTCGGGCCTGCTCCAGTGGGCCTTCGCCGAGGCGGGCGTGTCCATCCCGCGGGTCACCCACGACCAGTGGAACGCCGGACAGCGCGTGGAGTTCGACGACCTCCAGCGCGGCGACCTGCTGTTCTGGCGCACGGACCCCACCGCGCCCGACTACATCTCGCACGTGGCCATCTACCTGGGCGAGGGCATGATGCTGGAGGCGCCGCGCACCGGACTGGACGTGCGCGTCACGCAGGTACGCACCGCCAACTACGCCGGAGCCGTGCGCGTCAACACCTGACGCCGCGCGGCCCGGACGCGCACACGAGACGGGCCGTGGTACCACCGCGCCGGTGGTACCACGGCCCGCTCGTTTCTCCTTGTCCGAAAAACCCAGCCGGGAGGGGAGGGCAGGCCTCGGTCAGGAGGGGGAACAGGGCCGTCACTGAGGGAGGGGGAGACAGCGCACGAGCCCTGATGCGGTGGTATTGAGTTCTGACGGAACGCGGTCGGGAGCTTTCCCGGAGTGCCGTCGCACAGGGTCTACATAAGCAGTGACCGGGCGATTTGGCAAGAGGCCAGATCAATGCAGGTAAGCGCTGTCAATCCCCCTCCGTCGCGCATCCCGCTCAACGCGGTACCGCGTTCCGTGCCGTTTCGTCTTCCTCTGGTTCCGTGCGGTTCAGAGCCGGTTCAGCGGCCGACCGCGTATCCCTGCGAAGCCCGCGCGTCGGCGGCGGCGCGCAGCTCGCCGGTCTCCGGATCGCGGGCCACCGCCGCCAGGCGCCCCAGCGACCACTCCTGGGCGACCTGCACCCGGTGGCCGCGCCGACGCAGTTCCTCGATGACCTCCGCGCCCACGCCCGGTTCCACGACCAGTCCGCCCGGAACCGTCTCGCGGGGGTGGAAGGAGCTGGGGAAGGCGGTGGTGTGGAACATGGGTGCGTCCAGGACCTCCTGGAGGTTCTCCACCCCGTTGAGGATCCGCAGCAGGGCGGTGAACGTCCACTGGTCCTGCTGGTCGCCGCCCGGGGTGCCGATCGCCAGCACGGCCCGGCCGTCCTCCCCGGTGACCAGGGTGGGGGACAGGGTGGTACGGGGGCGCTTGCGGGGCGCCAGGGCGTTGGGGGAGGCCGGGTCGAGCCAGAACATCTGCGCCCGGGTGCCCAGCGGGAAGCCGAGGGCGGGGATGACCGGCGAACTGCTGAGCCAGCCGCCGCTGGGCGTGGCCGAGACCATGTTGCCCCACGCGTCCACGACGTCCACGTGGCAGGTGTCCCCGCGCAGGTCGGCGGGGTTGGCGACGGCGTCCTGGCGTACCGTGGGCTCGCCCGTGGTGCGGTCGCCGGGAGTGTGGCCCGGCACGTACAGCGGCGGTTCGAAGGGCGTGCGGCCGCCGACGGCGCCGGGGCGCTGCTCCATGCTGGCGCGCGCACCGTCGACCAGCGCCGCGCGGCGGGCGGTGTAGTCGGCGCCCAGCAGCTCCTTGAGGGGGACGTCCCCGAAGCCGGGGTCGCCGTACCAGGCCTCGCGGTCGGCGAAGGCGAGCTTGGCCGCCTCGGTCACCCCGTGCACGAAGTCGGCGCTGACCCCGTCGGGCACGTCGCGGCCGGTACCCAGGGCCTCGGCCAGGCGCAGTTGCTGGAGCATGACGGGCCCCTGTCCCCACGGGCCGGTCTTGTGCACGGTGTGGGCGCCGTAGGCCGCGCTGACGGGCTCCTCGTAGGAGGCGCTCCAGTCGGCCATGTCCTGCGCGGTGAGCAGGGCCCGCTGGGGCTCGCCCGTGCCGCTGGGGACGGGGGAGGACAGGAAGTCCCCGACCGCCTGCGCGACGAAGCCCTGCGACCAGGACCGCCGGGCCGCCTCGATCTGCGCCTCGCGGTCGCCTCCGGCGCCCTCGGCCTCGGCGACGATCCGCCGGTAGGCGGCGGCCAGGGCGGGGTTGCGCAGCCGGGAACCGGGGCGGGGCGCGGCACCGTGCGGGAGGTAGACGGCGGCCGAACCGGCCCAGTGCCGGGAGAAGACGGGGGCGAGGGCCTCGACGGCGGCGGCGATGCGGTCCAGGACGGGGTAGCCGCGCTCGGCCAGCCCGATGGCGTGGTCGAGCACGTCACGGACGGTCATGGTTCCGTGGTCGCGCAGCAGCAGCATCCAGGCGTCGAAGGAGCCGGGAACGGTGGCGGCGAGCACGCCGCTGCCGGGGATGCGGTCCATGCCCGCGAAGGCGTCGACGGTCGCCGCGGCGGGGGAGACGCCCTGGCCGCACAGGACGCGGGGGGAGCCCCCGGCGGCCTGGAAGACGACGGGCACCTCGCCGCCGGGGCCGTTGAGGTGGGGCTCGACCACCTGGAGGGTGAACCCCGCGCCGACGGCGGCGTCGAAGGCGTTGCCGCCGCGTTCGAGCAGGGACATGCCCGTGGCGCTGGCCAGCCAGTGGGTGGAGGCGACCATGCCGAAGTCGCCGCGGAGCTGGGGGCGGGTGGTGAAACCGGGGGGCATCTGAGCGGGTCCTCCTCAGGGAGCGGTGGTGGCGGGGTCGCCACCGCGGTCCGGTCCGGGCCTGCCCCCGGTGGGGGACGCGGAGGCCGGAAGAGTGACCGTGGTCACCTGGGCGCGGGCCTGAGGCGACGGTACATCATGGGTTGTCCACATGAAGGGGCCGATGTCTGGTTCGTGTGGGAGGGCAGTGGGCGGGGCCGGGGGAGGTGGTGTGCGGGGCGGAGCGGTGCCCGGCGCACGGAGGAGGGCGGGGCGCGCGGCTCCGGCGGGACGGGCGCCTGGTCTGGGGCGGAGGAGCCGCGCGCCGATGCCCGTAGCGGTGGCCGGAAAGGCGCACCGGCCCGCTCTCTCCGCCGTGATCGTGTACTTGTAGCGAGTCCCGGCGCTCGAACCTCGCTATAAGTACACGATCATCGCAGGTCAGGGGTCACGCAACACGCCAACGGCATTTCTGCTCAGTTCGCCGCGTGGGGGAGGGCCGTACGGCGTTGTCCACAGGAGGAACCCGGGGCTGGTGCGCGCGCCCGGCCCCGGGTTGACTGGATGTAGGGGGCCCTCAGGACCCGCCCGCACCGTGCTGCCCTCCGGCCGCCACCGTCCCGTGACCGGAGGACGCGGTGCTCAGGAGGTCCCGGTCGGGAAGCTCCACGGCAGGGAGTCCGCCATCTCGGCCCACTCCTCGGCACCGATCGGGTCCATGACCGCGGCGGAGTCCACCTCCACGGGCAGGGTGGAGTTCACCTCCTCCAGCGTGCGCGCCACGTTCTCCTCGTGCGTGGCGTCGTGCTTCTCGGCCTCCTCCACGAGCACGGCGATCATCTCGCCGAGGTCGAGGATGAGCTCCTCCAGTTCGGTACGCGACATCTCGACGTCCTCGGCGCAGTGCTCGACGGCGCCGGTCTTGACGCCCTCGTCGCCGTAGTACCAGACGGTGGCCAGCAGGCGGTCGAGGTCCCCGTCGTTGAGCCGCTCCGTGGCCAGGGCCCGCTCCACGAACTCCGTGCTGGCCGGGGTCATCTCGCCCAGGCGGGTCTCGCCGGTATCGAAGCTCACGAACCGGCTGACGACGCACTCCTTGGCCATCCGGACGCGGGTCGCCTCGGGCTGCTCGGAACCCGCGTTCCCTCCGGCCTCCGCCGGCGCCTCCTGCGCACCCCCCTCGACGGCGGGCTGCTCCTGCGCGGCCTCTCCGCCCTGCGCGGCCTCCCCACTCTGCGCGGCCTCCCCACTCTGCGCGGCCTCCCCGCCCTGTTCGGACGGGGTCTCAGGGGTCTGTGAGGCCTCGGAGGCTTCGGTGGTCTCGGGGGTCTGCGGAGTCTCGGGCCGCCCGAGGGGGGAGGTGGCCACCGGAGTCCCGTCGGCGGTCCCGTCCGCGGAGGACGCGCTTCCGCCCGCCCCGGCGGGCTCCTCCTGCGTCGTCCCGGTACCGGTCCCGCCGCCGGAGCCTCCACCCGAGGTGCCATCCGACGCACCGCCGGACCCCTCGGCGCCGCCCGTCTCCCGGCCGGACCCCTCCTGCGCGGGCTCCTCCGCGTTCGGGTCGTCCTGCGCGGGCTCCTCGGCCGTCGGTTCCTCGGCCGTCGGCTCCTCCGGCCCGGATCCCTCCGGCCCGGATCCCTCCGGCCCGGGCTCCCCGGCCCCCTCCGCGGGCGCCTCCTCCCTCCTGGTCAGCGACTCCGCCATCCTGACCAGTTCACCGCTGCTCCACTTGTCCGGCTGGAGGTACAGGGCCACGGCCACGCCCGGCTCGTCGAGCCAGAACAGGTCGCCGGTCTCCGGGGACAGGTAGGCCTCACTGCGCAGCGCCTCGCCCGAGTCCAAGCGCTCCAGGGTCCTCTCGGGAAGGTGGCCGTACCGGCGCTCGCGCAGGTCGTCGAGCTGCTGCATGCTGTCCGAGCGCAGGATCGAGACCCTTCCGAGCAGTTGGTCCGGTCCGCGCATCCAGGACAGCTGCGACTGCCTGTTGCCCAGCCGGTCGGTCGTGGTCGAGGCGTGTATCCCGTGCCGCTCCAGTCCGGCGGGCAGATAACCGATCTCGTAGCCGTCCAGGCCGTACGAGGAGACGCCCTGGCTGATCTCCGGCCACGTCAGCGTCCGCATGTCCTTCTCGTCGGCCGACACCGCCCCGGGGAGACCGACCAGTCCCGACGACGCGATCGCGGCGGCGCCGAGCAGCGCGACCCACCTCTTGTGGTGCTTGCGCATGAGTGTTCCTTCCCATCGACTACTCCTAGTGATGTTCGCAGCCTCTGAGTAATCACCCATGGGCTCAGGGGTCAAAAATCGTACATGAAGTGACCAAATGGATGCATTAAGTGAGAATGTCGTCGAACTGCCGGACACATCACCAGATGATGGGCGGCGGATCACCGGCTGCTCCGCAGACGGTAACCGCAGGGTCACCATCCGCACCCAACCTGAGGAAGCAGCCGGAAAGTTCACGCGCACTTGGGAGGTCCGGTGCAGCGCATCGGCATCGTCGTCGCAGCCGTGTCGTTCTTCGTCGTCACCGGCACGAGCGCATCGTCCGCGGCACAGGACACCGACCCCCGGTGGTCGGACGTCACCAGATCCGCAGTCATCGAGTACACGACATCCGAACGCCCGCTGATCGCCGTCTCCCACCGCGGAGCCTCCGGTCACGCGCCCGAGAACACCCTGGCGGCCCTCGACGCCGCCGACCGGCTCGGAGCCGAGACCGTGGAGGTCGACGTCCAGCGCACGAAGGACGACGTCCTCGTCCTCATGCACGACACCACCCTCGAACGCACCACCGACGTCGAGGAGGTCTTCCCCGACCGCGGTTCCTACGAGGTCAGCGACTTCACCATGGAGGAGGTCCGCAGGCTCGACGCCGGTGAGTGGTTCGACCCCTCCTTCGACGAAGAGGCCGTCCCCACCTTCGCGGAGGGGCTCGACCGCATGGAGGAACTGGACCTCAACCTCTTCCTGGAGCTCAAGGAGCCCGAGCTCTACCCCGGCATCGAGCAGGAGATCGCCGACGAGCTGACCGAGCGCGGAACCTGGCTGGAGCCCAACCCGGCCGGTGAGCCCCGCCGCCTCGTCGTGCAGAGCTTCGACTGGGAGGCGGTGCGGCGCTCCAAGGATCTGCTCCCCTCCGTGCCGCACGCCCTGCTCGGGCGGATCCCCGAGAGCCGCATCGCCGAGTTCGACTGGGCGCAGATGATCAACCCCAACCACACCACCATCGACGCCGCCTACGTGGAGCGGGTCCACGAGGCGGGGATGGAGATCATGCCCTACACCATCAACGAGCGCTCCCGGATGGACACCGTCCTGGGCTGGAAGGTCGACGGGTTCATCACCGACTACCCCGACGTCGGCCAGGAGGCCATCGCTGCCCGGACCAAGCGGTCCCAGCCGGTGGTCAGGATTCCCACGCTGCCCCTGCCCCGCTGACCCGCGTCGGTCCGGGAACCGCGTCCGCCCCAGAGGGGGCGCCGTCCCCGGGCCGCGCCCGGAGCGCTCCCTGGCCCCGTGCGGTGCCAGGTGGGATGATCGGTCCGACCCACACGAGAACCCCGCTTCCGGGGAGGCCGCGGCGCGGTCTCACCGGAAGCGGGGCGTTCGGACCAGGAGGCGGACACCACGTGAGCGATCGGCTGACCATCCCCCGGGAACACGTCGACTGGCGCACCAAGGGCCTGTGGTGGACGGACGCCCCGATTTCCCTGGAGGAGTTCGCGGCCCGCCGCGACCACCTGTTCACCGGCCCGTTCACCTGGCCGCTGATGGTGCTGCGCGCCTCCGCGCTGGACCGCAACGTCGCCGCGCTCGCCGACTTCGCCGAGCGCCACCGGCTGCTGTTCGCCCCGCACGGCAAGACCTCCATGGCGCCGGTCCTCATCCAGCGCCAGCTGGACGCGGGCGCCTGGGGGGTCTCCGCCGCCAGCGCCAACCAGGTCCTGGACTTCCGGCGGTTCGGCGTGCGCCGGATCCTGCTCGCCAACGAGCTGCTCGACGGCCGGGTGCTGCGCTGGGCGGCCGGTGAGCTGGACGAGGACCCCGGCTTCGAGTTCCTCTTCTACGCCGACTCCGCCGAGGGGGTGGCGGTCGCCGCGGAGGCCGCCGCCGACCGGCCCGGGGAACGCTCCGCCGGACGTCCCCTGCGGGTGCTGGTCGAACGGGGGGTCCCCGGCGGGCGCACCGGCTGCCGCACCCGGGAGGAACTGCTCGCGGTGGCCGCGGCCGTCGCCGACGCGCCGGGCCTGGAACCGGCCGGGGTGGCGGGCTACGAGGGGGCGCTCGGCGACGCCGACGGAGTGCGCGGCTTCCTGCGCGACCTGGTCGGCGACGCCGCGGCGCTGGCCGCCCGGCACGGCCTGGACCGGCCCGTGCTGTCGGTGGGCGGCAGCGCGTGGTTCGACCTGGTCGCCGAGGAGCTCGGCGGCCGCGAGGACGTCCTGCCGATCCTGCGCAGCGGCGCCTACGTGGTCCACGACGACGGCCTGTACCGGCGCACCACGCCCTACCGCCGCCTGCCGCAGGGCCCCGACGCGCTGGCCGGGGCCCTGGAGCTGTGGGCCCAGGTGACCTCCACCCCGGAGGAGGGGCTGGCGATCGTCGGCATGGGGCGCCGCGACGCCAACCACGACCAGGGGTTCCCCGTGCCGCGCCGCCTGCGCCGCGCGGACGGGGCCACCGCGGAGGCCGGGGGCATGGAGGTGACCGACCTCAACGACCACCACGCCTACCTGAGGGTTCCGCCGGGGCTGGAGGTCAGCCCCGGGGACCTGGTCTCCTTCGGGATCTCGCACCCGTGCACGGCCTTCGACCGCTGGCGGGTCCTGCCGGTGGTGGACGAGGAGGACACCGTCGTGGAGATGGCGGCCACCTACTTCTGAGGTCCCGGGACGGCGCCCGGGAGCCGAGGCCCGGTCGCCGCCCACGTCCGAGGCCCCGGGCTCTGCCGGCTTCCGTGTCGCGGGGCCCCGGCGCCCTCAGCCTGCGAGCTCCCGGGGCGCCGGGGTCACCCCCAGCCCACCACTCCCGGGCGGGTGTGCCACGGGCGCGGCCCGTCCAGCGGCCGGTACTCCACCCCGACCGCGTCGAGCCGCTCCAGGTGCCGCCTCAGCCGGGGCTCGAACTCGGCGTAGTCGCGCTCACCGGACGACCACACCTGCTCGGCGAAGGCCGACAGCCTGGGGAAGACCATGTAGTCCAGCCTGCGCGGCGTGTCGATGTGCTCGGTCCACACGTTCACCTGCGCGCCCAGCACGTGCGCGGACTCCTGCTCGGTCAGCCCCGGGGGGACCGGCTCGGCCAGGTAGACGTCCTCGGTCCGCAGCAGCGTGCCCACCGGGACGGGCTCGTCCCCGGACTCCGACTGCCGGTAGTCCAGGTAGGAGGTGCGGGTGGGGCTCATGACCACGTCGTGACCGGCCCGCGCGGCCGCGACACCGCCCTCCTCGCCGCGCCACGACATCACGGTCGCCCCCGGCGCGAGCCCTCCCTCCAGGATCTCGTCCCAGCCGACCAGGCGGCGGCCGCGCGAGGTCAGGTGCTCGTCCAGCTGACGGATGAACCAGCTCTGCAACTCGTCCTCGTCGGCCAGACCCTCCTCCTTGATCCGCCGCTGCGCGGACGCGCTCGCCCGCCACTGGATCTTGGGGCACTCGTCGCCGCCCACGTGCACGTAGGTGCTCGGGAACAGCTCGATCAGCTCGTCCAGGACGCCCCGGTAGAACTCCAGGACGTTGTCGGTGACCGCGAGCACCTCCTCGAAGATGCCCCACTGGTCGCCGACCGGGATCTGTCCGCACTCGCCCAGCTCGGGATAGGCGTGAATGGCGGCCTGCGAGTGCCCGGGCACGTCGATCTCGGGGACGACGGCCACGTGCCGGGCGTCGGCGTAGGCGACGATCTCGCGGATGTCGTCCTGGGTGAAGAAACCGCCGTGCGGACGCTCGTCGAACACGGGCGGCTTCGCGGCGCCCACCTGGCTCCGGGCCCGCCAGGAGCCCGCCTCGGTCAGCTTCGGGTAGCGGCGGATCTCCACGCGCCACCCCTGGTCGTCGCTCAGGTGCAGGTGCAGGACGTTGAGCTTGTGCATGGCCAGCAGGTCGATGAACCGCAGCACCTCGCGCTTGGGCACGAAGTGGCGGGCCACGTCCAGCATCACGCCCCGCCAGCGGAAACGCGGTGCGTCGGTGACGCTCACGGCGGGCAGGGTCCACTCGGCGCTGCCCAGCGGGGCGTCCCGGTAGGCGTCGGCGGGCAGCAGCTGCCGCAGGGTCTGCGCGCCGTAGAACACCCCTGCGGGGTCGTTGCCCACGATGATGGCGCCCTCGGCGTCCACGATCAGCCGGTAGCCCTCGCGGCCCAGGTCCGCCTCGGGGTCCACGCTCAGCCGGACCTGCGCGCTGGCCTCGTCACCGGTGGCCAGGGGCAGGCCGGTGGCCGCTCCGAGTTCACGCTGGAGCCACGTGAGCGTGCCCCGGGCGTCGGGGTCGGCGGACACCCTGGTCGAGGCGGTCAGCGTGAGACCCCCGGTGTCCCCCGGAGCCGAGGAGTTGGGACGGGGAACGAGGGAGGGGGAAGTGTCAGGCACGGTGAACCGCTCCTATCCGGTCTAGACCAATACCGGACATAGTGCCACGTGGCTCCCCGCGGGCACACCCCTTGGGGACAAACGGTCACTCCGCACCCGGAGACAACGGGATACCGAAACCGTGACCGGGTAGGTGCGGGCGTGGTGGGGTTACCACCACGACGGACGGGGGGTTGGCGTTATCGCCGTGGCACGGGGCCCGTCCGTACCGTTGCCGAGACGGCGGAACAGAGGGGGTCGGCGATGCCCAGGAGACGGGGGACACCCGTGGGGCGGTGGCGCTGATGCTGGTGCCGATCCTCATCGCCGTGGCCGGGGCGTTCACCCTGGCACTGGGTTCCGCCCTCCAGGAGCGCGACGCCGTCCGCGCCCCGGGCGGCCGGGTGGCGAAGGCGGGGTTCCTGCTGCACCTGCTGCGCCAGCCCCGCTGGATGATCGGCAGCGTGGCCGCCGTCCTCGGCGCGGGGCTGCACCTGGTGGCCCTCAGCGGCGCGCCGCTGACCATCATCCAGCCGATCGGCGTGACCGGCCTGCTGTTCGCCATCGTGCTGTCGGCCCTGTTCAACCGCCGCCGGGTCAGCCTCTCCCAGATCATCGCCGGAACCGCCGTCATGGTCGGCCTGACCGGGGTGATCTCCCTGTTCCCGCACACCGCCAACAGCCCCGCCATGACCACCGGCGCGGCGCTGGCGCTCACCGGGGTCACCCTCGGCGCGGGAGCCGTCGTCCACTTCACGGCGCACCGGATGAACAACGGGGTCCGGGCCCTCCTGCTCGCCCTGGCGGGCGGGGCGGCCATGGGCACCACGTCCGGGCTGGCACGCGTCCTGGCCGCCAACGCCGTCGGGGACTGGACCAGCCTGATCAGCTGGCTGACCCCGCTGGCCGTGGCCACGGCGGTCTTCGGCGCCCTTCTGATGCAGAACGCCTACCGCACCGGGCACTTCACGGCCGCCTACGCGACCCTCCTGATCACCGACCCCGTGGTCGGTGTGGCCATCGGCGCCCTCCTCCTGGGCGAGGGAGCGCCGCAGACCCCTCCCGCCCAGTTCGGCGCGCTGGTCTTCGCCTGCCTCGCCGTCGCCGGGACCATCGCCCTCGCCCAGGCGCGCCACCGCAACCCCGAGGTCGTCGCCGACACCGAACGCTAAGGAGCAACCACCATGGCCGAACGCCCGCTGCGCGTCCTGATCGCCAGCGACACCTATCCCCCCGACGTCAACGGGGCCGGATACTTCACCCACCGCCTGGCCGAGGGGCTGGCCGGGCGGGGGCACCGGGTCCACGTGGTGTGCCCCTCCGAGCAGGGCGACCCCTACGTCACGGTCAACGGCGCGGTGACCGAGCACCGCCTGCGTTCGGCGCCCATCCCCTTCATGCGCGCCGCCGTCCCGCTGGGCATGGGCGGGCACATCGCCAGGATCATCCAGCGCCTGGAACCCGACGTCGTGCACGCGCAGAGCCACTTCCCGCTCAGCCGCTCGGCGGTGCGCAGGGGCCGCGCCGCTGGTGTACCCGTGGTGCTCACCAACCACTTCATGCCGGACAACCTGTACGCGCACGCCCGGATCCCCACGCCGATGCAGGAGCTCGCGGGCCTCCTGGCCTGGAAGGACATGATCCGGGTGGCGGGGGAGGCCGACCACGTGACCACGCCGACCCCGCGGGCCGCCCGGCTCCTGCGGGAGAAGGGGTTCACGCGCGGGGTCGAGGCCATCTCGTGCGGGATCGACCTGGACCGGTTCCGCCCCCACGAGGACCCCGCCGCGGCGCGGCGCAGGTTCGGGCTGCCCGACCGGGACACGATCGTGTTCGTGGGCAGGCTGGACGCGGAGAAGAGGGTAGACGACACGATCCGGGCGCTCGCGCGGATCGTGCCCGAGCGGGACGCCCAGCTGGCCCTGGCGGGCACCGGCCAGCGTGAGGAGGAGCTGCGCGCGCTGGCCGCGGAGCTGGGGGTGGCGGACCGGGTGTTCTTCCTGGGCTTCGTCCCGGACGAGGACCTGCCCCTGGTCTACGCGGCGGGGGACGCCTTCGCGATCGCCGGTGTGGCCGAGTTGCAGAGCATCGCCACCCTGGAGGCGATGTCCACCGGCCTGCCGGTGGTGGCCGCGGACGCGATGGCGCTGCCGCACCTGGTGGAGGAGGGAGGCAACGGGTTCCTCTTCCCGCCGGGCGACCCCGTGCGACTGGCGGACCGGCTGCTCCTCGTACTCGGTCCCCGGAGGCGCGCCCTGGGCGCGGCCAGCCGCGAACTCGCGCGGCGGCACGACCACCACCGGTCCCTGGAGCGGTTCGAGGAGGTCTACACCCGCCTGCGGGGCCCGGCCCCCGTGCCGGTCGAGAGGCTGGTCGCGGCCTGAGGTGTCCGAAAGGGCCGTTTGATTGATATTTCGATTCTTCTGCCACTTTCCGTATTCTTTGCGTAGCGAGCGGTGATGTTGCCCCTGTGCGGGATACACAAGATGTTGTGTGGTTCGAAGGGATCAGTGCACAGTCCGGCCGAGGAAACCCCACCGAGGGCCTCACCGATCGGCTCGTCAGCGCCGAGCGGGAGGCGGGGTTCCACGAGCGCGACATGTCGGTGTTCGAACGCGAGCGCATCGACCTGGAGCACCGGGTGAACCGGATGGAGGCCGAGCTGGAGGCACTGCGCAAAAGAAGACTGGAAGCCTACGCCCGATGGTGGAACGCCCGGGACGACCGTGACCGGGCACGCCACGTCTGCCGCAGACTGCGCCGCCGGATCGACCGGACACGCGGCAGGGAGAGAGAGTGAACGGCGACGAACGTGGCCCGACCCCGGGGGTTCGGGCCACGCGTCGTTTCGCGGCGGTCCTTCGGGTGAGGGCCCGCCTGCGAAAGCCGGTCAGGGGAGAGTCCAGCGGGGTCGGAGCGGAGCGTTCCGTGGCGCTCCGCCGGAAGGGCCGGGTCCTCGGCGGAGCCTGAGCACGCGCCCGTGGAGCGCTGACTGACGGCAGTCCCGGCGAGGTCGGAGCGGAGCGGACCGGTGCCGGTGGTCAGGCCACCGTCATCCCGGCGATCTCCCTGTTCACCTGCTGCGCGGCATCCCTCAACGCCGCCAGCGTCACCTGCACCGCCGGACGCCTCGCCGCCACCGACCGCACCACCGCGTACACGTGCCGCTCGGGCGCGGACGCGGGCAGCCTCCGGTAGGCCAGCCCCGCTGGGGCCCCCACCATCGCCAGGGCCGGAACCGCGGCGATCCCGATCCCGCGCGACACCAGGCTCAGCACCGTTCCCAGCCCCTCGAACTCCCAGGCGGCGGAAGGCAGTCCGCCCACCTCGGACAGGAGCCGGTCCGTTCCGTAGCGCGAACGCTCGCTCTCGGGCGTCACGATCCACGACTCGTTCAGCAACCCCTCCAGCACCACCGGCGTCGAGGGATCGGCCAGTGCGTGCTCCCGGGGCACCGCCAGCACCATCGGGTCGCGCATCAGGTGGATGTGCCGCAGCCCGCTCTCCGGTCCGCGCCCGGGGTGCTGTCCGGACCAGTCGTCGACCAGGGCGATGTCCACCTCCCGCGAGCGCACCTGCTGGGTCCCCGTCGCCAACAGGGTCTGGCGCAGCAGCAGCTGCATCCCCTCGTGTCGGCGCAGCGGCGGCACCAGCAGCGGGGCGAACGCCACGGCGGCGGTCGGGAACGCCGTGAC
Source organism: Nocardiopsis deserti (assembly GCF_008638355.1). NCBI lineage: Bacteria > Bacillati > Actinomycetota > Actinomycetes > Streptosporangiales > Nocardiopsidaceae > Nocardiopsis > Nocardiopsis deserti. Next base: position 241,347 of record NZ_ML703348.1, on the reverse strand, counting down.
GGTGACCACGCCCAGAGCCAGGTCCGACTGCTCGGCGAGCACCGACTCGGTCGCCTCCACCAGCGCCAGGATGTCCTCGGCCTGGGCCACCAGGAGCCGCCCGGCGTCGGTGAGTTCGGCGCCCCGCGCGGAGCGGTCCAGCAGCGCGACGCCCGTCTCCCTCTCCAGCGTGGCCAGTTGCTGGGACACGGCCGAGGGCGTGTAACCGAGAGCGCCGGCGGTGGCGGAGATGGTTCCCCGGATGCTGAACTCGCGGAGGATGTGCAGACGACGCAGATCAAGCATAAGAAAACCTTACTCTCAGCATCGAAAAGACGCGCTTGTACTGATGCCTGAATCTGGGCAGTGTGTGGGGTGACGGGCCGTCCTCCCAGGTGGAGCGGCAGTCCACGCAGCCCACGGGCTGCTCACGCAGTACCCGCATTCACGACAAACCGGAGATGAGTCCTCGATGACCGTCACTGTGTCCGCGACCCTCGCCGTCAACGAAGCGCTCGCCGAGAAGCGTCGCCAGGGAGTCCGTGTGCTCCCCCTGGGCTTCGGCGAGGCCGGACTTCCGGTCCACCCGGTCATGCGCGACCGGCTCACCGCGGGGAACGGCGCCAACGCCTACGGGCCCGTCGCCGGGTCCGCGGCCCTGCGGGAGGCCGCCGCCGGGTACTGGGAGCGCCGCGGGCTGCCCACCGACCCCGACCTGGTCATCGCCGGGCCCGGCAGCAAGCCGCTCCTGTACAGCCTCCTGCTGGAGATCGGTGGCGACACCGCGATCGCCGCGCCCAGCTGGGTCAGCTACGCCGCGCAGAGCCGCCTGGTGGGGCAGCGGCCCGTCATGGTTCCCACGGCCCCCGGTGAGGGGGGCGTACCCCAGCCGGACCTGCTGCACGCCGCCGTCACCGCGGCCCGCGAGGAGGGGCGCACGGTCAACGCCGTCATCGTCACCGTCCCCGACAACCCGACCGGCACCGTGGCCGGAGCCGACACCGTCCGGCGCCTGTGCGAGGTGGCCCGCGAACTCGACCTGGTCGTCATCTCCGACGAGATCTACCGCGACCTCGTCCACCCCGCGGCCCCCGGCGAGGAGCCCACCGAGGTGCACAGCCCCGCCGAGTACGCGCCCGAGCGCACCGTCATCTCCACCGGGCTGAGCAAGAACCTGGCCCTGGGCGGCTGGCGCATCGGCGTCGTGCGCCTGCCCGACTCCGAGATCGGCCACCGCCTGCGCGGCGGGCTGCTCGGGGTGGCCAGCGAGATCTGGTCGAGCCCGGCCGCCCCCGTCCAGGAGGCCGCCGCGCACGCCTTCACCGAACCCGCCGAACTCCTCGACCACGTCGACCGCAGCCGCCGCCTGCACGGCATCGTCGCCGGTGCGGTCACCGAGGCGTTCGTCCGCGCGGGCGCGACCGTGGCCGTCCCCCGGGCGGCCTTCTACCTCTACCCCGACTTCGGGCCGGTCCGGGAGCGGCTGGCCGCCCTCCACGGTGTGGCCACCGGCCCTGACCTGACCGGGCTGCTGCTGGACCGTTTCGGGATGGGGGTGCTGCCCGCCGCGGAGTTCGGGGAGGGGGCGGGAGCCCTGCGCATGCGGGTCGCCACCAGCCTGCTCTACGGCGACACCGAGGAACGCCGCTACGCCGCCCTCGCCGCCACGGACCCGCTGGCGCTGCCCTGGATCCGCGCCCACCTCGACCGCCTCGACGAGGTCCTGGGCGCGCTGCTTCCCACGAGCGCCGACACCGGGGCCGTCCTGCCCCGGTCCGCCGAACCACAGACGGTCAGCTGACCGGTCCCAGCGTCCGCCCCGTGTAAGGGGGCGGGGCGGGCGCGCCGTCCTCCGGCCTCCCCCGGCCGCTCCTTCCGGGGGAGGCCGGATCCCTGTCCGATCCCGCGCGGTGGGACGTCCGGTCCCCTCGACGGCAGGCTCCCCGCCACCGGCGGCCTGTCCCCATCCCGGCGACACGTTCCCGTCCCGGCTCCGAGGCCGCACCGGTTCCTCGTCCGGCACGGCCGCCGCACGGGCGCCGCCGCCCAGGCGCCCCAGGCGCTTATCTCAGGCCGGACGGAGCGTCTCCCACCCCCGCCTCGCGCGCGGCCAGTTCCGCGCTGGAGGCGATCACCGCCCGATAGTGGTCGAGCAGCTGCTCACCGACCGCCTCCCACGTACGGTGCTCCACCGAGGGCCGGGCGCCCCGCGCCATCCGCTCCCGCACCTGGCGGTTGTGGGCCAGCCGGCCCACCGCCACCCGCAGCTCGCGCACCGAGTCCGGGGCGTACAGCAGCCCGTTGCGCTCGGGCACCACCAGGTCCAGCGGCCCGCCCGAGGCGGGGGCCACCACCGGCACCCCGGAGGCCAGCGCCTCCTGGACGGCCTGGCAGAAGGTCTCGTCCGCCCCGGTGTGCACGAACACGTCCATGGACGCGTACAGACGCGACAGGTCACCGCCGGTGCGCTGTCCGGTGAACACCGCGTCGGGCAGGCGCCTGCGCAGACGCGCCCGCTCGGGGCCGTCCCCCACCACGACCAGCCTGATCCCGCGCAGGCGGGACACGTGTTCCAGCATCTCCACCCGTTTGTCCCTGGCCAACCGCCCCACGTAGCCCACGATCGTCTCCCCGCCCGGCGCGAGCCTGCGCCGCAGCTCCTCGTCGCGGTGCTCGGGGGAGAAGCGCTGGGCGTCGACCCCGCGGCGCCACAGGTCCAGCCGGGGGAACCCCCGCGCGGACAGCGCCTCCATGGTGGCCGAGGACGGCGCCAGCGTCCGGTCCACCGCGGAGTGCGTGCGCCGCAGCAGAGACCACAGGGTGTCCCCGCCGGGTAGGCGGTAGCGCCCGGCGAAGCCGGGAAGGTCGGTCTGGAACACCGCCACGGTCGGCAGAGCCCACCGGCGGGCGGTCTCCACGGCCGCCGCCCCGAGCAGGGCGGGGGAGGCCAGGTGCAGCACGTCGGGGGAGAAGGCGCGGATCGCCGCGGTCATCACCCGCCGGTCGGGCAGCCCCACGGAGAAGTCGCGGTAGAACGGCAGGGGCACGGAGGGCAGCCGGACCACCGGGAAGCCCGCGTAGGAGGAGGGACCGGCCCCGGGAGCCAGCACCAGGGCCTCGTGGCCGCGCGCGGCCAGCAGGTCGGCGACCCGGCACACGGAGTTGGTCACCCCGTTGACCTGGGGGAGGAAGGACTCCGTCACGATCGCCACGCGCAGCGGACCGCGGGCGTCGGACGGGGGCACGCGGTCGGGCGAGGGCGTGCGTGCCGCCGGTGCGCAGTGCCCGGCAGCGGGAACGCGGGCGGTCGTGGACACGGGGTCGTTCGCGGGCCGGGGGGCGGCCGGAGGCGCCGGGGGCGCCGGGGGCGCGACACGTGTGGCCGCGGACGGGTGAGCGGCCGGGGACGTGCGAGTGGCCGGAGACGTACGGTCGGTCGGGGACATGCGGGTGGCTCCCAACGCCGGGGGAACGGCTGCCTACGCCGGGGACGGCTGCCTCCGACGCTAGGCTCGTGGGGTGAACCTCGGTTTGGGGGCGGGGGAACCGCGCCCGAAGACCAGGCGTGGGCAGTTCGAGCGGTCGGTGACCGTGCCCGTGTGCCCGTGTGTCCGCCGGGTGACCCCCCGGTGGATATGATTGCTGAATGTAGCCAATATATTGCTCTAAGGAGTCATGCGGTGACCCTCGTGGAATGGGCCGAAGCAGTCCGAAGCGAACTGGGCCTGACCGGTACCGAACCGCTCCGTAAGGAGGACGTCGACCGGGTGCTCGACCTCGCCCGGGACGCCGCCCACTCCGTGGCCCGGCCCGCCGCGCCCCTCACCACCTACCTCCTGGGCATGGCGGTGGGGCAGGGCGCGGACCCCGACGAGGCCGCGGCGGCCCTCAGCAGACTCGCCCTGGCCCAGGCCGACGAGGAGGACCGCACCTAGGTTCCCGCCGCGGTCGTACCGGTTGGGGCCTTCTCGTCCGTACCGGTCGCGTCCGCTCGGGACACGGCGCCCCGGAGCCCGCCGCGGTCGTACCGGCCCATCGCGGTCGCACCTGCCCGCCGTCCGCGCGGCCGCACCGGACCGCGTTCCGTGCCGGGCTGTGTTCCGCGTGGGCCGCACCGGCTTCACCTGCGCCGACTGGTGTGCCGCCGTCCGGGCGAAGCCCCCTTCCCGGCCCTCGTCGGGCGCGCGGGTCCTGCCGGAGAACACCGTCCGTACCCGGGCGGTACGCGGAAGAGGAACCGGAAGTTCCCGAAGAAACCGGCATGTGGAACACGTGTGATGTGTTTGTTACGCGTCGATGCAATTCTTTGCCGATATCGCGGGCCTCCACCAGTGCCGAAGCGATCGCGAGGGCGTCGGATCCCCCGTACTCCGGTACCGGCGACCCCCCGTCCCCACCACTCACCGATAGGGAGATCCCCTGTGGACCAGCTCCTCGAAATGGCTGGCATCGTCAGCAGCATCATCTGGGGGCCCTTCGTCCTCATTCCGCTGCTGTTCGGTGTCGGCCTGTTCCTCACGATCCGTCTCCGCCTGCTCCAGCTCCTCCGGCTGCCGCACGCGCTGTGGCTCGCCGTCGTCCGGCGCAAGGAGGACGACTCCGTCGAGGGCGACATCTCCCACTACCAGGCGCTGAGCACGGCCCTGGCCGCCACCGTCGGCGTCGGCAACATCGCCGGTGCCGCGCTCGCCATCGGCGTCGGCGGCCCCGGTGCGCTGTTCTGGATGTGGGTCGTCGGCTTCCTCGGCATGGCCACCAAGTACAGCGAGGCCCTCCTGGGCGTGAAGTTCCGCCGCACCGACAGCAAGGGTGAGCAGAGCGGCGGTCCGATGTACTACCTCAAGTACGGGATCCGCGGCGGCCTGGGCACCACCCTGGGGGTGGCCTTCGCGGTCTTCGGCGCCATCGCCGCCTTCGGTATCGGCAACGGCACCCAGGCCAACGCCGTCGCGCAGCAGATCACCAGCGTCACGCCGCTGGACACGTGGGTGGTGGGCCTGGCGCTCGTGGTCCTCGCGGGCGCCGTCATCCTCGGCGGCATCAAGAGCATCGGCCGCGTCGCCTCCGCCCTCGTGCCGATCATGATCATTTGCTACGTGGGCGTCTGCCTGGTCATCCTGGCCGCCAACTGGGCCGCGATCCTCCCCGCGCTCCAGCTCGTGGTGACCGACGCCTTCACCGGTACCGCGGCCACGGGCGGCTTCGCCGGGGCGGGCATCATGATGGCCATCCGGCAGGGCTTCGCCCGCGGCATCTTCTCCAACGAGTCGGGCCTGGGCACCGGGGCCATCGCCGCCGCCTCGGCCAAGACCAAAGAGCCGGTCCGCCAGGCCATGGTCTCGATGACGCAGACCTTCATCGACACCATCATCGTGGTCACCATGACCTGCCTGGTCATCATCACCACCGGCGTCTGGACCGAAGGCGGCGATGACGGCTCGCTGATGACCAGCAACGCGGTCTCCGAGGGCCTGGGGTCGATCAGCCCCGCGCTCGCCCCGGCCGGTGCCGTCATCGTGGCCGTCGCGGTGGCCGTGTTCGCCTTCACCACCCTGCTCGGGTGGGCCTACTACGGCGAGCGCTGCATGGTGTTCCTGGGCGGCCGCCGCCTGGTCCTGCCCTACCGCCTGGTGTTCATCGCCGTCATCTACGTGGGCGCGGTCGCCAGCCTGGACTCTGTCTGGCTGTTCAGCGACATCGCCAACGGCCTGATGGCCCTGCCCAACCTCATCGGGCTCCTGCTGCTGTCCCCGGTCATCGCGGCGGAGACGCGCAAGTTCTTCGCCCACCCCGACTGGAGGGACCCGGACAAGGTCATGCAGGACGTGACCAAGTAGCAGCTCCGCCTCCGCAGGAGGACGGGACGAGGAGGGGGACCGGCACGGAGCCGGTCCCCCTCGGCGTCGGGGTCCGCTTCCGGACCTCCCGGGTCGGGTCCCGCCCCCGGACCTTCCGGTGGCGGCCCCCACAGCCCCGGCGGGCTCGGGATGCTCCACCGCGTGCGCCCGACGTGCGCCGACGGCACGGGCTGGGCATCGGGCCGCGGGTGTGGGGCCCGGGGGACGCCGCGCCGCCTACCACCAGGCGTGGAAGTGGTGCACCGGGCCCTGTCCGCCGCCCGCGTCGATCTCGTCGGCGCGCCGGATGGCCTCGGTCAGGTAGTCCTTGGCGTCGCCCACCGCGGCGGCCACGTCCGGCCGCTGCGGCAGCAGGGCCGCGATCGAGGAGGACAGCGTGCAACCGGTGCCGTGCGTGTTGCGGGTGGCGACCCTCGGGGCGCGGAACTCGACCGGGTCGGCGTCCCGGGCGACCAGGACGTCGACGCTCTCCCCGCCGATCAGGTGGCCGCCCTTGAGCAGGACCCGGCGCGGGCCGAGCTCCAGCAGCCGCCAGGCCTGGGCGCGCATCGACGCCAGGTCGGTCGCCTCGGGCTCCTCCAGCAGGTCGGCGGCCTCGGGCAGGTTCGGGGTGACCAGGTCCGCGCGGGGCAGGAGCTTGGTGCGCAGCGCGTCGACGGCCGAGGCCTCCAGCAGCCGGTCCCCGCTCTTGGCGACCATCACCGGGTCCACCACCACGTTCGGCAGCGCGTGGCGGTCGATCGCCTCGGCCACGGCCTCGGTGACCTCCGAGGTGCCCAGCATGCCCACCTTGACCGCGTGCACGGCGGCGTCGGCGAAGAGGGTGTCCATCTGGTGGGCGACGAACCGTGCCGGGACCGGGTGGACCCCGGTGACGCCGCGCGTGGACTGGGCGGTGAGCGCGGTGACCACGGTCATCCCGAAGGTCCCGTGCGCGGAGAAGGCCTTGAGGTCGGCCTGGACGCCCGCGCCCCCGCTGGGGTCGCTGCCGGCGATGGACACGATGTTGTACGCGCTCATGGCGTTCCTTCGCTAGTGCTAACTAGGGCAGGTTCGACGGGTGTGCTCTCAGCCGGGAACGCGTCCCGGCACCCCGCGCCTCCGGGGCCGCGTCGGCGGCCCCGGCCGGTGTGTGCTTGTCGGTGCGTTCCGGGCAGGATACCCACAGAACGCCGAAGGGGTCCGCCCGGGGACGCGGGCGGACCCCTGGAGGGGTTCACGGGGGACGGTGCCCCGGGGAGAGGAGCCTCAGGCGGAGGTGCCCTCGGTCCGGCGGGCCTTGGTCCGCTTGTAGACGCGGGCCAGGATGAACCACAGCACCAGCAGGCCGATGATCACGACCACGACGTTGCTGATCACGCCGCTCCACTGGGCCAGGACGGGCTCGATGGCCGGGCCGAAGACGTAGCCGAGGCCGATCCAGATCGTGTTCCACACCGCGGAGCCGATGACCGTGTACAGCGAGAACTTGAACAGGGGCATCCGCTCGATCCCGGCGGGCACCGAGATGAAGCTGCGGACCAGGGGCACGCACCGGCCCAGCAGGACGGCGAGGCCGCCGAAGCGGGTGAAGAAGCGCTCGGCCTTGTAGAAGTCCTCGATCTCCAGCAGCGGGGTCTTCTCGACCAGCCAGGCCGTGCGGTCGCGGCCCAGGAGCGCGCCGACCGCGTAGAAGCCCCACGCGCCGACCAGGCAGCCGATCGTCGCCCACAGGATGGCGAGCCACACGTTCATGTGCCCGGCGTAGGCGAGGAACCCGGCGCCGGGCAGGACCGCCTCACTGGGCATCGGGGGGAAGAAGGTCTCGATGAACAGCGCCACGCCGACACCGGGTTCGCCCAGGGTCGTCATCAGGCCCAGGACCCACCCGATGAATCCCTCGTACTCGTGGGCGACGTCGACGTCCGTCGTCGAGGCCGCGGTCATCAGCAGATTCGTTGTCATGCGGTTGTCGTTCCCGTTCTCAGACGTGGGTGGGAACCCGGCCGTGCTCGGACTCCTCCATCCGGCGGCGCTTACGGCTCTCCCAGACGATGGCCGCCGCCACGATCGCGAAGCCGACCACCATGAGGGCCACCGTCACGGGGACGTCGGTGGGGGGCAGGACGGTGCGGTCCTCGTCCTGCCACGGCCACAGGGCGCGCAGCGAACCGGCCATGAGGCCGGTGAGGACCACCAGGGTCATGTGGTGGAAGTTCTCCAACAGGTACTGGAGCAGCTTCACGAACAGTGACAGGCCCGTGAGCATGCCGAGGGCGAACACCGAGAGGTAGGCGACGTCCATGTCCCCGACCGCGCTGATCGTGGGCTCGTACAGGCCCAGCGTGAGCAGGATGAAGGATCCGGACAGCCCGGGAAGGACCAGGGCGCAGACGGCCACCGCCGCGGCGAGGAAGACGACCACCGGGTGGGTGGGCAGGTTGGCGCCGGGCAGGCCGGTGAGGAAGAACGCGCCCGCGGCGAAGACCAGGGCGACGAGGTAGTGCCAGGCCCGCCACTTCTGGCCCGCACCGGTGTAGGGGATCCACAGGCAGGCCAGGACCAGGCCGAAGAACAGCGCGTACGCGTACTGGGTGTGGGCCTCGACCAGCGGTGCGAGGAGCACGGCCGCCATACCGAGGAAGGCCACCATGCCGACGAGCGCGGGGATCAGCACGCTCCAGTCCACCTGGCGGAACTGCTCCTGGGCGCGTTCCCTTCCGCGCCCGCGCGGGACGTCGGTGACGTAGCGCCTGACGCCGCTGACCATGTGGCCGGCGCCGCCGATGAGCTTGTCGTACAGGCCGACGATGAGGGCGACCGTGCCGCCGCTGATACCGGGAAGGGCCTCCGAGGCGCCCACGGCGCCGCCGCGCACCGCGTTGAAGATGTAGCTGCCTACTGAGTTGGGCATCTGGGTTCTTGGGCGTGCTCCGGGCGGAACCCGGGGAAGCGCGCCGTCCTCCGTCCTAGTGGTGTCACCGCATGCGCACCATGTGCACGGGTGGGAGGTGGGTCAAAGGTGGTCAACGCGTTCCACGGCCCCGAACGGTGCGCGGTGGAAACCGGTCGCGCCCCCGGCCGGAAGTGTGCGACCCGGTCGGAGCGGGGGAGAGGAAACCGTGGGGCCTGGAACCAGGCGACGCCAGTCTAGCGGTGGCGGAGCGGGTGGAGAGCGGTCGGAAACATGCGCAACCCCTGTTTCGGCTGAGTAAGTCCGTATTGACCCTGTGCCCGAAATGAAGGGTCCCGTATCGCCCCGGTGCGGAGTTCCGCAGTGGGGGACCGAGGAACCGGGGAGCCCGGCCGTGGGGCCTGCGCTGGCCATGGTCCCGGACCCGCTCCGGAGCCGGGGAGACCGGGCACGGGATCCGTCTCGGGCACGGCCCCGCCCTGGAAGCTGTGCCGGGGCCCGGGTCGGCACTCAGGGGAGGGTCGGGACGGCCGGAGCGGACGCCCCGGTCCCGGTGACCGACGCCGCCCACCGGTAGTCCTGCTTGCCGACCGCCGTACGACGCACCCGGTCCACGAAGTGCACGGTCCGCGGAACCTTGAACCCCGCCAGCCGCACACGGCAGTACGCGCGCAGCTCGGCCTCCTCCAGGCGGGCGCCCGCGGCCAGCGAGACCAGGGCGGTCACCCGCTGCCCGAGGTACTCGTCGGGCGAGGGCACCACGATGGCGTCCTCCACCGAGGGGTGCGCCTTGAGCGCGGCCTCCACCTCCTCGGGGTAGACCTTCTCCCCGGCGGTGTTGATCACCGCGCTCCCGCGTCCCAGCAGCGCGATCGAGCCGTCCGCGTCCCACGTCCCGAAGTCGCCCGACAGCGCCCAGCGGCGCCCCTCGGCGTCGGTGGGGAAGGTGCGCGCGGTCGCCAGGGGGTCGTTGTAGTAGCCCAGCGGGATCCGTCCGGTGCGCGCGATCCGCCCCACCTCGCGTGACCCCGGGGGCAGCGGGCGCAGGGACGCGTCCAGCACCGCGATGCTGCCGCCCATGGTGAAGCTGCGGCTGCCGGAGGGGCCGCCCCGGGCCGGGGCCTCCGGCGGGCCGGCCGGTTCGGCGCCGGTCGCCGAGCCGCACACGCCCGTCTCCGAACCCCCGTAGGCGTCGGAGAGGGACACGTCCTCGCGCCAGGCGTGCCACAGCGCGCGCACCGCCGGGGTGAGCGGGGTGCCGCCGGAGCGGATCGAGGCCAGGTCCGGGCACAGCCCCGGTTCGGTGAGCAGGTGGCGGGCCAGCGGGCGGGCCATGGCGTCGCCCACCAGTTGGAGCACGTGCACGCCCTCCCGGTGCGCCGTCTCCAGCACCCGGTCCGGACGGAAGCTGCGGTCGGTGGACAGCACCACGCGCTTGCCGCACAGCAGCATGCTCAGCGCGTTCCACTGCCCGGCCGCGTGCATGAGCGGTCCGAGGACCAGCATGCGCTGCTCGAAGCAGCGCGTGGCGCGCTCGGCCACCTCCTCCGGGGTCCGGGCGCTGGGCGTGCCCGGAGCGCGGCGCTCCAGGGCCGCGCGGAAGATGTCCGCCTGCCGCCACAGCACGCCCTTGGGATAGCCCGTCGTGCCTCCGGTGTAGAGCAGGTAGTGGTCCTCGCCGCTGGTCGGAGGCAGGACCGCGTCGTCGGGCGCCGAGGCCAGCGCCTCCTCGTAGTCGCGGCCCTCCGCCCCGCGCGCGGAGCCGTCCGCGACGAGCAGGACGTGGCGCAGCCGGGGCAGGTCGGAGCGGACCGTGGCCACCGCTCCGGCCAGCGAGTCCTCCGCGATCAGCGCGACCGCGTGCGAGTCGGCCAGGACGTGGCGCAGTTCGCCCGCGACGTAGCGGTAGTTGACGTTGACCGGGACCGCTCCCGCGCGCAGGATCCCCAGGAAGGACTCCACCCATTCGGCGCGGTTGAACGCCAGGACGGCGACGTGCTCGCCGGGGCGCACGCCCGCGCCGACCAGGTGGCGGGCCAGCCGCTGTGAGCGCTCGCGCAGGGCGCGGTAGGTGAGCCGCCGGGGACCGGCGACCAGGGCGGTCCGGTCGGGCACGGCGTCGGCGACCGCCGCGAACAGGCGGGAGAGGGAGAAGGTGGCGTCCGGGGACGCGAAGGTGGGCACGCCTGACCTCCCGGGCACGGTCGAGGGGGCCGTCCACGGCACGGGGCTCGCGGCGGCTGGGTGGCTGTTGGTGCGACCGTACCCCTCGGAGGAGGGGCCGACCGCCGTCGGGGCTGTGGAGCGCGTCACCAGGGTCGTTATCGCAGGTCACCACGGATGTGATGGTCCCGCTCAGAGGGTGTGCGCGGCGTTTCGCGGGCGGGTTTTCGGGCATCGCCTCCGCGCTGTGATCTCTCCCACCCCTTGTGGGCTCACCGGATCATCTGCTCAACTCTTGGAGACCTCCCGCCGAAGGGGCGCGATCCGGCCCGACGGTGGGTATCAACTGTCTGACATCGGTCAATGGTGATCGGAGCGGCTAGATGGGCAACACCCAGAACCTGGGACAGCGGGACTCCGCCGGGAACCCCGGTGGAGAGGCACTCTCCGGCGCGGACCACATCGCGCTCGCACGGGCGCGGTCGGCGCACAACTACTCACCCCTTCCCGTTGTGATCGCCGAGGGCCGTGGCGCCTGGGTGACCGACGTCGAGGGCAGGAGGTACCTGGACTGCCTGGCCGGGTACTCGGCCATGAACTTCGGCCACCACAACCCCGACCTGCTCGCGGCGGCGCACCGGCAGATCGACCGGGTGACCCTCACGAGCCGGGCCTTCTACAACGACCAGTTCGGCCCGTGGGTCAGCGCCCTCGCCGACATGGTCGGCAAGGAGAAGGTCCTGCCGATGAACACCGGCGCCGAGGCGGTGGAGACCGGCATCAAGGTGGCCCGCAAGTGGGCCTACGAGGTCAAGGGCGTACCCGAGAACGAGGCGACCATCGTCGTGGCGGGCGCCAACTTCCACGGCCGCACCACCACCATCGTCTCCTTCTCGTCGGACCCGGAGGCCAGGACGGGTTTCGGTCCCTACACACCGGGTTTCCGGTCGGTGCCCTACGGTGACGCCGAGGCCATCGAGGCCGCCATCGACTCCACGACCGCGGCGGTCCTCATCGAGCCCGTGCAGGGCGAGGCCGGGGTGGTCGTGCCGCCGCCGGACTTCCTGCCCCGGGTCAGGGAGATCTGCGACCGCGAGCGGGTGCTGTTCATCGCCGACGAGGTGCAGTCGGGCCTGGGCCGCACCGGGACCGTTCGGGCCTGTGAGCACAGCGGAGTGGTCCCCGACGCCTACCTGTTCGGCAAGGCGCTGGGCGGCGGCATCCTGCCGGTGTCGGCGATGGTCGCCGACGAGGACGTGCTCGGCGTCATCCAGCCGGGTCAGCACGGCAGCACGTTCGGCGGCAACCCGCTGGCCGGTGCGGTCGGGAGCACGGTCGTGCGGATGCTGACCGAGGGCCCCTACCTGGAGAACGCGCGGCGCCTGGGCGAGGTGCTCAGACGCCGCCTCAAGGAGTTCGTGGGCGACGGGGTGGTGTCCGCGCGCAGCATCGGGCTGTGGGCGGGCATCGACGTCGACCCGTCACTGGCCTCGGGCCGGGAGCTGTGCGAGCGCCTCGCCGACCACGGCGTCCTGGTCAAGGACACCCACGGCTCCACGGTGCGGATGTCGCCGCCGCTCGTGATCAGCGAGGAGGACCTCAACTGGGGTCTGGACCGCTTCGCCGAGGTGATCCGGGAGCTTCAGGCGGGCCGGTAGGGACAGCGCGGGGCCGTGCGCGACCGCCGGTCGCGCACGGCGCCCCGGGGGCGGCGGCGGTGGCAGTGGCCCCGCTCCGGATCTGCGGCACGGCTCGCCCGCCTCGTGCGCAGGCGCCGGTTCCCGCCCGTCCGGGAGCCGCGTTCCACGGATCCGTCCGGTGACCGGAAGGCCGGGGCGGGCGCGGGGCGCGTGCGGCCGTGCGGCCCCGCAGCTCGGAGCCGCAGCGTGGAGCCGTCTTCTTTCAGGTCAGGGGGCGTCGGCCTCGTTGTCGGGCGCCTCGGTGGCGAACTCCGGGTCGAGCGGTCCGCCCAGTTCCGACCGCAGCTGCTCGGGGTCGACCTTGTCCAGGGTCTCCCGGGCCACGTAGACCTCCCGCTCGGGGCCCTCCACGATCTGTAGGCGCACCCGCTCGGCGATGGACAGCTGCCCCTGCGCGGTGGGGTGGAAGCTCGCCCGGTCCACGCGCAGGCCCTCGCCCAGCTGCCCGAGCACGATCCCGTTCAGCCAGGCCGCGTCGGCGCTCACCTCGTGCCCGCTCAGGGCGGAGAAGGTGTTCACGTACTCCACACTGCCGGTCTCGCGCCCGCCGTAGACGTCGCCGTCCGCCAGGTAGACCGTGTCGCGGATGAGCTCGTTGAACCGCTGGGCCAGACCGTTCAGCCACAGCTGGTCGCTCCTGGTCAGCGTGTAGTACATGCCCGGGGGGTCCTCAGGGAACAGCCGCGGGTAGCCCAGCACCAGGATGCGGGCGTCGGGCGCGCGGTCGCGGACCTCCCCGAGGATCTCGGTCAGGGTCTCCTCGAAGGTCCTCATCCGCCTGTCGACCTCCTCCTCCTGCTCGACGCAGACGCTGCTCTCCAGGAGCGGCATCCGCACCATGCAGGTGCGCAGGACGGGGATGAAGCCCAGATCGTTGCCGCCGATGCCCAGGGTCACCAGGGACGTGTTCTCGGTGACCCGCTCGATCTGCGACTCGGAGGTGCCGATCTGCTCGATCATCTCCGAGCCCTTGTGGCTGCTGCACGCGTAGAAGGCCAGCGAACCGGCGAAGTCGAACTCCTCGGCGATCACCCGGGGGTAGGCGTTCTCCGAACGCCAGCAGCCGCCCGCCTCGGCGGTGTCGGGGGCGTAGTCGCCCGCGCCGTCACCGGAGGAGTAGGAGTCGCCCAGGGCCACGTAGTTGCCCCACAGCGCGGCCTCCTCGGGCTCCATCCGGACCCGCCAGTCGGTCTGCTCCTCCTCGGTGAGCGGGGGGAGCTCCTCGGCCGGGCACACGCCGTCGGTGGCCTCGCACCACAGCGCCACCAGGCCCTCACGGGTGGCGGGCAACGCCAGGACGGCCACCATGACCAGGATCAGCGTGACCGAGACGGCGGCGGCGACCCGGGACCGCCGACGCCGTCGGCGCGGGCGCCCGTCACCGCCGTCGCTGCCGCTGCCGTCGCCGTCGTCCGTTCCGTCACCGGAACCGCCGTTGTCGGAGCCTCCGGTGTCCGTCGGGTCGCCGGTGCCGTCCGCGTCCTCGTCGGAGGAGTCCTCTCGGGCGGGTTGTGCGGAACCGCGAGCCCCGTCCCCGTCGGAGGAACTCCCGGGGGACGCGGCTGCCGGATCCTGTCCGGCGTGCGGGTCCTCCTTCGGCTTCCGGGGGGCGGCGTCCGGTACGCGGCCGACGGCGGAGGGGTTCTCGGGGACCGGCTCCGGCGCCTCGGGGCCCTCACCACGCGCTGACACGGCCGTTATCGCCTCCCCAGGTCCCGGCGGGCTGTCGTCACCTCCGCAAGACTATCCGGGACGGTTCGCCGCGATGACGTCCACGACCCGGTCGACGTCGGCCCCGCTCAGCGTCGCCCGGGCGGTCAGCCGCAGCCGGGACCGTCCGTCCGGGACCGAGGGCGGGCGGAAGCAGCCCACGCGCACACCCGAGGCCAGGCAGGCGTCACGCCATGCCAGGGCGGTTTCGGGAGAGGGCGCCAGCACCGACACCACGGCGGCGTCCGGGGTGCTCGCGGGCAGCCCGCGCCCGCGCAGCCCCTCCGCCAGCCGCCGCGCGCGGTCGCGCACCGCGTCGGCCAATCCGGGTTCGGCGCGCAGCACGCGCAGCGCGGCCAGTGCCGCGCCCGCCGCGGCCGGTGCCAGCCCGGTGTCGAAGACGAACGTGCGCGCGGTCTCCGTCAGGTGGCGGACCACCCGGCGCGAACCCAGCACCGCGCCGCCCTGGGAGCCCAGCGACTTGGACAGGGTCACCGACACCGCGACGTCGTCCGCGCCGCGCAGTCCGGCGGCGGTCGCCGTCCCGCTCCCGCCGGGCCCCACCACGCCCAGGCCGTGCGCGTCGTCCAGCAGCAGGGCGGCTCCGTGCCCGCGGGCCGCGCGCGCCAGGGCGGCCGCGTCGGTGAGGTCGCCGTCCACCGAGAACACGGTGTCGCTCAGCAGCAGGGCCCGTCCCCTCGCCGTCGCGAGCGCCTCGGCGGCCCGGTCGGCGTCGGCGTGGTCGTAGAGCGCCACGCGCGCCCCCGAGGCCCGGGCCAGGCGGGTCGCGTCGATGAGGGAGGCGTGGTTGTGGCGGTCGCACACCAGCAGGGGAGGGGCGCCGCCGTCGGGAGCGGCCAGCGCGGTGACCATCGCCAGGTTCGCCGCGTACCCGGACGAGAACACCAGAGCGGACTCCGCGCCGTGGAAGTCGGCGAGTTCGCGTTCCAGCTCCCGGTGCAGGCCGGTGTCCCCGGTGACCAGCCGCGATCCGCCCGCGCCCGCGCCCCACACGCGGGCGGCGTCCCCGGCTGCGGCCACCACGTCCGGGTGGCGCAGCAGTCCGAGGTAGTCGTTGCCCGCCAGGTCCAGCAGGCCGTCGACCGCGGGCCGGGGCGTGGCGTACCGCGTCAGCCCGGCCTCCGCGCGTCTGTGGGCGGCGCCGTCCAACCACGCGAAGGGGTGTCCCGGGTGCAGCGCACGCGCGGAGCGCGCACGGGCCGTGGCGCGCAGGGGCCACGGGCGGCGGGTGGACGGTGCGGTGGCGGCGGTGCTCGGCATACGCGGGACGGCCTCCTGGGTCGTGGGCGCGGTCGTGGTCGGACGCACTCCGGTCGGGTCGCGGCGGACGGGGGAGGCGGCGGGCGACGCGCGGGGGTCGGCCGCGGATGCCTGACGCGCCGACGAGGCGGGCGCGACGCGGGGCACCCGGCCCGGGCGTGCCGTCGCCGCGCGTTCGGGCCGGAAGGAGGGTGCGTCCCCGGCAGGGACCGACCCAGCGGCGGCCAATCCCGCTGGGGCGGTCCGGTCCTTCGTGCCAGGGAGGCGTCTACGACTCTGCCGTCCGGCGCACCCGCGCGTCATTCGCCGAAGCCCACAAAGATCCGCCCGGATTCCTGGTGGGACCGCACGGGGGCGCGCACGGGCGCGGGGTGAACAATGGAGCCCCATGACCCCCACGCCACCCGCAGCAGCCGGACACCGGGCGCACGCGGACCGGTCCGCCCGGATCCGCGCCGCGGACACCGCCCACCTGTGGCACCCCTACACCACCGTCCCCGCCGCGGAGCGGCCGTACGTGGTCACCGGGGCCGAGGGGGCGACACTGACCCTGTGGTCGGAGGAGGGCGAGCACCGCGTGGTGGACGCGATGTCGTCCTGGTGGTCGGCGATCCACGGCTACCGCCACCCGGTGCTCGACGACGCGGTGCGGCGTCAGGCCGACGCGTTCAGCCACGTCATGTTCGGCGGGCTCACCCACGGGCCCGCCGCGGACCTGGCCGAGGCCCTGGTGACGATCACCCCGGAACCGCTGGAGCACGTCTTCCTCGCCGACTCCGGCTCGGTGGCGGTGGAGGTCGCCATGAAGATGTGCATGCAGTACCACCGCTCCACCGGCCGCCCCGGGCGGCGCCGCTTCCTCACCTGGCGGGGCGGCTACCACGGCGACACCTTCCACGCGATGAGCGTGTGCGACCCGGACGGCGGCATGCACTCCCTGTGGGGCGACGTGCTGCCCGCCCAGGTGCACGCGCCCGCGCCGCCCTCCGGGTTCGGCGCCGAACCCGACCCCGGCTACGTGGCCGCCTTCGAGCGCCTGGCTGCCGAGCACGCCGACGAGCTGGCCGCCGTCATCGTCGAACCCGTGGTGCAGGGCGCGGGCGGCATGCGCTTCCACCACCCGGGCTACCTGCGGGAGCTGCGGCGGATCGCCGACGAGTACGGGCTGCTGCTGGTCTTCGACGAGATCGCCACCGGCTTCGGCCGCACCGGTGAGCTCTTCGCCGCCGACCACGCCGGGGTCGCTCCCGACGTCATGTGCCTGGGCAAGGCGCTGACCGGCGGCTACCTGACCCTCGCCGCGACGCTGTGCACCGCACGGGTGGCCCGGGGCATCGCCGAGGGCGAGGTGCCGGTGCTCGCCCACGGGCCCACGTTCATGGGCAACCCGCTGGCCTGCGCGACCGCGCTGGCCTCGGTGGACCTGCTGACCGGCGGCGACTGGAGGGGCGACGTGGCGCGGATCGGGACCGGCCTGCGCGAGGGCCTGGCCCCGCTCGAAGGGCTGCCGGGCGTGCGCGGAGTGCGGGTGCTCGGCGCGATCGGGGTGGTGGAGCTGGACACGCCGGTGCGCATGGCCGAGGCCACGCGGGCGGCGGTGGAGGCGGGGGTGTGGCTGCGGCCCTTCCGCGAGCACGTGTACGCGATGCCGCCCTACGTGTGCACCTCGGAGGAGGTGGCCGCCGTCGCCGACGGGATGGCCGCCGCGGTGCGGGCCTGCCTGGAGGAGCGCCGGTGAGCGTCCTGGTGGTGACGGGGACCTGCACCGGGGTCGGCAAGACGGTGGTCACCGCGGCGGTGGCCGCGCTGGCGGTCGCGGCGGGGCGGCGGGTGGCCGTGCTCAAACCCGCCCAGACCGGGGTGGGGCCCGGCGAACCCGGCGACGCCGACACCGTGGCCGGGCTCGTCCCGGGCGTGACGACGGCGGAACTGGTCCGCTACCCCGAGCCGTTGGCCCCCGCCACGGCCGCCGCCCGTTGCGGGGCCGAACCCGTGCGGGCCGAGGCGGTGGCCGAGGCAGTGTGGCGTCTGGCGGGAGCGCACGACCTGGTGCTGGTCGAGGGCGCGGGCGGCCTGCTGGTGCGGCTCAACGCCGAGGGGCAGACCCTGGCCGACGTCGCCGTTCTGCTGTCCGCGCCGGTCCTGGTGGTGGCCCGACCCGACCTGGGCACCCTGAACGCCACCGCGCTGACCGCCGAAGCGCTGCGTACCCGCGGCCTGTCCCCGGCCGGGGTGGTGGTGGGGTCCTGGCCGGACCGCCCGGACCTGGCCATGCGCTGTAACCTCACCGACCTGCCCGCCATGGGGGCGGGTCCCCTGGCGGGCGTCGTGCCGCGGGGCGGCGGGACGCTGGACCCGCGCGCGTTCGCGGACCTGGCCCGCCGCTCCCTGGCGCCCCGCCTCGGCGGGGACTGGCGGGTCGGCTCCGGACCCGGGGTCAGGCGGGAGGGGGAACCGGCGAGGACAGGGTGAACGCCCGCGCGCCCGGCCCGTGTCCGCGCAGCCACGCCGCGCGCTCCCCGGCCTCCTCCGGCGTCACCGGGGTTCCCGCCGCGGACCACCACAGCGTGCGCTCCACCTCCGGGAAGGCGCCGCTGTCCGCGCGGAAGGCCAGCACGTCCCGGTGCGCCGCCTCCACGAAGGACCGCAGGTCGCCGGGGGAGCACCACAGCGAGACGAGACGGATGTGGTCCCCCTCGTCGAGGAAGTGGACCTCCTCCAGGTGTCCGGGATCCCGTCGGGCCCGTTCGCGCAGGGCGGTGGCGAACGCGCCGAGGTGGCGGCGGTCGCCCCGCAGGACGCGCGCCTCCACCAGCACCGGCCAGCCACCGCGGGGTGTGGGACCATCTTCCCGGGCGCGGTTCGGACGGTGGCGGGGCGTGCGGCGGACGGTGTCGTGTCGGCGCTGGGCGAGGAACTGCATGACCGCTCCCGGGAAACTGGACTGCTGTCGTAGGGTCCACTCTGGCTCTGGTGGTATCCCCTCTGGCAATGCCAGTATGAAATCCGGGGACCACTCCCCACAGATCCAATGGAGGGGAAAATGGACTCTTCTCGGAGCTCCGCCGAACTCGCCGACCTCCTCGGCGCCTGGCCCCGGGGCGGTGGGCCCCTCTACCGGCGCCTCGCCGACACCCTGCGCGAGCTCGTCGACCAGGGCAGTCTCGCCCCCGGTGAGCGCCTGCCCTCCGAGCGCGCCCTCGCCGCCAGCCTCCGGGTGAGCCGCACCACCGTGGTCTCCGCCTACGACGCCCTGCGCGCGGACGGCATCCTCGACAGCAGACAGGGCAGCGGCACCCGCGTCAGCAGCCGGGTCGCGCCCGTGCGCTCGGACGGCTGGACCGCCAACGGCACGGGCAACCCCATGTACCGCAACCTCTTCCAGCGGGAGGAGGGACTCATCTCGGCCGCCTGCCTGACCACCCCCGCGCTCCCCGGCGTGGAGGAGGCCATCCGCCGGGTCGTGGCCGAGGACCTGCCCGCCCTCATGGCCGAGGGCAGCTACCATCCCAGCGGCCTGCCCGCGCTGCGCCAGGCCGTCGCCGACCACTACACCGCCCGGAACCTGCCCACCACCGCCGACCAGATCGTCGTCACCACCGGTGCCCACCAGGCCGTCAACCTGGTCGCCCAGCTCTACCTGCGCAACGGCTCGCCCGTCGTGGTGGAGGACCCCAGCTTCGCGGGCTGCCTGGACCTGATGAGCGACCGGGGCGCCCGATTCCTGCCCGTGCCCCTGGACGAGCAGGGCCTGGACGCCAACGGCGTGCGCCGCGCCGTGGCCGAGCACGCGCCCCACCTCGTCTACACGATGCCCTCGTACCACAATCCCACCGGCACGATGATGTCCGCGGCGCGCCGCCGCGAACTGGGCGAGCTGTCCGCCCGTCACGGTGTGCCGGTGCTGGAGGACCACGCCTACACCGGCCTGCGCGCCCCCGACGAGCCCCCGCCGCTGGCCGCGTTCGCCCCGCGCGGGGCCGAGGTCATCACCGTGGAGTCGCTGTCCAAGATCGGCTGGGCCGGGCTCCGGCTGGGCTGGCTGCGCGCGCCCGCCGAGATGGCCCTGCGCCTGAGCCGCCGCAAGGTCCTCGCCGACCTGGCCAGCCCCCTGCTCGACCAGGCGGTGACCGTGCGCCTCCTGGAGCGCTACGACGAGCTGTCCCGGCAGCGTTCCGCGCTGATGCGCGAGGCCCTCGACCACATGGAGGGGTTGCTGCGCGGGGCCCTGCCCTCGTGGGAGTGGCGGCGCCCGGACGGCGGGGCGGCGCTGTGGGTGCACCTGCCCGGGGTGGAGGCCCGCGCCTACGTGCAGGTCGCGCTCTGCCACGACGTGGAGCTGGTCCCGGGCTCGGTCATGTCGGCGTCCGGCGGGGAGCGCCACGCCGAGTGGTTCCGGCTGCCCTTCGCCTACGACGCCCCCACCCGTGAGGAGCTGGTCTGGCGGCTGGCGCGGGCCTGGCGCGAGCTCGACCGGCACGGGCCGGTGGAGGCCGACCCGGTCCGCCTCGTGGTCTGACGCCCGGGGCCGGGGCCGGGTGCGTGGGGCTCGGAGACGGGGACCCCGGTCACGCGGACCCCGCACAGGCGGGGCCCGGGGACCCCGTACACGCGCGAGGGCGGCATCACCGGTGGGTGGTGCCGCCCTCCGCCGTGTCCGGCGACGAGCCGGACGGGGGACCGGGGCTAGCCGATCTTGACCCCGCGGGCGTTGCTGAAGCGCTCCTGGACGTCGGCCCAGTTGACCACGTTCCAGAACGCCTTGGCGTACTCGGCCTTCACGTTCTTGTACTGGAGGTAGAAGGCGTGCTCCCACATGTCCAGCATCAGCAGCGGAACGGAGCTGAGGGCGGTGTTGCCCTGCTGGTCGTAGAGCTGCTCGATGACCAGGCGCTGACCCAGCGCGTCCCAGGCCAGGATCGCCCAGCCCGAGCCCTGGATGGTGGTGGCCACAGCGGTGAAGTGCGAGCGGAAGGCGTCGAAGGAGCCGAACTGGTCGTCGATGGCCGCGCCCAGCTCGCCCTCGGGCTTGTCACCGCCCTCGGGGGACAGGTTCTTCCAGAAGATGGAGTGGTTGACGTGGCCGCCCAGGTTGAAGGCCAGGTTCTTCTCCAGCATCGGGATGGTGCCGAAGTCGCCGGTCTCCCGGGCCTCCGCCATCTTCTCCAGAGCCGTGTTGGCACCGGCGACGTAGGTCGCGTGGTGCTTGTCGTGGTGGAGCTCCATGATCTGACCGGAGATCCACGGCTCCAGGGCCGCGTAGTCGTAGGGCAGTTCGGGAAGCGAGTACGGCGCAGACATCTCTGACGCACCTTTCCAATGACGCGGTTCGTCGTGTTCACCAGCGATGGGATCGCCTAGGCAGCAAGCTATCAGTCGGGCGGCGGCTCACCCGATGTCAGGCTCTTTACACTCCGACACGGGAATAAACCGAGGCCGCGGGCCCCGCTCCGGAGGAGCGCGCCCCGTGCCCGCGGCCGCCGCGACCCGTGGGGGAGCGCTCCGCGGCGGACGGCCCTCACGGTCGGGCCCACCACCGCCTCCTTCCGCACTGCCCGGCACGGTCGCTCCCAATCCTCGCTTTCGCGGTGAAATCCCCGCGAGTGCGGACACAGGGGCGGGGAACCCACGGAAAGCGTCGGCCGGTGTCCGTTGCCGCCGCGCAGAATTCGCAGGTGGGAGAGGAGGAATGCGCCGTCCCGGCGACGCGCGCGCACCGTGTTTTTCAACGCCGCCCCCGGGACCGCCACACGGCCGCCCGCGCACACTCCCGCGCCTGTCGCTGAGGAGGCCCTGCGGGAGGCCAGCGGGTGGTGGGGGCGGGCTCCCCGACGCCCCGGGAAAGCCTCGGATGCGCGAAAATGAGAAGCGCATGATGCTCGGGTGAACGGAAGGCGAATTGCGTGTAATCCAGGTTTCGATTCCCCTTCGGAGGCGTCCGTTATTTCCTCGAAGGGCTAAGGTCGAAAGCGTCTGAGCGGATTGCCGCCGTTCCCGAAGCACCGGGCGAAGCGGCAGTTCAGTGCCGGGAAACCAGCCCTTCCCCTCTCATCCCCCCGCGGCCCGCGCCCGGCGGAACCGTGTCGAAACTCCCGTGGAGGTATCCGCCCATGCGGTCGCTTCGCAGCCGTCTCCGTCCACTCCTGGTCACCGGCGCGGTGGTCGGCGCCGCCGTGCTCTGCGTACCAGCCGCCCTGGGGATCGCGGGCCTGATCGGCTGGACGGACGTGCTCACCCTCACCTTCCTCGGCCTGCTCGCCGGTGCCGTGGGCGTGCTCGGGCTGGGCACGCTGCTCCTGTACCGCAGGGTGGGCGCCCTCTCCAGGAGCGTGGCCACCTCGATGGACACCCACAGCCGCCGAGTCACGGAGGCGCTGGGCCGCGAACGCCTGGAGACCACCCGCGCCCTGGACGGCGTCCGCGAGCGCGTCGCCCACCTCCAGGACCACGCGCTGCCCAAGGTGAGCCGCGACCTCAAGAGCGCGGTCTCCGTACAGGGACGCGACGACTACGAGCAGCAGGTCGCCTGGACCGAGTTGCGCGAGTACCTCGACACCGCCGCGTTCATGCCGCCCCTGCGCGGCTGGGCCGCCTCCCCCGACGTGCTCCGGATCCTGGTCCGCCAGATCGACCGGCTGCGCCCCGAACTGGTCGTGGAGTGCGGCAGCGGCGCCTCCAGCGTCTGGATCGGCTACGCCCTGCGCCGCGCGGGCACCGGCAGGCTCGTCGCCGTCGAGCACGACGCCCGCTACGCCGAGCTCAGCCGCGAACTGGTGGCCGCGCACGGGCTCGACGACATCGTCGAGGTCCGGCACGCCCCGCTGGTCGAGATCGCGAACACGACGGTCACCGTCAAGGGCAAGGAACTGCCCACCGCGGACCGCTGGTACGAGGCCTCGGTCTTCGCCGACCTGGAGGGCATCGGCCTTCTGTTCGTCGACGGCCCGCCCAAGGCCACCGGCCTCCAGGCCCGCTACCCGGCCCTGCCCGTCCTGCTGCCGCGCTGCACCGAGGACGCCGTCATCGTCCTGGACGACGCCGCGCGCGTGGACGAGCGCGCCATCGGTGACCGCTGGCTCACCGAGTACCCCGAACTCCAGCGGACGGAGGAGGCCGCGGAGAAGGGCGCCCACGTCTTCAGCCGCAAGGGGCTCTGACCCCCACCACACCTTTCCGCACGCACCACCCGACGGGCCCGAGTCCGACCCGACACACCCGAGGTCACCCGATGATCACCACCGCCTTGCGGCACGCACTGCGCGCCCGTGGCAGCGAGGCCGCCCTGCTGTGCCACGTGGGAGCCGACACCCGTTCCGTCCTGGCCGGGCTGCCGTTACGCCCCGCCGACCTCCTCCTGGACCTGGACGCCCATCCCCTGGGGCAGGCCGTGGAGGTCCCGGGCGCCGAGATCCGCAACGGTGAGCCGGAGGTCGGACTCGTCGCGGTCCTGGCCGCCACGCCCACCGACCTGAACCGCGCCCTCACCGTCTCCACGCACCTGCCCCGGGCCGTGCACGTCCTTGTCGCGCTGGCCGCCACTCCCGGCCACCAGGAGCCCCCGCTCCCGGCCTCCCCGGGCATGGGCCAGTGGCGCGACCTCCAGGAGGTGCGAGTGCGCCGCGTGGACAAGAGCGGCTGGCTGTGCGAGCTGTTCTTCCCCAACGGCGTGGACACCGCTCAGGCCGTGGACGCCGTCGTGCACGGCGCCCGAGGCCGCCGAAGGGCCCCCGCGATCGCCCCGATGGCGGTCCTCAACGGGCCCGAGGCCGCCCTGTGGCGGCCCGGCGACACCGGCGCCCAAGGCGTGGTCGCGGAGGGGCCCGTCCCGCTGCGCCGGGTGACCCCCTTCGGCGACATGGCGCTGCGCGTGTCCGGGAGCGCGGAACGGCCCGAGTGGACCGACCCGGTCGTCCCGGTCCTGGACCGCTCCACCACCGGTGCCGACTCCTGGGCCCGGATCTCCGGACCGGACGGACCCGCCCGGGTGCGCGAGGCGGTACCCGACGCCGTGCACGCGGTCGCCCCCCTGGACGAGCTCACCGTCAACCCCATCGGCTTCGACAAGTCCGAGAAGGGGCCCCTGGGCGATCTGACCGTCCACGGCGACCGCGCGGTGGTCCGCGTGGGCAACAAGGACCTGGTCGCCGTCGCCGCCGACGGCACCGTCACCGACGTCGACCTGGCACGTCTGCGCCATCTGCGCGGCGTCCGGGTGGACTGGTCCGGGCACACCGGACCCAGCGCCGCGGTGCGCGCCGTCGCCTCCCTCGCCGCGGGGGGAGTGCCTCTGCTCAGCGGTCCGGTGCCTTCCTGGGCGGCCGGACTCGGCCCCTCCCTCACCGATCTGCTCACCGCGGGCGCCGAGGCCGACCTCTCCGACCGGCTCAGTCGCGAGGAGCACAGCATTCGCCTGCGCCGCGCCGCCCTGCGCGACCACGGCCAGCGCTCCCGCTGGCGGGCCCTGGGCGCCGAGGCCGGGATCCCCCTGCCCCGCGAACCCCGGGTGTCGGTCATCCTGTGTACGCGCCGTCCCGAGATGGTCGGGTTCGCGCTCGCCCAGATCGCCCGGCAGCGCGGAGTGGACCTGGAGGTGGTGCTCACCCTGCACGGCTTCGCGGCCTCCCGGCCCGAGGTGGCGTCGGCCGTCGCCGAGTTCACCGCCAAGGGGTTGCACCTGGTCGTCCACGAGGCCGACGCGGGCCAGATCTTCGGCTCGGTGCTCAACGACTCCGTCGACCGCGCCTCGGGCGACCTGATCGCCAAGTGGGACGACGACGACTGGTACGGCCCCGACCACCTGTCCGACATGGTGCTGGCCCGCACCTACTCCGGCGCCGAGCTCGTCGGCACCGGCCAGGACTTCGTCTACCTCCAGGAGGTGGACCTGACCGTGTGGCGCAGCCGCGAGTCGGAGACCACCACCCGGTTCATCGCCGGGGGCACCATCCTCACCGACCGCGTGGTGATGGAGGAGAGCGGCGGCTTCCGGCCGCTGCCCCGCGCCATCGACACCCAGCTGCTCCTCGCCGTCAACCGGGGCGGGGGCCGTATCTACCGGGCCCAGGGTCTGGGCTACGTGCTGCGCCGCACCGGTGGCGGCCACACCTGGTCCGAGGACATGGGCTACTTCCTGCACAACTACACCAGACAGTGGCTCGGCTGGCGCCCCAGCGCCCTCCTGGAGGGCGAACCCTCGCCCCTGGGCCAGCCCGCCACCGAGTACACGGGGGAGATCCGTTGACCACGCTTGACATGACTCCGGAACCGGTCTCCGGCGACCACGCGCACGCACCCGTCCTGCCCCGGGCGCGGATCGACTACAGCGACCAGCCTCGTGCGCGGCGCAACGACCACGCGGTGCTCCAGCCGCCCGCGGTCGGCGCGTGGACCCCGACCCTGTCGGTGTCGGTGGTCATCCCGGCTCACGGGCACCCGGACAAGCTCGCGCTCGTCCTCGCCTCGCTGTCCGCGCAGAGCTATCCCGCGCACCTGACGGAGGTGATCGTGGTCGACGACGGCTCCCCCGAGCCGCTCACCCTGCCGCCGGTGCGCCCGGAGAACACCCGACTGATCACCTCGGCCCCCGGCGGCTGGGGTTCGGCGCACGCCGTCAACAGCGGAGTGGCAGTCTCCTCCGGCCAGGTGGTCCTGCGCCTGGACGCGGACATGCTGGTCTACCGCGACCACGTCGAGTCGCAGATGCGCTGGCACCACCTGGTCGACTACGGGGTCGCGCTGGGCCACAAGCTGTTCGTGGACTTCGACCCCGCCGCGATGACCCCCGAGTACGTGGCCGCCGAGGTGCGCGAGGGGCGCGCCGCCGAGCTGTTCGACCGAGAGACCGCCGACCCGCACTGGGTGGAGCGCCAGATCAACCAGAACGACCGGCTGCGCAACGCCGGGCGCCTGGCCTACAAGGTGTTCATCGGCGCCACCGGCTCCCTGCACCGCACCCTGTTCGACGCCGCGGGCGGCCTGGACGGGGAACTGGTCCTGGGCGGCGACACCGAGTTCGCCTACCGGGTCTCCCAGCAGGGCGCCCTGTTCGTGCCCGACCTGGACACCAGCAGCTGGCACCTGGGGCGCTCCCAGATGCAGACCCGCCGCGACGCGGGGACCCGCTACCGCTCCCCGTTCGTGTCCAACCGGGTACCCGACTTCCACCTGCGCCGCAAGCGCCCCGAGCGGGTGTGGGAGGTGCCGATGGTCGACGTGGTGATGGACGTGGACGGCGCCACCCTGGAGGACGTGGACACCACCGCCTCCGCGCTGCTGTCCGGGACCACTCCCGACATCCGGTTGTGGCTGGTCGGCCCCTGGGACGAGCTGGACGAGGGGCGGCGTTCCCCGCTGGACGAGGAGCGGCTCGACCTGCGGCTGATCCGGGAGACCTTCCGCGGGGACGCCCGGGTGCGCCTGGTCGAGGCCGCGCCCGCGCACGACGCGCGTGTGCCCTTCCAGCTGCGGGTGCCCGCCGGGGCGGCGCTGCGCGCCAGCGCGGTCACCGACCTGGTCGACACGGCCAACAAGAGCAAGGCGGGACTGCTGTGCTCGCCCGTGCCCGGTGCCACGCGGGGCGACGGCGTTCTGCGCATGGAGCGGGTCTCCGCCTACGCCAGGGCCCGCCACCTGTGGCCCGAGGCGACCCCGGAGGAGCTGGACCGAGGGGTGGAGGAGGTCTGCGGCACCCACTGGATGCCGGGAACGGACCTCGTCATCACGGACGGGGGCGAGGCGACCGGGACCGAGGACGTCGAGGCGCTCAAGCGCAAGCTCGAACGCGCGCTCGTCGACGCGGACAGGATGCGGGCACGAGCCAAGCGGGCCGAGCGCAAGCTGCGCTGGTTCACCCCCGGGCTCACCCGCAGGGCGCTGCGCAAGCTGGCGCGCTGAACACGCGGCCCCGGCCGGGAGGGGACCCGCCCGGTCGGGGCCGCGCTCGCGTTCCGGGGCCGCTCCGGGGAGGCGCGGGCTCCGGAAGGGGCCCTCAGGGCACCCAGAGGCCGAGCGACTCGGCCACCAGGGCGGGCCGCTCCTGGCCCTCGATCTCCACGGTGTGGGTCGTGGTGACCAGGTAGCCCTTGGGGGTCTCCCGGACCGAGCTGAGCTCGATGCCGTCGCGGATGCGCGAGCCGGACACGACCGGCTGGAGGAAGCGCACCTTGTTGAGCCCGTAGTTGATGGACATGCTCGGCTTCCTCGTCAGCGAGATCGCCGACTGGGAGAAGTGGGCCAGCATCGACAGGGTGAGGAACCCGTGCGCGATGGTGCCCCCGAAGGGGCCCGCGGCCGCCCTCTCCGGGTCGGTGTGGATCCACTGGTGGTCCTGCGTCGCGTCGGCGAAGAGGGAGATCCGTTCCTGGTCGATGGTCACCCAGTCGGTGTGGCCCAGGTGCTCGCCCTGGGATGCGAGCACCTCTTGGATGTCGGCGAATACGCGCACCGCGCCTCCACGGTCGTCGGGTCCGGAAACGGGGGCCGGACGGTGCCGCAACTCTACCTAACGCTGTTCGGTTAGGGGGAGGGAACCCGGCCGGGCGCGGCGGGGCTGGGCTGCGGTGGCTGGAGTCTCGCTGGTCAGCGCCGCCGCCGGGCGCCGTTGACGCGACCGCGCTCCACCCGGGCCTCGCGCGGCCCGTCGGCGTCCACGACCAGGGCCCGGGCGGTGCGCTCGGCCACCGCGGCGCGGTCCACCGTGTGCCCCAGACCGCTCTCGGTCAGCGGGACCGGCACCACGCCGTCGTGCGCGCGCACGGGCGGGAGCACCAGATCGCGGCCGCGGTTCCCGGCTCCGGGCATCTCCACCGGAAGCGAGGCCCCCGACAGCGAGGCCAGCGCGACCGTCGCGGCGCGGCCGACCCCCGTCACCGCCGACGAACCGCACCACACCCGCCAGCCCGCGTCCACGGCGCGGTCCACCGCGCGGCGGGCCGCCGTGAGGCCGCCCAGACGGGCCGGGTCCACGTTCACCGCGCCGCCCGCCTCGGCCCGGACCGCCTCGGTGAGGTCGTCCACCGACTCCAGCGACCGGCCCAGTGCCACCGGCGTGCGCAGCTCGGCGGCCAGCCGGGCGTGCGCCGCGAGGTCGCCCGGGGCGAAGGGGTCCTCGACCGCCAGCAGGCCGAGCCCGTCCAGGACGCGCAGCGCGTCCAGGTCGGCGGGGGACTCGGTGTAGCGGCAGCCCGCGTCCGCCTGGAGGACCAGGAACGGGAAACTCGACTGCACCGCGCGCACCACGTCGGCGTCCCAGCCCGGGGCGATCTCCAGCCGGATCCGCCGGAAACCCGAACCCACCTGGCGGTTCACCTCCGTGACCACCGACTCCACGGCCACCTGGCGGGGCAGCGTCACCCCCGCGGTGAGCGCGGTGCGCTCCCCGCCCAGGGCGTGCGAGAGCGGGGTGTCGCGCTGGCGGCTCCACAGGTCCCAGCAGGCGGTGTCCAGGGCACCGGCCACGGCCGGGTCCCAGGGCAGGTCGGCCCAGGCCTCGCCCGCCTCGGTCGGACGCCGCCAGGAGTGGCTGAGCAGGGCGGGGGCGAAGGCACGGGTCAGGGCGTCCCACTGGGCCCCGCTGGCCTCGGACAGCTCTCCCCAGCCGCTCACGCCGTCACCGTCGGCCACCCGGACCAGGACGGGGCCGTCGGCGCCGGAGCCGCGGCCGCCGGCCGGGGGCCGCAGCCGGATCAGCTCGAGTTCGACGATCCGGGTCGCGGTCGCCGAGCCGGTGTGTGCCACGCTGTCCCACCTCGGTACTCGTCCTCCCGCGTTCGGCCGCAGAGCCGGACGCGCGGGCTTTCCCCCCGACCGTACCCCCGGCCGACCTGCGCGACCACCCCGAACGGTGCGGTCCGCGCCACCCGTTCGGCCGGGCGGCGCGGACCCCCGGACGGGCTCCGTGCCCGCCCGGGCGACGTGCTGTCCGTGCTCATGTGCTGCCGGGGCCGACGTTTTCTCATGCATGACAGCCCCGGCAGTCCTCACTCGGAAGAGACGACTCCACCGGCGCGCCACTCGGGCGCGCTGATGTCGCCGCACTCTATGTCGGACTCGTCGTCGGAACCCGTGCCACCCACGAGCACGACGCTGTCACCGTCGGCGGCGACGGTGGTGCCGTTCTCATCGAGCAGCCGTAGTGGACCGTCCAGAGCTGAGTACCCCTCAGGCCAGGAGACCAGGTACCTGTGTCCATCCTCGGCGGTGACGGTGAAGCAGGCCAGCCCTTCGGCGGCGGTCCCCGACAGCGTCCCGGCCAGCTGTGCCTCACCATGGCCCTCGTCAGCGCCGGTACCGGTGGAGAGAACCTCCAGCTCGTCCGTCGCGTTGGAGCAGCCGAGAGCGAGCAAGGACATCGTGGCGGCGACCACGAAAGCCGTGGGGCGGGCCCTCCTACGGTCAGTTCGTGAGAATCGAGGTTCCATTTTCCGCACCATCCAGATAACTCACTGACACGAACACCGAGATGGAGCCTACCCGCCCGTGGTGGATGCCGATTTCACGGGTGTGTCGTGTTCGGCGGCGCGGGGCGGCGTCTGCCTTGTTGGGACCCTCCGTCCGGCCCGTCCCTTCGACAGAAACAGTGACCAGTGCCTGTCCTGATGCCGCGTCGGGTTCGACGGCGGGCTCGGAGTCGACGGGGATCCGGCCGGTTCACTCCGCCTCTGCGCGTAGGAATGGATTTCAATTAGTGATGCATCTGGGCAGTATTTTTTTCATGCTGCTTCTCTGGTGTTGCTTCGAACGCTCCAGTGCCGATGGGCCGAGTGCGGTGGAAACATGAATGATGGGTGAATCAAAAAACCCTTTGGGGCGAGTCGGTCCCGGGTGTGGAATGGGTCACGGCGAGCGTGGGGCGGGTGCGCGGCTCGGCGAGTCGCCGACAGCCAGCGAGAACGTGCTGGTGCGACCGGTGGCCCGCTGCCTGTCGGTTTCCACGATGGTCCCGCATGGTGAGCGGTATTGCCGTCCCCCCGAGCCCGTGCCGAGTCTCCCCGGACCGCGTCCCAGCCCCTCCGGCGCCGCTCTGAACAGCGTTCGAACGGGATGCCCCAGCCGAACACCTCGATGAGTCGCTCACGGCGGGCAACTGACTTCCTGCGTCGCGACGCCCCTGGGAATTGGCGTGTCGCGCGGCGGCTCCGCCGCCGACTACTCGTGGTTCAGCACCTCGTCCAACGGGCGGTGCTTGGTCCCGTGAGCCTCGGCGACCGGGGCGGAGACCACGTCGCCGTCGAAGGTGTTCAGGCCCCCGGCCAGCGCCTCGTCCTCGTTCATGGCGCGCCGCCAGCCCTTCTCCGCCAGTGCCACCGTGTACCGCAGGGTGTCCTTGGTCAGGGCGTGCGTGGAGGTGTTGGGCACCGCGCCCGGCATGTTCGCCACGCAGTAGAACACCGTGTCGTGCACGTGGAAGGTGGGGTCGGCGTGCGTGGTGGGGCGCGAGTCCTCGAAGCACCCGCCCTGGTCGATCGCGATGTCCACCAGCACCGCGCCCGGACGCATCCGCGACACCAGCTCGTTGGACACCAGTTTGGGCGCCTTGGCCCCCGGCACCAGTACCGCCCCGATCACCATGTCCGACTCCAGCACCGACAGCTCCAGCTCGAAGGCGTTGGACACCACCGTCTTGACCCGGCCCTGGTAGAGGGAGTCCACGTGCCGCAGCTTGTTCACGTTCAGGTCCAGCACGGTCACCTCGGCGCCCATGCCCACCGCGATCTGCGTCGCGTTCAGGCCGGAGACGCCCGCGCCGATCACGGTCACGCGCGCCGGGCGCACGCCCGGCACCCCGCCCATCAGCACGCCGCGCCCGCCGTTGGGCCGCTGGAGGGTCACCGCCCCCATCTGCGGGGCCAGGCGGCCCGCGACCTCCGACATCGGGGCCAGCAGCGGCAGGGAGCCGTCCGGCAGCTGCACGGTCTCGTAGGCGATGCCGGTCACCCGCCGCTCCAGCAGGGCGTCGGTGCACTCGCGCGAGGCGGCCAGGTGCAGGTAGGTGAAGAGGGTCTGCCCCTCCCGCATGCGGTGGTACTCGGCCGGGACCGGCTCCTTGACCTTCAGGACCAGCTCACCCGCGGCCCACACCTCGTCGGGGGAGTCCAGGATGCGCGCGCCCGCCGCCTCGTACTCGGTGTTGGAGATGGAGGAGCCGAGGCCCGCGTCGCGCTCGACGACCACCTCGTGGCCGCGGCGGACCAGTTCGTGGACCCCGGCGGGGGTGATGGCCACCCGGTACTCGTGGTTCTTGATCTCGCGGGGCACGCCGATGCGCACGGTTCCTCCTACGGGTATCGCCGTTGATACCCCCACTGTGAACTGCGGGGGTGCCCTGGCGCCATCGCCAACATGCATCGCTGTCGACGATCTTGCTGACAGGGTGTAAGACCGATGTGTGGCCTGGGACACGGGTACCTGCCCGTGGTGCGCGGGCTCAATCCTCCCGGGAGCCCACCGCTCCGTAGGCCGCCGCCCCGGGCGCGGTCAGTCCGGGCGCTGTCGCTCCGGGCACCGCTCCACCGGGTGCTGTCGCACGGGTTGCCGTCAGTCCGGGCGTCGCCCTAACGGACGCCGCCCGCCGGGCGGCCCGAGATCCACACCCGCTCCACCCGGCCGGTCAGCTCCCGGCCCGCGTAGGGGCTCGGGTCCGCCGGGGGGATCGCCACCCGCGCGCCGGGATCGAAGGCGACCAGGTCGGCGTCGAACCCCGACGCGATCCGCCCCTTGCCCACCAGCCCCAGCAGTTCCGCCGGGGCCCGCGCCGTCCACCGCGCGAGGTCGGCCAGGCCCCGGCCGCGCCGGTGCGCCGCCGTCCACAGCGCCGACAGGCTCCACTCCAGCGTGTACAGGCCGTGGGCGGGCAGGTGCCCCGACCCCACGGTGGTGATCGCCGAGTCCCGCGCCAGCAGCGCGCTCCACAGCGCCTTGCGGTTGGCGTCCGAGCGCAGCGGCGGCCGACAGGCGTGCGCGGGCGACTCCGGCGCCAGCGACTCCGAGGGCAGGCACAGGTAGTGCGGGCAGGTGTGCGCCGTCAGCGCCACCCCCACAGCCCCCGCCGCCGCCAGCAGCGCCGCGCACTCGGCCGCCGTGAACGACCCCACGTGCGTGCGCGTCCCCACCGAGCGGGCCGCCGCGATCACCCGCTCCAGCCCGCGCCGCTCCGCCCGGGGCGGCCGGTGCTCCGCGGCCAGCGGCGGGGTTCCCAGCTCGGCCGCGTCCTCGGCGTGCACCAGCAGCACGCTGTCCAGCGCCGCGAGTTCGGCCATCGCCTTGCGCAGCTGGGCGTCGTTCAGCGCCGCGACGTCCGGGGCGCCCCCGTCCGACAGCGAGCAGTGGAAGGCCACCGCCCCCGCGGACTGGAGGTCGGCCAGGTCCAGCGGGCCGGTGCCCGGGGCCACCCCGCCCAGGAACAGCACCGGCACGGGGGACAGGGCCGCCGCGCGCTGGTGCGCCCCGAGGGCGTCCGGGCAGGTGAGGGCGGGTCGCGCCGGGGCGGGGGAGGCCACCACGCAGGTCACCCCGCCGCGCAGGGCGGCCGTCCCCGTCCGGCGGTAGGACTCGGCCAGGCCCTGTCCGGGCACGTGCACGCCGGTGCCGACGTCCACCGCGCCGGGCAGCAGCGCCACGTCGCCGAGGTCGGTCGTCTCGTGGGCGGGCATGTGCGCGCCGTGGGCGCCCACGGCCTCGATCCGACCGTCGCGCACCCCGACGGAGGCGGGCCGGACCCCCTCGGGGGCGACCACGCGCGTGGACCTGACCACACTGTCGTACACGGCCATCCGCCGTCCCCTTCGCTGCGCTCGCTGGAGGATGTGCTGAGAGGCGCCACGGGGAACCGTGGCACGGGAGGGGAGGCCGGACGCCGAAGGCGGGGGAACCGTCGTCTCGACCGGATCCGAGCGTATCGCGAAGAGCCCCGCCGCACGGGGGAATCCGACATCCCGGCCCCCGCGCCGCCCCACCGGAGGGGCGAGGGGGCGGCGCCGATCACCTCCGGCGACCCTTCCGACCGCCCGTCGGCTCTTCCGTCCGCCCCGCGGGCGCCCCGGATCCGCCAGCGGGGGTGTACGGGGAAGCCCAAGTCCGACACTGTGTAGTAGACGGACTAACCTTGGTCGAGGTGTTCCTCCGTGCGCGGCCCCTGCCGGAAAAGTTCCGGACAGCGGCGAGGCGGTCACACGGCCAAGGGCGCTGACCAGCCAGTTGTAACGAGACCGACGACGGAGTGGCGCGTGGCTCCTCCCGCACAGAACCAGAAGTCCCCCCTCAAGGAACACCATGACGACGCCCCGGGCACGGGGCGGGCGCCCCTCTTCGCCGCCGCTGCCGCCGCCCTGTGCCTGACCGGCCTGAGCCTGACCCTGGTCCTCGGCGGAGCCGCCTTCCCCGAGGTCATCCCCGGGCTGCCCGACGCCGGAGAGGCGGTCCGCTGGGGCCTGCCGCTGGCCAAGGTCACCATGGACGCCTCCGCGGTCGTGGCGATCGGCCTGCTGCTGCTCGCCGCCGTCCTGCTGCCCTCCCACAAGGGCAGGCTCTCCCCGCAGGCGACCGCCTACGTGCGCGCGGCCAGCTGGGCGGGCCTGGTCTGGGCCCTCGCCGCCGTGTTCACCCTGTACTTCCAGGCCGCGGAGTTCCTGGCCCGCAAGGTCGGCCAGATCAGCGTCGACGAGGTCACGGCCTACGCCGGGTCGGTCTCGGGCGGCATCGCGCTGATGTTCGTCGTCCTGCTCACGACCGGCATCGCCCTGTTCGGCCGCACGGCCACCACCGCCACCGGCGGCCTGTGGCTGCTCGTCCTCGCCCTGGCCGCCACCACGCCGCCCGCGCTGACCGGCCACTCGGCCTCCTCCGGCTCGCACGAGCTGGCCGTGACCGGGCTGGCCCTGCACGTGGTCTCCATCAGCGTGTGGGTGGGCGGCGTGGCCGCGCTGACCTACCACGCGCTGCGGCGCGACGCCCAGGACCCGTCGGCGGCCGCCAACCGCTTCAGCCGCCTGGCCCTGTGGGCCTACGTCGGCGTGGCCGTCAGCGGCGCGGCCAGCGCGCTGGCCCGCCTGTACTCGATCGAGGACCTGATCG
The DNA here is from genome assembly GCF_008638355.1 of Nocardiopsis deserti. NCBI lineage: Bacteria > Bacillati > Actinomycetota > Actinomycetes > Streptosporangiales > Nocardiopsidaceae > Nocardiopsis > Nocardiopsis deserti. Next base: position 207,694 of record NZ_ML703348.1, on the reverse strand, counting down.
CCACCGAGTACGGCCTGATCATCCTGGTCAAGATCATCCTGTTCGGGGTCCTGGGCGCGTTCGGCTACATGCACCGCGAGTTCGTCTTCAAGCGCCTGGAGGACGCCCCGCGGGGACCGGCGGGGGAGGTGTTCCGGCGCCCGCTGTTCCTGCGCGCGGCGCTGGCCGAGGTGCTCGTCATGGCCACCGTCATCGGCGTGTCCGTCGGTCTGGGGCGCACCGCGCCGCCCCCGCCGCTGGAGGGCACCGTGGACCCGGCCGCCGCCATCCTCGGCTTCCCCGTCCCGCCGCCCATGAGCGCCCAGACCCTGCTCACCCTGTGGCGCCCCGACCTGTTCTTCATCATGGTCGTGCTCGTCGCGGGCGGTCTGTACGCGGGAGCCGTGGTCCGGCTGGTGCGCCGGGGCGACTCCTGGCCCGTGGGGCGGACGGTGGCCTTCGCGGCGGGGCTGGTGACGATCGTGGTCACGCAGCTCACCGGGTTCGCGACCTACTCCATGGTGCTGTTCTCGACGCACATGATCCAGCACATGGTGCTGTCGATGCTCACCCCCATCCTGCTGGTGCTGGGTGCGCCGATCACCCTGGCCCTGCGGGCGCTCAAACCCGCCGCGCGGCGCGGGGACCGGGGGCCGCGCGAGTGGCTCAACCTGTTCCTCAACAGCCGTTTCTCCAAGACGGTCACGCACCCGGCGATCGCGGCCCCGCTGTTCGTCTTCAGCCCCTACGTGCTGTACTTCACGCCGCTGTTCGGCACGCTGATGAACGACCACCTGGGCCACCTGCTCATGGGTGTGCACTTCCTGCTGGTGGGCTTCCTCTTCTACTGGATCATCGTGGGCGTGGACCCGGCGCCGAGGAAGGTGCCCTTCCTGCTGCGCATCCTGCTGCTGCTGGTGGTGATGGGGTTCCACGCCTTCTTCGGCATCACGATCATGATGCAGTCCGAACCGCTGGCGATGGACTACTACGGCCAGTTCGACATCCCGTGGCTGGAGGACCAGGCCGCGGACCAGTACGCGGGCGGCGGCGTCGCCTGGGCCCTGGGCGAGATCCCCACCGCGCTGGTCATGATCGCGCTGGTGCGGCAGTGGTCGCGCGACGACGAGAAGCAGGAGCGCCGCCGGGAGCGCCACAGCCGCCGGGGCGGCTCCGACGACGCCGACATGGACGCCTACAACGCCTACCTGGCCGAACTCGAACGCCGCTCCCGGGGCGCGGGCCCGGCCGCGGCCACCGCGTCCCCGGAGGCGCCGCCGCGGACCGGCGAGGAGTCGGGGACGCGCGGCGCGCCGGTGGCGGAGGCCGGGGACGACGACCCCGATCCCGCCGCCAGCAAGGGCGGCTGACCCGACACGCGGGGGCGCACCGGCCGGTGCGCCCCCGCCGTCGTCCCGGGCCCGTCCCGGAGGGTGAAGGTCCCTGGCGCCGGGGCGCACGGTGGTGTTGGCTCGGCCCCATGAGGAGTTTTCGCTTCGGAACCAACATGCTCGCGGACGAGCCCGGGGACTGGGCCGACGTCTGCCGCGCCGTCGAGGCACAGGGCTTCGACGTCCTGCTGGCCCCCGACCACCTGGGCATGGCCTCGCCCTTCGTCCGCCTGGCCGCCGCGGCCGCGGCCACCAGCCGCCTGCGGCTGGGCACCTACGTGCTCAACAACGAGTTCTGGAACCCGGCGCTCCTGGCGCGCGAGGCCGCCACCCTCGACCAGGTCTCGGGCGGGCGCTTCGAGCTGGGCCTGGGCTCGGGCCACATGAAGTCGGAGTTCGACGACGCGGGAATCCCCTGGCGGCCCCACGCCGAGCGGACCGCGAACCTGGCCGCGGCCCTGGACGAGCTCGACCGGAGGCTGGCCGAGGGCGGCCAGGAACCCCGGCCCGTCCAGCGCCCCCGGCCGCCGCTGCTGATCGGCGGGCACGGGGCCGCGACCCTGACCATGGCCGCCGAGCGGGCCGACATCGTGGGCTTCAGCGGGCTCACGCAGCGGCGGCGCCGCAGACTGGGGGAGTTCTCGGTGGCGGACTCGGCCGAGACCCTGCGGCGGGTGGAACTGGTCCGGGAGCGGGCCGCCGGACGCGGGTACGAGTCGAGCGTGCTCGTCCAGATGGTGGCGGTCACCGACGACGTGGAGGCGACCACCGCCCGGATCCTGGAGCAGGCGGGGCCCGGGGTATTCCCCGAGGGGGAACCCGTGTGGAAGAACCCCTACGTGCTGATCGGCACCCCGCGGGAGATCGCGGACACGATCCTGGAGCGCCGCGAGAGGTACGGGTTCAGCTACGTGGTCACCCAGGCGCCCTACCGCGACGCCCTGGCCGAGGCCATTCCCCTGGTCCGGGCGCAGGAGGGACCGGACTGAGGGGCGGATCCGCGAAGCGGCGCGCCCCGTGCCGGAGGGCACGGGGCGCGCGGACGGAAGGTACGGGGTCAGACGGCCAGGGCGGCCACGGAGGCCCCCACCAGCCCCAGGACCAGGCAGATCAGCAGGGCCGCGGCCAGCAGCGGCAGGGAGGGCCGGAGCGAGGACAGCGCGGCCTGGCCGCCCCCCGACGACTGGCGGCGGGCCACCACCGGCAGCATCACCACGTTGACCGCGCACAGGACGGCCGCGACGCAGGCGGCCGCGGCGAACGCCGCCCAGAAACCGGTCCCGGCGGACAGCGTGTTGGCCGCGGCCAGGGTCGGCAGCGCGATCAGCACCACCACGGAGGCGATCCCGAACGCCGCCCGCGACCGGGGTGAAGCCCCGCGCGAGCTCCCGGAGACGACGAGGAGCAGACCGAGCAGGGCCGCCATCAGGATGGCGCCCACGACTCCGAACACGGCGATGTTGACCAGCGAATTCACGCTCGCCATTGTCGCACCGAAGCGGAGGTGCCCGGATCCGGGGTGGACGTGCGCGGTCAGCCGGTGTGCTCCACCCGCGAGCCCGCCGCCGTCTTGACCACCCTCAGGCGGGTGGACACCCTCTGCCGCAGGTCGGCGACGTGGCTCACCACGCCCACCGCCCGTCCGCCGTCCCGCAGCCGGTCCAGGACGTCCAGTACCTCCTCCAGGGTGTCCTCGTCCAGCGTGCCGAACCCCTCGTCCACGAACAGCGTGTCGATGTCGGCGCCGCCCGCCTCGGCGCTGGCCACGTCACCCAGCCCCAGGGCCAGCGCCAGCGAGCTGAAGAACGTCTCCCCTCCCGAGAGCGTGGCCGGGTCGCGCTCCACTCCCGTCCAGGCGTCGACCACCCGCATGCCCAGGCCCCCGGCCGAGCGCGCGCGCCCGTCCCCGGCGGCCTTGTCCACCGTGTAGCGCAGCTCGTACCGGCCGTCCGACATCGTCACCAGCCGGTCGTTGGCGGCGGCCACCACCTGCTCCAGGCGGGCCGCCAGCACGTACGCCGACAGGCGCACGTTGTCGGCGTTGTCGGAGGAGGTCCCGGCGGTCAGGCCGCGCAGCCCCTCGGCCACCGCGTAGCGGCGCAGCGCCGGTTCGCAGTCCCGCAACCGCAGGACGAGCTCCTCGCGCAGGGAGGCGAGCCGACGCGCTCGCTCCTCCAGCATGCTCCGCCAGGCCACCGCGCGGTCGGCGGCCTCCGACGCGGTCCGCGCGGCGGCGGCCAGTTCCTCCGGGTCCGGGACGGGAAGCCCCCCGGCCGCGGCCAGCTCCGGGTCGGCCAGCGACGCCTCGACGGCGGCCAGGGCGCCGTCGAAGGAGCGGGCGCGCTCGCGCAGCGCGCGGCGCCGCTCCTCGTCCAGCGCGGCCTCCCACACCCCGGCCTCGTCGGCGAACCGGGCGTCGGCCCGCTGCCGCTCGGCCTCGGCGACGGCGGTGCGCAGTTCGTCGGCCGCGCGGTCGCGGTTGACGGCCGCCTCGGCCGCGGCGCGCAGCAGGTCGGCCTCGCCGCCCAGCCTGGCGATCCGCTCGTCCAGTCCGGCGTCGTCCCCGCGCGCCCGGTCCAGCAGCGCGGTCAGCCTCCCGTGCTCGCGGACGGCGTTGTCCCGGTCGGCCCCGACCTGGGCCTCCTGCCGGGTCAGCTCGCCCTCGCGGGTACGGGCGCGCTCCAGGTCGCCGGTGACGCGCTCCAGCTCCTCCTCCACCCGCCGGGCCTCACCGGCGGCGGCCCGGGCCTCCGCCAGCGCCGCGGCGTGCGCCTCCACCTCCTCGCGGACGGTGTCGGCGGTGCCGTCCTCGGCGCGCTCCCGCGCGGCGGTGCGCCGCTCCCGCAGGGCCACCACGGCGCTCTCGGCCTCCGTACGGCGGGAGGCGGCGGTGTCGGCGGCCGTCTGGGCCCGTCGCTCCTCCTCGGCCGAGACCAGGCCCTCCCCGGAGGGCCGGGCGGGGGAGGGGTGCTCCAGCGATCCGCACACCGCGCACGGCTCTCCGTCGGCCAGCCCGGACGCCAGTTCGGCGGCCATGTGGGTGATCCGGCGCTCGCGCAGGTCGAGGGCGCGGTCGCGGGCGGTCTGCGCCTCGTCCACGGCCCCGCGGTAGCGCTCCTGCGCCTCCGCGAGCTCCCGGCCCAGCCGCTCGTACTCCGCGGCGGCGTCGAGGCGCCTGCGGGCGGCGGCCAGGGCGGTCTCGGCGGCCCCCTCCTGCCCGGCCTGCTCGTGGAGGCGCCGCAGCTCGGCGGTCAGCGCCTCCACCCGGGGCGGAAGGGAGGCAGCCAGTGCGCGCTGGCGCTCCAGCTGCGCGGCGATCTCGTCCAGGCGTGCGGTGAACGCGGTGACGGAGCGGCCCAGTGACCGGCGGCGCTCGGCGTCCGCGCGCAGCGCGTCCAGGCGGGCCAGCTCGTCCCGGCGCTCCTGCTCGGCGGCGCCCAGCTCCTCCCGCGGCACCGCCGCGTCGGGCCGCGCGGAGAAACCGGGCAGCCCGCCCACCAGGGCCAGGTGGTCGGCGACGGCCAGCTCGGCCTTGTCCAGCTCGGTGCGGCGGTTGTCGCGGGCGCGCAGGAAGGGCAGCACCGACTCGGCGCGCTCGGCGTCGTCGAGCTGGGCGTCGATCGCGGCCCGCCACGCGGTGTGCTCGGCCAGCTGGGCGCGGCGCCGACGGGCGTCGGCCAGCCGTTCCTGGCGGACGCGCAGATCACGCCCCTCGGCCAGGGCCCGCTGGGCGTCCTCGCGGGCCCCGGTGAACTCCCCGGCCACCTGTCCGGCGTCGTGTGCGGTCGCGGCGGTGACGACGGCCAGCTCCGCGGCCCAGGCCGACAGCTCCTCGGGCGGTTCGGGGGCCCGGGAGCGGCCGACCTCGGCGATCCGGTCCGCGACCGCGCGCACCTGCCCGTTGGCCGTCCGGACCTCGTGTTCGAGCCGTCTGGCGTGCGCGCCCAGCCACGTCTCCACGTCCCGGAACAGCCGGGTGTTGAAGATGCGCTCCAGGGACTCGCGGCGCTCCTCGGACTTGGCGCGCAGGAACCGCGCGAAGTCACCCTGGGGGAGCATGACGGTCTGGCAGAACTGCGCGAGGGTCAGGCCCAGGAGGTCGTTGACGAACTGCCCCGCCTCGTCGGGGCGGGTGGTGACGCCCTCCCACCTGCCGCCGGTGAACTCCTTGACGACGACCTTGGTGTTCTGCGACACCGTGCCGGTGCCCCGTTTCTTGGGGCGGTCCCAGCGCGGCTTGCGCTCGATCCAGATACGGCGTCCCTGGATCGTGAACTCCAGGACCACCCGGGGTTCGGCGTCCAGCGGCGCGTGGTCGCTCTTGGGGGAGCGGTCCTTGCCGCGGGCGCCCGGCACGCTGCCGTACAGGGCGAAGCACACCGCGTCCAGCACGGTGGTCTTGCCCGCGCCGGTGGGGCCGTGGATGAGGAAGAGCCCGCCCGCGCTGAGGCGGTCGAAGTCCACCTTCTCGGTGCCCGCGAAGGGGCCGAACGCCTGGACGGTGAGGGTGTGCAGCCGCATCAGCGCGTCCCCTCCTGGAGCCGGACCTGCTCGACGGCGGTGTTCACGAGGGCCTCCTCCTCAGGGGTGGCGGGGGTGCCGCGGGCCCACTCCACGAAGTCGCCGACCACCTGGCGCTCGCTGCGGTCGGCGACGGAGGCGGCGACCGGACGGGTGTCGGCGGCGCCGCCCTCGGGGGCGAAGTCCAGGACCAGCACGTGGGGGAAGCGTTCGCGCAGCCGGTCCATGGGGTGGGCGGGCCGGCGCGGGTCGGTCAGGGTGATCTGGAGCCAGTGGCCGGTGCGGGACTCCCACTCGGGACGGGTGAGCAGGTCCTCGATCCGGCCGCGGATCCGGGCCAGCGGGCGGGGGACGGGCGCCGCGGCGAACTCGGCGCCCGCGAGGCCGTCGGCGTCCAGGTCCACCAGCCAGTAGCCCTTGACGTGGTGCTCCTCGGAGAAGGAGTAGGCCAGCGGGCTGCCCGAGTAGCGCACGGACGGGGTGATGGTCTGCCGCCCGTGCAGGTGGCCCAGGGCCACGTAGTCCACCCCGTCGTAGACCGGGACCGGCACGTGCGAGGCGCCGCCCACGGAGATGTCGCGTTCGCTGTCGGAGGGCTCACCACCGGTCACGAACGCGTGCGAGAGGACCACCGACCGGGTGCCGGGCCGCTCGGCGAGGTCGGCGCGGACCAGGTCCATGGCGTGCCCGAGGGCCGCCGCGTGCCCCCGCTCGGGCAGGTCCCAGTGGTGGCGCGCGATCTCCGGTTCCAGGTAGGGGATGCCGTAGAAGGCCACGGGTCCGTGCTCGTCCTCGATGACCACGGGGGTGCCGACGCCGTCCAGGGAGCTGCGCAGGTGGACGCCGGAGGCGTCGATGAGGCCGGTGGCGAAGGACATCCGCGCCATGGAGTCGTGGTTGCCGCTGATGAGGACGGCCCGGGCCCCGGTCTCGCGGATCCGCCCCAGGGCGCGGTCGAAGAGCCGGACCGCGTCCACCGACGGCAGGGCGCGGTCGTAGAGGTCGCCGGCCACGACCACCACGTCGACCCGGTGTTCGCGGATCGTCTCCACGAGGTGGTCGAGGAAGGTGGCCTGGGCGTCGACGAGGTTCTCGCGGTGGAAGGAGCGGCCCAGGTGCCAGTCGGAGGTGTGCAGCAGGCGCATGGCACTGGACACTACCGAAGCCTGGCGCTCCGCGTGCGGACAAGAGCCGCCCTGTGGACGACCTCCGGGGCGGCGTTCGCCGTGGTGCTTCAGTGCGTCGGGGCGTCAGTGCTTGCGGGCGAGGGTGAGGCCGTCGCCGATGGGCAGCAGAACCTGTGTGACGCGGTCGTCGGAGACCAGCCGGTCGTTGAAGTCGCGGATCCCCCGCACGGCCGCCGACGTGTTCTCGTGGTCCACGACCCGCCCGTGGGAGAGGGTGTTGTCGGCCAGGATCAGGCCGCCCGGCCGGACGCGGGGGACCAGCTCCTCCCAGTAGCCGACGTAGCCCTCCTTGTCGGCGTCCACGAAGGCCAGGTCGAACCGCGGCTCCTCGGGCAGCGCCCGCAGTGACTCCAGGGCAGGGCCCAGCCTCAGGGTGATCCTGTCCGCGACCCCGGCGCGCTCCCAGTACCGCCGCGCCACGGAGGTCCACTCCTCGCTGACGTCCAGGGCCAGGAGGCGACCGCCCTCGGGGAGGCCGCGCGCGAAGCAGATCGACGAGTAGCCGGTGAAGGTCCCGATCTCCACCACCTCCCGTGCTCCGCAGATCCGGGTGAGCATCGTGGTGAAGGCGCCCTGCTCGGGGCCGATCTGCATGCCCCGGTGGTCGGGGAACAGCCGCGCGGTCTCCTCGGCCAGGTCCGCCAGGACCTCGTCCACGGGCTCGCTGTGCTCGACGACGTAGGCGTGCAGTTCGGGGCTGAGGCCCTCTGTGGTTCGTGTCACGCCCGACAGCCTAGGCCAGCCGGGGCCCGGCGGACAGGTGCCGGGCCGTTCCGGGGGCAGTCCGAGCGCGGCCTCGGCGGGAGCGGACCTCGTCGGAGGGCCCGCGCGCTCCCCCGGGGGGCGCTGGCGCGGAACGCCCCATCTGCCCTCTAGTACTCGGGCATCAGCGCGGGCCAGTCGAAGAGGTAGATCGTCCCCACGATGACGCCGATGGTCAGCAGCGGGGTGACGAACTTCTGCTCGACCGGGCCGTCGGTGACGAAACCCTTCCCCTGGCCGAAGCGCTTCTTGAAGAAGGGCCAGAAGATCGGCACGCCCATCTTGGTGATCATGTCGCCGAAGAAGTGCAGGACCACGCCGAAGGCCACCGCCAGGCCCAGCCAGCTGTAGTTCACCCCGGCGGTGAACAGCGCCAGCGTGATGCCCGCCGTGGCCATCGCGTTGATGACCCCTGACGCGACCTTGTTCTTGTCCAGGCCGAAGCCCAGGCCCTGGAGGGCGATACCGATCAACAGGAACACGAAGACCTGGACGGCCAACTGCGACCACAGCGCCAACAGCTGTACCAGCACGCCCATGAGCACCGCGAAGAAGAACGAGTGCGTTCCCATCCGGTGCCCGCCGAACAGGAAGCCGAGCATGCCGCTCAGCACCTCGGTGACCTTGCCGTAGGTCTTGGTCACCGTGGCGCTCTTGTGGTCCAGATCGGGCAGCAGGGCCGCACCGGCGCAGACCAGGGCACCGGCGATGACCTCACCGGGACCCAGGTGGAAGCTGAGTCCAAGGAATTCCCTGCCCTGGACCAGCGGAACGACCGCCATCCAGCCAACCACGCCGCTCAGTGCGTGCGAGTGCCCCATCATGGCGGGAACCGTAGCGGAGTACGGCATTCACTGCCAACGCGGGGTGTCCGCCGACGGCACGCCGGTCACCCAGCGCACACGGCCTGCTCCTCCGCGGCCCTCCGGGCGGCGCCCTGTCGCCACCCAGCGTGTGTCCGCGACCCCTCTCCGTGCTGTCACGGGCCCTCTGTGTGCCTTTTCGCGTCCCTTCCGTGCCCGTTCCGCACTCCGACCGCCCTTTTCCCGCGTGTCCCGGACATTTCCGGTGACGGTTTCCGGACGTCTTTCCGGCGGCATTCTCCGGGCCGAATCCAAACCGATGTCGCGGCGCTCCACGAAGGTCATTGACGCTCGTCGCCGTCCGTTGGTAAACAACCACCAACCCCCAGGTGGCGTGCCACCGACCCACGATCCTCTGACAGGAGGGGCCGCACATGAACGCCCACCACCCTCCCCCCGGTTCCCTCGTGCGACGCGCCGCCCTCCCCCTCGGTGCCCTCGCCCGCACGCTCCTCGGCGGTACCGCCCCCCACCGGGCGCCCTCCTCCCGTCACGCCCTCCTCCGCCGCGCCGCCGCCACGACCGCCGCCCTGTTCCTCCTCGCGGGCACCACCGCCGTCCCCCTCCCGGCGCAGCCCGCCTCCGCGGACACCTCCGACGGCGAGACCCTCAGCATCGCCACCGCCCAGCAGGTGGACTCCTTCAACCCCTTCACCGCGCAGCTCGCGATCACCACCAACGTCCTGCGGCACGTCTACGACTCCCTCGTCACGGTCGACCCCCAGACCAACCAGCCCGCCCCCTCCCTCGCCGAGTCCTGGGAGTCCAGCGACGACGGCCTCACCTGGACCTTCCACCTGCGCGAGGGCGTCCAGTTCTCCGACGGCGAGCCCCTGACCGCCGACGACGTGGTCTGGACCTTCACCACCATGATGGAGAACGAGGCCGCGGCCGTCGCCAACGGCAACTACGTCTCCGGCTTCGAGTCGGTCACCGCCGAGGACGACCACACCGTGGTCGTCGAACTCGACCAGCCCCAGGCCACCATGACCTCCCTCAACGTCCCGATCGTCCCCAGGCACGTCTGGGAGCCGATCCTGGAGCGGGAGGGCGACGCCTTCGCCGACTACGGCAACGAGGACTTCCCGACCGTCGGCAGCGGTCCCTTCGTCCTCACCGGCCACGACCGGGGCCGCTCCATCACGCTGGAGGCCAACCCCGACCACTGGCGCGGCGCCCCCGGCTTCGAGCGGATCGTCCTGCGCTACTACTCCGAGAAGGACGCGGCGGTGGAGGCGCTGCGCAGCGGCGAGGTCTCCTTCGTCTACGAACTCACCCAGGCGCAGGCAGCCGCTCTGGAGTCGGCGGAGGACATCGAGGTCAACACCGCCGACGGCAAGCGCTTCCAGGCCTTCACCATCAACCCCGGCGCGGTCACCCAGGACGGTGAGGAGTTCGGCGACGGGCACCCCGCCCTCGCCGACCGCACCCTGCGCCAGGCCATCGTCATGGCCATCGACAACCAGGAGATCGTCGACAAGGGGCACGGCGGCGAGGCCGTGGCCGCGGGCGGCTACATCCCGCCCCGCTACGAGGACTTCCACTGGGCGCCCGAGGGCGAGGAGGCGGTCCTGGACTTCGACCCCGAGGCGGCCAACACGATGCTCGACGAGGCCGGGTACGAGCGGGGCGAGGACGGCGTGCGCGTCTCCCCCGACGGCGACCGCCTCGAACTGCGCATGCACGTGCACCAGGACCGCCCCGACAACGTCAACACCGGGCTGGTCCTCGTCGAGCGCCTGGCCGACATCGGCATCGAGGTGGAGAACCTCACCGTCGACCCCGGCGTGCTCAGCGACGCCCTCTTCGCGGGCGAGTACGACCTCATCTTCACCGGCTGGACGGTCAACCCCGACCCCGACTACGTGCTGAGCATCCACACCTGCGGCGCGCTGCCCACCGAGCCGGGCACCATGCAGGGCGACGCCTACTTCTGCGACGAGGAGTACGACGAGCTCTACGAGGCCCAGCTCGCCGAGTACGACCGCCAGGCCCGCGCGGAGATCATCCACCAGCTCCAGGAGGTCCTCTACCGCGAGGCCGTCGTGAACGTGCTGGCCTACCCCAACATCATGGAGGCCTACCGCACCGACCACATCGCCTCCATCCAGTACGAGCCCGCCGAGGGCGGCAACATCTGGGGCCAGGACGGCTACTGGGCCTGGTGGTCGGCCGAACCCGCGGCCGAGCGGGCCGCGGGCGCCGCCTCCGGGCCCTCCGCCGGGGTCTGGATCGGCGTCGGGGCCGCCGTGCTCGTCCTCGCCGCGGTCGGGGGCTTCCTGCTGCTGCGCCGACGTTCCACCATGGAGGACCGCGAGTGACCACTGCTCCCACCGCCGCGGGAGGCCCGCCCGGGGAGGACAAGCGCGGCGGCCCCTCCCCGGCGGAACCCGCCGGGCCGGGCCGCGCCCGGCGCGCCGCGCGCTACGTGGCCGGACGGCTGACGACCGCGGCGGTCTCCCTGGCCGCCGTGGTCGTCGCCGGGTTCTTCCTCTTCCGGATCCTGCCCGGCGACCCCGTCCGCGCCATGACCGAGGGCCGCGAGGTCAGCGCCGAGCAGCGCGAGGAGCTGCGCCGCCAGTTCGGGCTCGACGAGCCGCTGTGGCAGCAGTTCCTCGACTACGCGGTCGGCCTGCTCCGCCTCGACCTCGGCACGTCCTTCCAGTACCGCGAGCCCGTCACCGAGCTCATCCTGGACCGGCTCGGCCCGACCATCCTGCTCGCCGGGACCGGCACGGTCGTCGCCGCGCTGCTGGGCCTGTTCCTGGGCGCCCGGGCGGGTTGGAGGCCGGGCAGCCGCTCCGACCGGGCCAACACCGCCGTCGCCCTGTTCTTCTGGTCGGTGCCCACGTTCTGGCTCGGCCTGCTGCTCATCGTCTTCCTGGCCTCCGGGCGCGGGTCCGTGCCCGGCATGTTCCCGACCGGCGGCATGGTCGACCCCCGCACCGGCGGGGGCCTGGAGACCGTGCTGAACACCGCCTGGCACATGGTGCTGCCCGTCACCACCATGGTCGCGGTCATCTACGCCCAGTACCTGATGATCATGCGCTCCTCGCTCATGGACGAGAAGGGCGCCGACTACCTCACCACCGCGCGCGCCAAGGGCCTGCGCGACGCCCTGGTGCGCCGCAGGCACGCCGTGCCCAACGCCCTGCTGCCCACGGTGACGCTCCTCTTCCTCAACCTCGGACAGGTCGTGTCCGGGGTGATCCTCGTGGAGACCGTGTTCTCCTGGCCCGGCCTCGGACAGCTCTTCTACTCCGGCCTGCGCGTACCCGACCTCGGCCTCGTCCAGGGCCTGTTCGTGGTGTTCGCGGCCTCGGTGATCCTCATGAACCTGCTCGCCGACCTGGTGTACCCGCTGCTCGACCCCCGGGTACGCCCGTGAACGCCCCCGCCGGGACGCCCGGCAGCCCGAGCGACGGGGAGAACAGCCCCTCCGTCCGGTCCGAGGGCCACGACGGCGGTCCCGCGGGTCCCGGCGGCCGACCCACCGGGGGAGGCACCGCCACGGCGACCGCGCCGCCGCCGACCACACCGCCCTCGCCCCGCGCCCTCGCCCGCAGACGCCGCCAGGAGGCCCTGCGCCGCTTCACCCGCGAGTACACCCGCAACCGCGCCGGGATGGTCGGCCTGACCGCGCTGCTGGCCATCGGCGCCCTGGCCCTGACCGCGCCGCTCTTCGTCGACCAGGCCGACCTCACCGTCACCGGCGCGCCCGGCACCGCCTACCAGCCGCCCAGCGCCCGGTTCCCGCTCGGCACCGACAACTTCGGCCGCTCCATCCTGGACCTGGTCGTCTGGGGCTCGCGGGTCTCGCTCACGGTGGGCTTCCTGGCCACGGCCGTCTCCGTGGTCCTGGGCACCCTGGTCGGGGTCACCGCCGGGCACTTCGGCGCCTCCGGCGGCCCCGCGGGGCGGTTCGTGTCCTCGGCGCTCATGCGCGTCACCGACTGGTTCCTGGTCCTGCCCACGCTCGTCCTGGCCGTGGCGCTGGCCGCCGTGCTGCCGCGCGGCACCGGAACCATCATCATCGCCATCGGCCTGACCGTCTGGCCCGCCACGGCACGCCTGGTGCGCGCCCAGACCCTCGCGGTGGAGGCGCGCCCCTACGTGGAACGGGCCCGCGCCCTGGGAGGCGGCCACGGCCACGTCATGCTCTGGCACGTCCTGCCCAACGTCATGCCGGTCGTGCTCGCCCAGACCACCCTGCTCGTGGCCACCTCGATCATCGCCGAGTCCACGCTGGCCTTCCTGGGCGTGGGAGACCCCACCACGATCTCCTGGGGAGGCATCCTGGACGCGGCCCGCAACGCGGGCGCGATCAGCTCCGGGATCTGGTGGTACATGGTCCCGCCCGGTCTGGCGATCGCCGTGGTCGCGCTGTCCTTCACGCTGTGCGGCCGGGCCCTCGAATCCGTCATCAACCCGCGACTCCGGGAGCAGCGTTGACCTCCCTCCTCGACGTCCGCGACCTGCACGTCACCTACAGCACGGGCGGCGGCGACGTCCCCGCCGTACGCGGCGTGGACCTGTCCCTGGACCCCGGTGACACCCTTGGCCTGGCGGGGGAGTCCGGCAGCGGCAAGTCCACCGTGGCCCTGGCCCTGCTGCGCCTGCTGCCCGAGACCGCGCGCATCTCCGGCGAGGTGCTGCTGGAGGGCGAGAACGTCCTGGACATGCGCTGGGGCCGCCTGCGCGCGGTCCGCTGGGCGGGCGCCTCCATCGTCTTCCAGGGCGCCATGCACTCGCTCAACCCGGTCCGGCGGATCGGACAGCAGATCGCCGAGCCGATGGGCGTGCACGGCACCGTCCCCGCGGCGGAGGCGCCCGCCCGTGTCGCCGCCCTCCTCGAACAGGTCGGCCTGCCCGCCTCCCGCGCCCGCGACTACCCCCACCAGCTGTCCGGCGGGCAGCGCCAGCGGGCCATGATCGCGATGGCGCTGGCCTGCGAGCCGCGTCTGGTCATCGCCGACGAGGCCACCACCGCCCTGGACGTGATGATCCAGGCCCAGATCCTGACCCTGCTGCGGCGGCTCGTCGCCGAGCACGGCATCGGCATGCTGATGATCAGCCACGACCTGTCGGTCCTGGCCTCGACCTGCGACCGGGTCGCGGTCATGTACGCGGGCCGGGTCGTGGAGCAGGGACCGGCGCGGGAGGTCGTGCACGAGCCCGCGCACCCCTACGCCAGCGCGCTCAGCGCCGCCTTCCCGCGTATCGGCGACCCGGCCTCGCGCCTGGCGCCCCGGGGCCTGCCCGGCGATCCGCCCGATCCCGCGGACCCGCCCTCGGGCTGTGTGTTCCGACCGCGCTGCGCGGTGGTCGAGACCGTGTGCGCCACGGTCGACCCGCCCCTGTGGCCGGTGGACCCCGACACCGAGGGCGCGTCCACCCGGCAGGCGGCGTGCGTGCACGTGGGCCCCGCCCGGCCGCTGACCGCCACCGGGGACGACGGGGGCCGTCCGTGACCGCGACCGCCGCACCCACCGAGGAGACGCGCCCGTGAGCACCACCGAGACCGACTCCCACGAGACACCGCCCACCCGCGGGGAGGAGGCGGCCCCCGTCCTGAGCGCCCGGGGGGTGGAGGTCGCCTTCGCGGCCGGGTTCGCCCCCGGCGGGGGCCGGGGCACCGCCCGCGCCGTGGACGGCGTCAACCTCGACGTCTCCGCGGGGGAGATCGTGGCCCTGGTGGGGGAGTCCGGCTGCGGCAAGACCACCCTGGCCCGCGTCCTGCTGGGCCTGGAACGGCCCACGGGCGGCGACGTGGCCTTCGAGGGCGCCCCGCTGCGCTACGGCTCCCGTGACATGCGCCGCTACCGTCGGCGGGTGCAGCTGGTGCAGCAGGACCCCACCGGTTCGCTCAACCCGCGCCGCACCGTCTACGAGTCCGTGGCCGAGGGGCTGCGCATCCACGAGGGCACCGTGTCCGACGAGTCCGAGCGGGTCGGCGCGGCGCTGTCCAAGGCGGGCCTGCGCCCGCCGGACCGGTTCTTCCCCCGCTACCCGCACGAGCTGTCGGGCGGCCAGCGCCAGCGCGTGGTGATCGCCGGGGCGCTCATCCTGGACCCCGAGGTGCTGGTGGCCGACGAGCCGGTGGCCTCCCTGGACGCGTCGGTGCGCGGCGAGATCCTGCGGCTGCTCCTGGACCTGCGCGCCGACCTGGGGCTGTCGGCCCTGGTGGCCACGCACGACCTGGGCCTGGCCTGGAACATCGCCGACCGGGTCGCGGTGATGTACCTGGGGCGCGTGGTGGAGCTGGGCACCGTGGAGGAGGTCCTGGCCGCCCCGGCCCACCCCTACACCCGGGCGCTGCTGTCGGTGCTGCCGGAGGCGGAGGGGGAACCGGTGGTGCTCTCCGGGGAGCCGCCGGACCCCAAGCGGGTGCCCCGGGGCTGCCGTTTCCACCCGCGCTGTCCGGTGCTGGCCTCCGGCGAGGCCGAGCGCGCCGGGGTGGCCGACCGCTGCCGCACCGTGGACCCGGCGATCCTGGCGGGCGGTGCCGAGCGGCGGGTGGCCTGCCACTGGGCGGCGTCCGACGCCACCGGCCGTGTGCGCGAGGGGGAACCGGCCTCAGGCTGAGGCGGTGCGAGGCCTCCTCCGCCGCGCTGACCACGGACGTCTCCACGTCCTCCCTTTCCATTCCCGCTTTCCGTGACCGTTTTCGGACAGGAGAAGAGAGTGATTCGTCCGGAATAGGGCTTTTATGGGGCAGGTTTGGGATCGACATGACGCACGAAACCTTTGCCTCCGACACCCTGGCCCCCGCGCCACGGCCCTCCCTCTTCACCACCGACCGCGACTTCTGGCACGGCCGGGAACTGGACCTGGACGCCTACCTGGCCCGCGTGGGCCTGTCCGGCGACCTGCCGCCCACCCTGGAGACCCTGCGCGCCGTGCACCGCGCGCACCTGGCCGCCATCCCCTTCGAGAACCTCCAGCTCGTCCTGGGCCGCCCCGTCCCGCTGGACGTCCCCGCGCTGGTGGACAAGATGGTCCTGGGACCCAGAGGCGGTTACTGCTACGAGCAGAACCTGCTGTTGGCGGCCGTGCTGGACCGGCTGGGCTTCTCCGTCACCGGCTTCGCCGCCCGTGTGCTCTCCGGCGGCGCGGGAGCCCCGCGCCCGGCCACGCACGCCCTGCTGCGGGTGGACCTGGAGGAGGGGCCGTGGCTGGCCGACGTCGGCTTCGGCGGGGGCGGCCTGCTGGAGCCGGTCCCCTTCGCCGACGGCCACCAGGAGGTCCAGGGCGGCTGGGGCCTGCGGCTGGACCGCGTGTCCGAGGTGGGCGAGGACGAGTGGCTGCTGCGCTCCTTCGACGGCCGCGGCTGGCGTCCGCTCTACTCCTTCGCGGCCACCGCGATGGTGCGCCAGGACTACGCCGTCTTCAGCCACCACCTGGTCACCCACCCGCGCTCCCCGTTCCTGGGCAGGCTGATGGTCCAGCGCATCGGACCGGGCGCCCAGCACGTGCTGATGAACACCACTCTGACCACCACCGCGCCCGACGGCACCCGCACGGAACGCGAGGTGCCCGTGGAGGAGGTGGGACAGGTGTTGCAGGAGGTGTTCGGTATCGGCCTTGACCAGGACGAACGGTCCGTCATCGAGAGGCGTCTCCGGGAGTTCACCATGGTGTGACCGGCATCACACAGCGGTGGGTGGGGGCGCGCCCACCCACCGCGACGTCCCTCACCACCTGGCCTCCCGCCGCCCAGGCTCCCCGTCCGTATCGGGAGTGTCGCGGCAACAGCGGAGATTCATGGACATCGCGCACGTTCGGCATGAGGACCGGATGGGCAGGATCATCGGGGCGCCGCCCGGCGGGGGCGGCCGCTCGCGAGGGGACAGCCCATGGCCCACCACATGACCACGGAAGACGTCCACGAGTACATCAACGGCGTCTGTTTCAAGACCGGCCCTCCCGGCAAGGTCGGAGCCGAGGCCGAATGGCTGGTCGCCGACTCCGCGGACCCGACCGCACCCGTTCCCGTCGACCGCCTCGCGGCCCTGGTGGAGTCCTGCGGCCCACCGCCCTCGGGGAGCGGCGTCACCTTCGAACCCGGCGGACAGCTCGAACTCAGCTCGCCCGCCCTTCCGGGACCGGCCCGGGCGCACGCGGCGCTCTCCGCCGACCTGGACCACATCGGCAAGGCCCTCGCCGAGGCCGGGCTCCACCTGGTCGAGACGGCCCTCGACCCCGTGCGTCCGCCCCGGCGCCAGCTCCGGGAAGCCCGGTACACGGCCATGGAGCGCTTCTTCGCCCATCACCGCCAGCCCAGCGGCTACACCATGATGTGCAGCACCGCCTCGCTCCAGGTGTGCCTGGACACGGGGAAGGATGCCGACGACGTCCGCGACCGCTGGGAACTCGTCCACCGGCTCGGCCCGATGCTCGTCGCCGCCTTCGCCAACTCCGCCGTCTGGCGGGGCCGACCCACCGGGTGGAAGTCCACCCGCTGGGCGATCTGGGCGGCCACCGACGCCTCCCGCACCCGGTCCGTCCTGGACTCCGGCAGCCCCGCCGACCCCGCCACGGCGTGGGCCGAGTACGCGCTGGCCGCCAGGGTCCTGGCGGTCCCCGCGAACGAGGGCCCCTGGACCCCCGACCCGGGTGTCACCTTCGCCCAGTGGCTCAGCGGACAGGGCCCGCGCCCGGTCACCCGGGCCGACCTGGAGTTCCACCTCAGCACCCTCTTCCCGCCCGTGCGCCCGCGCGGCTGGTGGGAGCTGCGGATGATCGACGCGCTGCCCGTGCGCTGGTGGCCGGTCCCGGTGGCGCTCGCCGCCGCCCTGGTCGACGACCCCCGCGCCCGCGCCGCGGCCGAGGAGGCCACCGAGGAACTGTGCGGGGGCCGCTTCCCCGACCGCCACCTGTGGCTGCGCTCCGCGCGCCTGGGCATGGCCGACCCCGACGTGGCCCGGTGCGCCCGCGCCTGCTTCGACGCCGCGGTCGAGGCCCTGCCCCGCATGGGCGCCGCCTCCCTGGCCGCGCTGGTCGACGACTACGCCGACCACCACACGCGACGCGGGCTCAGCCCCGCCGACACACGGCCGACCGTGCCCGGACCGCGCCCGGCGCGGGCGGAGCGCGTACGGTCCGCGGCCCCGGACCCCGGACACGCGGAAGGAGCACGGTGAACCACGAACAGGAGCTCGCCAAGGAGCGCATCGCCGCCGAACTCGACCGGGCCAGGGACCGCAGCAACGGGCTGACCCTCGACGCCCTCGACGAGGGGGAGCTGCTCGCCCAGCACTCGCCCCTGATGTCGCCGCTGGTCTGGGACCTGGCGCACGTGGGCAACTACGAGGAGCAGTGGCTGCTGCGCGCCGCCGGTGGGCGCGAGGCGCTGCGCCCGGACATCGACATCCTCTACGACGCCTTCGAGAACCCGCGCGCCGAACGGGTCAGCCTGCCGCTGCTGCGGCCCGAGGAGGCCCGCGACTACAACGCGCGCGTGCGCCGGGAGGTGCTCGACGCGCTGGAGGCCGCTGATCTCACCCGGACCGGGGCCGGCCCGGACGGCGAACGTTCCCTGCTGGACGCCGGATTCGTCTTCCACATGGTCATCCAGCACGAGCACCAGCACGGCGAGACCATGCTCGCCACCCACCAGCTCCGCAGGGGCGAGCCGGCCCTGCTGGAGGAGGCCGGGCTGGTCACCGCGCTGCGTCCGCCGGTCCGGAGCGAGGTGTTCGTACCCGAGGGCCCCTTCACCATGGGCACCGACGACGATCCGTGGGCCTACGACAACGAGCGCCCCGCACGCACCGTCGACCTGGGCCCCTACTGGATCGACACCGGACTCGTCACCAACGCCGCCTACCAGGAGTTCATGGACGACGGCGGCTACCAGACCCGCCGCTGGTGGACCCGCGACGGCTGGGAGTGGAAGGAGAGGCGGGGAGCCCTCTCCCCGGCCTTCTGGACCCGGGAGGGGACCGGGTGGTCCCGCCGCCGGTTCGGCCGCCAGGAGATGGTGCCCCCCGACGAACCCGTGCAGCACGTGTGCTTCCACGAGGCCCGGGCCTACGCCGCCTGGGCGGGCAAACGCCTGCCGAGCGAACCCGAGTGGGAGAAGGCCGCGCGGTTCGACCCGGCCAGCGGCCGGTCCCGGCGCTACCCGTGGGGCGACGCCGAGCCCGGACCCGGCCACGCCAACCTGGGCCAGCGCAGGCTCGGCCCCTCCCCGGCCGGGCTGCACCCCGACGGCGCCTCTCCGCTGGGCGTCCAGCAGCTGATCGGCGACGTGTGGGAGTGGACCTCCACCACCTTCACCGGCTACCCGGGGTTTCGCTCCTTCCCGTACGAGGACTACTCGAAGGTGTTCTTCGACGACGGGTACAAGGTGCTGCGGGGCGGTTCCTGGGCGACCCATCCCACCGCGGCCCGCGCCACGTTCCGCAACTGGGACCACCCGGTCCGACGGCAGATCTTCAGCGGGTTCCGCTGCGCGCGCGACGCGGAACCCGCCTGATGTGCCGACACCTCGCCTACCTGGGGCCGCCGCGCACGGTGCACGACCTGCTGTACGCGGCGCCCCACTCGCTGCACGTCCAGTCCTGGGCGCCGCGCATGCAGCGGTACGGCACCGTCAACGCCGACGGGTTCGGCGTCGGCTGGTACCCCCCGGGGGACGGCCGCGCCGAACCGCTGCGCTACCGCCGCGCCATGCCCGTCTGGGGTGACGCCTCCTTCGCCGACGCCGCCCGCGCCATCACCTCCGGGTGCGTGGTGGCCGCCGTGCGCGACGCCACCGTCGGGTTCGGCTCGGAGGAGTCGGGCGCCCAGCCCTTCCGCGCCGACCGGCTGCTGTTCAGCCACAACGGCGCGGTGGAGGACGACGAGGCGCTCAACGCCGCGTTCGCCTCGCCCCCGCCGCGCGGCGCGCTGGACGCCCGCGCCGCGCTCGACTCCGCGCCGCTGTTCGCGCACACCGTACGGCTGTGGCGGAACTCCCAGGACCTGTCCGCAACCCTGGCCACCGTGGTCCGGGAGGCCCGCAAGCACTCCGGGGGCCGCTACAACCTGCTGGCCAGTGACGGCGAAACCCTCGCCGCCACCGCGGCCGGGGACACCCTGTTCACCCTGCGCGAGCCGGACGGCGGGGTCTTCCTTGCCTCCGAACCCTTCGACGACGCCCCCGGATGGCGTGAGGTGCCCCAGGACTCGGTGGTCACGGCCACGGGGGAGCGCACCGAGGTCCGACCGATCGACTGACCGGCTCCGCCCATCTTTCCGACACCACCTGTCCCGGGTACATCTTCGGGGACACAGGAGGCACCATGTTCCGGATTGACCGAAACCTGACCGCGGACGACCTCGACAAGGCGCTGCGCACCGACGTCGCCGAGGGGCTGACCGCGAGGCCCAAGCGGCTCCCGCCCAAGTGGTTCTACGACGAACGCGGCAGCTCCCTCTTCGAGGAGATCACCGCCCTGCCCGAGTACTACCCCACCCGCGCCGAACGCGCGATCCTGGAGCTGCGGGCCGACGAGATCGCCGCCGCGGCCGGTGCCGAGGCGCTCATCGAGCTCGGCTCCGGATCGGGGGTCAAGACCCGTCTGCTCCTGGACGCGATGCGCCGCCAGGGCCGTCTGACCCGCTTCGTGCCCGTCGACGTCAGCGGTGACTTCCTCGACTCCTCCGCCCGCCGCGTGGCCGACGACCATCCCGGTCTGGACGTGCACGCCGTCGTCGGCGACTTCGAGGAGCACCTCGGACTGCTGCCGGTCAGCGGGGAGGGCGGGCGCCAGCTGCTGGCCGTCCTGGGCTCCACCATCGGCAACCAGGAGCCGGGGCCGCGCGCCGCCTTCCTGCGCGCCGTCCGCGCCGTCCTGCGCCCCGGGGACTCGCTGCTGCTGGGCGCCGACCTGGTCAAGGACCCCGCCCGCCTGGTTGCCGCCTACGACGACTCCCAGGGGGTCACCGCGGCCTTCAACCGCAACGTCCTCGCCGTCATCAACCACCGGCTCGGCGCCGACTTCGACCCGGGCGCCTTCGACCACGTGGCGCGCTGGAACGCCGAGCGGGAGTGGGTCGAGATGCGGCTGCGCTCCCGGGCCGGCCAGCGCGTGCGGGTCGCCGGCCTGGACCTGGAGGTCGAGTTCGCGTCCGGGGAGGAGATGCGCACCGAGGTCTCCGCCAAGTTCCGCAGGGAGGGGCTGACCGCGGAGCTGGATGCGGCGGGGTTCGCCCTCACCCACTGGTGGACCGACCCGGCGGGGGACTTCGCGCTCACCCTGGCCGACGTCCGCTGACACCGCAGGACCCGGCCCCCGGCCACCGGTGGCGCGGCTCACCGGCTGACCGGCGGCGCGGCCCGCCTCCGCCCGCTGGCGAGGGCGGCCCGGCCCGTCCGCCCACGTCGCGGGCCGGGCCGCGACGACCCGCGTCCCGGGCTCCGGTACGCTCGTGCCGTGTTCAAGGTAGGAGTTTTCGGCGCCGACGGGCGCATGGGGTCAGAGGTCGTCCGAGCGGTGCAGGGCGCCGACGACATGGAACTCGTCGCGGGGGTGGACGCCGCCAGCGACAGGGACGCGGTACTGGGGGCCGACTGCGTCGTCGACTTCACCCACCCCGACGCGGTGATGGACAACCTGGAGTGGCTCATCGGCCACGGGATCCACGCCGTCGTCGGCACCAGCGGGTTCGACGAGGCCAGACTGGAGCGCGTGCGCCGGATGCAGGAGGCGAAGCCGGGGGCCAAGGTCCTCATCGCCCCCAACTTCGGCATCGCCGCCGTCCTGATGATGCACTTCGCGCGCAGGGCCGCACCGTACTTCGACTCGACCGAGATCATCGAGCTGCACCACCCGAACAAGGCCGACGCCCCCAGCGGCACCGCCTACCGGACCGCCGAGCTGGTCGCCGAGGCCCGCCGCGAGGCCGGGACCGCGCCGATGCCCGACGCCACCACCTCCGAGATCCCCGGCGCCCGGGGAGCCGACGTGGAGGGCGTGCGGGTGCACGCGCTGCGCATCGCCGGGCTCATCGCCCACCAGGAGGTCGTGCTCGGCACCGACGGGGAGACCCTCAAGATCCGGCACGACTCGATGAACCGCACCTCGTTCATGCCGGGCGTGCTGCTGGGCGTGCGCGGGGTGGGCGGCCTCTCCGACCCCCTCACCGTGGGCCTGGACACCCTCCTCGACCTGGACTAGCGGGCCGACCGGAACCGTTGCCGGTGTGGTGCACGGGGCCTGACCCGTGGTGCCGACGGGGGCGCTTGCCGGTCACCGCACGGGGCCGCGCCGGGGAAGGCGCGGCCCCGTCCCGTTTCACGCGCCGCGGCGGCAGGTGAGGAACAGCTGGACCTCGGGCCGGGCGCCCTCGGGCTCGTAGGAGACGACCCGCTCGTCCTCCACGACCAGCCCGGCCCCCTCCACCACCCGGCGCAGCTCCCTGTTCGGGTAGCCCGACACCCGGATGTCCGTGCCCAGGAACGGGATCGGGGCGTCGTCCAGGTCGGCCTCCACCATGGACAGGCACAGCAGGCCGCCCGGGACCAGGGAGGCGCGGACGCGGCTCAGCGCCTCGGGGATGCGGGCCCTGGGCAGGCACAGCAGGGAGAAGAACGCCACGATGGCGTCGTAGGAGGACTCCGCGGGGTCCAGGTCGAGGATGTCGGCCCGGACGAACGTCGCCTCCGGCACGTTGCGGCGGGCGATCTCGACCATCCGCCCGGAGATCTCGTAGCCGGTGACCCGTGCCCCCGCCGCCACGAGCTGCCGGGCGGTGGGCACGCCCGTACCCGAGCCCAGGTCGAGCACGTGCGCGCCGGGCGGCAGCAGGTCCAGCAGCCGGCGCACCCGGTCCTCCTGGCCCTCCTTGCGGGGGAAGGCCTCGTCGTAGCGTTCTCCGATCGCGTCGAACGCCGCGGCCTGGAGGGCCGAGCGCCGTGCCCACTCCTCCGGGTCCGGAAGGTGGTCGAGGGGGTCGGGGGCGGTGTTCTCGCTTGGCACGGTGTCGTCTCTCCCTGCCGGGTCGTACGCGCGTGTCTGGGGTGCGCGCATCCTAACTCCTCCCCGCCGGACCGGGGCACAACGCGGCCTCCCGGCGTTCGGCGCGTCGTCTCAGCGTGCGTCCGCCACCGGCAGGTCCAGGCCCTCCAGGGGCGCCTCCGGCTCCTCCAGGGGCGCCTCCGGGTCCAGGACGGGGGGCGGCGGCCACCGGGGCGTCGTTGACCGCGGGGACGACCAGCTCGACCGTCGACCCGCCGCCGACCAGCTCGCGCACGCTCACGGCCAGCTCGGTGCTCCCGCGCCGCACGGTCACCTCGTCGCGAGCCCCGGGAGCCTCGGCCGGGTTGCCTCCGGAGCAGGCGGTCGCGATCAGCGTCAGCGCCGCGGCGATGAGCGCCACGGCGGTCGTGCGGGGGCCGCCATGCCCCGGAAGGCTGGGACCCGTGGGTCTCCCGGCGGTCACGGGCGCGTCCGGGCCCGCTCACGAAGGGTTCGCCGGCCGCGGGCGGTCACCGCCTCACCCCAGGAGCAGGCCGACCGAGAACAGCACGCCGAACGCCATCTGGAGCCTTCCCGTCTCGCCCAGGCCCAGCACCAGGTCGCGGCCGGTCTGGCCGCCCAGCACGCGCCGCAGCGGCGGCACCGCCAGCGGCACCGACACCAGCACCAGCGGCGTCCACCAGAACACCGGGGTCAGCACCAGCGCCGCCGCGTAGGAGAGCGCGATCGCGCCCCCGTACAGGCGGCGGGTGCCGGTGTCGCCCAGCCGCACGGCCAGCGTGACCTTGCCGGTCTCGCGGTCGGTCGGGATGTCGCGCAGGTTGTTGATCACCAGGACCGAGCAGGAGAGCAGGCCCACCGGGACCGACGCCACCCAGGCCTGCCACGGCGCGGAGCCCAGCTGCACGAACACCGTGCCCACCACGGCCACGAGGCCGAAGAACACGAATACCGAGACCTCGCCCAGGCCCCGGTACCCGTACGGGCTGCGACCCCCCGTGTAGTACCAGGCCGCAGCGATCGCCAGGGCGCCCACCAGCAGCAGCCACCACGAGGACGTGGCCGCCAGCACCAGGCCCACCGCCCCCGCGAACGCGAAGCTGCCCAGGGCCGCCGCCAGCACCTGCCGCGGGGCGGCCAGACCGGTCGCGGTCAGCCGGGTCGGCCCGGTCCGCGCCTCGGTGTCAGTGCCCTTGACGCCGTCGCTGTAGTCGTTGGCGAAGTTCACGCCGACCTGGAGCGCCATGGACACCACCAGGGCCAGCAGCGCCTTCCACCAGACGAACCCGTCCAGGGCGAAGGCCAGGGCCGTGCCGACCGCCACCGGAACGACCGAATTCGGAAGCGTACGGGGGCGCAGCCCCGAGACCCATTCACTGACCGTGGCCACGCTCCGGCCCTCCCCGCTCACCACCGGCGCGCCCGTGCGCGCCGCGACAACCACCCCACGTTAGACCCTGTCAGCGGCGCTCCCGCCCGCGCCCCGGCGGGGGGAGCGTTCGCGCCCCGGTGAGGGAGCGTCCGCGGCCCGGACCCGCCCGCGCCCCGGCCCCTCCCCGCACCTACTGGGAGATCGCCGCGTGCAGGCGCACCATCGGCAGCAGCCGCCCCATGTCGATCTCGCGGCGGGCGCCGTCCGCGCGCCACCCTGAGGCCTCGAAGAACGCCCGCAGCGCGTTGTCGGCCTCGGGCACCCACACGTGCAGGGTGCCGAAACCGTCATCGACCAGGTGGTCCACGCAGGCGTTCACCAGGCGGCTGCCGTGCCCCTGACGCGCCCGGGCGGGGTCCACGTGCAGGGCGAACACCTCCGCGTCCGTGGCGGGCCACAGGTCCGGGTCCCCGGCGGGGCCGAACGCGGCGAAGCCCACGACCGTGCGCGTCCCCTCCACCTCGTCGGTGGCCACCACCAGCCGGTGCCGGGAGGTCGGCGGCGACTCCAGGGCCGCCGTCCACTGCTCGCGGAACCGCTCCCGGGCCTCCTCACCGCCCAGCGCCCCCGACACCTCGTCGGGCAGCAGCGCCCCGTACACCGCCCGCCACGACGCCACCTGGATGTCGACCACCGCTTCCACGTCGGCGGTACGGGCGGGGCGGACGAACCGGGCACTGGACACGGAGGACTCTCCTTCGGGGTGGGCGACACGCCTGGTGACAAGATCACCTACGCCGGAGTTTCCGGACCTTGCCACAGCATGGGAACATCTACGTTGTGAGCCTCATTATCAGAGTTATCGTGAACGCGCTCGCCCTTTGGGCGGCTGTCCTCCTGATCGACGGCATCGAAGTCACCGCGCAGGACACGGTCGGCCAGATCCTGGTCTACCTCGCCGTCGGCGCCATCTTCGGTGTGGTCAACGCGGTGATCAAACCGATCGTCAAAACGGTCGGATGCCTGTTCTACGCTCTGACCCTGGGGCTGATCGGCCTCCTGGTGAACGCGCTGCTGCTCCTGCTCACCAACTGGATCGCGGGCCTGTTCGACCTGCCCTTCCAGATCGACGGGTTCTGGCCCGCCTTCTGGGGCGCGATCGTCGTCACCATCGTCAGCTGGCTGCTCAGCATGTTCCTGCCCGACGGCAACGACGACTAGCCTCTTTTTGCGGACCCCGTCCGCCCTGAACTGCGGGCGGCCCCCGGGCCCGGCCGGATGGCACGGGCCCGGGACGGGTAGGTTCGTCTTGCCGGGGACCACCAACCTCGACCCACGAGGACGGTGGACCGGACGGGGCCCGGCCCCGCGCCCCCGCCACGGGGGCACCACAGATCTTTCCCGCGACCGTCGCGCATCCGCCGGTCGCGGTGGCGCACACGCAGCGCCGACCACCCGTGCCCGAGGCATCCGCACGGGAGACCACAACTGTTTCGGAGTACACCGAGAGGAGGAGGGGCAACCACGGACCCCACCGCCCGCGGGCGGCGGTCCGCACGCCTTTCACACACGATGATGGACACCAAGAACCGCCCGTTCGGCAAGATGTTGACCGCGATGGTCACTCCGATGCTGGAGGACGGGGAACTCGACTACGAGGGCGCGGCCCGACTGGCCACCTACCTCGTCGACGAGCAGCACAACGACGGCCTCGTCATCAGCGGCACCACCGGCGAGTCGCCCACCACCAGCGACGACGAGAAGGACCGGCTGCTCCGGTCCGTCCTGGAGGCGGTCGGCGACCGCGCCACGATCGTGGCCGGGGTCGGCACCAACGACACCCGCCACAGCATCCGGCTGGCCAAGGCGGCCGAGAAGGCGGGGGCGCACGGTCTGCTGACCGTCACCCCGTACTACAACAAGCCGCCGCAGGAAGGCCTCATCCGGCACTTCACGTCGATCGCCGACTCCACCGAGCTGCCGGTGATGCTCTACGACATCCCGCACCGCACCGGGACGCCGATCGCCTCCGAGACCCTGGTCCGCCTGGCCGAGCACCCGCGCATCGTCGCCAACAAGGACGCCAAGGACAACGTCGGCGCCAGCTCCTGGGTCATGGAGCGCACCGACCTGGCCTTCTACTGCGGCACCGACATCCTCAACCTGCCGCTGCTGTCCGTCGGCGCGGCCGGGTTCGTCAGCGTCGTCGGCCACATCGTGGGCGCCGACCTGCGCGACATGATCGACGCCTTCGAGAAGGGCGAGGTCGGTCAGGCCCTGGCCATCCACCGCCGTCTCACGCCGGTCTACACGGGCATGTTCCGCACCCAGGGCGTCATCACGACCAAGGCCGTCCTCAACCTGTTCGGCCTGCCCTCCGGGCCGGTCCGCACCCCGCTCGCCGACGCCTCCGCCGAACTCCAGGCACTCCTGCGCGAGGACCTGGCCGCCGCGGGTGTCAAGGGCCCGATCGGGCTCGCCCCGCACCAGGCCGTCCCCGCCAGCGCCGTCGCCGTCGAGCGCCTCACGGAGGGATCCGTATGAGCCACCCGCACCCCGAACTGACCTCGCCGCCGCCCCTGGGCAAGGGCGTGCTGCGCATCGTCCCGCTGGGCGGCCTCGGTGAGATCGGCCGCAACATGACGGTCTTCGAGTACGAGGGGCGCCTGCTCATCGTGGACTGCGGCGTGCTCTTCCCCGAGGAGGAGCAGCCCGGCGTCGACCTGATCCTGCCGGACTTCGAGTACATCCGGGACCGGCTCGACGACATCGAGGCGGTCGTGCTCACCCACGGGCACGAGGACCACATCGGCGGCGTGCCGTTCCTGCTGCGCGAGCGGGCCGACATCCCGATCGTGGGCTCCAAGCTCACCCTGGCGCTGATCACCGCCAAGCTCGGCGAGCACCGCATCAAGCCGGAGACCGTCCTGGTGGAGGAGGGCGAGCGGCACGAGTTCGGCCCCTTCGACCTGGAGTTCTTCGCGGTCAACCACTCCATCCCGGACGCGCTGGCCGTGGGCATCCGCACCCCGGGCGGGTCGGTGCTGCACACCGGTGACTTCAAGATGGACCAGCTGCCGCTGGACGGGCGCCTGACCGACCTGGCCGGGTTCGCCCGTTTCGGTGACGAGGGCGTGGACCTGCTGCTGTCGGACTCCACCAACGCCGAGCAGCCCGGCTTCATCATCAACGAGCGCAACCTGACCGAGGCCATCGACAAGGTGT
Source organism: Nocardiopsis deserti (assembly GCF_008638355.1). Taxonomy (NCBI): domain Bacteria; kingdom Bacillati; phylum Actinomycetota; class Actinomycetes; order Streptosporangiales; family Nocardiopsidaceae; genus Nocardiopsis; species Nocardiopsis deserti. The sequence continues at coordinate 180,427 of NZ_ML703348.1, read as the reverse complement.
TCCGGCAGTCCGAGAAGCGCGTCGTGGTGGCCTGCTTCGCCTCGCACGTGCACCGCGTCCAGCAGGTCATCGACGCCGCCGTCCAGCACGGGCGCAAGATCGCTTTCGTGGGCCGCTCCATGGTCCGCAACATGAACATCGCTCGCGACCTGGGCTACCTGAGCATCCCCGGTGACACCGTCATCGACGTCAAGCAGCTCGACCAGATGCGCCCGGACGAGGTGCTCCTGGTGTGCACGGGCTCGCAGGGCGAGCCGATGGCCGCGCTCAGCCGCATGGCCAACCGGGACCACCAGATCCGCATCGAGGAGGGCGACACCATCCTGCTCGCCTCGTCGCTGATCCCGGGCAACGAGAACTCCGTCAACCGGGTGATCAACGGCCTGACCCGCTGGGGGGCCAAGGTCGTGCACAAGGGCAACGCCCTGGTGCACGTCTCCGGCCACGCGCCCGCGGGCGAGCTGATGTACGTGCTCAACATGGTGCGTCCGCGCAACTTCATGCCCGTGCACGGCGAGTGGCGGCACATGCGCGCCCACGCCGACCTCGCCAAGCTGACCGGTGTCCCGAACGACCGGATCGTCATCGCCGAGGACGGCGTGGTCGTCGACCTGCACAAGAACCGGGCCAGGATCGTCGGCGCGGTGCAGGCCGGGTACGTCTACGTGGACGGTTCCTCGGTCGGCGACGTCACCGACGCCGCGCTCAAGGACCGCCGGGTCCTCGGCGAGGAGGGGTTCATCTCCGTGGTCGTGGCGGTGGACTCCGGCTCCGGCAAGATCCTGGGCGATCCCGAGATCCACACGCGGGGCGCTGGCATCGGAGCCGACGCCTACGACGACGTCATCGACCGGATCCAGGACGCGCTGGACAAGGCGGCCCGGGACGGGGTCAACGACCCCCACCAGCTGCGCCAGCTCATCCGGCGCAGCGCCGGCCGCTGGGTCAACGAGACCTACCGGCGGCGGCCCATGATCATCCCCGTCCTGGTCGAGGTCTGACCGGACAGCCGACGACGAACGGCCCGACGCTGCCCCGCGGCGCGTACGGGCCGTTCGCGTTTCCGGGGCTGTTCGCGTTTCCGGGAGCGGGACCAGCGGTGGGGCGGGGCGCACAGCGGCGTTCGGGCGACACGCCGCGCCGGATACGGGCGCCGGGGGTGGACGCCGCAGTAGGCTGCCCGCCGTGGCGGGCCGTCCTGCCCGACCGTCAGCACGACCCCGTCCCCTGGAGGTGACCCCATGGCCACGCGCGCCTCCTCCGGCGGTTCCGGACGCAAGAAGCCCGCCGCGCGCAAGCCCGCGGCGAAGAAGCGCATGCCCGACGGACCCATCGCCTTCGCCGTCACCATGTTCGGCCAGTTCCTGCTGGTGCTGTGGAAGCTCGTCGCGCACACCGTCGGCGGCTCCGCCCGCGCGGTCGGCCGCGGCGCGCGCGGCCTCGACCCCGACCTGCGCCGCGACGGGGCCGGGTTGGTCCTGCTGGCCGCGGGCGTCCTCATCGCCGCCGCCGTGTGGTGGAACAGCGACGGGCTGCTCCTGGAGTACACCCGCGCGGTCGTGGTCGGCGCCTTCGGCACGTTCTCGCCGATCCTGCCGCTGCTGTTCCTGCCGATCGCGGTCAGGCTCATGCGGACCCCAGGTGACAGCAAGGAGGGCGACGCCGGGCGGCTGCTCATCGGCTTCAGCTCGATCATGCTGGGCCTGCTCGGCCTCATCCACATCGCCCACGGCATCCCGCAGCCCTCCGAGGGGCTGGGCACACTCCAGGAGGCCGGCGGGCTCATCGGCTTCGTCGCCTCGGGGCCGCTCAGCGCCGTCGTCACCCCGTGGCTGACCGGTGTCCTGCTGGCCCTGGTGCTGGTCTTCGGGATCCTCGTGGTCACCGCCACCCCCATCCGGCGCATCCCCGAACGCCTCCAGGCCCTGTTCGGCGCGCTCATGGAGCGCGACACCGGCCCCGACTCGGGCATCGGCCTGCTGGGCGCGGAGAAGAAGAAGCCCGCCAAGCCGCGAAAGAGCGGGCCCAAGAAGGGGACGGGCACGGTCGCGGGCGACCACGAGCGCCCCTACGACAGCCCGGTGCTGCCCGACGAGCCCGTCGCCCCCGCCCTCACCGACGAGGAGGAGGCCGCGCGGACCGGTGCCGGGGCCCCGGCACCGGTTACGGCCGCGGCCGAGGAGGAGACCGGGCCCAGGGGAAGGAAGGCCGCCCGCGCCAGGCGGGAGGTCCCCGACCCCACTCCGGCCCCCGCCACCACCGAGCAGCTCACCATCCCCTCCCGCGTGGTGGAGGGCGACTACGAGCTGCCCGCGCCGACCATGCTCAAGCCCGGCAGCCCGGTCAAGCCGCGCACCAAGGCCAACGACGAGGTCGTCGACGCCCTGTCGGGGGTGCTCACCCAGTTCAACATCGACGCCGACGTCACCGGCTTCACCCGCGGGCCGACGGTGACCCGCTACGAGATCGAACTGGGTCCCGCGGTCAAGGTCGAGAAGGTCACCGCCCTGGCCAAGAACATCTCCCTGGTGGTCAAGAGCGCGGACGTGCGCATCCAGTCGCCCATCCCCGGCAAGTCCGCGATCGGCGTGGAGATCCCCAACACCGACAAGGACCTGGTGAGCCTGGGCGACGTGCTGCGCTCGCCCGCCGCGACCTCCGACGACCACCCCATGCTCGTGGGCCTGGGCAAGGACGTCGAGGGCTCCAACGTGGTCGCGAACCTGGCCAAGATGCCGCACGTCCTGGTCGCCGGCGCCACCGGCGCGGGCAAGTCCACCTGCATCAACGGGCTCATCACCTCGCTGATGATGCGCGCCACCCCCGACGAGGTGCGGATGATCCTGGTCGACCCCAAGCGGGTCGAGCTGACCATGTACGAGGGCATCCCGCACCTGATCACCCCCATCATCACCAACCCCAAGCGGGCCGCCGAGGCCCTCCAGTGGGTGGTGGGGGAGATGGACCGGCGCTACGACGACCTGGCCGCCTCCGGGTACCGGCACGTGGACGACTTCAACGCCGCCGTGCGCACGGGGGAGCTGACCGCCCCGCCCGGCAGCGAGCGCCAGTACGAGCCCTACCCCTACCTGCTGGTCATCGTGGACGAGCTGGCCGACCTGATGATGGTCGCCCCCCGCGACGTGGAGGACGCCGTCGTGCGCATCACCCAGCTGGCCCGCGCCGCCGGTATCCACCTGGTGCTGGCCACCCAGCGGCCCAGCGTCGACGTCGTCACCGGCCTGATCAAGGCCAACGTGCCCTCCCGCCTGGCCTTCGCCACCTCCAGCCTCTCCGACAGCCGCGTCATCCTCGACCAGCCAGGCGCCGAGAAGCTGGTCGGCAAGGGCGACGCGCTCTTCCTCCCGATGGGCGCGGGCAAGCCCATCCGCCTCCAGAACGCCTGGGTGTCGGAGAAGGAGATCCGGGCGATCGTCGACCACTGCAAGAAGCAGTCCGAGCCCAGCTACCGCGAGGACGTGGCGGCCCCCGACACCAAGAAGAAGGAGATCGACGAGGACATCGGCGACGACCTCGACCTGCTCCTCCAGGCCGTCGAGCTGGTGGTCACCACCCAGTTCGGGTCCACGTCCATGCTCCAGCGCAAGCTGCGCGTGGGCTTCGCCAAGGCGGGCCGCCTGATGGACCTCATGGAGAGCCGCGACGTGGTCGGCCCCAGCGAGGGCTCCAAGGCCCGCGACGTGCTCGTCCAGCCCGACGAGCTGCCCGCCGTGCTGGCCGACATCCGGGGTTCCTGATCCGCGCCGCCGCGTCCGGGCGGCGGCGTCCGGGCGGCGGCGTCCGGGCGCCGACCCGCACCCGGGAAGCCGGGCTTCCTGCCCGGTGTTACGGCCTTTCCCGAAACTCCACTGGCATCCCTTAAAAACTGGCATGCCCGATTTGGTGGGATCTTGGAGGCTTCATGGGGCGTGGTGACCTGCGCGAAAGCGCCCCGGGCGGCAGAGTGGTCTCTTGCAGCTACACACAGTCGCGGGGGGAGTGCGCATGGCGACGATCGGTCAGACCCTGTCCGCCGCCCGGGTCGCGGCGGGGTACACGGTCGCGGACCTCAGCATCCGTACACGTATCCGGGAACCCGTCCTCACGGCCATCGAACAGGAGGACTTCCTCTCCTGCGGTGGGGACTTCTACGCACGCGGCCACATCCGCCGCGTCTGCCGCACGCTCGGCCTGGACCCGGCGCCGCTCCTGGCCGAGTACGACCGCGAGCACGCGTCCCGCGCCATACCCGCCTTCGTCCCGCCGCAGCGCCACCCGGCGTCCGTGCCCGAGGCGGCGCGGGCGGCCGCCGCCGCGCGCGCCGAGCTCCGCCCCGGGGAGGACGGGGAGGCGGTGATGGCCCACCGCTTCGGCGAGGACGACTCCGGTGTCGGCGCCCAGCGCTGGGGCCACTTCGAGCGCAGGCAGTTCCTGACCCGCCAGCCCGACGAGGAGCACCGGGAACACCAGGAGCCCCGCAGGCCGCGGCGGGCCGGGTGGATCCCCGGCCCCCGCCAGAGCGCCGAGGGGCGCCGCCCCCGTGTTCGGGCGCCCGCAGCCCGGGCCCCCCAGGCCGGCCCCCCGCGGGGCGGCCCCGCCGAGGGCAGGCGCCGGGGCAACAGGCACCAGGGCGGCAGGCACCAGGCCGGCAGGCACGGCGGGGGAGCCCCCGTCGCCCGCCCCGTGGTCGTCGCCGACCGCCGCCGGCCCGTCGACGCGGTCCGCCGCCACTGGCCCTGGGCCGTGGTCGGGGCCATCTTCCTCCTGGCGCTCTTCGTCGGGATCCGCACCTGGCAGGACTGGGACGCGGGCAACCCGCTGCGCTCGGCCTTCGACTCCTCCACCACCGAGAGGACCGTCGACTCCGCGGTGGGGGCGGAGGAGGCCGCGGCGGCGCAGGAGCCCGTCGAGTTCACCGTCGAACTCAAGGCCTCCGGGCGCAGCTGGGTCGAGGTCACCGGCGCCGAGGGCGAGGACCTCTACGTCGGCTACCTGCTGGAGGGCGACGTCAAGGACTACGTGACCGAGGACATGCTCAACCTGTGGGTCGGCGACGCCGGAGCGGTCAGCGTGACCGTCGACGGCGAGAACTCCGGCCCCCTCGGGCTTCCCGGCGAGGTCAAGGAGATCGTGATCGGCCCGGACGGCGTGCGGCGGTGACCGGGCCGCGCCCCGGCCCGGTTCGTTCCGGGCCGGGGTACGGGCGGGTGAGCCGACCAAGGTAATGTGGGGGGCTGCGGGCGGCGCCAGGCGACGCCGTGTACCGAGCACGGCCGAGCGGCCCGGTCCGGGACGGCCCCCCGCGCCACCCGAAGCTCTCCCACACGCTTGGAAGCCATGTCATCGCGCCGTACTGTCTCACTCGTCACCCTGGGGTGTGCGCGTAACGAGGTCGACTCCGAAGAGCTGGCCGGGCGTCTGTCCGCGGGCGGCTGGGACCTCGTCGAGGGCGACACCGAGGCCGACGTCACCATCGTCAACACCTGCGGGTTCATCGACGCGGCCAAACAGGACTCCATCGAGACCCTCCTGGAAGCGGCGGAGAACGGCGGCAGAGTCGTCGCCGCCGGGTGCATGGCCGAACGCTACGGCTCCGAGCTGGCCCAGGCCCTGCCCGAGGCGCAGGTCATCGGCTTCGACGACTACGCCGCCATCACCGACCGGCTCGACGACGTCGTGGCCGGGAGGACCCTGGTCCCGCACGACCCCCGCGACCGGCGCACGCTGCTGCCCATCAGCCCGGCCGAGCGCGACGCCTCCCAGGCCCACGTCCCCGGCCACGCCAGCTTCGCCGACGCCGCCGGGGCCGAGGGCACCGAGCTGCCCTACCGGGCCTCCGTCCCGCGCCGCCGCCTGGTCGGCGGACCGGTGGCCAACCTCAAGATCGCCTCCGGCTGCGACCGGCGCTGCACCTTCTGCGCCATCCCGACCTTCCGGGGCGCCTACCTCTCCCGCCGCCCCGACGACATCGTGCGCGAGGCCGAGTGGCTGGCCTCCGAGGGCGTGCGCGAGGTGTTCCTGGTCAGCGAGAACTCCACGTCCTACGGCAAGGACCTGGGCGACGTGCGCGCCCTGGAGAAGCTCCTGCCCCGCCTGGCCGCCGTCGAGGGCCTGGAGCGGGTCCGGGTCAGCTACCTCCAGCCCGCCGAGGTCCGCCCCGGCCTGGTGGACGTGCTCACCGGAACCCCCGGCGTGGTGCCCTACTTCGACCTGTCCTTCCAGCACGCCAGCGGCACCCTGCTGCGCCGCATGCGCCGCTTCGGCGACCGCGAGCGCTTCCTGGAACTGCTGGACACGGTCCGCGAGCGCGCTCCCGAGGCGGGCTCGCGCTCCAACTTCATCGTGGGCTTCCCCGGCGAGACCGAGGCCGAGTTCGAGGACCTGGTCTCCTTCCTCTCCGAGGCACGGCTGGACGCCATCGGCGTGTTCGGCTACTCCGACGAGGAGGGCACCGAGGCCTTCGACCACGGGGGCAAGCTGCCCGACGAGGTCGTCGCCGAGCGCGTGGACCGGCTCAACCGCCTCTCCGAGGAGCTGATGACCCAGCGCGCCGAGGAGCGGATCGGTTCGGAGGTCACCGTCCTGGTGGAGACGGTGCTGGAGGACGGGGCCTACGAGGGTCGCGCCGAGCACCAGGCCCCCGAGGTGGACGGCAGCACGATCCTCTACGGTGAGGGCCTCGCCGTCGGCGACCTGGTGCGCGCCACCGTCATCCAGTCGGCCGGCGCCGACCTCATCGCGGAGCAGGACGAGACCCACGGGGAAGCCGCGGACAGATGAGCACCCCCGACCCCGCGGCCACCCCCGCCCCCCGCGTCCCGCTGTGGAACATCGCGAACATCCTCACGATGAGCCGCCTGGTCATGGTTCCGCTCTTCGTGTGGTTCATGTTCCTGGACGGCTCATGGTGGCGGTTCGCCGCCTTCTCCGTCTTCGTGCTGGCCGCCATCACCGACCGCGTCGACGGCGAGATCGCCCGCCGGCGCAACCTGGTCACCGACTTCGGCAAGATCGTCGACCCCATCGCCGACAAGGCGCTCACCGGCTCCGCGCTGGTGGTGCTCTCCCTCCAGGGCGACCTGTGGTGGTGGGTGACCATCGCCATCCTGGTCCGCGAGTGGGGCATCACGGCGCTGCGCTTCGCGGTCCTGCGCTACGTGGTCATGCCCGCCAGCCAGGGCGGCAAGCTCAAGACGGTCCTCCAGATCGTCGCGATCAGCGTCTACCTCTTCCCGCTCCAGGTACTGCCCTTCAGCGAGGTCTTCGTCTGGTTCGCGCACATCGTGATGGCCGCCGCGCTGGTGGTCACCCTGTGGACCGGTCTGACCTACGTGTTCGACGCCGTCCGCGCGGTGCGCGCCCGCAAGGGCCGCGCCGAGTGACGGGGGAGCAGGGCCCTCCGGGGCCCGGCCCCGACCCGCGTGCCGGAGCGCTCGCCGCGGCCGGGGCCGCCCACCGGGCCCTGCTCGCCGCCGGAGCCACCTGCGCCACCGCCGAGTCGCTGACCGGCGGCCTCGTCGGCGCCCACCTCACCGCGATCCCCGGCGCCTCGGGCACCTACCGGGGCGGCGTCGTGGCCTACGCCACCGACGCCAAGGACAGCGTCCTGGGTGTGCCAGGGGACCTCCTGGCCGAGCACGGCGCCGTCCACCCCGAGGTGGCCGAGCACATGGCGCTCGGCGTCCGCCGTCTGCTGGGATCGGACTACGGCGTCGCGGTGACCGGCGTGGCCGGACCCGATCCCCAGGACGGCCAGCCCGTCGGCACGGTCTTCGCGGCCGTCGCCACGCCCGACGGTGCCACCCGGGGCCGCCGTTTCCGTTTCACCGGGGACCGTGCGGGTATCCGATACCGCACGGTCGAGGGGGCGCTGCTGCTCCTGGACTCGGCTGTGCGCGGGAGCACGGAGGAAAACACCCGGAGTTAGACTTTCCGGGCTGTTCTTCCTTTCCCCACCCTTGGGAACAAAACCACCCCCGGGCGGGGTTCCCCCTCCAGCGAACAGGACGGCAAGAGGTGCCCGAATCGGGCGTGGGGCAGGTACGGTGGTGTATATGAAGGTCGCTACCGGTGGGAGGGAGCGCGAATGATGGTCCTGCTTCGTCACCTACTTGGTGACGTGCTCAGGCGGCTCCGGCAGCGCCAGGGCCGCACCCTCCGTGAGGTGTCGGCCGATGCACGTGTATCCCTCGGTTACCTGTCGGAGGTCGAGCGGGGGCAGAAGGAAGCCTCTTCCGAACTGCTCTCCTCGATCTGCGGGGCGCTCGGCGTCCCGCTCTCACAGGTACTGAGAGAGGTCTCCGACCAGCTCGCCCTCGCCGAGCTCCAGGAGGCCGCGCTGCTGGGTGACGCGGTCACGACCGACCCCGTCTCCGCCCAGGACCTCGGCATCGACCCGGTACCGGATCGCGTTCCCCAAGTCGCCGACATGGTGGGGGTCTGACCCCTCCTCGGAACTGTCCGTCCATCGTCACCGTGACCACGACGAAGGAGCCGACCATCCGGTCGGCTCCTTCGGTGTTCACGGGACCTTCGCGCGCGGCGGCGGTCAGCGGTGGGTGTGGTTCACCCAGGCCTCGGGGTCCTCGGCCAACGACCGCACCTTCTCGGGCAGCTCGTTGGTCACCAGGTGCTGGAGGTTGACGCCCTCCAGGATCGCGCGCTCGCTGGCGCGCAGGGCGATCCACACCTGCTGGAGGCTGCGGGCCGCGCCGTCGTAGTCGACGTGTTCGGGGCGTTCCCCGCGCACGTTGGCGAGCGGTCCGTCGACCGCGCGGATGATGTCGGCCAGGGAGATCTCCCCCGCCGGACGGGCCAGCCAGTAGCCGCCGACGGGACCGCGCTGGCTGCGTACCAGACCGGCCCGGCGTAGCTGGGTGAGGATGTTCTCGAGGAATTTTCCGGGGATGGCCTGCGCGCGTGCGAGCTGTTCGGCCGTCACCGGCCCCTCGTCGGCGACGGCGAGCTCCGCCGCCGCGCGTAGCGCGTAGTCGACCCGGGCTGAAAGGCGCATGCTGTGATTATGCCGTGTGTAAGTGGGCGAATGGGGCACCGGGCGTCGACGGGAACGCCGACGACCGGGATGCTGCAGGCTAAGGGTACTTCTCCTACCGGGTTGCGGGGACATCGGTGACGTTCCCGCTCCCGGGGGTGTCCCGTCCCAGTATGTCCGCCGCGGTGACGCCCGTCACCGGAACGCGCCGACCCGGACGGTCGCGGACCGGCCGGGTCGGGGAGTCGAGCCAGGGCGCTCAGTTCACGCCGGGGGAGGGGACGCCCACCGGCGCCCCCAGCAGCTCGGCCGCGCTCAGTCCGTTCACGTGCGCGGCGCCGTAGGTGCTCACGTGCGCGCCGCAGTCGGGCCGCCAGATGGGCAGGCCCATCTCCACCACCACGGCGTCGGGGTGCGCGCTGAGCAGGCGGTTGACGAGTGCCTGGGCGGAGGGGTAGCGGTGCGCGTCCCGCACCACCACGACCAGGTCGCGGTCCCGGGCGCTGGCGGCCAGCCGGTCAGCGTGCGCGACGTCGGGGGAGACCCGCTCGGTGCCCGGGAACCAGGGGGACAGGCCCCAGGGGACCTCTCCCACCGCCATGCCGGAGGGAGCGTCCACCTCCACCACGTAGGGGTCCGCCAGCGGCGGCAGGTCGCCGTCCACGCGCACCGCGCGGCGGGCGCCGACCAGGCCCACCCCGTCGGCCGCGGGCACGTCCGAGCGCCGGGTCTGGGCCGTGCGGATCCAGGTGCGCAGCTCGGCGTTGCGCCCGGCGGCCTCCTCCAGGCGCTCCCCGGACAGGCGTCCCTCCCGGACCGCGTCCACCAGCGCGGCGCGGATCAGCTCGACCTGGTCGGCGTAGACGAACCGGCCCAGGCACAGCAGGTCCACCCCGGCGGCCACCGCGCGCACGCAGGCCTCGGGGATGCCGATCCGGCCGCTGACGCCCTGCATGTCCATGGCGTCGCTGACCACGGTGCCGGTGAAGCCCAGCTCGCCGCGGAGCAGGTCGTTGAGGATGCGCGGGGTGAGCGTGGCGGGGCCGTCGCCGCCCAGACCGGGCATCTCGATGTGCGCGGTCAGGATCGACCGGACGCCCGCCTCCACGGCCGCGCGGAACGGCAGGAGCTCGCGGCGGCGCAGCAGGTCGGCGTCGGCCTCCACGCGCGGCAGCACGTGGTGGGAGTCCTGGGAGGTGGCGCCGTGGCCGGGGAAGTGCTTGGCGCACGCGGCCACGCCCGCCTCCTGGAGGCCGAGCACGGCGGCGGCCGCGTGGCGGGCCACCAGTTCGGGGTCGGAGCCGAAGGAGCGGGTGCCGATCACCGGGTTGTCGTCGGCGACGTTGACGTCCACCGAGGGCGCCAGGTCCAGGTTGAAGCCCAGCTCGGCCAGGCGCCCGCCCAGGGAGCGCAGGGTGGCGCGGGTCAGGCCGGGGTCGTCCACCGCGCCCAGAGCCGCGTTGCCGGGGTAGTCGCTGCCCTGCGCCTGGCCGATGCGGGTGACGTCGCCGCCCTCCTCGTCCAGGGAGATCAGCGGGGTGTCGGTGACCCCGGCCAGGGTCGCGTTGAGCGCGGCCACCTGCTCGGGGCCGTCCAGGTTGTTGTGGAACAGACAGACGCCGGAGATCCCGTCCGCCAGACCCTCCAGGACCCAGCGCGGGGCTTGGTAGGACTCGAAGGGCACCAGCAGCGTGGCGTTGGCCAGACGCGCCAGGGTCGGGTCGTACGGCATGACGAACTCCGTTCGGTGAGCGAAGGGGTGCCCGTGGTCGGGCAGACGAAGGGCGGAGAAGCGGGGGGAGGGGGCGAAGGCGGAGGGCGCGCCCGGGGCGGGACCCGCGGTGTCCGTCGCGGGACCCGCCCCGGCGGGAGGGGCGTGGTCAGCCCTTGACCGCGCCCATGGTCAGGCCGGAGACCATGCGCCGCTGGACGAACAGGAAGAAGATCATCACGGGGATGGTCAGCAGGGTGGAGGCGGCCATGATCGGTCCCCACTCGGTGCCGAACCGGCCGAAGTAGTAGGACAGGGTCAGCGGCAGCGTGTAGTTGTCGGTGCTGCGGCCCAGGAACGTCAGCGCGACGATGAACTCGTTCCACGCGGTGATGAAGGCGAAGATGCTCGCCGCGACCAGGCCCGGTGCGACCAGGGGCATCAGGATGCGCCAGAAGACGGTCCAGGCGTTGGCGCCGTCGATGGCCGCGGCCTCCTCCAGCTCCTTGGGCACCGCGGCCACGAAGCCCCGCAGCATCATGATGGTGATCGGCAGGGACACGGCCGTGTACACGATGAGCAGGCCGGACAGGTTGCCGAGCAGCTCCACGCCGCTGATGTCGGACAGCTGGCGGAAGTTGATGAAGATGGAGATGATCATCGCCTCCATCGGCACCATCTGGATCACCAGCAGCAGGATGATGAAGGCGGTGCGCAGCCGGAAGCGGAACCGGGCCACGGCCACGGCGGCCAGCAGCGACAGGAACGCGCCCATGGCCACGGAGGCCACGGTGAGGAACAGGCTGTTGCCCAGGAACTGCCAGAAGTTCACCCCGGGGATCAGCTGGCCGTTGAGCACCCGGTCGAAGTGCTCCAGGGTCGGCGCCACGGGGAAGACCGTCTGCTCGCGGGTGAAGATCTCGCCCACCGGCTTGAAGGCCGTGATGATCATCCAGTACACGGGGAACACCGAGAACAGGAACACCGCGAGGCCGGCCAGGTACAGCGGAAGACGGCGCAGGCGGCGCAGCGGGCCGCGGCGGTGGACGCGCGGCGGGCGGCTCGGGCCGCCGGTCCCGGCGCCCCCGGTGGCGCGCTCGCGGACGGCGCTGGCGGAGGTCTGGTCGATCGCGGTCATCGGGTCTCCCCCTGGCGGATCATGATGCGCAGGTAGTACGCGGTGACGGCGAGGATCATCACGGTCATGACCACCGCGATCGCCGAGCCCATGCCGTAGTTCGCCGGGCTGGCGCTGAAGCCCTGCTGGTAGATGTAGTACGAGAGCAGGTAGACGTCCTTGTTCTGGAAGCTGTTCGCCAGGATGTACAGCTGGGTGAACACGCGCAGGTCCCAGATGATCTGGAGGACCAGCAGCAGGGCGAACAGCGGGCGCAGCATCGGGAACGTGACGTTCCAGAAGGCCTTCCAACCGCCCGCGCCGTCCATCCTCGCGGCCTCGTACAGCTCGTACGGGATGCTCTTGAGCCCGGCGAGCACGGAGACGGCCACGAAGGGGAAGGACTGCCAGACGATCACGGTGATGAGGATCGTGAACAGCGGGAGAGGTTCGAGGAACCAGTTGTACTCCAGCCATCCGCTGCCCACCAGCCAGTCCGGCATCCGGTCCAGCATGACGTTGACCAGGCCCCGCTCCGGCAGGAACAGCCAGCGGAAGACCAGGGAGGCGCTCAGGGCGGGGGTGGCCCAGGCGAGCATCATGCCCAAAGCCACGAACGCCGAGAACCACTTGGGGAGCTTGTTCAGCAGCAGCCCCACGAGGGTGCCCAGCACCATCGTGATGCCGACCATCAGCACGCAGACCACGACCGTGTTGCGCAGGATCCCCCAGAACTCGGGGTCGGTCAGCAGCGCCTGGTAGTGCGCGAAGCCGTTCCAGGTCGGCCCGGGCTGGTTCGGCAGGAGGTTGCGGGTGGTGAAGCTGGTGAGCGAGTACCACACCATCTGCACGATCGGCCACAGCAGCACGACCGCCAGGAGGATCAGGGCCGGGGCGATGAGCAGGTACGGGGTGGGAAGCATGCGGCGGCGCGGAGCGGGCTCGGAGGCGGGGGCCTTCACGGCCTCCTCGCGCTCGCGCGCGGGCGCTGGTTCGACGGTTTGTGCCATGGTCTTCTCAATCGAGGCGTGGGCCGACCGCGGCGGGCGGGGCCTGGGGCCCCGCCCGCGCACAGCTCTACTCAGTGAGGCGGTGCGGACTAGGGCCTGTCTTGTGAACAGGCATCAGCGTGAGGGGTCGTTCGGGCGCCCACGGGGTTCTGGAGGTGGCGGAGGCTGGTTCACGAGGAACGAGTGAACCAGCCGCAGGCACCGAAGGTTCCCGCGTCGAAGGGCGCCCGAACACGGGCCGAAGCGAAGCGGAGGCCCCAGAAAGCACGGACTACTCGACCGGCTCGTTGAGGATCGAGGTCAGCTCCTCGTTGGCCGCCGCCAGGACCTCCTCGGCGTCGCCTCCCTGCACGATCTCCAGGACGGCGCCCGGCAGGATCTTGTTGTCCTGGTCGGCCGCGGTCCAGCGCGGGGTGGTCGGGAAGAACCTGATGTTCTGCATCTGCTCGGCGGCCGCGGCGGTGGCGGGGTCCTGCTGGTACTCCTCGCTCTCCAGCAGGTGCGGGTAGGCCGGGAAGAAGCCCGCGACGTCGGCGTAGCCCTTGCCGCCCTCCTCGTCACCGAGGACGGTGAGCAGCTCGAAGGCCAGGTCCGGGTGCTCGGTGGTGGTGAACACCGTCAGGGCGGAACCACCCGCGAGGGCCGGGGCCATGCCCTCGGCGCCGGGGATGGGCGCGGCGACGATGTGCTCCATGACGGCCGGGTCCGCGGCCTGCTCCTCCATGGAGCCGACCGCCCAGCCGCCGTCGATGTACATGCCCAGCTCGCTGTTGGCCATGTCGGCCAGCGCGATGAGCTCGTTCTGGCCGACGTAGTCCTGCGGCGAGATGCCGTCGGTGGTCAGGCTGGCGTAGAACTCGATGGCCTCGACGGTGGCGGGGTCGGTGAGCTTGCCCTCCCACTCCTCGCCGTTCTGCTCCGCGATCGAGCCGCCGTTGCTCCAGATGAAGCTGGCGATGCCGTTGGTGAAGTCGGTCGGCGCGGCGAATCCGGGGACGTCGTACTCCTCCTCGATGGCCCCGGCCACCTCGACGAGCTCGTCCCAGGTCGTCGGCGGCTCGTGGCCGACCTCCTCCAGCCAGTCCGCGCGGTAGTACAGGGTGCGCACGCCCGAGAACCACGGAACGCCGTACTGCACGCCCTCGTAGACACCGGACTCCAGGGCGTTCTCGTCGATGCCCGCGGCGGCGTCCCAGCCGCTGACCTGCTCGGTGATGTCCATCAGGGCACCCTGCGCGGCCCAGTTCGGGACCTGGTCGTTGCCGACCTCCAGCACGTCGGGGGCGTCGCCGCCGGCGAGGGCGTTGGTGATGGCCTCCTGCGCGTCGGGCCAGGGGATGAACTCGACCTCGACGGAGACGTCCGGGTTGCCCTCCTGGAAGCGAGCCTCGGCGTCCTCGAAGTACTCGACGAGGGGCTCCTGGGAGGTGCCCATGACCCAGACGGTCAGGCTGTCGGCCTCGCCGCCCCCGTCACCGGATTCGGAGCCGCCGCAGGCGGAGGCGAGCAGGACCACGGCCGTGGCCGCGGCGATCTTCGGGAACCTCATCTGTATCTCTTCTCCCTTCGCACGCGCGTCGGGGTGCGACGCCTGTGCTCGAACCGACCTGGGATGATCGTGAGATCACCCGGCGGCTCGACGTCTTGTGGGGGTTGTGCTGGGATAGCACGTTGGCCGCCCCGCCGGAGCGGGTACCGGGAGGGCCCAGCGGGTATCGGAAGGGCCCGAAGCGGGCCTTACGAGGACGTGACCTCCTGTGAGGTTGTGAGCTAAATTAACAGGAAACTTTCCTAATAAAAACAGGGTGAGGTGTCACGGTTATGTCTCAACGTCCGGGGACTCCCCGGCTGCTACGCCAGCTCAACGACCGCGCGGCACTGGAACTGCTCCTGTCCGCCGGGCCTTTGACCAGGACGCAGCTGGGAACGCGTACCGGCCTTTCCAAGGTGACCGCCTCCCAGTTGCTCGCGCGACTGGAGGAGCGGGACCTGGTGCGTGTCGTGGGCAGCCAGGCGGGCGGGCGGGGGCCCAACGCCGCGCTGTACGCGGTGGTGCCCGAGAGCGCCTACGTCGCGGCCCTGGATGTCAGCGCGCGCCGGGTGACCGCGACGATCGCCGACATCACGGGCCGGATCGTCAGCGACGTCGCGGTCGACCCCAGCGCATCCGACGACCCCGTCGCGCTCGTCCACACCGCGGTGATGCGCCTGGCCGACACCGCCGGGGTCGCGCTGGACAGGGTCCGCGCCTGCGTCATCGGCACCCCCGGCGTCGTCGACCCCCGCACCGGCGACATCCGCTTCTCCTTCGACCTGATGTCCTGGCACGAGGGCATCCTGGAGGCCCTGCGCGCCGACCTCAAGCGCTCGGTCATGATCGAGAACGACGTCAACCTGGCCGCCCTGGCAGAGCACTCCGAGGGCGCCGCCGCCGGGGTGGCCGAGTTCGTCCTCATCTGGCTCAGCGCCAACGGCGGCGTGGGCATGTCCACCATGATCGACGGCCGCATCCACCGGGGCCGCTCGGGCGGCGCGGGCGAGATCGGTTACCTGCCCGTGCCCGGGGCGCCCATGCCCACCGACGTGGGGCTGTCCGGCGGCTACGAGTCCCTGCGCGACGGAGCCAGCCGCGAGCTGCCCCACGGGTTCCAGGCGCTGGTCAAGGCGGGGCAGGTGGTCGAGCTCGCCGCCGGGTACGGCATCGAGGGCACCGACGTCACCGAGGTGGTCGGGGCGGCCTCCGCCGCGGGGACCCCGCAGGCGGACGCCTTCCTGGACGACTTCGCCGAGCGCCTGGCCCGCGGGGTGGCCGCCGTCACGGTGATCCTGGACCCCGGCCTGGTGGTGCTCGGCGGGGACGTGGCCCTGGCGGGCGGTGTGAAGCTGGCCGAGCGGGTCCAGGCAGCCACCGCGCGCATCGCCCCGAACGCGACCGAGGTCGCGCTGGGAAGGGTGGAGGGCAGCCCGGTGGTGCGGGGCGCGCTGCTGCACGCCCTGGAGCGGGCACGGGAGGACGTCTTCTCCTCGACGGTGTGAGTCCGCCGGGCTCCGGCCCCGTGGGAGCCCTCCCACGGCGGCGGGCGGCCAGCGGCGGCCCACCCCCCGGCGGCCCCTTCCAGGCCTTCGCCCGCGTCCCGGCACCCCTCACCCGGCCGGGGCGCGGGGAACCCCTCAGGGCACCAGTTCGAAGGAGCCGAAGACCTCCTCCGCGATCGGCGCGTACCCCTCCCGCTCCGACTCGGGGACGTCGAACCGGAGGTAGTACCCCCTGTTCTCCTCCGCGGCGACGGCGTACCTCCACAGCATCCACCGGTCGGGTTGGTTCCAGCCGCTGTCGCGGTAGGTCGCCTCCATGCGGGAGGTGTCCCATCCCGAAGGCGCGGACGGATCGTCCTCCAGGCTGAGCTGCCGCCAGTCCGAGACGTTCGCCTCGCCCACGAACGCGGTCTCCGCGGCCTGGTGGTACTCGCGGGCCGTACCTGGCTCGACGCCCTCCAACGAGAAGACGGTGAAGCTGATCCGGTGGTCGCCGTTGGGAGAGTGGAACTCGTATTCGGACAGGACCCCGTGGTCCTCGGCCTCCGCGTCCAAGGCGACGTACACGGTGCGCCACTCCCGGGGACAGCGCATGACAACGCCGTCATCGTCGAAGGTGGAGTACTCGACCGGCGGTGCGGAGGGTGTGGCGGGCACCGAGTCCGCGGCCCGCTCCGGTTTCGCGGCCTCGCCAAGCGCCGGGGCCACGGCGGCGTCCCCGGGAACGGGCGGGGACGGCCACTGGACCGCCACCAGTACGGCGGCCGCGACCACCGGCACACACGCCAGGCTGAGCCCGAGCAGCAACGGGCCCCGTGTCCGCGAACCGGACGGTGGGAGCGGGGAGCCGGGCCGTGGCGGCGATGCCTCGGGCGGAGCGCGGTTCGGTTCCGTCGGTCTCCTGTGGTGCGGGGCGGGTCCGGGCTCGTGCACGGGGACCTCCGGCATGGGGGACGGGGCGCACCTGATGGTAGGCGGGCGAAGAACTGGAGGCGGCGGGGAGGGCTCAGGACGGCCGGGCCAGTCCCCGGACCATCACCACGCGAGGGAGCACCCGGATCCCCGCCCGCTCCTCGGCCCGCCAGACCTCCTCCAGCCCCGGGCCCCACTCCGCCCGGGGGAGCACGGCGAACCCGCGGGCGGCGTACCAGGGTCCATTCCACGGCAGGTCGCGGAAGGTGGTGAGTGTGAGGCGGGTGTGACCGGCGGCAGCCGCCTCGGCGCACACCGCCTCCAGCAGGGCACCGCCGATCCCGCGCCTGCCGTGACCGGGGTGCACGGCCAGCTGCTCCAGGTGCGGGCGCCCGTCCACGGTCACGGTCGCGGCCAGGCCGACCACGGGGGCGCCCGTCACCGGGTCGTCGGCCACCAGGACCCGCTCCGCGTGCGCGAGCACCTCCCGGGGGTCGTCTGGGGGCAGGACCACTCCGGCCCCGGCGAACACGGAGTCCGCCGCCAGCGACACCTCCACCACGCGTGGTTCGTCCTCCGGCCGCATCGGTCGGATTCCCTGTGGTCCCACCAGTCCCCCTCATATTCTCCCGACGCGGACGCCATCCTTGCCGGTTACAGCCGCCGCGGCCAGTCGTTTTCGCGTCCGCGGTGACCGGAGAAGGCGCACGGGCCCACCCGTGGAGCGCGGGCTGACGGTGCGCCGTAGGGGGTCGGGACAGAGCGCTCCGCAACGCTCCGCCGCAGGAGCCGGGTCCTCCGCAAAGCGCGACCGTCCGCCCGTGGAGCGCACAGCGGCGGTGCGCCCTACGGGCGCAGGCGCAGTCCCTTCGGGGTCACGTGGAACCCCGCCGCCACCAGTGCGGCGTCCACCGGCGTCGCGAACACCTCCGTTCCGTCGGCGCGCTCCACCGTCAGCGCCCCCGCGCGTCCGTCCCGCACCGCCCCGGCCAGGGCGCGGGCCGCCCGCTCCAGCAGGGCGGGCGGCGAACCGAAGGTCAGCACCGAGCGGCCGCCCCGGCCCACGTACAGGGTCAGCCGCCCCTCGTCGATCACCACCAGGGCGCCCGCCGACCGGCCGGGCCTGGCTTGGGCGTCCCCGGGCCAGGCCAGGTCCGTGCCGAACGGGTTCGCCGGGTCGGTCGCCGCCAGCACCACCGGTTCCGCCGCGCCGCCGGAGACCGCACGCAGCCGGTCCACCGCTCCCGGCAGCGCGAACTGGGCGCCGCCCAGCCCGTCCACGAAGTAGCCGCGGCGCACCCGGCCCGACTCCTCCATCGTCCGCAGCACCCGGTACTCCTCCGGGGAGATCCGCCCGCCCTGGTACCCGCGCACCAGCACGCCCCGGCGCTCCAGCCGCGCCTCCAGCCGGGCCAGGACCCGCCTGGTGGGGTCGCCCTCCCGTTCGGGCAGAGCCCACCACCGCCCCGCGGCCGTGGGCGGTCCCGACCGGGTGGGCAGCACCGGACGCGCCCGCCGCCCCGCACGCGAGGGCGCGCGGCGCGGAGCGGTCCCCGAGCCCAGGACCGCGCGCAGCGGGGCCAGGGTGTCGTTGGTGACGCAGCCCGACCACACCAGCTCCCACAGCGCCGCGACCAGCTCCGTGTCCGTCACGGCCGAGGCGCCCGCCACACGGTCGGCGATGTCGCGGAAGAACAGCGCCCCGACCCCGCGCAGCACCTCCAGCGCCGCGTGGGCCGTGGAGCCCTCCTGCGGCGGCACCGGTTCGGGCAGCAGCAGGGCCGCCTCGTCGGCCGGGGCCAGGCACACCCACCCGTCCTGTCCGGGCAGCCCGCCCGCCCCGGCCCACACGACCTCGCCCGCCTGCGTCAGCTCGTCCAGCCGGTTGGGCGCGTAGTCCTCCACCCGGGAGGGCAGCACCAGCGACTCCAGCGCCGACGCCGCCACCGTCGCGCCGCGCAGCGACTCCACGGCCTCGAACACCGCGTCCGGTCCGCGCCACCGCTCACCCGCGACGGCGCGCTGCCACAGCGGCGCGAACGCGGCCAGGGCGGTCTGCGCGACCGGCTCCACCTCGCTCCGCAGCCGTGCGACCGACCCGCGCCGCAGCCGCCGCAGCACGTCGGCGTCGCACCACTCGGTACCCGTCCCGCCGGGCCGGAACCCGCCCTGGTGGACCCGCCCCTGCCGGGACAGCTCCCGCAGCACGCCCTCCACCACGTCCGCGCCGAGCCCCAGGCGCGCTGCTGCCTCCTCGGAGGAGAACGGCCCGTGCGTGCGCGCGTAGCGCGAGACCAGGTCGCGGGTGGGCGCCTCCACCGCTTCCAGGAGTGACCCGGGCACGGTGGCGGGCGGCCGCGCGCCCAGCGCGTCGCGCAGCCGCGCCGCGTCCTCCACCGCGCACCAGCGCCCGGTGCCCGCCACGGTCATCCGCACCGCCCGCCCCGCGGACTCCAGCTCCTCCAGCCACTCCCGCCGGGCTCCCCGCGCCCCGGCCTCCTCCGCGGTCAGCGGACCCACCTCGCGCAGCAGGTCGGCCGCGCCCTCGGCGTCCCGGGCGCCCGAGCCGGGAGCGGTCCGCTGCAACAGCGCGCCGACCTCCTCCACCACGCGCGGGTCGAGCAGCTCCCGCAGGTCCGCCTCGCCCAGCAGGTCGGCCAGGAGCGAGGCGTCCAGGGTCAGCGCCTGCGCGCGCAGCTCGGCCGCGGGGGCGTCCCCCTCGTACAGGAACGCCGCCGTGTACTCCATCATCAGCGAGCGCGCGAACGGCGACGCGGCCTCGGTGCGCACCTCCACCACCCGTGTCCGGCGGGACCGGACGCCCTCCAGCGCCTCCACCAGGGCGGGCACGTCGAACACGTCCCGCAGGCACTCGCGCACCGCCTCCAGCACGATCGGGAACGACCCGTACCTGCCCGCCACCGACAGCAGGTTGGAGGCCCGCAGCCGCTGCTGCCACAGCGGCATCCGCCGGCCCGGCCGCTGGCGTGGCAGCAGCAGGGCCCGCGCCGCGCACTCGCGGAACCGCGCGGCGAACAGCGCCGAACCGGGCAGCTCCCCGGTGACCGACTCCTCCACCTCCTCGGGGTCCAGCGCCACCAGGTCGGCCAGCTCGCCCGGCCGGTCCCAGCCCCCGGCGTCCGGCAGCCGCAGCACGATCCCGTCGTCGCCGTGGACGACCTGCGCGTCCGCGCCGAACCGGTCCCGCAGCCGCCGGGCCAGGGCCAGCGCCCACGGCGCGTGCACCCGCGCGCCCAGCGGGGAGTGCACGACCGCGCGCCAGTCGCCGACCTGGTCGCGGAAGCGCTCGACGACCACGGTCCGGTCGTCGGGCACGTGTCCGGTGGCCTCCCGCTGCTCGGAGACGTACTCCACCAGGTTGCGCGCGGCCCACGGGTCCAATCCCCTCCCCTCGGCCAGGGCCAGCGCCTCCGCGTGTTCCGCCCCGGCCAGCTCCCGGGTCAGCGCGCCCACCGCCCGGCCCAGCTCCGCGGGCCTTCCCTGCGCGTCGGCCTTCCAGAACGGCATCCGCCCCGGCCGCCCCGGCGCGGGGGAGACCAGCACCCGGTCGGCGGTGATCGCCTCGATCCGCCACGAGGTGGACCCCAGCACGAACACGTCGCCCACCCGCGACTCGTAGACCATCTCCTCGTCCAGTTCGCCGACCCGGGTGGGCGCCCGCCCCGGCGCGGCGGCCCCGTCCCGTCCGGCCAGGTGCACCCCGTACACGCCCCGGTCGGGGATGGTGCCGCCGCTGACCACCGCCAGCCGCTGCGCGCCCGGGCGCGCCCGCAGCACGTCCGCCTCCCGGTCCCACACCAGGCGGGGACGCAGTTCGGCGAACTCGTCCGAGGGGTAGCGGCCCGACAGCATGTCCAGGACCGACTCCAGCACCGTGTCGGCCAGGTCGGCGAAGGGCGCGGCCCGCCGGACCAGGGCGGCCAGTTCGGGCACCGGCCAGTCGTCCATGGCGGCCATCGCCACGACCTGCTGGGACAGCACGTCCAGGGGGTTGCGCGGCATCTCCAGGCGTTCGATGCCGCCCGCGCGCATCTGCCCGACCACCACGGCCGTCGCCAGCAGGTCTCCCCGGAACCGGGGGAGGAACACCCCGCGCGAGGTCTCGCCGACCTGATGCCCCGCCCGGCCGACCCGTTGCAGGCCGCTGGCCACCGACGGCGGCGAGGACACCTGCACCACCAGGTCGACCGCGCCCATGTCCACGCCCAGCTCCAGGCTGGAGGTGGCCACCACGCAGCGCAGCCGCCCCTCCTTCAGTTCGTCCTCGATCAGGGCCCGCTCGGTCTTGGACATCGAGCCGTGGTGGGCGCGGGCGACCACCGGGGGGCCGCCGCGGCTGTGCCCGGACTGGGCGATGACCTGGGCGGGAACCTCCTCCGGCGGCAGGCTCCCGCCGTGCCGCTCGGTGTGCAGGTCGTTGATGCGGGCGCACAGCTTCTCCGCGGTGCGGCGTCCGTTGGTGAACACGATGGTGGAGCGGTGGGACTCCACCAGGTCCAGGACGCGCCGCTCCACGTGCGGCCACAGGGATCCGCCGCCACCGGCGCCTCCGCCACCCTCCGCGCCGTCGGCGGGGCGGGGCGGCGCCGGTTCGCCGGGCTCCTCCATGTCGGGGACGGGCACCACCACGCGCAGGTCCATGCCGGGGGCGCCCGGCGGGGCGACGACGTCGGCGCCGCCGAGGAACCGCGCCACCAGTTCGGGCGGGCGCACGGTCGCCGACAGCCCGATCCGCTGCGCCGGGCGGTCCAGCAGGGCGTCCAGCCGCTCCAGGCTCAGCGCCAGGTGCGCGCCGCGCTTGCTCCCCGCGAGCGCGTGCACCTCGTCGACGATGACCGTGTCCACCCCCGCCAGCCCCTCCCGGGCGCGCGAGGTGAGCACCAGGAACAGCGACTCGGGCGTGGTGATGAGCACGTCCGGCGGTCGGGTGGCGAGCCTGCGCCGTTCGGCGGCGGGTGTGTCGCCGGTGCGCACCCCCACGGTGACCGGGGACAGCGCGTGGCCTCCGGCCTCGGCGGCGGCCGCGATCCCGGCCAGGGGGACGCGCAGGTTGCGCTCCACGTCCACCGCGAGGGCCTTGAGCGGGGACACGTACAGCACCCGGCAGCGGCGGGCGCGGTCCTCGGGGACGGGGGCCGAGGACAGCCGGTCCAGCGACCACAGGAAGGCCGACAGGGTCTTGCCCGAGCCGGTCGGGGCCACCACCAGCGTGTTCCTCCCGTGCTGGACCGACTCCCAGGCCCCGGTCTGTGCGGGGGTGGGACCCGCGGGGAAGGCCTGGCCGAACCAGGCCCGGGTGGCCGGTCCGAAGCGTTCGAGAGGGTGTGGCGCACGGCTCATGCCGCCAGTGTGCCCGCGGGCGGGGACAAAGGGGAGCGGACGCGGCGGACACGGTGATCACCGATACTGGGCCCGATGAGACTCACGGTTTTCTGGAACAACATGTACGAGCAGTTCGGCGAGGTCTACTCACAGAGCGTGGCCCGCGACCACGTCCTGGAGGGGCTCGGATCCCGCACGGTGGAGCAGGCGCTCGCCGACGGGACGGCGCCCAAGGCGGTGTGGCGCGCCGTGTGCGAGGCCTTCGACCTGCCCGCCTCCAGACGCTGATCCGGGAACAGGCGTCCCGCGAGATCACCTTCGTTTCGTACGCCGCATCGAACACAGGTTCGGGTAGTGTGGGTTGTCCACAGGCGGACGTGGGACGTCGCGATTGTCGTACCGACCGCGTAGCGTCGTGCTCACCATGAAGAAAAAGGCATCCACCCAACAACAGGGGTATCCCGTGGCATCTGGAGACCGAGACAAGGCTCTCGAAACAGCGCTCGCCCAGATCGAGCGGCAGTTCGGCAAGGGCTCCATCATGCGCCTGGGCGACGACGACCGCCCGCCGGTGGAGTCGATCCCCACCGGGGCGATCGCCCTCGACGTGGCGCTCGGCATCGGCGGTCTGCCCCGGGGCCGCGTCGTGGAGATCTACGGCCCCGAGTCCAGCGGTAAGACCACCGTCGCCCTGCACGCGGTGGCCAGCGCCCAGCGGATGGGAGGCATCGCGGCCTTCGTCGACGCCGAGCACGCGCTCGACCCCGAGTACGCCAAGAAGATCGGCGTCAACACCGACGACCTGCTGCTCTCGCAGCCGGACACCGGTGAGCAGGCGCTGGAGATCGTCGACATGCTGATCCGCTCCGGCGCGGTCTCCATCATCGTCATCGACTCCGTGGCGGCCCTGGTGCCCCGCGCCGAGATCGAGGGCGAGATGGGCGACAGCCACGTGGGGCTCCAGGCCCGCCTGATGTCCCAGGCGCTGCGCAAGATCGCCGGTGCGCTGCACCAGACCAACACCACCGCGATCTTCATCAACCAGCTGCGCGAGAAGGTCGGCGTCATGTTCGGCTCGCCCGAGACGACGACCGGCGGCAAGGCGCTCAAGTTCTACGCCTCGGTGCGCCTGGACGTGCGCCGCATCGAGACGCTCAAGGACGGCACCGACGCGGTCGGCAACCGCACCCGCGTCAAGGTCGTCAAGAACAAGGTCGCGCCGCCCTTCAAGCAGGCCGAGTTCGACATCCTCTACGGGGTGGGCGTCTCGCGCGAGGGCAGCCTCATCGACCTGGGCGTGGAGCACGGCATCGTCCGCAAGTCGGGCGCCTGGTACACCTACGAGGGCACCCAGCTGGGCCAGGGCAAGGAGAACGCGCGCAACTTCCTGCGCGAGAACGCCGACATGGCCAACGAGGTCGAGAAGAAGATCAAGGAGAAGCTGGGTGTGCCCGTCAAGGGCGACGACAGCGCCTCCGGCCCGGCCACCGACACCGCCGAACCCGCCAAGGCGGGCACGGAGGAGGCCCCGGACACGGCCGCCGCCAAGGCTCCGACCAAGCGCGCCGCGGCCAGGACCCCCAAGGCGCCCGCGGCTGATGCGTGAGGGGAGCCGGTCCCCGGACCGGCACCACCCCGAGGACGACGGCCCCTTCCCGGGCGGGGCGGCCCCGCCCGGGAAGGATCCCGGGGCCGAGGCCCGCGCCCTGGTCCTGCGGATGCTCACCCACTCCCCGCGCACCCGCGCCCAGCTGGAGCGGGCGCTGTACCGCCGGGAGTACGAGGAGGAGGTCGTCACCTCGGTCCTGGACACGTTCGGCGAGGCCGGACTGATCGATGACGCCGCCTTCTCCCAGGCCTGGGTGTCCTCCCGCCACCACGGCAGACGGCTCTCCCGCCGTGCCCTGGCCCAGGAGCTGCGCACCCGCGGCGTGGAGGAGGACACCGTCCGGGAGGCCGTCGGCGAACTCAGCGACCAGGACGAGGAGGAGGCCGCCCGCGACCTCGCCCGCCGCCGCCTGGCCGCGACCCGGGGCAAGGACAAGGAGACGCGGACCCGACGCGCCCTGGGCTTCCTCGCCCGCAAGGGCTACTCCTCGGGCCTGTCCTACCGGGTGGTCCGCGAGGAGCTCGAACGCGAGGGCGTGGAGGCCGAACTCCACGCCCCCGACCCCGACTTCTGAGTCGGCACCGCCGACTCCGCCTCGGGTACCGTCACCGTGGGCTGGGTCCTGACTCCGGCTTCTGAACCGTCACCGCCCGGTGGCCCCGCCGCGGCTCCCGTGTCCCGTTGCGCCCCGCTCCCAGAGATTCCCGAGAGGGTCAGTCGCCGACGTCGGTCGGGCCAGCGGTGGCCTCCGCGGGCTGAGGGGGCCGCCCGTCCTGTCCGTCCTGCCCGGCGTCCCGTGTGAGCGCGGCGGCGGTGTCCACGGTGCCCCCGGACCCCCCGGGGCCCTGCGCACCTGGCTCCCGGGAGTCCTCCGCGGCCGGTTCCGCGCCGTCCTCGGCGGCCACCGTCTCCGGCGGAGCGGTCACCAGCTCCAGCGGTGCCACGTCGGCCTCGAAACCGAACACCCGCGCGTAGAAGGCCAGCTCCGACTCCAGGGAACGGATCCGCGCCTCCTGCCCGGTGAACCCGTGCCCCTCGCCCTCGAACTCCACCAGTGCGTGCGGCGCCCCGCGCCGCCCCAGCGCCGTCGCCATCGCCGTGGCCTGGTCCGGGGTCACGACCCTGTCCTCCAGGCCCTGCACCAGCAGCACCGGCACGTCGATCTCCCCGGCGCGGTTGACCGGAGAGCGTTCCCGGTACCGCTCCGCGAACCCCGGCAGCGTCCCCACCAGGGAGTCCAGGAACCGCGACTCGAAGTCGTGCGTGGTCTCGCTGAACCCCAGCAGGTCGGTGACCCCGAAGAGGGACACCCCGCACGCGAACGTGTCCCCGGTCAGCGCCATCAGCGCCGTGTACCCGCCCGCGCTCGGACCGCGGATCGCCAACCGCCGGGGGTCGGCCACCCCCTGTTCCACCAGGGCCCGGGCCGCGGACACGCAGTCCTCCACGTCCACCACGCCCCACTCCTTGTGCAGGCGCTTGCGGTACGGGCGCCCGTACCCCGTGGAGCCGCCGTAGTTGACGTCCACCACGCCGATCCCCCGGCTGGTGAAGTAGGCCTTGGCCAGGTCGAACTCCCGCGTGCTGACCGACACCGGGCCGCCGTGCGCCCACACCACGTACGGCGCGGGGCCGTCCGCGGGCGCGTCCGGGTGGGTCGGCGGGTACACGTTCGCGTGCACCGGCGCCCCGTACCGGCCCGGCAGCGTCTCCTGCCGGGGGACGGGCAGGTAGGCGGCGTCCGGCAGCTCCTCGGCGGCCCGGCGCAGCACCTCCACGACCCCGGAGACCGGGTCCAGCCGCACCAGGCACGGCGGCTCGGTCGGCGAGGAGGCCACCGCCACCACGGTGAGCCCGTCGGTGTCCAGCATCGACCACGTGGTCAGGCCGGTCGCCACCGGCGTCAGGTCGAGGGTGTCGGGGTCGTAGACACTCGGGGTCATGTCGGCGTGCCCGTGCAGCGCCACGACCCGGCCCGAGTCCAGCACGCAGAACGACCGGTTGCCCAGGCGGCCCGGGGAGGCGTGGAACTCCTCCTCGGCCGGGTACAGCGCCAGTGCCTGCCCGGTTATCCCCGCCTGGTACAGGTTCCACCAGCCCGGCCAGTCCGAGGCCACGTACAGCGTCGCGTCGCCGGCCCAGGTCGGGGAGACCACCGACTCGTCCACACCGCCCTTGAGGGTGTACTCGCCGGTCAGCCCGGTCTCACCCAGGGCGCCCACCCGCAGTTCGCTGCCGTCCCAGGGCATCCTGGGGTGGTTCCACCGCACGTAGGCCAGATGGGCGCCGTCCGGTGACGGGGTGGGGGAGGCGTAGAAGTCCGCGCCCGAGACCAGTTCGCGCACCGCGGAGGGGTCCTGCGCGCCCCGGCCCGACAGCGGCACCGACACGATCGAGCGGTGGACAGCCCCCTCCTCGTGCCTCTCGCGCACGCACAGCACGGCGCGCTTGTCCGCGCTCAGCGCCGGGTCGGCGTAGCGCGAGGCGCCGTCGTCGGGGGTGAGCGGCACCGGCTCCGAGGAGCCGCGTTCCAGCAGGTAGAGACGCTGGTCGGAGGACTGGGAGAACACCACGCCCATGCGGGTGAGGGCCTTGTCGTCGCGGCGCGGGACCGGCAGGTAGGCGCGCCCGCCGTACTCGTGCACCCGGGTCCCCGCGCTCCAGGGCGCGGGCAGCAGCTCGGTCACCGTTCCGTCGGCGTCGCGCCGCATGAGGGTGGTCCGGCCCTCCTCGGGGCGGCCCTCCTCCCACCAGACCTCCGCGCCCGCGACGGACGGGAACGCCATCCGCCGCACTCCTCGGGCGACGTCACCGGCGCTGATGGGCGATGGCCAGGAGCCGTGGGGGCTCGACAGTTCAGACATGTCCGCTCAGGATGGGTCGTGGGTTCGATGCGATGACATGTCGACCTTAGTCGTCGTTCGCCCGCTTGTGCAGTCCCGAAGGACCCTCAGCGCGGCGTCCCCGCGGCCGCGCTCCGAGGGCCGGGACGACGACGGCCCCGTACACGCCGCGGGGCGCGCACGGGGCCGTACCGACCGTGGGGAGGAGGGGTCAGCCCTTCCTGTCCCGCTTGCCGTCCGTGTCGTCGCCGTCGTCGGACTCCGCCGGGCGGGGCCCGTCCAGCGTGTCGGGAAGCGGCTCCTGCACGGTGGGCTCCACCGCCACGGTCCCCGCGGGGCCGTTGGCCTTCAGGCTGTCGCCGCCGGTGCCGCCGCCGGTGCCCGAGGGCCTGACCGGGACGTCCGCGCCGCCCACGGGCTTGGCGGAGGGCCTGCCGCGGCGGGCGTTGCGCCGCTCCAGCCAGATCGCGACCCGGCTCAGCGAGAGGTTGATGGCGATGTAGATGGCCGCGCAGATGATCGCGGCGGGGATCACGTTGCCCTCGCGCGTGGCCAGCAGGGTGAAGCTGCGCAGCATCTCGGGGAAGGCGATGATGTAGCCGAGCGCGGAGTCCTTGAGCAGGACCACGAGCTGCGCCACGATCGCGGGCATCATCGCGGTGATCGCCTGCGGGATGAGGATCATCCGCATGTTCTGGCCCCTGGTCATCCCGATGGCCTGCGCGGCCTCGGACTGGCCCTTGGGCACCGCGAGGATGCCCGCGCGGAAGACCTCCGCCAGCACGGAGCCGTTGTACAGGGTCAGGCCCGTGACGACGGCGGCCAGCGCGGAGACCTGGAAGGTGCCCGGGGGGATGTCGAACAGCTGGTAGGCCACGATGGGCAGCGCCATCGTGAAGAAGATCAGCATCAGCAGCGGGATGCCGCGGAAGAACTCCACGACGGCCCCGGCCGGGACGCGGATCCACCACTGGTCGGACAGGCGGCCGATGCCGAACACCAGACCGAAGACGATGGCCAGGACCGAGGCGGTCAGCGCCGCGGTCAGCGTGTTCTGCAGGCCCGGGAGGACGTAGTCGGTCCAGGTGGCGGGCCGCAGGAACGGCTCCCACTTGTCCGCCGTCCACTCGCCCGCGGGGTTGACCGCCCAGGTGGCCGGGTCGCCCAGCAGCCCCCAGGTGAGCGGGTTGAACAGGGAGAACCCGGTGTTGCGCAGGGTGCCGTTGAACCCCAGGTACAGGATCCCCAGGCCGATCACGGCCAGGAACACGGTGATGACCGTGTAGACGACGTTGCGCCTGCGGGCCTTGGGGCCGGGTGCGTCGAAGAGGACGGAGGTCTGCGCGCTCATCGGACCACCGCCACGCGCTTGGAGAGCCAGCCGAAGAAGTAGCCCGTCGGCAGGGTCAGGATCAGGAAGCCGATCGCGAAGCCGACGAAGGTCGGCAGGACCGGCGCGATGCCCTGGTCGAACATGAGCTTCATCTCCCTGGACGCCTCCTGAACGCCCAGCCCCGCGACGGAGGCGACGGTCGTGTTCTTGATCAGCGCGATGAGCACGCTGCCCAGCGGGCCGACGACGGTGCGCAGCGCCTGCGGGATGACGATCATCCGCAGGTTCTGGGTGAAGGTCAGGCCCAGCGAGCGGGCCGCCTCCACCTGGCCGAGGGGGATCGTGTTGATCCCCGCCCGCAGCGACTCCGAGACGAAGCAGGCGGTGTAGCCGGACAGGCCGATGACGGCCCACCAGAACACGTCCCACGCGACGGTGTCGGACAGGAACAGGCCCAGGGCGCTGTTCAGGCCCAGACCGCAGAAGAGCAGGACCAGGGTCAGGGGCGTGCTGCGGATGCCCTCGACGTAGGCGGTGGCCAGACCGCGCAGGAGCGGGACGGGGGAGACCCGCATGGCCGTGAGCAGGATGCCCAGGACGAAGGAGAAGAGGGCACTGAGGAGGGTGAGCCGGACGGTCCATGAGAAACCGTCGACAACCCTGTCGATATTGCTGAGAAAGGCTTCCATGGGTCCCAGCTGGTCAAGGGCCTCGCGGCGGGGCCGGAGCCGGCCCCGCCGCGAGGCGCACGGTCATAGGGAGGGGGACCTACTGGCAGGCGTCGACCTCGGGAGCGGCCTCCTCGTAGGCGAAGTCGGTCTCGCCGAAGGCGCTCTCCAGGGCCTCGGTCGTGTAGCCCTCATCCCACATCTTCTGGATGGCGGCGTTGACCTCCTCGCACCGCTCCGTGGAGCCGTCGGGCAGGCCCACGCCGTAGCGCTCCTCGCCGAAGGGGTTGTTGACCACGCGGTAGGTGCCGGGGTCCTGCGCGGCGAAGCCCGCGAGGATGGTGTTGTCGGTGGTCACCGCGTCGACGGCGCCGTTGCCCAGCAGCGACAGGCACTCGGAGTAGTTGCCCGCCTCCCGCAGCTCGGCGTCGATGCCCATGTCGTCGACGATGTTGTTGGCCGACCGGGAGCCGGAGGCCGAGCACAGGACCTTGCCCGCGAGGTCCTCGGGGCCCTGGATGTCCTCGTTGTCGGCCTGGACCAGGATGTCCTGCTGGGCGACGTAGTACGGACCGGCGAAGTCGACGACCTCGCGGCGCTCGTCGGTGATCGAGTAGGTGGCGATCACCATGTCGACGGTGCCCTGCTGGAGGAAGGACTCGCGGTTGGCGGAGGCGGCCTCGGTCCACTCGATCTGCTCGGGCTCGTAGCCGAGCTCGCCGGCGATGTAGGTGGCCACGTCCACGTCGAAGCCGACGGGGGCGTCGCCGTCCAGCAGGCCCAGGCCCGGCTGGTCGTACTTGACGCCGATGGTGATGGTCTCGCCGCCACCCTCGCCGCCGCCCTCCTCGCCACCGCTGCCGCCGCCGACGTCGGCGGTGCCGCAGGCGCTGAGGGCGAAGGCCAGGGCCGCGGTGCCGCCCAGGATGGTGCTGATGCGACGAACTCGCATGTGGGGTACCTCTTCCTTGCTTCGTGCGAAGAACGCGGGGGAACCTAGTGGGTCAGGATCTTGGACAGGAAGTCCTGGGCGCGCTCGGACCGGGGGTTGGTGAAGAACTCGTCGGGGGTGTTCTCCTCCACGATCTGTCCGTCGGCCATGAAGACGACCCGGTTGGCCGCGCGGCGCGCGAAGCCCATCTCGTGGGTGACCACGACCATCGTCATGCCCTCGGCGGCGAGGTCGGTCATGACGTCGAGGACCTCCTGGACCATCTCCGGGTCCAGGGCCGAGGTCGGCTCGTCGAAGAGGATCACCTTGGGGTTCATCGCCAGGGCGCGGGCGATCGCCACGCGCTGCTGCTGACCCCCGGAGAGCTGCGCCGGGTACTTGTTGGCCTGGTTGCCGATCTGGACGCGCTCCAGCAGCTCCATGCCGCGGGCGTCGGCCTCGGCCTTGTTCATGCGCAGGACCTTGGTGGGGCCCAGGGTCACGTTCTGGAGCACGGTCTTGTGGGCGAACAGGTTGAACGACTGGAAGACCATGCCCACGTCGCTGCGGAGCCGGGCCAGTCCGCGGCCCTCGGCGGGCAGCGGCTGTCCGTCCAGCGTGATGGTGCCGGCGTCGATCGTCTCCAGGCGGTTGATCGTGCGGCACAGCGTCGACTTGCCGGAACCGGAGGGCCCGATGACGACTACCACCTCGCCGGAGTTAACCGTCAGATCGATGTCGCGGAGCACGTGCAGGTCGCCGAAGTGCTTGTTGACGTTCTCCAGCACGACGAGAGGAGTTGAGGTCATGTTCGGAACCTAATGGGTCCATGTTGCCGTGTCATCACGAAATCGCCGCCCGTCTGCGGAGTAGCAGACTTGTTACGGCGTGATCGGCGAAACTGTTATGGGTTTGGACGGTTAAGTGGCCGTTTGTCGCTCCCTGTCGCGATTCCGTTCTTCAGCGTCTCACATCGGCCGCTCCCGGCCACGCTCCGCCTCCCCGTCCGCCACGGGGTCCGGGGGAAAGCCCCAGGTGGGGTCGTCGGGCCCGTGCGACGGTCTCCGCGCGGTGCGCGGCACCGGATAGCCTGGTTCCGTGAGCCAGAGTCGTACCTACCAAGTGCGGACCTACGGCTGCCAGATGAACGTCCACGACTCCGAGCGCCTCTCCGGTCTGCTGGAGGACGCTGGGTACGCGCGCGCAGCCGAGGACACCACCGCAGACATCGTCGTCTTCAACACCTGTGCGGTCCGGGAGAACGCCGACAACCGCCTGTACGGCAACCTCGGGCACCTGCGCCCGGTCAAGGACGCCAACCCGGGGATGCAGATCGCCGTCGGGGGGTGCCTGGCGCAGAAGGACCGCGGCGAGATCGTGCGCCGCGCGCCCTGGGTCGACGTCGTGTTCGGCACCCACAACATCGGCTCCCTGCCCGCCCTGCTGGAGCGCTCCCGCGTCCAGCGGGAGGCGCAGGTGGAGATCGCCGAGTCCCTGGAGCACTTCCCCTCCACGCTGCCCAGCCGCCGCGAGTCCGCGTACGCGGCGTGGGTGTCGGTCTCCGTCGGCTGCAACAACACCTGCACCTTCTGCATCGTGCCCGCACTGCGCGGCAAGGAGCAGGACCGCCGCCCCGGTGACGTGCTCGCCGAGGTGCGCGCCCTGGTTGACGAGGGCGTCAGCGAGATCACCCTGCTCGGCCAGAACGTCAACGCCTACGGCAGCGGCTTCGGCGACCGGCAGGCCTTCTCCAAGCTGCTGCGCGCCTGCGGCGAGGTCGAGGGGCTGGAGCGGGTGCGCTTCACCTCCCCGCACCCCCGCGACTTCACCGACGACGTCATCGAGGCCATGGCCGAGACCCCCAACGTCATGCCGCAGCTGCACATGCCGCTCCAGTCGGGGTCGAGCCGGGTCCTCAAGGCCATGCGCCGCTCCTACCGTCAGGAGCGCTTCCTCGGCATCGTGGAGAAGGTGCGCGCCGCGATGCCGCACGCCGCGATCACCACCGACATCATCGTGGGCTTCCCCGGCGAGACCGAGGAGGACTTCCAGGAGACGCTGCACGTGGTCCGCGAGGCGCGGTTCTCGATGGCGTTCACCTTCCAGTACTCCAAGCGCCCCGGGACCCCGGCCGCCACCATGGAGGACCAGGTCCCGCCGGAGGTGGTCAAGGACCGGTACCAGCGCCTGGTCGACCTCCAGGACCAGATCTCCTGGGAGGAGAACCAGAAGCTGGTCGGCCGCGAGGTCGAGCTGCTGGTCGCCGAGGGCGAGGGCAGGAAGGACGGCGAGCACCGCCGCCTGTCCGGCCGCGCCCCCGACAACCGCCTGGTGCACTTCGCGGTCGGTGACAGCGACGACCCGCGCCCCGGCGACACGGTGACCGTGGAGGTCACCTACGCCGCCCCGCACCACCTGGTGGCCGACTCCGGCGTGCGCGCCCTGCGGCGCACCCGTGCGGGCGACGCCTGGGCGGCCCGCAACGGCCAGCCGGTCCGGGAGAGCAAGCCGGAGGTGCTCCTGGGCATGCCCCGGATCGGGGTTCCGGCCGAGGAGCCCGCTCCGGCGGGCGGCTGCTGCGAGATCTGACCCCGCACCGACAGCGGTCGCGGCCCCCGGCACCTTCGTGCCGGGGGCCGCGGTCGTCTGGCTGCTCAGCCCTGCCCTCTGGGGGCCGCGGAAACCGGGTGGGGCCTCAGAGCCGGACGGGCAGGCTGTCCAACCGCATCGTGCCCGGGACCTTCCCGGGCAGGGGCTCGCGGCCGGGTACCAGGGACAGGCCGGGGTAGGCGGTCAGCAGGGACCCGACCGCCACCTCACCCTCCTGTCGGGCCAGGGCCGCGCCCAGGCAGTAGTGGATGCCGTGGCCGAACCCCACGTGCGCCTCGCCGGGCCTGCCCTGGTGGCGGGTGATGTCGAACCGGTGCGGGTCCGGGTGGACCCTCGGGTCGCGGTTGGCGCCCGCCAGGACCGCGATCGCCCGCTCGCCCGCGGCCAGGCGGCCGCACCTGAGCTCGACGTCCTCGGCCGCGTACCGGGCCTTGGCGATCACGGCGGTGCCCCCGTAGCGGAGCATCTCGTGCACGGCGGAGGGCAGCAGCCCGGGGTCCTGCCGGAGGCTCTCCCACTGGACCGGGTGGTCGAGCAGGGCCCGCACCCCGTTGCCCAGCACGTGCGCGGTGGTCTCGTGCCCGGCGATGACGAGGGTGAACACCAGGGTGATCAGCTCGCTCTCGCTCAGGCGCCCGCCGTCCTCGTCGCGCGCCCTGACCAGGGCGCCGAGCAGGTCCTCGCTCGGCCGGGACCGGCGTTCGGCGAGCATCCCCTCGATGTGGCCGATCATCTCGCCGAGCGCGTCGTTCATCAGCTCGGGCCGGGTGGGGTCGAACCTGGACAGCTGGTCGCTCCACGCCCGCCAGGTCTCGCGGTCCTCCTCCGGAACGCCGACCAGGTCGCAGATGACCGCGATCGGCAGCGGGTAGGAGAAGTGCGGCATGAGGTCCACGACCCCGTCCCCGTCTGCGAGGTCGGGCAGCCGTGCCAGCAGGTCGTCGGTGACGCGCTGGACCGCGGGCCGCAGCTCGTTGACCCGGCGCACGGTGAAGGTGCGCGAGACCAGCTTGCGCAGCCGCGTGTGGTCGCCGCCGTCCTTGTCCAGGAGGGACTCGGTCAGGTAGGTGATCAGGTCGGGGCGGATGCCCAGCCCCCTCAGCGCGTCGGAGCGGGTGGCGGAGGCCCGATCCCCCGACACGTTGGCGGGGTCCAGCACGAAGCGCCGGTCACTGAGGATGGTTCGCACGTCCTCGTCGTCGACGAAGAGGACGGCCTCCATCGTGTCCACGAAGAGGGCCGGTGCCGAGCCGCCCGCGGCCCGGACCCGGTCGATCACGGAGTGGGGGTCGGCGGTGAACTCGGGGGAGCGCAGGTCGATCAGGTCGTCGGACGGGGCTGCGGCTGTCATGGGCCCTCCTCTGGGGCTCAGGTGGAGCGTGTCGTCTGTTTCTGCCGGGTGATCTCCGCGTGCAGGCGTTCGTCCAGCGCGGAGAAGAGCGCCAGGGCCCTGTCCCGGGCCCGGCGGGTGTCCTCCGGGGAGGCGTCCCCCTCCAGGAGCAGTCGGATGCTCCTGGCCATGAGCTCGGCGCGCGTGCCGTGGTCGGGCACGTGCATGCCCTGTTCCTCCAGCACCGGGGGCGTGACCAGGTGGCCTATGACCAGGGAGTTGTAGGCGTACAGCTGCTCGTCGGGGGAGCGGTCGCCGTTGAGCAGGCCGTGCTCGCGCAGGATGTCCCAGTAGGTCTGCAGGGCCCTCTGCCGGTCCCGTACGGTGTCGCCGACCAGGGCGGCCGCGTCGCGGGAGAGGTTGCCCAGGGACTCGGTGCCGTTGGCGAACAGCGCGCGGATGGTCGGCGAGTCGAGGTGGAACAGGTAGAGCGCGCGGGCGACCTCGCTGGGCCGGACGTTCTCGGGCGAGGCGCGCATGGAGTCCAGGATCTGGCGCAGCACGTCGAGCTGCGCCCGCATGACCACCGTGAGGAGCAGCGCCTCCTTGGTGGAGAAGTGCAGGTAGACGGTCCCCTTGCCGATCCTGGCCCGCCGGGCGACGTCCTCGATGGTGATCTTGCGGTGTCCCCAGGCGACCATCAGCTCCTCCGCCGCGTCCAGGATGCGGTCGGCGCGCAGTTCGCGCTCGCTGGCGGTCGGGGGTGTGGATGGGGCCACGGTGTGCTCCTGCGAGTCGAGGGCGTGCGAGGTGCTGCTGACCACGCGTGTTGACGCCGATGACCATATCCGCACCTCCTCCCTCTGACTGTGTGACCAGATTTCAAAACCAGTCACACAGTCAAACTAGGTCACCCGGGAGGCCGGGGCAAGGGCTTTCGGGAGGGAAAACGGGAGCAGGTTGTGGAAGACGGACGGCCGGGCCCTTCGCGGGCCCGGCCGTCACGTGGAGGCGGGTGTTCGGCGGACGCGGACCCGCCGCGGGGTCACCGTGCGGAGCGGGGCACCCAGGTCGACACGTCCACCAGTGCCTCGCCCGGCTCGTCCGAGGTTCCCGACAGGGCCCGCTCCACCTGGGTCAGGGCGCGTTCCACCAGGTCGGGGGAGTCGTGGGGGAGCCAGCTCACCCGCGGGTCGCGCCGGAACCACGACTCCTGGCGGCGGGCGAACCGACGCGTGGCCTGGGCGGTGTCCGCCTTGGCCTCCTCCTCGGACAGCGTGCCGTCCAGCTGGGCGAGCGCCTGCGCGTAACCGAGCGCGCGCGAGGCGGTCCGGCCCTCGCGCAGCCCGAGCCTGTCCAGCTCGCGGACCTCCTCCAGCAGGCCCTGCTCCCACATGCGGTCCACGCGGGTGCCGATGCGCTCGTCCAGCTCGGCCCGGGGGGCGGTCAGGCCGATCTGCGTGCACGGGTAGAAGGAGGTGTGGTCCGGCAGGTTCGCCGTGAACGGCTCCCCGGTCAGCTCGATGACCTCCAGGGCGCGCACGATCCGCCGCCCGTTGCCCGGCAGGATGGCGCGGGCCGCCGCGGGGTCGGACTCGGCCAGGCGGGCGTGCAGGACGCCCGGGCCGACGTCGCCGAGCTCCGCCTCCAGGCGTGCGCGGACCGCGGGGTCGGTGCCGGGGAAGTTCAGGTGGTCCAGGACCGAACGCACGTACAGGCCCGAACCGCCGACCAGGACGGGGAGAACATCGCGGTCGGCACACTGCTCGACGCGGTCGCGCGCCATGTCCTGGTAGCTGGCGACGTCCGCGGGTTCGCTGACCTCCCACACGTCGAGCAGGTGGTGGGGCACCCCGCGTCTCTCGGCGTCGGTGAGCTTGGCGGTGCCGATGTCCATGCCGCGGTAGAGCTGCATGGAGTCGGCGTTGATCACCTCGCCCCGGCGCCCCGTGCGCTCCTCCAGCCGCAGGGCCACCTCGACGGCCAGGTCCGACTTGCCCACAGCGGTCGGGCCGACGACCGCGATCACCTTGATCATTGCTCCAGCGTAGTCAGCCCCGGGCCCTGCCGGACCGCCGAGCGGGGGACGGGGGAGGTGGTCGTCCGCGCCTAGGATGGTCGGCATGCGATTCGCCAAGGGCCACGGAACAGAGAACGACTTCGTGATCCTCCCCGATCCCGACGGGGAGCTCGACCTCACGGAGGAGGCCGTCCGCCTGCTGTGCGACCGTCGGGCCGGGATCGGTGGTGACGGCGTCCTGCGGGTGGTGCGCACGCGCGCCCTCGGGGAGGCCCTCGCCCCGGCCGCCCGCACGGCCGAGCGCTCCGAGTGGTTCATGGACTACCGCAACGCCGACGGGAGCGTCGCCGAGATGTGCGGCAACGGTGTGCGGGTGTTCGCCCGCTACCTGCTGCACGCGGGGCTCGTCGAGGGAGACCGCTTCGAGGTGGGCACCCGTGACGGAGCCAAGGAGGTCCAGGTGGACTCCGAGGGCGGCATCACCATAGACATGGGCCGCGTGGAGATGCAGGGGACCTCCTCCGCCAAGCTCGCCCGGCAGGTGGTGCACGGTGAGCAGATCTCCGTGGGCAACCCGCACCTGGCCTGCGAGGTGGCCGTGCCGGTCGTCGAGGTGGACCTGAGCGAGCTGCCGGTGCTGGACGTGGAGGCCTTCCCCTCCGGGGCGAACGTCGAGGTGTACCGCGAGGTGTCTCCGGGAGTGCTGGAGATGCGCGTGTACGAGCGGGGCTCCGGGGAGACCCGCTCCTGCGGGACCGGGATCGTCGCCGCCGCTGCCGCCGCCACCCCCCGTGGGGAGAGCGCGACCTGGAGGGTGCGGGTCCTCGGGGGCGAGTGCACCGTTTTCCTGGACGCGGACGGCGCGAGGCTGAGCGGCCCGGCCGTCATCGTGGCCGAGGGTGAGACGACCCTGGTGTAGCTCCCCGGCGGCGTGCGCGTCGGTGCGGGGCGGGCCGGCGCCCGGCCGGGGTTCGCGCGACGCCCCCCGGCCCCCGCGCACCGGGCCGCCCGGACCGGCTTCCCCGCCCCAGGGGGCGGAGCGCCGGTCCAGGCTCCCGGCCGGGCTCTGCCGGACGTCCCGCCTCAGCTCCCGGGACGCGCGCCGACCTCCTCCACCCAGCCGGACCAGACGAAGGACCGGTAGGACGTGGTCACCGGCAGCTCCAGTCCGTGCTGGGCCAGGGAGCCCTCACCGCCCGCCTCCTCCAGCACGGTGGCGTCGCGGTAGAGCAGGTCCCCGGTGTCGGGGGCGAAGAGGTAGCGGTAGCGCGTCACCTGGTCGGGCTCCGCGATCCGCACCTGGAAGAGTTCTCCCTCACGGGCCAGGGGGTCGCGCGTGCCCCCCGCGTACTCGACGCCGGGAAGCCCGGCCAGGACCTCCATGAGGGCCGCCTCCTCGGCCCCGTCCAGGGGGCGGTGGTCGTAGAGGTTGTTCAGGGCGTTGACGAGGGCGGCGTCGGTCGCGGGGTCCTCCCCGCTCCAGGCGACGAGGGCGTCGGCCATGGCCCCGGCCCCGG
The DNA here is from genome assembly GCF_008638355.1 of Nocardiopsis deserti. Taxonomy (NCBI): domain Bacteria; kingdom Bacillati; phylum Actinomycetota; class Actinomycetes; order Streptosporangiales; family Nocardiopsidaceae; genus Nocardiopsis; species Nocardiopsis deserti. Next base: position 143,445 of record NZ_ML703348.1, on the reverse strand, counting down.
TGGGCAGCTCCTCGGGGAACAGCAGGACCGGATCCAGCCTCTCCTCCACGTCCTCGGCCTGCCGGTCGAGGAACTCCCGGTGCTCCTCCGCGTCGCCGGTGGTGTCCTCGGCCGCGCCCGGGGTGCTGACCGCGCGGGTGTCGCCCTCGGGGCCCTGCCACCGCTGCCACTGGTAGGGGATGAACCCCGCGCTGTGCAGGTCCTCGTCGCTGGGCTCCTCACCGGCGTAACTGGTGACGGAGAGCAGCTCCACTCCGGAGGAGGAGACGTAGGCGACGTCGCCCTCGCCCGGGGCGTCACCGCCGTCGCGGGCGGTCTCGGCCAGGGCGAGCAGCCGCTGCTCACCGGGTTCGGGGGTGGAGCCGACCACCTCCAGGGGGGTGGGCGGCGCGGCGTAGGCGGCGGGGACGCCGACGGGGTCCCCGGAACCGGTGCCGAGGACGAGCACGGCGGCGGTGGCGGCGGCCGTGAGGGCGGCGGCGCCGGCCAGGGCCGGGGGGCGGAGCCACAGGGGGCGGCGGGCAGGGGTGTCGTTCATCAGGGTGATGGCCTTCGTCCGTGCGTGCTGGCGGTCGGCGTGGCCGACCGTCTTCCCGGCGCGCGGGTCGGTGTCGTTCAGGAGCGTGCGAAGCGCGGTGACGTCGTCCACGAGGCGTCCTTCCTGTCCTCCGCGGGGTATGCGGTGTCGTCCATGAGCACCTGGAGGCGCTTGCGTGCACGGTGCAGCCGTCCGCGCGCGGTCACGGGTGAGCAGCCCACCACGCGCGCGGCCTCTCGGCTGCTCAGACCCTCCCAGGTCACGAGCATCACGAGCTCGCGGTCGGTGTCGGAGAGCCGGGCCAGGGCGCTCAGGGCCGTCTGGCGGCGGACGACCCGTTCGGCGTCGTCTTGGGAACCGCCCCAGACCTCCTCCGGGGGAGGGGGGACCTCACCGCGCTTCCTGACCTCGCGCAGCTTGGCGAGGGTGATGCGGCGGGCGCAGGCGTACAGCCAGGGCAGTTCCCGGCCCTCGGGCACCCCCGTCCGCCGCCGCCAGGCGACCGCGAAGGACTCCGAGGCCACGTCGTCGGCCAGGTCGGGGCCGACCCTGCGGCGGGCGTAGTCGTACACCGCGTCGTAGTACCGCTCGAACAGCGTGTTGAACGCCGTGTGGTCGGGTGGATCGCCGTCGTTGTCGCGCACCATCGGCAGCTCCTCTCTCTCACCCCCTGTGTCGCCGGAGCGGCCGTTGTTCGGGGGGAGGACGGGAAAACTGCCGGAACGTACGTGGTGTGCGTCACAGGGGCGGGGCCGGGGCGGCTCAGCGACGTCCCAGCAGCTGCGCGACGGTCAACCCTCGCAGCGAGGCGTCCAGCACCCGGGCGGTGTGGGTCACCGCGACCGGGGAACCCGCGCGTTCCATGGCGGACGCTATCTGGAGCGAGCACCCGGGGTTTCCCGACACCAGGACGTCGGCGCCGGTGGAGGCCACGTCCCGCCCCTTGCGGTCGCCGAGTTCCCGGGCGGCCTCGGGCTTGAGCAGGTTGTACACCCCCGCCGAGCCGCAGCAGATCTCGCTGTTGGGCAGGTCGGACACGCGCAGTCCCGGGATGTCCGCGAGCAGGGCGCGGGGCGGCCGGGTGACGCCCTGGCCGTGGGAGAGGTGGCACGCGTCGTGGTAGGCCACGTGCAGGGGGAGGGGGTGGCGCTCCGCGCGCGGCCCCAGCTCCACCAGGAACTCGGTGAGGTCCGCGACCCGCTCGGACAGGGCGCGCCCCCGCCGCACCCAGGCCCGGTCCGCGCCCGCCTCGGCCAGGGTGCGGTCGAAGTGCTTCATGCTGGACCCGCACCCGGCCGAGTTGACCACGATCCGGTCCACCCGCTCGCGTTCGAACACCTCGACCAGGCTCCGGGCGAGGTCGGCCGACTCCTCCATGCGCCCGGCGTGCCCGGACAGGGCCCCGCAGCAGCCCTGGGCGCGGGGGATCACCACGTCGCAGCCCTCCAGGGCCAGCACCCGCGCGGTCGCGGTGTTGACCTCGGGGAAGAATGCCCCCTGCACGCAGCCCACCAGCATGCCCACCCGGGCCCGCGCCCGGCCCACGGCGGGCACCAGCTCCGGCAGTGCGGGAGGCGGAGACGACAGCGGCGGCGAGATCCGCTCCATGGTGGCCAGGGCGGGGGAGACCCGCTCCAGCAGCCCCGTGCGCCGCACCAGCGAGGAGACGCCGCTGGCCTGGTAGGCGCGCAGCGGTCCGCGCAGCAGCCCCAGCCTGCGCCGGTACGGGAACAGCGCGAAGATCGCCCCGCGCAGCGCCCGCTCGCCCACGGGCCGCTCGTGCTCCTTCTCCACCCGGTGCCGGGTGGTGTCGATGAGGGCGTCGTAGGCCACCCCCGACGGGCAGGCGGACACGCACGCCAGGCAGCCCAGGCAGTTGTCGAAGTGCCCGACCGCGGTCTCGGTCAGCACGTCCTCGGTGTGCGTCTGCGCCATCAGGTGGATCCGTCCGCGCGGCGAGTCCATCTCCTGGCCCCACAGCACGTTCGTGGGACAGGTGGGCAGGCAGAAACCGCAGTGGACGCAGTCGTTGAGCAGGTCGGAGAACAGCCGGTCGCGCTCGTCCGCGGTCGATGGGTCGGTCACGGGCCCTCCCAGGGTGTTCGCACGTGTTCAGATGCCGCCCGCGAAGCGCCCGGGGGCCAGGCGGTGTCCGGGGTCGAGGGAGTCCTTGACCGCCCGCATCAGCGGCAGCCCGGGAACCTCCCCCCACAGGTCCACACCGGCGGCGTGGACGTGCGGTTCCGCGCGCAGCAGGGTCATCGTCCAGCCGGGTACCGAACGCACGCCGTCGAGCACGGCCGCCACCTCGGCGGCACCGGTGCCCGGCGGGAAGGACGCGTACAGCGCCCCCGCCCGGACCGAGCCGCCGACGCCCGCGCCGGACAGCTCGTTCACCCGCACCGCGGCCCGGACGCTCTCGGCGGGCGGCACGGACACCAGGGCGAGCGTGCCCTCGGCGGGCAGCACGCCCCAGCCCTCGGGCAGGGCGTCGGCCACCTCGGGTTCCGTGCCGGTGGCCGCGGCGATCTCGTCCACCCGCGTCCCGACGCCGCCCGGGGTTCCCTCCAGCACCACCCGCAGACTGCCCGAAGGCCAGTCCAGTTCGACCGCCGCGGGCGTCGCCGTGCACCGGCGCAGCGCCGTCAGCATGCCCTCGGCGTGCGCCGCGGAGGCCGCCGGGAGGGTCACCACGCGCAGGGCCCGGGGGAGCGGGTGCAGGCGGAAGGCCACCGAGGCGATCACGCCCAGGGTGCCCAGGCCGCCGGTGTGCAGCTTGGCCAGGTCGTACCCGGCCACGTTCTTGACCACCCGGCCGCCGCTGCGCGCCACCACGCCGTCGGCGCGCACCACCGTCATCCCGATGACCAGGTCGCGCAGCGCACCGGTGAGCAGGCGGCGCGGACCGCTCACGCCCGTGGCCACCATCCCGCCCACGGTGCCGCCCGTGCGCACGGGGTCCGCCGACAGCCGCTGCCCGGCGGCGGCCAGCACGTCGTACAGCTCGGCCACGGGGGTTCCCGCGCCCACCTCCACCACCAGGTCGCCCGCGATGTGCTCGGTCCACGACAGGTCGGCGGTGTCCACGAGCAGGTCCAGGCCGCGCGGGAGGCCGCCCCAGTCCAGGGCCGTGCCCCCGCCGCGCGCGACGACGGCCAGCCCCTCCCGGGCGGCGGACGCCATGACCCGGCCCAGAGCCCGGGTGTCGGCGGGACGTGCCACGCGCGCGGGGACGAGGCCGCCCACAGCGTCGGCGCCGGTCCCCTCGCGCAGTGCGCCGCCCCGGGCGTCCGGTCCCTCGACGAGTGTCACGTGTTCTCCCCCGTGCTCGCGGTCCGCCCGCGCCTCAGAACTGCTCGGCCCTTCCCGCCTCCACCAGCGGGTGCACCCCGGTGCGCACCCCGGGCCGCTCGCCGCACAGGCGCGGGGTGGGCAGCAGCTTGTCCGGGTTGGCGATCCCGTCCGGGTCCAGGGCCCGGCGGAACAGGTCGAAGGTGGCCAGGTCGTCGGGGCCGTACATGCGCGGCATCTTGCACGCCTTGTCCACGCCCACCCCGTGCTCGCCGGTGATGGAGCCGCCGTGCTCGATGCACAGGTCGAGGATGGCGCCGGAGACCTCCTCCGCCCGCTCCGCCGCGCCCGGCTCCGCGTCGTCGAACAGTACGAGCGGGTGCAGGTTGCCGTCCCCGGCGTGGAAGACGTTGGCGACGCGGATGCCCGAGGCCGCCGACAGCTCGGTGATGCGCCGCAGCACCTCGGGCAGGGCCGTGCGCGGGACGACGCCGTCCTGGACGATGTAGGCGGGGCTGATCCGGCCGACGGCGGCGAAGGCCGACTTGCGGCCCTTCCAGATCCGGGCGCGCTCGTCGGCGTCGCTGGCGGCGCGGGTCTCGAAGGCGCCCGCCTCCGCGCACAGCCGGGTGACCTCGGCGAGCTGGGCCTCGACCTCCGCCGCGGGCCCGTCCAGCTCCACGACCAGCACGGCCGCGGCGCCCTCGGGGTAGTCGCAGGCCACAGCCCTCTCCGCGGCCTCGATGGCCAGCGCGTCCATCATCTCCACGGCCGAGGGCAGCACCCCGGCGGAGATGATGGAGCTGACCGCCCGGCCGCCCGCGTCCATCGAGGTGAACGCCGACAGCAGGGTGACGGTGCGTTCCGGGGACCGGGTGAGGCCCACGGTGATCCTGGTGGCCACACCCAGGGTGCCCTCGGAGCCGATGAAGGCCCCGACGAGGTCGTAGCCGTGCGCGCCGGGGTTCTTGCCGCCCAGGCTCACCTGCTCGCCGGAGGGGGTGACGATGTCCAGGCCGCGCACGTGGTTGACGGTGAACCCGTACTTGAGGCAGTGGGCGCCGCCGGAGTTCTCGGCGACGTTGCCGCCCACGGAGCACACCTGCTGGCTGGAGGGGTCGGGCGCGTAGTAGTAGCCGTGGGGTGCGGCGGCGCGGGTGACGTCCAGGTTGGCCACACCGGGTTCGACGACCGCGCACTCGTTCTCGACGTCGATCTCCAGGACGCGGCGCATGCGCGAGGTGACCAGCAGGACGCCCTCGGCGCGGGGGAGCGCTCCCCCGGACAGGCCGGTGCCCGCGCCGCGCGGGACGAAGGGCACGCCGTTCTCGGCGCACAGGCGCACGACGGCGGCGACCTGCTCGGCGGTGGTGGGCAGCACCACGACGCCGGGGAGGGCGCGGTGGTGGGGCAGCCCGTCGCTCTCGTAGGTGCGGCGCTGGGCGGCGTCGGTGAGCACGCCGTCCTCGCCGCAGATCCGGCGCAGCCGCGGGACGAGCCCGGCCACGGCCGCCTGCGCCGCCTCGGTCTCGGACATGGGCGCCTCCCGGTTCCACCTGCGCGGACACGGACGGTCCCGCCCGCTTCCGGACGCGACCTCGCAAGGTGAACGTACGACTGCACCCCTCGCGCATGCAAGGGGTGCAGTGGAAGTTGTCTTCCGTCTTATGAAATTAGTGTCGGGCTACGGCATGCGCTCGTAGGCGGGCAGGGTCAGGAAGTCGACGTACTCGTCGGCCAGGGCCACCTCGGTGAACAGTTCGCCTGCCTGCTGGTACAGGTTCTCGTCGAAGTCCGCGCCCAGCTGCTCGCGGATGGCGGCGAGCTCCTCGTCGATGATCCCCCTGACCAGCTCGGCGGTGACCTTGGGGCCGTTGTCGAGCGTGATGTCGTTGTGCAGCCACTGCCAGACCTGGGAGCGGGAGATCTCGGCGGTCGCGGCGTCCTCCATGAGGTTGTGGATGGCCACCGCGCCGTTGCCGCCCATCCACGTCGCCAGGTACTGCAGGGCGACGTTGACGTTGCCGCGCAGGCCCGCGAGGGTGACGCCGCCCGGAGTCCTGTCCACGGCCAGCAGGTCCTGGGCCGAGACCTCGACCTCGGGGCGCTGCTTGTCGATCTGGTTCGGGCGCTCGCCCAGGACGCCGTCGAAGACCTCCATGGCCACCGGGACCAGGCCCGGGTGGGCGACCCAGGAGCCGTCGAAGCCGTCGCCGGACTCGCGGGACTTGTCGTCGCGCACCTTGGCGAAGGCGGTCCTGTTGACCTCCTCGTCCCTGCGGGAGGGGATGAAGGCCGCCATGCCGCCGATGGCGTGGGCGCCGCGCTTGTGGCAGGTCTTGACCAGCAGCTCGGTGTAGGCGCGCATCATGGGGGCGGTCATCGTGACGGCGTTGCGCTCGGGCAGCAGGAACGTGCGGCCGCGGGTGCGGTGCGTCTTGATGATGCTGAACAGGTAGTCCCAGCGGCCCGCGTTGAGGCCCGCGGAGTGCTCGCGCAGCTCGTAGAGGATCTCCTCCATCTCGAACGCGGCCGGGATGGTCTCGATGAGGCAGGTCGCGCGGATGGTGCCGCGCGGGATGCCCAGGCGCTCCTGGGCCAGGACGAAGACGTCGTTCCACAGACGCGCCTCGAGGTGGCTCTGCATCTTGGGCAGGTAGAAGTAGGGGCCCCTGCCCTTGTCGATCTGGCGCTGGGCGCAGTGGAAGAAGTAGAGCGCGAAGTCCAGCAGGCCGCCGCTGACGCGCTGGCCGTCCACGAGGACGTGCTTCTCGTCCAGGTGCCAGCCGCGCGGGCGCACGACGACGGTGGCGAGCTCGCCGTCCTCCTTCAGGGCGTAGGCCTTGCCCTGGGGGGAGGTGAAGTCGATGGTGCGGTCGAGGGCGTCGCGCAGGTTGAGCTGGCCCCCGATCATGTTCTCCCACAGCGGGGTGTTGGCGTCCTCGAAGTCGGCGAGCCACACCTTGGCGCCGGAGTTGAGCGCGTTGATGGTCATCTTGCGGTCGGTGGGGCCGGTGATCTCCACACGGCGGTCCGTGATGCCCGGGGCGGGAGGGGCGACCCGCCAGCTGTCGTCCTCGCGGATGTGCTTGGTCTCGGGGAGGAAGTCGAGGTCGGCCCCGGCCGAGATCTGCTCCTGCCTGGTCACGCGCGCTTCGAGGAGCTCCTGGCGGCGCTCCTCGAAGGTGCGGTGCAGTTCGGCGACGAGGGCGAGGGCGTCCTCTGTGAGGATCTCGTCGAACCGTTCGTGGAGGGGGCCGGTGATCTCGACCCCGTGCGTGGCGCCCATGGAAAACCTTCCGCAATACGAAATAAGCTTCTGGTATGTGGAAAACGAAGCTACCGTCCGGTTCGTGGACGGTCAACGTCGCGCGTGTCTCATTGACCGGGGAGTTTCCCTGGATGGGAAGGCCGGAAAAACTTCTCCCGCGACTTCCGTACCCGTCGTCGGGGCGGGTGCGGGGTGTGTCCCGGGTCCCGTGGAGCGTTGTGCCCGCCGTGCCCTGCGATAATTCAGATGCCCTCGCGGAGGCGAGATGCCACCATTGACAGGGCACCCGCCGCCGCCCGGTCGCGGGAAGAATCGAGGCGGCGGCCACGTTGACCCACCTGGAGGGATATGAATACAGCTGACACCCGCGGAAGCGTCCACGACGGCCACGAGGCCGAGGACGCGTTCCGCGAGGCGATCACCGTCGGGGACGGGGTCGAGGCACACGACGCGTCCCGCGAGGCCGGAGCCACCGGCGGAGACCGCTACGACGACCCGGGCAACGCCCCCGACCAGGGTGCGATGGAACTCGCCGAGCGCCACGCGCTGCGCCGCGTTCCGGGACTGTCCACCGAGCTCACCGACGTCACCGAGGTCGAGTACCGCTCCCTGAGGCTGGAGCGCGTCATCCTCATCGGCGTGTGGACCAGCGGCTCCCAGGCCGACGCGGACAACTCGCTCACCGAGCTCGCCGCCCTGTCCGAGACCGCGGGCGCGCTCGTGCTGGAGGGGGTCACCCAGCGCCGGTCCAAGCCCGACCCCGCCACCTACGTCGGCAAGGGCAAGGCCGCCGAGCTGCGCGACATCGTGGAGGCCACCGGCGCCGACACCGTGATCTGCGACGGGGAGCTCACGCCCGGCCAGCTGCGCCAGCTGGAGGACGTGGTCAAGGTCAAGGTGATTGACCGCACGGCCCTGATCCTGGACATCTTCGCCCAGCACGCGCGCAGCAGCGAGGGCAAGGCCCAGGTCGAACTCGCCCAGCTCAGCTACCTGCTGCCGCGACTGCGCGGCTGGGGTGACGCCCTGTCCCGTCAGGCGGGCGGCTCCGGCGGCGGTGGCGCGGGCGGCGGCGTGGGCCTGCGCGGACCGGGTGAGACCAAGATCGAGACCGACCGTCGGCGCATCAACGACAAGATGGCCAAGCTGCGCCGCCAGCTCGCCCACATGCGTACCGCACGCGACGTCAAGCGCGACGTCCGGCGTACCCGCGCGGTGCCGTCCGTGGCCATCGCCGGGTACACCAACGCGGGCAAGTCGAGCCTGCTCAACCGGCTGACCGGCGCCGGGGTCCTGGTCGAGAACGCCCTGTTCGCCACCCTGGACCCGACCGTGCGCCAGGCCCGCACACCCGACGGCCGCGGGTTCACGCTCAGCGACACCGTCGGATTCGTCCGGCACCTGCCGCACCAGCTGGTGGAGGCCTTCCGCTCCACCCTGGAGGAGGTCGCCGACTCCGACCTGGTCCTGCACGTGGTCGACGGATCCCACCCCGACCCCGAGAGCCAGATCAACGCGGTCCGGCACGTCTTCGCCGACATCGACGCCGGTGACGTGCCCGAGCTCATCGTGGTCAACAAGGTGGACGCCGCCGACCCCGACGTGCTCAAGGTGATGCGCACCCGCTACCCGGACATGGTCGAGGTGTCGGCGCGCACCGGTGAGGGCGTCTCCGCCCTGGTGGAGGCGGTCGCCGCGGCGCTGCCCGAGCTGGCGCACGAGGTGCGGGCGCTCGTCCCGTACTCGCGGGGCGACCTCATCGCCCGGATCCACGAGGAGGGGCGCATCCTCAGCGAGGAGCACACCGCCGAGGGTACGGCGATCCACGCCTTCGTCCCGGCCCTGCTCGCGGGCAGACTCGACGAGTACACGCCCAGCACGGTCTGAGGCACGCGCGGTCCGCCGCGCACGGCCGGGGCGCCCCGACGGGGGCGCCCCGGCCCCGCCGTGTCCGGGGGCGCGGGCGCCGACGCGGCGCACGGGCGCATCCCCGTTCGGACGACGCACGCGAACACCCAGCTCACCGCGGCCGTCCGTGGCACTGATCACTCCGTGTGCCCGCGGTTTTTGTTGGGAGACCGTCCTATTCGTCCTCCCGGGGAGGTGTACACGGAGTCCGCGGATGGACTACGGTTTTGGAGCACTGGCCGCCAGTGGCCGCTGTCCCGCGACAGCCGACCCCTTTGCCACTGCCACGGCACCGCGGCGGCCGCAGGCCGCCCCCCACCGGCTCTGTCGGACCGCTCCAGATACGAGGTCGCCATGTCCGCCCGTGTATCCCACGACCGTGTCCCGCAGTCGTACCGGCGGATCTGACCGGCGAGGGCGGACGACCCCATGACGGCGGTACTCCTCAGCAACATCGGCCGGCTGTGGACCGGGAGCGAACTGCTCACCAAGGCCGCGCTCCTGATGGACGACGACCGGGTGGCCTGGGTCGGGCCCGCCGCCGAGCTCCCCCAGTGCATCCCCGGCGTGGTGGACGACCTCACCGACGTCGACGACGTCGTCAACATCGGTGGCGGCATGGTCACCCCCGGGCTGATCGACGCCCACTGCCATCCGGTGTACGCGGGGGACCGCTACGCCGAGGTCAACATGTGGGCCAAGGGTGCCTCCAAGGGGGACATCTTCGCGGCCGGGGGCGGTGTCTCCACCACCGTCACCATCACCCGGGGCACCGATCCCTGGACCCTGTGCAACGCGGTCCGCGAACGGCTCCGGCACTGGGTGCTGACCGGCAGCACCACCGTGGAGGCCAAGACGGGCTACCACCTGACCAGGGACGGCGAACTTGCCGACGTGCGCCTGCTGCGCTCCCTGGAGGAGGAGCCGGGCATGCCGCGCCTGCACGTCACCTTCTTCCCGGCGCACGGGGTGCCGCCCGAGTTCTTCGGCAGACCCAGGGAGTACGCGGCCACCGCCGCCTCCTGGCTCAACGACGCCGCGCTGGCCGGTGCCGACGGGGTGGACGTGTACTGCGACAACCAGCAGTTCACCACCGAGGACGCCCGCATGCTGCTGGGGGTGGGCCAGTCCGCGGGGCTGCGCACCACCCTGCACGCCTGCTCGCGCCCCCGGCACGGCGCCGTGCGCATGGCCGCCGAGATGGGCTGCTCCTCGGTGGACCTGCTGCACGAGACCGACGAGCAGGACGTCCTGGCGCTGGCCGCCACCCGCACGCCGGTGGTGGCCTGCCCGACGACCTCGCTGCACGAGCGCCGCACCCCGCCGGTGCGGGCGCTGCTCGACCACGGTGTGCCCATCGGACTGGGCACTGACCACAACCCCGGCCAGTCGGGCACGATGTCGATGCCGCTGGTGATCTCACTGGCCATCTCCATGTTCGAGATGACCGTGCACGAGGCCCTGCACGCCGCCACGGTGGGCAGTGCACGCGCCCTGGGCCTGACCGACCGGGGCGTGCTCGCGCCCGGCAGCCTGGCCGACCTCGTCCAGTGGGACGCCGACCACGAGGGCGCCTTCGCCTGGTCGATGGGCCTCAACACCCTGCGCGTGTGGCAGGGCGGCAGGACCATCCGCTGAGGCGGTGCTCCTTCCGGGGGCGGCGCCCGGCCCGCCACCGCTCCCGGCAGTCGGCCCGCGGGCGCGGTCCGTTCCGTCGCGCCGCTCAGCGTGTGCCGCGGGCCCGGGCGATCTCGATGACGGCCCGCTCCAGTGCGTACTCGGGGTCGCGTCCGGCGCCCTTGATGAGCGCGTCGGTCTCGGCGACCACCGCCATGGCCCGGGTGACCCCCGCCGGGCTCCACCCCCGCGCCTGCTGACGCAGGGTCCGCAGCTTCCACGGCGGGACCTTGGCCCGCTTGGCCAGGTCCGCCTCGGACATGCCGCGCGGCGGCTGGGCGGCCACGGCGATGCCGCGCACCGCACCGGCAAGCGCGCTGTTGATGAGCACCGGGGCGGTACCCACCGCCAGCGACCAGCGCAACTGCTCCAGCGCCTCGGGCAGGCGCCCCTCCACGGCGCAGTCGGCCACGGTGAACCCCGAGGCCTCCGCCCTGCCGGAGTGGTACCGGGCCACCGCCGCGGCGTCCACCCGGCCCTCGGTGTCGGCGATCAGCTGGGTGCAGGCCGCCGCGATCTCGCGCAGCTCGCTGCCGACCGCGTCCACCAGCGCCTGAGCGGCGTCGGCGGTGATCTGGCGTCCCGCCTGGGAGAACTCGCCCTTGACGAAGGCCACCCGCTCGGCGGGCTTGCTGGGCCCCTTGCAGTCCACGCGGTGGGCGCCCGCCTTGACCGCGGCCTGGAGCAGGGCCTTGCCCTTGTTGCCGCCCGCGTGGGTGAGCACGAGGTTGACGTCGTCGGCCGGGTCCCCGAGGTAGTCGGTGACGGTCGCCGCCAGGTCCTTGGTCAGGTCCTGGGACGAGCGCAGCACCACCACCCGCCGGTCGCCGAACAGCGAGGGCGAGGTCACCTCGACGAGTGTGGACATCCCCACCTGGGCGGGCACCAGGTCGTGGACGTCCACGCCGGGGTCGGCCTCGCGGACCGCCGCGACGACGGCGGCGACGGCCCGGTCGACGAGGAGTTCCTCGTCCCCGACGATGATCGTGAGCAGGGCGGGTGCAGGCATACACAGAGGATGCCACGCCCCGCCGACCAGCCGGGCGCCTCACCGCCCGTTCGGGCACCCGGCGCGCGGTCGGCGGGCACGCTCCCGCCCCGTCGCCCGCACCGCCCGTGGCCGGTGAGGCCCGTACGCGGTGCCTCCTACGGCACCACCCCCTGTCGCGCTGCCTTCCGCCGCGCTCCCCGCTGCGGCGCCGTCTCCTACCGCGCGGGGTCGGGTCCGCGCACCACGGCCTGTCCGGGACCGGAACCGCCGCCGTCCAGCACGGCCACGTCCCCGTCCCGGTCGGTGCGCAGGTTCACCCGCGCCACCCGCTCCAGGATGTTCCACGTGAACGGCGCCGGATGCCCGTAGGTGTTGTCCGCGCCCACCGAGGTCACCGACACCACCGGGTCGGTGGCCTCCAGGAAGGCCGGTTCCTGGCTCCCCGCCCCGTGGTGGGGCACGGCCAGCACGGTCACCCGCAACAGGTCGGCGTCCGGTCCCTCCAGCAGCCTTCTCTGCGCCTCCTCCTCGATGTCACCGGTCAGCAGCACCGTCAGCGCCGCCCCGTCCGCCCGGACCACCACCGAGGCGTCGTTCACCGAGCCCGTGAAGCCGGGCTCCGGCCACAGCACGCGCAGCAGCCAGGGCCCCACCCGCAGCCGCTGGCCCCGCCCGGCCTCCAACAGCCGCACCCCGGCCCCGGCCAGCAGCCGCCCCGTGGCGCTCTCCCCGAACCCCGGCGGCGCCAACGCGGCCCCCACCCTCCGGTGCCGCAGCACTCCGGACGTCCCGTCCACGTGGTCGGCGTGGTCGTGACTCAGGACCAGCAGCGGGACCTCGCGCACCCCCAGCCGCCCCAGGCAGTCGTCCACCCTGTCCGGGTCCTCGCCGGTGTCGGCGACCACCGCCGAACCCGGACCCGCCGACAGCACGAACGCGGTGCCCTGTCCCACGTCGCACGCCACCAGCGCCCAGCCCGTGGGCGGCCATCCGCCTGGCACGCACCGCGCGGCCAGGGCCAGCAGCAGCACGGCCGCCAGCACGGCGGCCACGACACGGCGCAACCGCCCGTGCGTGAACACCAGTACCGCCAGCACGGCGGCCAGGACCAGCCCTCCCACCAGGTCCGACCGCCACGCCAGCGCGCCGTGCGGGACCCGCGCGCCCGCCCCCGCCACCGCCGCGATCCACGACACCCCCAGCCCGGGCAGGTGCGCGGCCACCGCCGCCGCCCCCGGCCACGCCACCGCCAGGGCCGCCACCGCCGACCCGGTCACCGTCACCGCCGCGACCACCGGGGCGGCCAGGACGTTCGCCGGAACCGCGATCCACGAAAGCTCGCCCGAGAGCAGGACCAGCACGGGGGAGACCGCCACCTGCGCGGCCAAAGCCACCGCCAGCGCCTCAGCCACCGGACGGGGCAGGCGTTCCGACCACGCCCGGGTCCACGGCGGCACCAGCAGCAGGATGCCCGCGGTCGCCAGCACCGACAGCGCGAACCCGAAGGAGGCGGCCAGCCCCGGCGCGACGAACAGCACTCCGACCACCGTGACGGCCAGCGCGCCGAGCCCCGCGTGGGCGCGCCCCGTCGCCAGCGCCAGCAGGCCCAGCGACCCCATGAACGCCGCGCGGACCACGCTCGGCTCCGGGCGGCACACCAGGACGAACAACCAGATCACCGCGGCCCCGCCCGCCACCGAGCACCACGGGGGCGCCCGCAGCAGCCGGGTAGCCGCCAGCACGAAGCCGGTCAGCACCGCCAGGTTGGCCCCCGAGACGGTCAGCAGGTGGGTCATCCCGGTATCCCGGAAGTCCTCGGCGGTCTCCGGCGGCACCCCGGACGCGTCGCCGACGATCAGTGCAGGGAGGAGCCCGTTTTCGGGCCGGGGCAGCCCGGAGGAGGCCTCCCGCAGACGCTCCCGCACCAGACCGGCGAAGCTCTGCAGACCGCCGGGCCGCCCCACCTCCTCCGGCGGCCCGCGCACCAGGACCAGGGCGGCGGTGAGGGGGTCGTCCTCCGCGCCGAGGAAGACGCCCCGCGCCCGGAAGGTCTGCCCGGGCAGCAGTTCGCGCCAGCCCGACCCCGAGGCCAGGACCACCATCGGAGCCGCGGACCCGCGTTCGGTTCCCCCGGACCGCACCCACGCGGTACGGGCGTCGACCACCCAGGCCGCCCTGCCCGGACGGGGAGTCCCCGTCCGCGGACGCGGGTCGGCCGTCACCACCGCCTCGAACTCCGCCTCGCGCCCCTGCTCCGCCGCCTCCCTGGCCGCGCTCCGCTCCACCCGGTGCACCTGGACACCGGCCACCGCCGCCACCGTGGCCACGCAGGCCAGCGACGCCGCGGCGGTGAGCGCCACCGCCTCCAGCGGCGGACGCACCGCCGCCAGGAGCACGACCGCCGCGCCGGCCCCCGCCGCCCCGGCCAGGGACCAGGCCGCCCACGACGGGACGGCGAGCGCCGCCAGCGCGGCCAGCCAGGCCGTCGCCGCGGGCGCCAGCAGGCGCAGGTCGGGCGGCCTGTCCAGTCCGTAGGCGTCCGCCCCCAGCCACGTCGCCACCTCCGCTCACCCCACCGTCACGTGGGGTTGGAGGTCGGCGAGGACCTTGTCGCCGATCCGGTCCACGTTGACCAGGTCGTCGACGCTCCGGAACGGCCCGTGCTCCTCGCGGTAGGAGACGATGTTGTCGGCGATCACCGCGCCGACCCCGGGCAGGGTCTCCAGTAAGGCCCGATCCGCCCGGTTGATGTCCACCAGCCCCCCGGTCCCCTGCGGGCCGCTCCCGGGGACGCCCGCGCCCGCGGGTGCGGGGACGCCCACCAGGACCTGCTCGCCGTCGACCAGCGGACGGGCCAGGTTGAGCAGGTCGAGGTCGGCGTCGGGCAGCGCGCCGCCGGCCTCCTCCACGGCGTCGGCCACCCGCGACCCCGACGGCAGCGTGTACAGCCCGGGGTCGGACACCTCACCGCCCACGTGCACCACGAGGTCCTCCTCCGGCGCCGCGGCCCCGGCCGCTCCGGCACCCGTCTCCCCGGCTTCCGTCCCCGTCTCCCGCACGCTGTCGCTCTCCGCCGCCGTCGCGGGCACGGGTGCGGCGCGGGTGACCATCTCGGGCGCGGGCACCGTGGTCGGCCGGTGGTACAGCGCCAGCACCAGCACGACGGCCAGGGCGCCCAGCACGGCCAGGGCCACCACCGCCCGCCGGGACAGGGCCGCCCGGGGCGGCAACCGCCGGGCCAGCCGCTCCAGGAGCGAACCGGGCGGCTCGGGGACGAACTCCGCGTATCCCGACGGCGGGCGCTCCGGGCGGCGGTGCCGTCCCCCGGTCGGGTCAGACCACGCGTCCGGACCGGACGCGCCCTCCGGTGCGTCAGCACGGCGGGCGGACCCGGCGGTCCTCTCGTCCGCGTTCTCCCCGGTGCCCCGCCTGACGGGCCCCGCCGCCTTCGCGCTCCGGATCTCCCCGGAGGGCCGCGGTGCGGGCACCACGGCCTTCCCGTCCCGGTTCTCTCCCGAGGTCCGTGGCGCGGGCACGGTCGCCTTCCCCGTCCGGCTCCCCTCGACGGCCCGCGGTGCGGGCACCGTCGCCCTCCCGGCCCGGTTCTCCTCGGAGGGACCCCGTGCTGACGGGGACCCGGCCGGGGAGGGGTCCGGGGGAACGGTCACGCCGAGCAGGTCGTCGGGATGGCGCTCTGGCCAGCCCCGGCTCCGGTCCACGCGGTCACCGGAGGTCCTCCCGCCCCGGTGTCGCGGGGCCGGAGGCCGGGTCGCGGTGTCCTCGGAGGCGTCCGGCCGCCGGAGGCCGGTGGCCGGATCTCGGCGGGGCGCGGTCTCGGGGCGGCCGATGCGCTCCGGGCAGGGTGCGCCGCCGGACGCCTCCGGCCGGTACGGGGTGTGCGTCCCGGTCACCGCGTACGGCGCACTCGGGATCGGCGGGACACCGCGGGGCGGCGGCGCGGGTTGCGCATGCGAGCGGGGGATACGCGCGCGCAGGCGCCGGGCGGCGGGTGAGGCGTCCAGGGTGAGCGCGCGGAGCCGGTCCTGCTGGTCGGTCTCGGGGGAGTGGCGCCGGGTGCGGCGCTGAGTAGTCATAAGACCACGTTAGGAATCCGGAATCGCTGTGTCAGCACCCGGTTTCAGGCTGTGGACAACTCTCGTCCCGGCCTCTTCGACCTGCGTGGACGGCGGTGGGCGACGACGTTGGGCGCACGAAAAACCCGGCCGGGTGCGTGCGCACCGGGCCGGGTCGAGCCGTCAGTCTCAGGCGGCCTGAAGAGAGTGCAGGCGCTTGGCGATCGCGCTCTTGCGGTTCGCGGCCTGGTTCTGGTGGATGACGCCCTTGCTGGTGGCCTTGTCCAGCGCGCGAGCGGCGGCGCGCTGGGCGACGGTGGCCTTCTCGACGTCCCCGGCCTCGGCAGCCTCACGGAACTTGCGGATGGCCGTCTTCAGCGAGGAGCGCACCGCCTGGTTGCGGACACGAGCCTTCTCGTTCTGCCGAATGCGCTTCTTCTGCGACTTGATGTTCGCCATGCGAAAACGTGCTCCAGTTGATCTTGGTCATCGCGCCGACCGAACCAGGCGGCCCAACTCGCGGGCAGCCGTTCCGCGAGAGGCCGGCGTGGGCGCCGACGCAGGGTGTGTGAGTCCACAGGGCCCGAAGCCAATGTGGAAGTTCCGAGACACGGACTTCCAGTATGCCTCACCCACAGACCCGAAAAGACTTCAGGGGACCTCAGCCGACCTCATGCGCTCAGGACAGCAGCCACCCCGCCGTGTAGGCCGCCACGTCCTCCTCGGTCGCCTCGTCCCCCAGGTAGAAGGCCACCCCCAGGGTCATCCCCTCCGGCGGTTCGGCCTCGGTCATGCCCAGCCTGACGGCCGTCAGCGCGGTCGCCACCGACTCGTCCGACTCCTCCGGGGCCCACTCGCCACCGCCGTACGTGGGCAGCCCGAACCGCACCGCCACGTCCTCACGCGCGCGCAGGGCCGTCACCGCCTCGGTCACCTGCCGCACCAGGAACCCGCCGTACAGCGCGTCGCCGGGCATCCCCGCGCCCACGCCCGGCAGCACCACCTCGTCGGCGTGCTCGGTCACCCGGTCCAGGTAGCCCTTGGACCAGTACTTCTCCTCGCGCTCCATGACGAACGAGGGCACCCGCCCGCCCGGCACCAGCTCCACGTGGTGGGCCTGCACCGACAGCACGGGCTCCTCGCCCAGCTCCTCGCGCACCATCGACATGAGCGTGGGGATCGACGGGTCGTTCACGGTCACCGGGCGGATCTCCAGGTGCACGCCCGCGAACCCGTCCGCGGCCACCTCGGCCACCGCCGGGGCGAGCGCCGCGCGGGCCTGTTCGTCGAGCCGGTCCCGCAGCAGCGAGGACCCGTTCTCCACGTGCCGAAGCCACGCCAGCGCGCGCACGTCGGGGTACTCCCGCTCCAGCCAGGCCAGCAGGGAACCGGTGTCCTCCACCCGTCGGACCGCGCCCTCGGCGTCGATCTCGCCCGCGTACACGTACACCGTGTCCACCCCGCCGGTGTCGAGCACCCGCGCCAGGGAGCCGGTGTCCTCCCAGGAGCCCACCCACGCCGCGTCCGTGCCCCGCGAGGCCGCCCACGGCGCGGGTTCACCCGAGAACTGGAAGGCCAGCAGGGCCCCCGCGCCCGCCACCACGACCGCGACCGCGGCCACACCCGCCAGCAACCGTGTCAACAGCCACTTCAACCGCCCGCTCCTCCCACGTCCAGGACCGCGCGCGGCCCCTTCCCACCCGTCGCCCGCCACCACCCTCGACGGTCGCGCCGCGCACACAGTCCTTCCTGTACGGCCCGTTCCTGGTCCCGGGTCACATAATCTGGACACCAGACCCGCGCCCGCGCCCCATACTGCCGCACGGCCCGCTGCCGTCACCGAGAGAGGGCACCCGGCCGCCGTGGGATGATGGACGACGCCGTCGGCCTCCGCCGCGGCGGGGCGACACCGCCGCGAGGCGCACACGACCCGGACCCGACCTGTGAACGGAGCACGGTGGCACAGCCGAACTGGACCGATCCCGCGCTGATCCGCAACTTCTGCATCATCGCGCACATCGACCATGGCAAGTCGACGCTGGCCGACCGGATGCTCCAGATCACCGGTGTCGTCGAGGACCGCCAGATGCGCGCCCAGTACCTGGACCGCATGGACATCGAGCGCGAGCGCGGCATCACCATCAAGTCGCAGGCGGTGCGCATCCCCTTCACCGCCCTCGACGACCGGACCTACACGCTCGACCTCATCGACACCCCGGGGCACGTCGACTTCACCTACGAGGTCTCGCGCTCGCTGGCCGCCTGCGAGGGCGCGGTCCTGCTGGTGGACGCGGCGCAGGGCATCGAGGCGCAGACCCTGGCCAACCTGTACATGGCCCTGGAGAACGACCTCACCATCATCCCGGTGCTCAACAAGATCGACCTCCCGGCCGCGCAGCCGGAGAAGTACGCCGAGGAGCTGGCCGGAATCATCGGCTGCGAGCCCTCCGACGTGCTCAGGGTCAGCGCCAAGACGGGCGAGGGCGTCGAGGAGCTCCTCAACGAGATCGTCAACCAGATCCCGCAGCCCGTCGGCGACGCCGACGCCCCGGCCCGCGCGATGATCTTCGACTCGGTCTACGACACCTACCGCGGCGTGGTCACCTACGTCCGGGTGATCGACGGCAAGCTCAGCCCGCGCGAGCGCATCCAGATGATGTCCACCCGCGCCTCGCACGAGATCCTGGAGATCGGCGTCAGCTCGCCCGAGCCCACCAAGTGCGGCGGGCTCGGGGTGGGAGAGGTCGGCTACATCATCACCGGCGTCAAGGACGTGCGCCAGTCCAAGGTCGGTGACACCATCACCGCCCTCAACCGGCCCGCGACCGACATGCTGTCCGGGTACCGCGAGCCCAAGCCCATGGTGTTCTCGGGCCTGTACCCGATCGAGGGCACCGACTACCCGGTGCTGCGCGACGCCCTGGAGAAGCTCCAGCTCAACGACGCCGCCCTGGCCTTCGAACCGGAGACCTCCGCCGCCCTGGGCTTCGGCTTCCGCTGCGGCTTCCTGGGCCTGCTGCACCTGGAGATCACCCGGGCCCGCCTGGAGCGCGAGTTCAACCTCGACCTCATCTCCACCGCGCCCAACGTCATCTACCGGGTGGACATGGAGGACGGCACCGAGCACGTGGTGACCAACCCCAGCGAGTTCCCCGCCGGGAAGATCGACTCCATCTACGAGCCGATGGTCAAGGCCACCGTGCTCAGCCCCTCCGACCACATCGGTCAGATCATGGAGCTGTGCCAGGAGCGGCGCGGCGACCTCCAGGGCATGGACTACCTGTCCGAGGACCGCGTGGAGATGCGCTACACGCTGCCCCTGGCCGAGATCGTCTTCGACTTCTTCGACCACCTCAAGTCCCGCACCAAGGGCTACGCGTCACTGGACTACGAGCCCACCGGAGAGAAGGCCTCCGACCTGGTCAAGGTCGACATCCTGCTCCAGGGCGAGGCGGTCGACGCCTTCTCCGCCATCGTGCACAAGGACAAGGCCTACGCCTACGGCGTGGAGATGACCAAGAAGCTGCGCGAGCTCATCCCCCGGCAGCAGTTCGAGGTGCCCATCCAGGCCGCCATCGGCGCCCGGGTGATCGCCCGTGAGAACATCCGCGCCATCCGCAAGGACGTGCTCTCCAAGTGCTACGGCGGCGACATCAGCCGCAAGCGCAAGCTGCTGGAGAAGCAGAAGGAGGGCAAGAAGCGGATGAAGATGGTCGGCCGGGTCGAGGTGCCCCAGGAGGCCTTCATCTCCGCGCTGTCCACCGACAGCGGCGGCGCCGACGACAAGAAGAAGAAGTAGTAGCCCTGCCCCCACGTGCTCGCGAGCCTGTGAGCACGTGGAGGGCACGGACACGCAGGGGCGCCCCGCTCGGGGCGCCCCTGCGCGTTCTCCTCAGTACCGTTTCCTCAGCCCTTGACCGCTCCCGCGGTCAGGCCCTCGGTGATGTAGCGCTGGAGGAACCAGAACACCGCCAGGGTGGGCAGGGACAGCATGATGGCGCCCACCGCGAACATCCCGAAGTTCGCGTTGCGCTGCGAGGCCACCAGCTGGTACAGCCCCAGACCCAGCGTCTTGGCGTCGGTGTCGCGCAGGAACACGCTCGCCATCAGGAACTCGTTGATGGTGGAGATGAACACCAGCAGGCCCACGATCGCCAGCACCGGCGTGACCAGCGGCAGCATGATCCGGAAGAACACCTGCGCGTGCGAGGCCCCGTCCATCTGCGCGGACTCGTCCAGCTCCTTCGGCACGGTGTCGAAGAAGCCCTTCATCAGCCACGTGTTGATGCTCAGCGCTCCGCCCAGGTAGACCAGCAGCAGGCCCCACCGGGTGTCGAAGCCGATCGCCGGGTAGTACTCGCCTACGCGTGAGAACATCAGGTAGATCGCCACGATCGCCAGGAACTGCGGGAACATCTGGATCACCAGGAGCCCGATCAGCCCCACCCGGCGGCCGCGGAAGCGCATGCGGCTGAACGCGTACGCGGCCAGAGCCGACAGCAGCACCGTCACGGCGGCGTTGGTGAAGGCGAAGAACAGCGAGTTCGCGTACCAGGTCGTGAACGGGGTGTTGCTGAACAGGTCGACGGCGTTGTCCAGGCTGGCCCCGGTCGGCCACAGCTGCGCGCTGGACAGGGTGCCCAGCGGGTTGAGCGCCGCCGACACCACGAACAGCACCGGGAAGAGCGCGAACGCCACGACCAGCAGCATCACCACGTGGCGCCAGCCGTACCTGCGGGCCCACAGGCCCAGACGGACTCCGGTACCGCGTCGGTAGGGCGCGCGCACCGCGCCCGTGGTCCCGACCGCCATCAGTCCACCTCCTTGAGGGCCTTGCTCCTGCTGAGACTGACCACCGACATCACCGACACGATCAGGAAGATCATCACCGACAGCGCCGCCGCGTACCCGTACTGGGCGGTGGCCTCGTTGAAGGCGAGCCGGTAGGTGTAGGTGATGAGCAGGTCGGTGGCCCCGGCCGTCGGGCTCTCCGGCGAGAAGGGACCGCCCTGCGTGATCAGCCACACCGCGTTGAAGTTGTTGAAGTTGAACGCGAACGTCGAGACCAGGATCGGTGTCATCGCCACCATCAGCAGCGGCAGGGTGACGTTGCGGAAGGCCTGCCAGGGGCCCGCGCCGTCGATCTGCGCCGCCTGGCCCAGCTCGCGCGGGACGGCCTGGAGGGCTCCCGTGGCCACCAGGAACATGTACGGGTAGCCCAGCCAGACGTTGGCCAGGATCACCGCGGCCCGGGCAGACCACACGTCGCCCAGCCAGTCCACCTCCAGGCCGAGCACCCGGTTGAACAGGCCGAAGTCGGTGTTGAACATGTCCCGCCACAGCAGGAACATCGCCAGCGAGCTCATCGCGTACGGCAGGACCACCAGGATCCGGTACACGACCCTGCCGCGCAGCCCGGGCGCGTGCAGGGTGAGCGCGATCGCCAGGCCCACCACGAACACCAGGAAGGTGACGGAGGCGGCGAAGGCGATGTTCCACACCAGGATGCTGAAGAACGACGACGCGAAGGTCGGGTTGAACAGGAAGCGGGCGAAGTTGTCGAAGCCCACGCCGACCTGCCAGCCCTGGGCCAGCCGCTCCCCGTCCTCGTTGTAGAACGCGCCGCGCTCGTTGTCCGCGTGGTAGACGATGCCGGTCTCGGCGTCGGTGACGCAGTCGCACCCGGCGTCGTAGGCGCGGGTCGCGCTCCCCTCGAAGGCGGTGGACAGGCCGCTGGAGCGGATGCCCGTGCCGCTGCCGGTGGGCACCGCGAACTCCCGGAGTTCGTCGCTGCGCGCGTTGACCTGGGTGGGGGACAGGACCGTGTACCCGAAGGCCTCGGTGATCTTGCCCGAGGGCTCCACGGTCGCTCCGTCGAGCTCGGTGAGCCCCTCATCGGTTCCGGCGTAGGCGCCGCCCTCGGGGTCGGTGAGCAGGAAGACCAGCTCACCGGTCTCGGGCGAGCCGGTGACCGCCACGGTCAGGGTGTACTCCTCGGCCCCGTCCGGGCTGCTCACCGAGTAGGCCTCGATGGAGGCGATGGCCTGTTCCTTGTCGCCCCGGTGGCCGTCGCTGAGGTTGGTCACCGAGGTGCTCATCGTGTAGAGCACCGGCAGGATCTGGAAGGCGGTCAGGAACAGCACGCCCGGGATCAGGTACTTGGCCGGGACGGTGCGCTTGGACAGGTAGATCCAGTAGACGAGGCCGACCACGGCCACGACCAGTCCGATGCCCCACCAGTTGTCCGCCACGTACAGGGGCAGGACCGCCCACACGCCCAGGGCGGTGAACAGGCCCAGCAGGGCGATCTTGACGAGCTGTCCGCCCAGCGACCCGCCGCCGGCGAACCGGCCACCAGGCAGGGGTGGGCGGGCGGGCGCCCCAGGTGAGGAGGCGCCCGCTGTCTTCTCCGACGTCACCGCTATCCGCCGATCTGCGCGGCGATCGTGTCGTGGGCGGCCTCCATGGCCTCGCGCACGTCCTCACCGCCGATGATGGCGGCCTGGGCGATGCCCAGCGGCTCCCAGGTCTCGCCCATCTCGGGGATGGAGGGCATCGGCATGCCTTCGGCCCCGGCCTCGGAGATCGCGGCGATGGTGGGGTCGTCGGCCGAGACGCTCTCCAGGGCCTCGGTCTGCACCGGCATGCGGGGGTCGGCCTCGTAGAGGCTGAGGACGAAGTCGGTGTCGGTGACGTAGTTGGTCACGAACTCCTGGGCCAGGGCGCTGTTGGCACTGCCCTCGGTGACGAAGAACGCCTGGTAGCCGATGTAGGGGCTGGCGGGCTCCTCGCCCTCGAAACCGGGGATGGGGCTGATCTCGTAGTTGACGCCCGCCTCGTTGGCGTCGGCGACGTTCCACGGGCCCGCGACGAAGAAGGGGGCCTCGCCCTCGTAGAACAGGGAGGCGTCGTTCTCAAGAGTGATGGAGCGGCGCAGCACGCCCTCCCCGGCCTCGCCGTACTCGGCGATCTTCTCCATGGCCTCGACGGACTCGTCGGTGCCCACGCCCAGGTCGGTCGGGTCCCAGTTGCCCTCCTCGTCCTGGCCGAAGAGGTAGCCGCCCGCGGAGGTGAACAGGGCGTTCATCCGGTAGGGGTCGCCCTCCTGGCCCACGGCCATGGACAGGACCTCGCTGGTCTCACCGGAGTCCTTGAGCTCGGTGCCGACCTCGACCATCTCCTCGAAGGTCGCGGGGGCCTCCGGCGCCAGGTCGGTGTTGCGCATGAGGAAGATGTTCTCCTGGGAGTAGGGAACACCGAAGAGCTGGCCGTCGTAGTTGAGGGCCTGCAACGAGGTCTCGTCCAGGCCGGAGGCGCGCTCCTGGGGCAGCTCGATGGGCTGCACGGCACCGTTGCGCACCAGGTTGCCCGTCCAGTCGTGGGCGCCGATGAAGACGTCGGGGGCGTTTCCGGCCTGGTGGGCGTTGAGCACGTCGCCCTGGATGTCGCCGAAGGTCAGGCCCTGGACCTCGACCTCGATGCCGTTGGCCTCGGCGAACTCCTGGGCGGCCGCCGTGATGGCGTCGGCGCGCTCGGGATCGGACCAGATGACGAGACTGCCCTCGGCGGCGGCCTCCCCGCCCTCGTCGGTGCCGCCACTGCACGCGGTCGCCATCAGTGCGATCGCGGCGATACCCGTGACCGCTGGTGCGCTGCGGAATCTCATGCTGTCTTCCTTCCGGGAGGCCGTGCTGAGGAGGTCGCGCATGCGTTCCGGCCGTCGAGGGCATGCGTGGTGATGTGACGCTAGCAATAACTTGCAAGCTTTGAAAGACTTTGCGAAGCTCTCGCATAAAGATGTGGAAACGCCGCGGAAACGGGCGCGTGACACCGTTCGCTGGGTAGCCGTGCGGTGACCGTTTGTTGATCAGTCCTGTGACGGGCAGCGATTGAGTAACACCATTGAACACGCCACTCGAACCCCGTTCGGATCCGGCCCGCCGCAGGGGGGAGCGTGCCGGAAACAGCGACCGGGCTCCCGTGGAGCGCGGGCAGCCGCTGGGTTGGGGGTAGAGCGTCGCGGTGCCAGCAAGTCAACGGGGTGTGTGGTCCAGGTCTGCGGTCGCGCTTCGTTCCGGGGGTTGAGGGTGTCCCGCCTTGGGCCCTCCACAAACCCCAACCACCCGCCCGTAGAGCTGACAGCGATGGTGCGCCGCAGGGGGGGTGACCCTTCAGAGGACCCCAACCAGGCACTCGTAGAGCTGACAGCGGCGGCCCGCCGCAGGGGGTGTCCCTTTCCAGGCGACCTCAACCAGGCACCCGTAGAGCTGACAGCGATGGCACCCCGCAGGGGGTGACCCTTTCCAGGCGACCTCAGCCGGGCACCCGTAGAGCGTGCGGGTTCCCCGTCCGCCCGTGGGGGGTGGGCGGTCGTGGTGGGCACTGGCTCCAAGGGTCAGTGCTGGGGGCGGGGACCGACTGAGGGCAAGTTCGCCTAGCGAACTTGGCGAAGGAGATCCCTTGACTCCGGTCACTCCAGGGGTCTGGTGGGCGTCACGAAGGCGTTCGGGAGAACACCAGGAGGAACGCCCACCGGGAGTGACCCCTCAGCCATCCGGGGGCGGGGGGTACACGGTTCAGACCAACATCAGCCACCAAGCCCCGCACGTGACCGGGCGTCGTAGGGGGTCCGCACGTTGTAGAGCGTCGCTGCGTCAGCAACCACGCACCCGTAGGGCCCGGGCTGACGCTGGAGACAGCGGGGTTGTCGTGGAGCATCCCTGTGCCAGCAAGGCGGTGCCGACCGGCGTCGCCCCACACCGGGCGGCACCGGACCCCGGGCCCGGCACCGCCCGCGCGGACTCAGCCACTCAGCCGTGCAGCCACACCACCGTGCAGCCACACCGCCGCTCAGCCGTGCAGCCACACCACCGTGCAGCCACACCGCCACACCGCCACACCACCGCTCAGCCACTCAGCCGCGCAGCCACACCGCCGTCTCGGCGGGCAGCGTCAGGGTGCCCTCGGCGGGCTCGCCGACCGGTCCGCTGGCCACGAGCACCTCACCGCCGGCCGCGATCTCCACGGGCTCCCCGGTGAGGTTCGCCGCGACGCGCACACCCGGCTCACGCTCGAAGTACAGCACCCCGCCGGGCGCGTCCAGCCAGGCCATCGAGCCGTCGCCGAGCGCGTCCAGCTCCCGGCGCAGGCGCAGCGCCGTCGTGTACAGCTCCAGCGTGGAGCCCTCCACCCCGCGCTGGGCGGCGCGCGACAGGGCGCCCCAGCCCTCAGGCATCGGCAGCCACGGAACGCTGCCCTCGGGACCGAACCCGTGCGGGGCCTCGTCGCCGCCCCACGGCAGCGGCACCCGGCAGCCGTCCCGGCCGCGGTCGGTGCGGCCCGAACGCTCCCAGGTCGGGTCCTGCAACGAGTCCTCGGGCAGGTCGGTGACCTCGGGCAGTCCCAGCTCCTCGCCCTGGTACAGGTACACCGAACCCGGCAGGCCCAGCATCAGCAGCGTCGCCGCGCGCGCACGGCGCAGCCCCTGCTCCCCACCGCCGAAGCGGGTCACGTGACGGGTCACGTCGTGGTTGGACAGCACCCACGTGGTGGTCGCGCCCACCGCGGTGTTGGCTGCCAGGGACACGTCGATGACCTCGCGCAGGCGCCCGGCGTCCCACGGCGCGGTCAGGTACTCGAAGTTGAACGCCTGGTGCAGCTCGTCCGGACGCAGGTAGCGGGCCACCCGGTGGGCGTCCTCCACCCACGCCTCGGCCACCAGGGCGCGGTCACCCGGGTACTCGGCGGCGATCCGCGCCCAGCGGCGGTAGATCTCGTGCACGCCGTCCTGGTCGAAGTAGGGCAGCGAGGTGCTGCCGTCGAGCATGTCGGCCTTGGCGTCCTCTGCGATGTCGGGCATCGCCGGGTCCTTGACCATGCCGTGCGCGACGTCGATGCGGAACCCGTCCACTCCCCGGTCCAGCCAGAAGCGCAGCACGTCGTCGAACTCGTCGTGCACCTCCTGGTTGGTCCAGTCGAAGTCGGGCTGCTCGGGGTCGAACAGGTGCAGGTACCACTGCTCGGGGGTGCCGTCGGGCCGCTTGAGGCGGGTCCAGGCCGGGCCGCCGAAGATCGACTTCCAGTTGTTCGGCGGCTCCTCCCCGTCGGTCCCCCGGCCGTCCCGGAAGATGTACCGCGAGCGGGCGTGCTCGCCCGGTCCGGCGGCCACGGCCTCCTTGAACCACCGGTGGGCGGACGAGGAGTGGTTGGGGACCACGTCGATGATCAGGCGGATGCCCATCCCGTGGGCGGTCTCCAGGAGGGCGTCGAAGTCCTCCAGGGTGCCGAAACGGGGGTCGACGTCGCGGTAGTCGGCGACGTCGTAGCCGCCGTCGGCGAGGGGGGAGACGTAGAACGGCGTCAGCCAGATCGCGTCCACACCGAGTTCGGCCAGGTGGGGGAGGCGCTCGCGGATGCCGGCGAGGTCGCCCTCACCGTCACCGTTGGAGTCGGCGAAGCTGCGGACGTAGATCTGGTAGATCGCCGCGTCACGCCACCAGTGCGACTGAGGCTCCATCAGCGGGGGTCCTTCCCTGTGACGAGTGCAAGTTCTTGCGCAAGATTACCGCCAATTTTCGGCCATGTGACGACGATCTCGACTAGAGTTGCGCCCATGGGTCCACGACTTGCCGACATCGCGCGGCACGCAGGCGTCAGCGAGGCCACCGTCTCGCGGGTGCTCAATGACAAGCCGGGCGTCGGCAGCGACACCCGCAAGGCCGTCCTGACGGCGCTGGACGTCCTCGGCTACGAGCGCCCCGCCCGGCTGCGGCAGCGCTCCGCGGGACTGGTCGGCATGGTCATACCCGAGCTGGAGAACCCCGTCTTCCCGATGTTCGCCCAGGCGGCCGAGGGAGCGCTCGCCCAGCGCGGGTACACGCCCGTACTGTGCACCCAGACACCCGGCGGGATAACGGAGGACGAGTACGTGGAGCTGCTGCTGGAGCGCAACGTCTCCGGCATCCTCTTCGTCTCCGGGCGCCACGCCGACACCACCGCCCCCCACGAGCGCTACCACGCCCTGGTCTCGCGCAGACTCCCGATCGTGCTGGTCAACGGGTACGCCGACGCCATCCCCGCCGCCTTCATCTCCTGCGACGACCGGGAGGCCGGGCACCTGGCCGTCAACCACCTGGTCGCCCTCGGCCACACCCGCATCGGCTTCACCAGCGGCCCCGAGCGCTACGTCCCGGTCCGCCGCAAACTCGACGGGTACCACCAGGCCCTGGCGCAGCACGGCCTGGACGGCGAGGACCTCGTGGAGCTGTCGCTGTTCGGCGTGGAGGGGGGCCACGCCGCCGCCGTCCGGCTGATCGAGCGCGGCGTCACAGCCATGGTCTGCGGCTCGGACATGATGGCCCTGGGCGCCATCCGCGCCGCCCGTCAGCGCGGCCTGCGCGTCCCCCGGGACTTCTCGGTGGTGGGATTCGACGACTCCCAGCTCATCGCCTTCACCGATCCCCCGCTGACCACCGTCCGACAGCCGGTCAACGCCATGGCGCTGGCCGCCGTGCGCGCCCTGTGCGACGAGATCGCCGGACACCCCGTCTCCCACACCGAGTACGTCTTCGACCCCGAGCTGGTCGTCCGCGGCTCCACCGCCATCGCCCCCGCCAGGAACCCCGCACCCGTCACCCAGATCGACGCCGTCCCCGCGCACGCCCGGGCGGAGCGTCCCCGGGTCTGACCGCGTCCCGGGGTCTGACCGCGTTCCCTCTCCCCTCCCAGCACACCTCCCCGCTCCAGTTCCCCGCACCCTCGCTCCCACCACCTGTCCCCGCCTTCGAGCCCGGCTCTCCCTGTCCCGCTCCGCCCCCGTACCCGGAACCCCGTGCCCGGGCCCCGCACGCCCGACACGGGGACCAGGGCACACCGGCCGGTCGGCGACACTGGAGGCATGCCTTCCGTTGCCCTCGACGGCGATCCCGTACCGAGCACCGGGGAACTGCCCGGGCAGTCCCTCGCCGAACTCGGCGGGCGGCCCCTCGGGTTCTACGTCCACGTGCCCTTCTGCGTCACCCGCTGCGGTTACTGCGACTTCAACACCTACACGGCCGAGGAGCTGGTCTCCCGCGACGGCACCGCCACGGCCTCCCGCGAGACCTACGCCGACCAGGCGATCGCGGAGGTCGCACTGGCCGACCGGGTCCTGACGGGGGAGCGCCCGCCGGTCAGCACGCTGTTCGTCGGTGGCGGCACGCCCACCCTGCTGTCGGCGGAGGACCTGGGCCGCGTCGTCTCCGCCGTGCGCGAGCGCTTCGGGTTCACGCCCGACGCCGAGCTGACCACCGAGGCCAACCCCGAGACGGTCACGCCCGACTACCTCGCGCGGTTGCGCGAGGCCGGGTTCACCCGTGTGTCCTTCGGCATGCAGAGCGCCCGAGAGCACGTGCTGCGGGTGCTGGAGCGCGGCCACACGCCCGGCCGCCCCGAACAGTGCGTGGAGTGGGCGCGGCGGGCCGGGTTCGAGCACGTCAACCTGGACCTGATCTACGGCACCCCCGGGGAGGGCGACGAGGACTGGAGGGCCTCCCTGGAGGCCGCGGTCTCCGCGGGGCCCGACCACGTCTCGGCCTACTCGCTCATCGTCGAGGAGGGCACCCGCCTGGCCGCCCGGGTGCGCCGGGGCGAACTCGCCGAGCCCGACGACGACACGATGGCCGACCGCTACCTCATGGCCGAGGAGATCCTCGCCGCGGCCGGGTTCAGCGCCTACGAGGTGTCCAACTGGGCGCGCACCGAGCAGGGCCGCAGCAGGCACAACCTCCTGTACTGGACCGGCGGCCACTGGTGGGGCGTGGGCCCGGGCGCGCACAGCCACGTGGGCGGCACCCGCTGGTGGAACGTCAAGCACCCGGCCGCCTACGCCGCCCGCCTGGCCGCCGGGGACAGCCCCGGCCTGGCCCGCGAGGTGCTCACCGATGAGGAGCGCCGCTTCGAGCGCGTCCTGCTGGAGCTGCGCGTGGAGGGCGGGTGCCCGCTGGACCTGCTCGAACCGCACGGCCGCGACGCGGCCAAGCGGGCCGTCGCCGAGGGACTGCTGGACGCGGACGCCCACGAGGCGGGCCGCGCGGCCCTCACCCTGCGCGGGCGCCTGCTCGCCGACGCCGTGGTGCGCGACCTCACCTGAGCCCCTCCGGCCGGGCCCGGACACGGCGAGGGGGCACGGCCGACGGCCGTGCCCCCTCACGCTCGCCGACGCGCCGGGCTACTTGACCCAGCTGACGTTGAACGGGTAGCGGTACCACTCGCCCCGGTTGGCGGCCACGCCGCCGATGATGCCGAAGACGATGGCGGCGACCCAGCAGATGAACCAGGTCAGGAAGCCGACGATGACGATCATCAGGAGGCTGGAGATCACGTAGCCGATCATGATCAGGAGCTGGAAGTTCAGCGCCTGTGCCGCCTGGTTGCGGACGAACGGCGACTCGTCCTTCTTCACCAGGAAGATGATCAGCGGCAGGATCCAGCCGAGGATGCCGCCGCCCACGTGGGCGAACATCGCCATCTGACGCTCGTCGGGACTGGGCTGGCCGGTCGTGGCCGAGGAGGGGCCGTAGGCGCCGTGCGGGGGCTGGCCGTAACCGCCCTGCTGGTAGTGGGACTGGTAACCGCCGGTCTGCTCGTACCCGGGCTGGCCCGGGTATCCGCCGGAGGGGTCCTGGTACCCGGGCTGGCCCGGGTATCCGCCGGGCTGGCCGGGCGGGGGCGGGTAACCGCCCTGCGGGTAGCCAGGCTGACCACCGGTGGGGTGACCGTGCTGGGAGGGGTAACCACCGGAGTCCTGGCCGGGCTGCTGGCCCTGGCCGTAGGGGCCCTCGGGAGGGTTGTTGGGATAGGACATGTTGGGTTCCTTCGTGCGGGTGCGCTCGGACTGCGTGCGGGAGCGGATCACTTCAACAGGCGGATGCTCACCGGGTAGCGGTACCACGTCCCCTTGTTGGCGCCGTTGGCGCCCATGACGCCGAACACGATAGCGACGACCCAGATCAGGGCGACCAGGAGGGATCCGATCCAGGACAGCTCTGGGAAGAAGATACCCAGGCCGATGAAGGCCACCCACGCGAAGACGTAGGGGATCAGCAGGGTGAGCTGGAAGTTGGCCGCCTCGGCCGCGTGGTGGCGGACGAACGGCGACTGGTTGCGCTTGGCGAAGTAGATGGCCAGCGGTGGGATCCAGCCCAGGCAGGCGATCACGAAACCGGACAGGTGGGCGAGCATGGCCACGAGCGTGCTGTTGTCGCCGCCCGGGGCGCCCTGCTGGGGCTGGCCCTGGACGCCGGGCTGCCCGTACGCCGCGGGAGCGCCCGGGTAGGGCTGCTGCTGACCCGGGGCGGGCTGGCCGTAGGCGCCCTGGTGGGGCTGGCCGTAGGGCTGCTGCTGGCCGTACTCGGACGGCGGTGCGTATGCGGGCTGTGCGCCGGAGGGCTGTGCTCCCGGGGTCTGGCCGTAGCCCTGCTGGCCCTGGTCGGGCTGCGGGGCGTACGGGGACTGCGCGCCCGAGGGCTGCCCGTAGGCGGGCTGCTGGCCGTAGGCCGCCTGCTGCCCGTACCCGGGCTGCTCGGGGGCCCCTTCCGGCGGGGCGAAACCGGGCTGCTGCTGACCCGGGGCGGGCTGGCCGTAGGCGCCCTGGTGGGGCTGGCCGTAGGGCTGCTGCTGGCCGTACTCGGACGGCGGTGCGTATCCGGGCTGCGCCCCCGAGGGCTGGCCGTATCCGGGCTGTGCGCCGGAGGGCTGTGCTCCCGGGGTCTGGCCGTAGCCCTGCTGGCCCTGGTCGGGTTGCGGGGCGTACGGCGACTGCGCGTCCGAGGGCTCGGGCTGCCCGTAGGCGGGCTGTCCGTAGGCGGGCTGGCCCTGGCCGTGCTGGTCCTGACCGGGCTGGGGCGCGTACGGCGACGGGGCGCCCGGGGGCGGTGCGAAGCCGGGCTGTGCTCCCGGGGTCTGGCCGTAGCCCTGCTGGCCCTGCTGGCCCTGGTCGGGCTGCGGAGCGTACGGCGGCTGCGCCCCGGAGGGCTGTGCCCCCGAGGGCTGGCCGTATCCCGGCTGCGCTCCCGAGGGCTGTTGACCGTGGTCCTGCTGGCCGTAGCCCTGCTGACTCTGGTCGGGCTGCGGAGCGTACGGCGGCTGCGCCCCGGACGGCTGCCCGTAGGCGGGCTGCTGGCCGGGATCCGGCTGCTGGGGCTGCTGTCCGTGCTCCTGCTGCCCCTCCTGTCCGTGGTCCGGCTGCTGTCCCCGGTGGGGGTCCTCCGGGGGCGGGGGGTTCGTCGGGGTCTGGCTCATGCTCTTCCTTGGCTCCGCTGATGAGGGGGAGGTTCCTGTACTACCGTGCTGTACCGACGACCGCGCGGGCCGGAGGCGGGCGACCTCGGCGCCGGACACGGGGACCGACGCCTCGCCCAGGTCAAATCCTAGGTCCTGCCGCTCCTCCCGCGCGCAGTGCTCGCCACGCAGTAGCCGGGCTCGCTAGGGAGCGTCCGGGTGCGGCCCGGTGACGAAGTCGATCAGCTCCTCCACCCGGCCGAGCAGGGCCGGCTCCAGATCAGCATAGGTACGCACCGATCCCAGGATTCGGCGCCACGCCTCACCCGTCTCCATCCGCCAGCCCAGGGCGCTCACGACCCCCTCCTTCCAGGGGACGCCGCGCGGCACCTCGGGCCAGGCCCCGATCCCCACGGAACCCGGCCGCACCGCCTGCCAGACGTCGACGTAGGGGTGCCCGGCCACCAGCACGTGCTCGCCGCGCACCCGCTCGGCGATCCGCGTCTCCTTGGAGCCCGGCACCAGGTGGTCCACCAGGACGCCCAGCCTCCTGCCGGGCCCGGGTGAGAACTCCGCCACGATCGAGGGCAGGTCGTCCACCCCCTCCAGGAACTCGACGGCCACCCCCTCCACACGCAGGTCGTGGCCCCAGACCTTCTCCACCAGCTCGGCGTCGTGGACGCCCTCCACGTAGATCCGGCTCTCCCGGGCCGTGCGCGCCCGCGCGTCCGGCACCGCCACCGACCCCGAAGCACTGCGCAGCGGTCCCCTCGGGGCCGCGGCGGGGCGCACCAGGGTCACCGGCTCGCCGTCGACCAGGAACGCGGCCGGGGCGAGGTCGAACACGCGGCGGCGGCCGTGCCGGTCCTCCAGCGTCACGGTGGCCTTGTCCCAGGCCACCACCGCCCCGCAGAACGCCTCCTCGGCGTCCTCCACGACCAGTTCCCGTTCCAGGGGCACCTCGCGGACCGCCTTCCTCCTCGGGCGGCGCCAGTCCCCGGCGAGCACGTCGCGGCCGTAACGGCCGGTTCCCTTGGTAGCCACGGTCGTGCAGTCTACTGGTGGTGCGAGTCGGCGCCCCGTCGGCCGCGGCGCGTGCCGCGGGCCCCGCGGGAGCGGGGACGAGGGGGCCGGGCCGGGGCGTCGCCGCCCACGGGTAACCGTCAGGGTTTGCGGCCGGGCATAGACTTAGCACTGAGGACCACGGAGTGCCAGGGAGGTGGCGAGTGCTGGATGAGCGCAAGCTCGCGGTCCTGCGTGCCGTCGTCGAGGACTTCGTCAACACCAACGAGCCCGTGGGGTCCAAGGCCCTGGCCGACCGGCACCGGCTCGGCGTCTCCCCGGCGACCATCCGCAACGACATGGTCGCCCTCGAGGAGGACGGCTACATCGCGCAGCCGCACACCAGTGCCGGCCGCGTCCCCACGGACAAGGGGTACCGGCTCTTCGTCGACCGGCTCTCCTCGGTCAAGCCGCTCTCGACCGCGGAGCGGCGTGCCATCGAGTCCTTCCTCACCGGCGCCGTCGACCTCGACGAGATCGTCGCCCGGACCGTACGGCTCCTCGCGCAGCTCACCCGCCAGGTCGCGATCGTCCAGTACCCCTCGCTGACCCGCTCGTCGGTGCAGCACGTGGAACTGGTCCCCCTCGGGGGGCAGCGGATCATGATGGTCGTGATCACCAACACGGGCCGGGTCGAGCAGCGCGTCATCGACGGCCTGGGAGAGGTCCACGAGGCCGCCGTCGACGACCTGCGCGCGATGTTGAACCGGGCCATCGCCGGACGCCACCTCGGCGACGTGCCCGACGCGGTGGAGGACCTGCCTCCGCAGGTGCCGCCCGAACACCGCCAGATGGCGGTGTCGGTCCTCTCCGTCCTGCTGGAGAGCCTCGTTGAACGGCACGAGGAGAAGATCGTCCTCGCGGGGACGGCCAACCTCGCCGCCGTCGACTTCGCCGCCAGCCTGAGGGAAGTCCTGGAGGCACTGGAAGAGAACATGGTCCTCATCCGTTTGCTGGGAGAGGCCAAGGACCCGTCGATGCTCACGGTGCGCATCGGCGCGGAGAACTTCCACGAGGGCCTGAGGTCCACCTCCATCGTGTCGGCGGACTACGGTGTGGGAAACCAGTCGCTCGCCAAGATCGGTGTGGTGGGACCCACCCGGATGGACTACCCGGGGACGATGGGAGCAGTACGCGCCGTGGCTCGCTATGTCGGACAGATTTTGGCAGGACAGTAACCCAGTGGCCAGAGACTATTACCAGGTTCTCGGAGTGCGTCGCGACGCGTCCAAGGACGAGATCAAGAAGGCCTACCGGCGGCTCGCGCGCGAACTCCACCCGGACATCAATCCGGACCCCGCAACCCAGGAGCGCTTCAAGGAGGTGACCCAGGCCTACGAGGTCCTCTCCGACGAGAACAAGCGCCGGATGTTCGACATGGGCCAGGACCCCTACGCGCCCGGCGGCGGTGGCGGGGCCGGGGGCTTCGGCGGCGCGGGCGGGTTCGCCTTCGACGACATCATGAACGCCTTCTTCGGCGGTGGCCAGCCCGGCGGGCGCGGCCCCCGGGAGCGGGTCCGCCGCGGGCGCAGTATCAAGATCCGGGTCGAACTGGACCTGGTGGAGACCGCGTTCGGGGTCAGCAAGGAGATCACCTTCCCCACCGCGATCCTGTGCGAGACCTGCCAGGGCGAGGGGACGGCGGCCGGTTCGCACCGCACCACCTGTGAGATGTGCCACGGGCAGGGTGAGGTGTCCCAGGTCACCCGGTCCTTCCTCGGACAGGTCATGACCTCCCGCCCCTGCCCCCAGTGCTCGGGCCAGGGCTCGGTCATCACCAACCCCTGCGGCGACTGCGCGGGCGAGGGCCGGGTGCGCGAGAAGGTCACCCGCACCGTCAAGATCCCCGCGGGCGTCGACGACGGCACCCGCATCCAGCTCGCCGGAGAGGGGGAGGTCGGCCCCAACGGCGGACCGCGCGGCGACATCATCCTGGAGATCATCCAGCGCCCGCACCCCACCTTCGAACGGCGCGGAGACGACCTGCACTGCACGGTGACCGTTCCCATGACGGCCGCCGCGCTGGGCGCCTCCTTCGCCTTCGACACCCTCGACGGCACCGAGAACATCGACCTGCGCCCGGGCACCAACTCCGGCCACGTCATCACCCTCCCGGACAAGGGCGTCAGCCACCTCGACGGCGGCGGCCGGGGCGACCTGCGCATCCGCGTCGACGTGGAGACCCCGAGTCGACTGGACGAGGAGCAGGAGGCCCTCCTGCGCAAGTTCGCCGAACTGCGCGGCGAGGACCAGACCCCGGGACGCTTCAGCCCCGGACACGGCGGGTTCTTCTCCAAGATCCGCGACGCCTTCGGCGCCAAGTGACACCGCCGGTCTTCCTGGTCGAGGCCGCCGACCTGGCGGCCGACCGGGTGACGGTGGACGGCGCCGAGGGCCGTCACGCCGCCGTGGTGCGCCGCATCCGGGAGGGCGAGACCGTCGACCTCTCCGACGGACGCGGCCTGCGTGCCCGCTGCACGGTGACCGCCGTGGGCAGGGACCACATCGTCTGCGCGGTGGTGGAGCGCCGGGAGGAACCGGCGCCCCGCCCCCGCCTGACCGTGGTCCAGGCACTGCCCAAGGGCGACCGGGGCGAGCTGGCCGTGGAGATGATGACCGAGGCCGGAGCCGACGCGGTCGTGCCCTGGGCGGCGGAGCGCTGCGTCACCCGCTGGAAGGGCGACCGCGCCGCCAAGGCGCTGGCCAAGTGGCGCGCGACCGCCCGTGAGGCGGCCAAACAGGCCCGGCGCGCGCGGCTGCCCGAGGTCGCCGACCTCGCCGACCGCGCCGCCGTGGCCGAGTTGCTGGCCGGGGCGGATTTGGGCGTCGTGTTGCACGAGGACGGCGTCAGCCGCCTGTCACAGCTGGAACTGCCCGCCCGGCAGGGCCCCGGCGTCGTCGTGGTGGTCGGCCCCGAGGGCGGCTTCTCCGACGGCGAACTGGAGGCGTTCGACGCCGCGGGCGCGGTCCGGGCGCTGCTGGGGCCGAGCGTGCTGCGCACCTCCACCGCCGGGGTCGCCGCCCTGTCGGTGCTCCAGGCCCGCACCGGCCGCTGGTAGGGCGTACGGCTGGTAGAGCGCACGGTCGAACACCGAGTACGCAGGAGGCGCCCGGACACGTCCGGGCGCCTCCTGCGCGTGTTCGTGTGTTCTTGTTCGTGACTCCTGTTCGGGGACCGGCCCCGGGACGGGCGCGTCAGCTGCCGGGAGCCGTCTTGGCGCCGCTGTCACCGCCGGTGGTGCCGGTGCCGCCCGTGCCGGTTCCCTCGCCGCCGGTACCGCCGCCCTCGCCGCCGGTACCGTCACCGCCGCCGGAGGGCTCCTCCCCGCCGGTCCCGCCGCCGCTGTCGCCGCCGCCGTCCTCATCGGGGGGACCCTCGCCCGCGCCGCTGCTCGGCTCGTCGCTGGGCTCGCACCCCTCCTCGGAGGCGGCCTTCTCGTCCTTGTCCTCCTCGGAGCCGGACGGGGCCGGGGAGGCGGACTCCTGGGGCGCAGGACACGTGGAGGTGGCCGTGACGCCCTCCTCGGAGGGAGCGGGCTCCTCCTCGTCGTCCTTCGGGGTGGGGGAGGCGGCCGGGTCCCGCGGCGGCTCCTCCTCCTGCTGGGTGGTGCCGTCCACGGATCCGGTGGAGGGATCGGGTACGGCCACACCGCGGTCCTCCCCCCCCTCCTCGGTGGGCGCGCCCTCGCGGTCGGCGCCCGCGGGGACGATCTCCAGCACGTGGTCGCGGACCTGGGGGCTGGAGATGACCACGGATCCGGCGATCAGGGCGGCTCCCGCCACCGCCACCGCCGGACGTAGCCAGGGCATACCGAACCAGGCCGAACCGCGGTTGCGCTCGGTGCGCTCACGGATCAGGTTCAACGCCTCGGGAGAGGTCGTGACCGTGTCGGCCTCGGCCTTGAGCAGGTGGCGGAGCTGCTCCTCGAACGGATCATTCGTGGGGTTCGTGGGGCTGGTCATGTCGTCTGCTCCAGAACAGAGCGGAGCGCGGAGATACCGCGGGACGTGTGGCTCTTCACCGCGCCCCGGCTGATCCCCATGGCGTCCGCGATCTGTGCCTCGGACAGGTCGCCGTAGTACCGGAGCACGATGGCCTCTCGCTGACGGGTGGGTAGTTTGCGCAGGGCACGGATGACGGCTTCGCGCTCCAACAGGCTCAAAGCGCCGTGTTCGGCGCTGGGCGCGTCGGGCAGGGCCTTGGGCGCGTGCTTCTCCACGACCGCCCTGTGGCGGAGCACGGACCGCGCCTTGTTCACCACGGCCTGGCGCAGGTAGGACAGGGCCTTGTTCGGGTCGCGCAGGCGGCGCCACGCTCCGTGCATGGCGACGAACGAGTCCTGGACGACCTCTTCCGCGGTCGCGTGATCGCGGACGAGCAGGGCGGCGAGCCGAACGAGCGGACGGTAGTGCTCCCGGTAGAGCTCCGTCACGGCGTGGTCGGCGTCCCACTCCACCGAGAGCGGTGCCGTGGTGGCACCGGCCACCATGGTTTCTGTCGTCACATCAGTTCGACGCACACCCTTGTCGCGGGGTTTACGAAAGGGCATACCTCTTCTTTTCCAGGTAGACGTGCGTTTCAATCCGAACACGCGGGAATATGGCCGAGGCCGGACGGAGCCGACGACCTGGCGCGCACGGGTGGAAAGCCTATCGCGCCTGGGGCGCCGGGCGTCGCCGAACCCGCTCGCCCGCGGCGCCGCGGGCGCCCTCCGCAGTTGGCCCGCCCGACGGGGACCTGCGGCATCATGGTCCCGGACGAACCCGAGACGGCGGCCGCTCCGGCGGCCGCGCAGACGGAGAAAAAGGTGCGCGATGGCCCAGGAAGACTGTCTTTTCTGCAAGATCGTGAAGGGGGAGGTGCCCGCCGAGATCGTGCGTGAGAGCGAGCGCGCGGTCGCCTTCCGCGACATCAACC
This sequence comes from Nocardiopsis deserti, assembly GCF_008638355.1. NCBI lineage: Bacteria > Bacillati > Actinomycetota > Actinomycetes > Streptosporangiales > Nocardiopsidaceae > Nocardiopsis > Nocardiopsis deserti. The sequence goes on along the minus strand of NZ_ML703348.1, from coordinate 106,458 downwards.
CCCAGGCGCCCACGCACGTGCTGATCATTCCGCGCGAGCACTACCCCACCGCCGCCGAGGCCGCCGCCGCGGACGCCGGCCTGCTCGACGAGATCGTCCGGGTGGCGCACGAGGTGGCCGCGGCCGAGGACGTCGCCGACCAGGGCTACCGGCTCGTGTTCAACACCGGCAGCGGAGCCGGGCAGACGGTCTTCCACCTCCACGGGCACCTGCTCGGCGGCCGCGGGCTGAACTGGCCCCCCGGGTAGGCCGGGCCCGGCCCCTCGGCCCGCGGGCGGGCGGGAGCCGCTCCCCGCGCCGCGCCGCCGCCCCGTCCGCACCCCTCCCGCACGTTTTCCACAGGCGGAAATAACGGATCGAGTCGGGCGGAGGCGCCTTGGTAGACTCGTCGCTGTGGGCTTCGAGGGTTCGGTGTGGCCGTTGGGAACACCGGCGAGGAAGCTCCGACCTGGCGCCGTCCGCGGCGCCGGGACCGTCCACCAGGTGCGCCTCCCGCAGGGGTCGGCAGGCGCCCGACCGAAGGGTAGGGACAGCGGCCGCACGGCCTCACCATGTCCGAGACAACGCACACGCACCCGCCACGGGACACCCAGGTCAAGGTCGTGGTGCCCGACGAGCACACGATGGTCAGCCTGCTGGGCTCCAGGGACGAACTCCTCAGGGCGTTGGAGCGGGCCTTCGACAGCGACATCCACGTGCGCGGCAACGAGTTCACCATCAGCGGATCCCCGGAGGAGACCGCCGTCGTGGTCCGCCTCGTCGAAGAGCTGATCGAACTCGCCAAGAGCGGCACCCACGTCACCCCCGACACCATCGAACGCATGCTCCACATGCTGCGCTCGCCCGGCGCCGAGCGCCCCGCGGACGTGCTGACCACCAACATCCTGTCCAACCGCGGCAAGACCATCCGCCCCAAGACGCTCAACCAGAAGCGCTACGTCGACACCATCGACCAGCGCACGGTGGTGTTCGGCATCGGTCCCGCCGGTACCGGCAAGACGTACCTGGCCATGGCCAAGGCGGTCAAGGCGCTCCAGGACAAGGAAGTCAACCGGATCATCCTCACCCGCCCCGCGGTGGAGGCCGGAGAGCGGCTGGGCTTCCTGCCCGGCACCCTCTACGACAAGATCGACCCCTACCTGCGCCCGCTCTACGACGCCCTGCACGACATGCTCGACCCCGACTCCATCCCCAGGTTGATGGCGGCGGGAACCATCGAGGTCGCCCCCCTGGCCTTCATGCGCGGCCGCACCCTCAATGACTCCTTCATCATCCTGGACGAGGCCCAGAACACCTCGCCCGAGCAGATGAAGATGTTCCTCACCAGGCTGGGGTTCGGCTCCAAGATCGTGGTCACCGGTGACGTGACCCAGGTCGACCTGCCCGGCGGGCAGACCAGCGGCCTGCGCACCATCGAGTCCATCCTGCGTGACATCGACGACATCGCCTTCTGCCGCCTGAGCAGTGAGGACGTCGTCCGGCACAAGCTGGTCGGCAAGATCGTGGACGCCTACGGGCGCTACGACGCCGCCCAGGACGACGCGCGGGACGACCGCAGGGTCCCCGCCGGAGGCGTCCGCCCCCGCCGCGGACCCGCGCGCCGGGGCGCCTCCGACACCCCGGCCGTGTCGGAGCCGGAGAGCACCGGTGGCGGGGAACAGGCAGACTGAGGCAGGGGAGTGTTCCACCGGAGGCCTCCGGGCCCGGAACGGTCCAGGGAACACGACCCGACGGCGTTCGAACCGGTGGGCCCGCGACAGGCGGGTCCACCGGTTCGGTTGCCGCTGGCGCGCCGGACCGGCGCGTCGCACCACCGGTCGGGCGCGTCGCCCGGCCCCGCGATCCCTAGGTAAGGCAGCCGCAACCATGAGTATCGACGTCGCCAACGAGTCCGGCGTCACCACCGTGGACGAGGAGAGGCTCTCCCGTCTGGCCCGCCACGTGCTCGACGCCATGCGCGTCCATCCGCTGGCCGAGCTGTCCGTCGTGCTCGTGGACGAGGAGCCGATGGCCGATCTGCACGTGCGGTGGATGGACGAACCGGGTCCCACCGACGTGCTCTCCTTCCCGATGGACGAACTGCGCCCCGGCGGCCCCGGCCGCACGAGCGAGCCGGGCGTCCTGGGAGACGTGATCATCTGTCCGCAGGTCGCCGAGCGCCAGGGCGAGAAGGCCGGGCACGGCACCGAGGCGGAGATCGACCTGCTGTGCACGCACGGCATCCTGCACCTGCTGGGCTACGACCACGCCGAGCCCGAGGAGCACAAGGAGATGTTCGGCCTCCAGGGTGAGATCCTCGCCGCCTGGCGCGAGCGCGAGGCGCCCGGGGCCGAAGGGGACGAGAGCGCCCGATGAGTCCGTCGGTCTGGCCCGACGTCGCCCCCCTGACCACAGGTGAGCCCGTGGAGTGGATCAGCGCGTTCGCGGTCGCCCTGGTACTGACCGCCGTCGCGGGCTTCCTGGTGGCCGCGGAGGTCGCCGTCACCCGTGTGATGTCCGTGGGCCTGCCCGAGGCGAACTCCGGTGAGCGCGTGGCCAAGGCCGGGCGCCGCTGGGAGCGGGTGTCGGCCGATCCCACCCGCCACCTCAACGTGCTGCTGTTCCTGCGGGTGGTGTGCGAGGTGTGCGCGGTGCTGGCCGCCGCCGTGGGCATGGTGTTCCTGTTGGGGCTGGGCTGGCCCGCGCTGGCGCTGACCGCCGGGGCGATGGTCGTGGTGGAGTCGGTGCTGATCGCGATCGCGCCGCGCATCCTCGGCCGCCAGTTCTCCGGGGCCTTCGCGCGCGCCAGCGCGGCGATCGTCTACCCGGTCCAGGTGGTGGTGGGCCCCATCGCCCAGCTGTTCGTGGGGGCGGGCCGCGCGCTCACCCCGCGTGCCAAGGGCGACCGCGAGGGCCCCTTCAGCACCGAGGTGGAGCTGCGCCAGCTGGTGGACCTGGCCGAGCGGGGGGAGGTCATCGACCCCGAGGAGAGCCAGATGATCCACTCGGTGTTCAAGCTCGACGACACGCCCGTGCGCGAGGTGATGGTGCCCCGCCCCGACATCGTGTTCACCAGCCGTGACGCCGACGCCGACGCGGTGCTGACCCTGGCGCTGGCCAGCGGCTACTCGCGTATCCCGGTGACGGGTGAGGACGAGGACGACGTGGTCGGCATCGTCTACCTCAAGGACCTGGTGTACCAGCTGCGCGACCGCTGGGCCGCGGCCGCGGGCACCGACGACGAGGTGCCGCTCACCGCGGGCGACGTGATGCGCCAGGCGAACTACGTCCCCGACACCAAGCCCATCGACGAGCTGCTGCGCGAGATGCAGCAGCAGCGCAACCACGTCGCCGTGGCCATCGACGAGTACGGCGGCACGGCGGGCCTGGTCACCCTGGAGGACATCGTGGAGGAGATCGTCGGTGAGATCACCGACGAGTACGACCACGAGATCCCGCCGGTGGCCTGGCTCGACGCGGAGCGGGTGCGGGTGACCGCCCGCCTGCCGCTGGGCGAGCTGGACGAGCTTTTCCCGGACCGGGACCTGGACGTGGCGGACGTGGAGACCGTCGGCGGACTCGTGGCGTTCGTCCTGGGCCGGGTGCCCGTGGGAGGGGACCGGGCCGAATACGCTGGTCTCCGACTCACCCTCGAGGGCAAGAACAGCCGCCGGAGCCGGATGACCACGGTCCTGGTGGAGCGCCTGCCCGCTGACGCCGCAGGGGCGCCGCAGGAGGGGAACGACGACGTGAGGAGCACGGAGCAGTGACGGAGACGACGGGGCTCGGCCCCGAGGACGGCAAGCTCATCACGCTCGCGCGGGCCTCCCGCGCCCGCAACGCGGTGGCGGAGGGCGCGGCGGTGCGCGACGAGACGGGGCGCACGTACGTGGCCACGACGGTGTCGCTGCCCTCGCTCCGGCTGTCCGCGCTCCAGGCGGCCGTGGCCGCGGCCGTCTCGGGAGAGGCCGCCGCGCTGGAGGCCGCCGTGGTGGTCACCGAGGCCGCGGAGCTGACCGAGGACGACCGCGCGGTGGCGGACGACCTGAAGACCCAGGTGGTGGTGATCGCCGCCCCTGACGGGGTGCCCGCGAGCATCACCCGGCGCTGAGAAGGACGCATGAACGAGCTCGACCTGGAGAAGCTGCGCCTGCCGTTGCAGATGCCCTCCCACCCGGAAGGATTCCGCAGCGGTTTCGCGTGCTTCGTGGGCCGCCCCAACGTGGGCAAGTCCACCCTGATGAACGCGCTGGTCGGGCAGAAGGTGGCGATCACCAGCAACCGGCCCCAGACCACGCGGCGCACGGTGCGCGGGATCGTGCACCGGCCCGACGCGCAGCTGATCATCGTGGACACGCCCGGCCTGCACAAGCCGCGCACCCTGCTGGGTGAGCGGTTGGACTCGCTGGTGCGGTCCACACTGGTCGAGGTGGACGTGATCGCGTTCTGCCTGCCCGCCAACGAGCCGATCGGGCGGGGCGACACCTACATCGCCAAGGAGCTGGCGGAGCAGACCAACACCCCCGTGGTCGCCCTGGTGACCAAGACCGACCTGGTGGACCGGGACGCCGTGGGCCGTCACCTGATGGCGGTGAACGAGCTGGGCGACTGGGCCGACATCGTCCCCGTCTCGGCTCAGGGGGGTTTCCAGCTGGAGACCGTCACCGACGTGCTCTGCTCGCACCTGCCGGAGGGGCCGCCGCTGTACCCGGACGGCGACCTCACCGACGAGCCGGACGAGATGCTCGTGGCCGAACTGGTGCGCGAGGCGGCGCTGGAGGGTGTGCGCGACGAGCTGCCGCACTCCATCGCGGTGGTCGTGGACGAGATGTACGAGCGCGAGAACACCCGCCCGGGCAAGGAGCTGGTGGACATCTACGCGTCGCTGTACGTGGAGCGCTCCAGCCAGAAGGCGATCGTGATCGGGTCCAAGGGCTCGCGTCTGCGCGACGTGGGTTCGCGGTCCCGCAAGCAGATCGAGGCCCTGCTGGGCCGCCGGGTGTTCCTGGACCTGCGGGTGCGGGTGGCCAAGGACTGGCAGCGCGACCCCAAGCAACTGCGCAAGCTGGGCTTCGACCAGCCCACCTGACGTGTTGCCGATGTGGTGTGTGGGGCTTTGACCTGCGTTGATCTTTGCTTATAGCGCGACTCGGGCGTCCAACCTCGCTATAAGTACAAGATCACGCTCGACAGCGCTGGGCCGGTGAACCCTCTCGGTCACCGCACCGGCCGGGACGGACGCACGAGAGCCGGGCCGGGGATCTCCCCGGCCCGGCTTCCTACGTCTGGTTGTTGAGGTCGGTGGCCAGCAGGGTGGCGCAGCGCCGCACGATGGGGGCGGCGCGGTCCACGAACTCCCAGCTCACCCGGGCCTCGGGGCCCGACACCGACACCGCCATCCCCGAGGGCGCCCCCGCGACGGGAACCGCCACGCAGCGCACGCCGACCTCCTGCTCGCCGTCGTCCACGGCGAAGCCCTGCGAGCGGACCCGGCGCAGTTCGGTGAGGAAGTCGTCGGGGTCGGTGATGGTGCGGTCGGTGGCGGCGGGCATGCCGGTGCGGCGGACCGTGGCCAGCACCTCCTCGTCGTCGAGCTGGGACAGCAGTGCCTTGCCCACGCCCGCCGAGTGCGGCAGCACGCGGCGCCCCACCTCGGTGAACATGCGCATGGAGTGCTGTGAGGGCACCTGTGCGACGTAGACGACCTTGTCGCCGTCGAGCATGGCGAGGTTGGCGGTCTCGCCCAGGTCCTCCACCAGCTGCGCCAGGTGCGGTCTCGCCCAGGTGCCCAGCATCTGCGAGGCCTTGTCGCCCAGCCCGATCAGCCGGGGGCCCAACGCGTAGCGGCGGGAGGGCAGCTGGCGCACGTAACCGTTGCCGACCAGGGTGCGGATGATGCGGTGGATGGTCGGCAGCGGGAGCCCCGAGGATTCGGCCAGCTGGCTCAGCGAGGTCTCGCCGCCCGCCTCGGCCATGATCTCCAGCAGGGAGAAGGCGCGGTCGAGGGACTGCACGCCGCCGGGGCGTCCGCGTTTGCCCTGGTCTTCAGGGTGTAGAGAGGTCTGTGGGGCTGACAAGGATCGTGCTCCCATGCTGAGGGCCGTGGGTTCGGGGTCCTGCCTCCGCGGGGGGAGGACGGTTTCCGGCTCACTGTCTTCTATAGCACGTGGAACGGCGGCGTTCCGGTGGTCCGGGAACCTGCGTCCCGGGATCTTGGACACCCCGGGCTCCCTTGTTATTCCGGATAGCAAAAGTTACTATCCACGATAGGAAAAACTAGCCTGGGAGAGGACATACACGTGCAACAGGACCGGCCCGAGAACCGCCGCAGGGAACCCGATCTCGGCCTGGACGTACTCACCGCCGGACTGAACGCCCGCCTGGCCGACGCCGACGCCCGGCTCGTCCGCGACTACCCGGGTTCCTCCGGTGCCCGCCAGCCGGTGCACACCGTCTACGTTCCCGCGGACCGCGTCCGGACCGGCCTGGCCCGGGAGTGGGGTGAGGCCGCCCTGCGCAGCCTGGACGAGTACGCGCCCGACGCCGCGGCACTGGCCGCCGCCACCGGTGTGGACGAGGACGCCGTGGCCGGGGTCCTGCCCCGCCTGCGCGACAAGCTCGCCCGCGAGCCGGTCGAGGACCTGCGCGTGGACCTGGAGGACGGCTACGGCGACCGGGGCGACGAGCAGGAGGACCGCGACACCGTCGACGCCGCCCGCGCCCTGTGCTCCGACCTGGGAGCAGGACAGGCCCCGCCCGTTCTCGGCGTCCGGATGAAGGGCATGGAGGCCGCCGGACGCGCCCGCGGAGCCCGCAGCCTCGCGCTGTTTCTGCACACCCTCCTGGAGGAGCTGGGGGGCCTGCCGGACGGGTTGGCGCTCACCCTTCCCAAGATCACCTCCGTGGAGCAGGTCGAGGCGATGGTCTGGCTCGCCGAGGAGCTGGAGCGGCGCCTGGAGCTGCCCGAGGGGCGGCTGCGGTTCGAGTTGCAGATCGAGACCCCGCAGTCGGTCCTGCTCCCCGACGGCACGGTGGCCGTCGCCCGCATGATCGGCGCCGGACAGGGCCGGGTCAGCGCCCTGCACTACGGCACCTACGACTACAGCGCCGCCTGCGGGATCACCGCCGCCTACCAGAGCATGGCCCACCCGGTCGCCGACCACGCCAAGGCCGTCATGCAGGTGGCCGCCGCCGGAACGGGGGTGTGGCTCTCCGACGGCTCCACCAACGTGCTGCCCGTGGGCCCGGCCGAGGAGGTGCACGCCGCCTGGCGCCTGCACGCCTCCCTGGTCCGCCGCTCCCTGGAACGCGGCTTCTACCAGGGCTGGGATCTGCACCCGCACCAGCTGCCCACCCGCTACCTGGCCACCTACGTCTTCTACCGCGAGGCCTTCGCGCCCGCCGCGGCCCGCCTGCGCGCCTACCTCGGCGCCGTCGCCGGGGGCGTGCTGGACGAGCCCGCCACCGCCCAGGCGTTGGCCGCCGCCCTCGTGAGCGGGGTACGCTGCGGGGCGCTGGACGAGGCCGAGGTGGCCGACGCCGCCGGAACCGACACCCGCACACTCGTCGGCCTGGCCAGTCGACGGGTGGGACAGGAGCAGTGACACACATGACCCAGCACGATCTCGCCGTCCGCGCCCGCCGCGCCCTCACCCCCGAGGGGGAGGGGCCCGTCACCGTCGGAGTGCGCGACGGGCGCGTGGTCAACGTCCTGGAGGGGGAGTTCGCGCCGCTCATCGCCCGCCGCGAGATCACCCTGGCCGAGGACGAGGTGCTGCTTCCCGGCCTGGTCGACACCCACGTGCACGTCAACGAGCCCGGGCGCACCGAGTGGGAGGGCTTCGCCACCGCCACGCGGGCCGCAGCCCTGGGCGGGATCACGACCCTGGTCGACATGCCGCTCAACAGCGTGCCGCCGACCACCACCGTCGCCGGGCTCGACGCCAAGCAGGCCGCCGCCGAGGGCAAGCTCGCCGTGGACGTGGGCTTCTGGGGAGGGGCGGTCCCCGAGAACAGCCGCTCCGGCGCCACGAAGGAGCTCGCCGCGCTCTGGGAGCGCGGGGTGTTCGGGTTCAAGGCGTTCCTGTCCCCGTCGGGGGTGGAGGAGTTCGGCCACCTGTCCCCGGAGGAGTTGTACTCGGCCGCGGAGGCGATCGGGGAGTTCGGCGGCCGACTCATCGTGCACGCCGAGGACCCCGGCGTCCTGGACGGGGCGCCGCCCGCGGCCGGACGCGACTACGCCGCCTTCCTGGCCTCGCGGCCCGACACCGCCGAGAACGAGGCGATCGCCCGGGTGATCGACGTGGCCCGGGCCACCGGCACCCACGCGCACGTGCTGCACCTGTCCAGCGCCTCCGCGCTGCCGCTGATCGCCCAGGCCAGGGCTGAAGGGGTGCCGCTGACGGTGGAGACCTGCCCGCACTACCTCACCCTGGAGGCCGAGGGCGTGCCCGCCGGGGCCACCCAGTACAAGTGCTGCCCGCCCATCCGGGACGCGGCCAACCGCGACCTGCTGTGGCGCGCGCTCGCCGACGGGCTGATCGACTGCGTGGTCAGCGACCACTCGCCCAGCACCCCCGACCTCAAGGACCTGGACACCGGCGACTTCGGCACCGCCTGGGGCGGGGTGTCCGGGCTCCAGGTGGGCTTCTCCGCGGTGTGGACCGAGGCCCGCCGCCGCGGCGGTTCCCTGGCGGACGTGGTGCGGTGGATGTCGTCCGGGCCCGCGCGGGTGGCCGGACTGCGCGGCAAGGGCGCCATCGTCGAGGGCGCCGACGCCGACTTCGCCGTGGTCGCCCCGGAGGAGTCCTTCCGGGTGGACGTGCGTGCGCTGGAGCACCGCAACCCGGTGAGCCCCTACGACGGGGCCGAACTGCTCGGGCGGGTGCGCCGCACCCTCCTGCGCGGTCGGGACGTGGGGCACGAGGACAGGTCCGGGCGGATGCTCGTCCGGCAGTAGGAACGGTGGTCGGGCCGCGGGTTCGGGCGTCCGCGGGGTTCTGGAGGCGGCGCAGGCGGGACTGCGAGCAGGCTGCGCCGTAGGCGTCGGTTGAGGGCGGTGGGCGACGGGTGGGTACGGGCCGTCTCGCCGGAGGCGCCGCTGTGCCTGCTGCGACCCGGTTCCCGTACCGCAGGGCGCCCGAACCAGGAGAGTGCTGCGCGCAGTGTCCGTTGAGGGTGGCGGCCCGCCCCGTCGCGGAGCGCCCCGGCGGGCGGTGGCGGGCGACGGGCGGGCCGAAGCGAAGCGGAGGTCCCAAGGAGAGTCGGGCGGGCCGCGCGGGCGCGGGTGTCAGCCCCGCAGCTCGCTCCAGCGGTCGCGGAGACCGGCGGCCCCGGATTCGGTCAGGGAGCCGAAGACGTTGAGGCGGGCGATGCCGCCGTCGGGGAACACGTCGGTGCGCACGTGGGTGGCGGTGACCGGGGCGTCCAGGACGAAGCGGTGGGCGCTGTCGGGCTCCAGGCGGGTGCGGGGGATGATCTCGAACCACGCGTCGGGGGCGTCGGAGTGCGCGTCGCGTCCCAGGACCGCCACCCAGCCCGCGGCGTTGCCCTTGAGGTAGGCGGTGTCCAGCTCCAGGGCGCGGACCGTGGCCTGGGCGGTGAGGCGGAAGCGCACCCAGTCGTGCTCGGTGTCGCGGCGGCGCCGGTTCTCCCAGCCGTCGTCCATCTTCTGTGAGCGGCCGGGGGCGATGATGTTGTCCGGTGAGGAGTAGAAGCGGTCCGAGGCGTCCTCGACCATGCCGCCGTTGACCAGGGCGGCCACGTCGAAGCCGCCGAGGGCGGTCAGCCAGTCGGGGTCGGGCACAGGCTCGCCGTACACGCGCAGGCGGGCGACGCCGCCGTCGGGGAACTGCCTGAGGCGCAGGTGGGTCCACCGGCGCCCGGCGTCCACCTCGAAGCCGTTGGCGGCGTGCCCGTGGACGAAGGCGCGGGGGACGATCTCGGTCCACTCCGCCTTGAGCAGCTCGTCGGTGGTGGGGGTGCCCTCCAGGTGGACGGCCTCGACGCTGACCTCGCGGGGGTGGTTGCCGCGGAAGTGCGCGGTGTCCACCACCACGCCGCGGACCAGGCCGGGCAGGCCGAGGCGGACCAGGGCCCAGTCGTGGTCGTCGGCCGCGGGGTGGGGCTGGTCGCCGCTCACGCCGCGGCGCCTGCGGGTCTCCCAGCCGTCCATCACCTTGCCCTTGTGCCCGAAGGCGTGCGGGTCGAACACGGCCGGTTCGGGCAGCAGCAGGTTCTCGCGCTGGGCGAAGAACTCGTCGTTGGCCGCCACGACCCCGGCGCCCAGGCGCCGGTCGGCCAGGTCGACCAGGGCCGAGAAGTCGAGGTCGGTGCCCCGGTAGTCGGCGTAGGGGTCGCCGCCCGCGTAGGGGCGGGCGTTGTAGGCACGTGGATCGGTGGGCTGGGCCCCGCTCATGTTGCTCCTGAGAGAAGTGGACGTGTCGGACATGTCCAGAGTCCCAAGAGAGAACGATTACTTCCAGCGAAAGTTTCTGATCACTCTGTTCAGTTGAACTGAACAGAGGGGCCGCCCAGGTCCGCGGCGGTGTCGGCCAGGGCACGCAGCACCGCCGCGACCTGGGGGCGCCCGCCAGCTCCGGAGCGCACGGCGGAGACCACGTGGCGGCGCGGCTGGTCGGAGCGCAGCACCCGCAGGCTGACCCCGGGGGTGTCGTCCGCGGCGGCCAGCCGGGGGATCAGCGCGACGCCCATGCCCGCCGCCACCATGTCCAGGATGGCCCTCCAGTCGGAGGCCACGTGCGCCTGCCTGGGGACGAACCCCGCCTGGGCGCACGAGGCGACGGTGATGTCGCGCCAGGGGCCCGACGCACCGTAGATCCACGGCTCCTCGGCCAGGTCGCGCAGGCGCAGGGCGCGGGCGCCCGCCAGGCGGTGGTGGACGGGCAGGGCCGCGTCCAGGGGGTCGGTGAGCAGCTCGCGCCGGTCGTAGCGGCCGTCGTGGCCGGTGGGGGCCTGGGCGGCCAGGGACAGGCCGACGTCGATCTCGCCCGCCGACAACAGGTCGTAGACCTCGGCCGCCTCGGCCTGGTGCACCCGCGTGGTCAGTCCGGGGCTGGCGCGCCGCAGGGCGCCCAGCGCGGGCACCACGAGGCTGGGGATGGCGGTGGCGAAGGCGCCCACGCGCACGTGCCCGGCCTCGCCCCGGGCGAATCCCTCCAGCTCGGCCTCGGCCCGCTCCAGCTGGGCCAGGACGATGTCGGTGTGGCGCAGCAGGGCGTGCGCCGCGTCGGTGAGGCGGACCCGCCGCCCGTGCGCCTCCAGCAGGGCGACCCCCACCTGCTGGGAGAGGGAGGACAGCTGCTGGGAGACGGCGGAGGGGGTCATGCACAGGGCCTCCGCCGTGGCCCGGACGGTCCCGAACTCCTCCAGGGCGCGCAGGACGCGGAGTTTGCGAAGATCCCAGTCGGTCACCCTGACAGGAATACCATTCAGCAGCCCTGAACGGCAGCGCCGGTGTCCGCGGGGATCCCGCGGACACCGGACCCGGGGCGGGAGGCACGGCCCCCGCCCCGGCGACGGATCACGCCCGGGGTTTGTCCAGGGGCTCGCAACCCCCGTCGCGGTAGGCCTCCCGGGCCTGGTCGGTGTACTTGGCCTCCCCGGGGCCGGCGCTGCCGATCTCCTCGGCGTCGATCTCGGCCGGGGCGGCGGAGCGCCCGCGGCCGATCACGTTGAAGCACACGTTGAGCACGATCGCGACGACGGCCGCGCCGATGATGCCCGAGTGCGCGACCAGCTCCACCGACTCGGGCAGGAACGCGTAGAAGGTCGGGTAGGCCAGCGGGATGACCGCCACGCCCACGGAGGCGGCCACCAGCACCAGGTTGAGGTTGTTGGTGAAGTCGACCTTGGCCAGGGTCTTGACGCCGCTGGCGGCCACGCTGCCGAACAGGACCAGGCCCGCGCCGCCGAGTACGGGAGTGGGGATGGCCGCCATGGCGCCGCCCAGCACCGGGAACAACCCCAGCGCGACGAGGATGCCCGCGCCGGTGGCCACCACGTAGCGGCTGCGCACCTTGGTCAGGGCCAGCAGGCCGATGTTCTGCGCGAAGGAGCTGGTGGGGGTGGCGCTGAAGATCGGTCCGATGATCGAGCCGCTCACGTCGGCGCGCAGGCCCGCCGAGATGCGCTTGGCGTCCACCTTCGAGCCGGTGATCTCACCGACCGCGATGATGTGCGAGGCCCCCTCGGTCAGGACCACGAGCATGATGACGCACATGGTGACGACCGCGGCGACCTCGAACCGGGGCGCGCCGAAGTAGAACACCGAGGTCGGGTCGAACACGATGTCGGCCTCGCCCACCCGGCTGAAGTCGGCCATGCCCAGGGGGACGGCGACCAGGGTGCCCACGAGCAGGCCCAGGAGGATGGACAGCCTCCCCCAGATACCGGGGAGGACCCGGGATCCGAGCACGATCACCCCGAGGGTGAGCCCGGCCAGCCCGAGGTTGGCCACGGGCGCGGCCGGAACCGCGGAGCCGTCCTCCAGGGTGCGGACGCCGCCGTCCATGATCCACCGCGCCGCCACCGGCATGAGGCTGACGCCGATGACGGTGATGATGGTGCCCGTGACGATCGGGGGGAAGAAGCGGATCAGCTGTCCGAAGAACGGCGTCAGCGCCAGGGCGAAGACCCCGGCGGCCAGGGAGGCGCCGAAGGCCACGGGCAGGTTCTCGCCGTCCTGCCCCGCGGCCAGGGAGGTGATGGCGCTGACGGGGACGAAGGAACAGGCCACCACGATCGGCATCTGCGCGCCGACGCGCCGGTGGCCCACGGTCTGCATGAGTGTGGCGAAACCCGCCACGAGGAGCGCGCCGCTGACGAGGATGCCCATGGCGGCAGGGTCGTTCGCGAGCCCGGCGGCGGCGCCGATGACGAGGGCCGGCGCCACCGCGCCGGCGTACATGGTCAGGATGTGCTGGAGCCCGTAGACCAGGAGCAGCCGCGCGGGCAGCTTCTCGTCCTCGGGGCGGGGGGCGGATGCGGCGTTCGTTGTGGCCGAGTCCTTCGCGGACGGACTGTTCGACATGGCCAGTTTCCAGCCTTTGCGATCGGCGGCCACCCCGGAGGGGGCCGAACTCTCGGGCACGGGGCCCGGTGGTGTCGCACCGGCCCGACGCCCCCGTCAGGGGACGCCGGAGCCGGGGAAGGGCCCGCCGCGGCGGGCCAGGACCCGTGGCACGGCTGTGCGCGCGGGTCACGGGAGTGTCGGTGCGCGTGCCCGGCGAGGCTCCGGAGCCGCGGACGGGACCGCGAGGAGAGGGCGGTCCCGCCCGCGGGGCACTGCCGGAGCGCCCACCGGGGAGCGCCCGGGCACGGGGGTGGGGCGGGGCTTCGTCAGGGGGCGCCGTCCGCACGCCAGGAGCTGTCACCCCGAGGAGGGCGCCGTCTAGGGACTGCTTTTCGAACCTGCCTGAGCTTGTGGGGGGTGGTTCGGGCGCCCACGGGGTTCTGGAGGTGCCGGAGGCGGGTTCGCGAGGAACGGGCGAATCCGGTGTAGGCGCCGAAGGTTCCCGTTCTTCGGGCGTCCGAACACGGACCGAAGCGAAGCGGAGGTCCAGAAGAACACGGCCTAGACACTGCCTAGACGAAGCCGGGGACGGTCTTCCAGGCGTCGCCGGGCTCGGGGGCGTCGTCGCGCTCCACGGTGGCCTCGATCTTGCCGTAGGGGCGGTCGGCGGCGAAGAAGACCTCGTTCGGGTTGTCCAGGCCGAACGGGGACAGGTCCACCAGGAAGTGGTGGTTGTTGGGCATGGAGAAGCGGATCTCGGCGATCTCCGGGTGCGCCTCCAGGACGGCCTTGCCCATCTCGTAGAGGGTCTGCTGCAGCGCCAGGCTGTGGGTCCGGGCGAAGGCCTCCAGGCACAGGGCGCGGACCGAGGAGTAGGTACTGTCGAAGTCGTGCTCCACGCCGACGTAGCGCCAGCGGGCGGTGACGTCGGTGGCCAGGATCCGGTCGGTGGTCTCGGGCAGCGTCGTGTACCTGGTCCTGGGGAAGCCGTGGAACTCCGAGCCGGTGGACTTGAGCACGGACAGGCCCTCGAAGCCCGAGACCACCCACTCCCGCCCGTCCGTCTTGGTGACGACGGTGGTGCGGGTCTCGGCGCCCCTGCGTGAGAACGCGTGGTCGTGCGGCCCGGAGGAGGTCTCGATCCGCTCCCAGGAGTACTCCTGCACCTCCTGGCGGGCCCCGTGCACGTACTCGTGCTCGTCCACGAAGTGGCGGGCCAGGCGCAGGGCGAAGTCCTCGACGGCGCCGACGCCGCCCCACTCGCGGGCCTTGGCGTAGACGGTGTTCTTCTGGGTGTCGGTCGGCAGGCAGGTGCTGTTGTCGCCGTGGGTGTGCACCGTCTCCAGCTCTCCGCGCAGCTGGGAGGTGACGTTGACGTCCTTGATCCGGTGGACGTCGGTGTCGCGGTTGACGTGGACGAGGCGGACCTCGGCCTTGCCGTACTGGTTGTCTCCGAGTCGGATGCCCATCAGGGTGAACTCCATCCGTGTGATGCGTGAAGTCGTCATCGTTCGCGCCGTGGCGCAGTGCTACGAGGGAGGACCGCTGTGGTCGTGCGGAAGGACCTGTCGCGCACTCGAAGATTCAGGCTTGCTCTGGCCGGCGAGGATCTCCTGCCCGCCGCTCCCTTCCCGGTCGGCCGTGCCGCCGCGGTGGTCTGTGTGGGTGGTGTCCAGGGGGAGGGCGCGGGGCGCCCGCCTGGTCAGGGTGTGCGTCCGCCGGACATGCCCTAGGAGCCCCGGTAGGTCGAGTAGGCGAACGGGCTCAGCAGCAGCGGGACGTGGTAGTGGGCGTCCTCGTCGGCGAGGTCGAACACGATGGAGACCTCGGGGTAGAAGCCGCGCTGGCCGGTCGCCCCGAAGTAGGCGGCGGTGTCGAAGACGACCCGGTGGAAGCCCGCGGGGAGCCGGTCGGGGCCCAGGTCGGGCACGCGCCCGTCGTCGTCGGTGCGCCCCTCGGCGACCGTCCGCCAGGACCCGGGGCCGTCGGCGGCCTCCAGCCGCACGGGCACGCCGCGGGCGGGTCGGCCCAGGGCGGCGTCCAGGACGTGGGTGGTGACGTGGCTCATGCGTCCTCCAGGAGTTTGACGAGGCGGAGCCCGGCGATCCGCCGCAGCTCCCCGCCGACCACGGCCAGTTCGGTGTCGCGGTCGTTGGACAGTCGTGCGACCAGGTCCGCGAGGAGTTCGCGGCTGGAGCGCCCGCTCGCGCAGACGAGGTAGATCTGCCCGAACCTGTCCTCGTACTCACGCTGGGCGTGGGCGAAGATCCGCTGGACGCGCACGGAGGCGTCGTCGGTGTCGGAGGCGAAGGCGGACTGCTCCCCGCGCGACCAGGCGGCCTCGGTGTCGGCGCCCTCGGCCTTCTCCCCGATGCGGGGGTGGCGGGCCAGTGCGGAGGCGACCTCGTCGGCGGTGACCGCGCGTGCGTGCCCGTCGGCCGAGGCCAGCAGGGCCGCGCGGTCGGAGAAGGGCGCCTCGGACGCGACGGCCGCGATCCAGCGGTCCACGTCCAGGCACTGCGCGAGCGCTGCGCGCAGCTCCCGTGCGGGCAGCGCGTTCAGTCGCGCCAGACCGGGGTCGGGCCCGTTCTCCGGCTCCTCCGGGGTGCTCATGTGGTCTCCCGTGATTCGGCGCGACCCCCGGGTCTCCCGTCCGTGGGACGGCGTACCGCGGCTCCCGCCAAAGATTTTCGTAGAGCAGATAACTAATTCCGTATTACGGATTGGGGGGACTCTAGTTGATGCGAGTGTGACCTTGTCAACACTCGCAAGGGGAGATCTGCGAAAAATAACCCGATCTGTGCCCGAGCACAAAGAAGGCCCAGCCTTCTCGCCGTCACTCAGGGTTGATGACGGGGTTCGTGGGGTGCATGGGGTTGGAGTGGCGCCTGGTGTGCGAAGGGGTGGGATTCGGAGTGGTTGACAAGCGGGGGTGTCCCGGCACACACTTCAATCATTCCTTAAAGCGAAAACTACTTTCCACATTGTGGAAGTAGATGCTGGAGGCAAGGTATGAGCCACACCCTGGGGTACACGGTGAACTGCTCGCTGCTGTTCACCGAGCTCCCCCTCAACGACCGCCCCCGGGCGGCACGGGAGGCGGGCTTCGACGCCGTCGAGTTCTGGTGGCCGTTCGAGAGCCCGACCCCGCCGCAGGACGAGATCGACGCCTTCGTCTCCGCCCTCGACAGGGCGGGGGTCCGCCTCAGCGGCCTCAACTTCTTCGCGGGTCAGCTGCCCGGGCCCGACCGGGGCGTGCTCTCGCACCCCTCGCGCAGCGCCGAGTTCCGCGCCAACATCGACGTCGTGGTGCGCATCGCCGAGCGCACGGGCGCCACGGGCTTCAACGCCCTCTACGGCCTGCGCCAGCCGGGGGTCGACCCCGACGAACAGGACCGGACCGCCCTGGAGAACACCGTCGCGGCGGCCGAGGCCGTGGCCGCGGTCGGCGGCACCGTCCTCATCGAGCCCATCAGCGGGGCCGAGAGCTACCCCCTGACCACCGCCGCGGACGGGCTCGCCTTCGTCGCCCGCGCGGGGGAGGCGGGCGCGGACAACGTCGCCCTCCTGGCGGACCTGTACCACCTCGCCGTCAACGGCGACGACTTCGCCGCCGCGGTCCGCGACCACGCCGCCGAGTTCGGACACATCCAGATCGCCGACACCCCCGGGCGCGGCGAGCCCGGCACCGGACGGCTGCCCATCGGGGAACTCCTCACCGCCGCCCAGACCGGGGGCTACCGGGGACTCGTCGGCCTGGAGTACAAGCCGACCGTGCCCAGCGCCCAGAGCTTCGGCTGGCTCAACTGATCCCCCAGCCGCGCGTCCAACCGCCAGTCAGGCAGCACCAGCCACACAGCACCAGCCACGCACCACCAGTTACGAAGGGGGCCGTCGTGCCCGTCAAGAAGATCGCCTTCATCGGCCTGGGGATCATGGGCCTGCCCATGGCCGTCAACCTCGTCCGCGCCGGGTACACCGTGACCGGCCACAACCTCACCCCCGAGCGCGTCGACGCGCTGGTCGCCGAGGGCGGCCTGCGCGGGGGCAGCGTCGCCGGGGCCGCCGCCGACGCCGACGCCGTCATCACCATGGTCCCGGACTCCCCGGACGTGGAGGAGCTCATGCTCGGCCAGGGCGGCGTCTTCGAGAGCGTCAAGCCCGGCACCCTGGTCATCGACATGAGCACCATCCGCCCGGACGTGTCCCGCTCGGTGGCCGAGGCCGGGGCCGAGCGCGGCCTGCGCGTCCTGGACGCCCCCGTCAGCGGCGGCGAGGCGGGCGCGGTCGAGGCCAAGCTCTCCATCATGGTCGGCGGCGCCGCGGAGGACTTCGAGGCGGCCCGGCCGCTCTTCGACGTCCTGGGCACCACCCCGGTCCTGGTCGGCCCGAGCGGCTCCGGCCAGACGGTCAAGGCCGCCAACCAGCTCATCGTCGCGGGCAACATCCAGCTCCTGGCCGAGGCCCTGGTCTTCCTGGAGGCGCACGGGGTGGACACCGAGTCCGGCCTGGAGGTCCTGGGCGGCGGGCTCGCGGGCAGCACCGTGCTCCAGCGCAAGGGCGCGGCCATGCGCGCGCGCGACTTCACCCCGGGCTTCCGGATCGCCCTGCACGACAAGGACATGCGCATCGTCACCGACTCCGCGCGCGCCGCCGGGGTCGCGATCCCGCTGGGCTCGCAGGTCGCGCAGTACGTCGGTGCGCTCAAGCACCAGGGGCACGGCGGCCTCGACCACTCCGCGCTGCTGAAGATCGTCGAGCAGCTCTCCGACAGCTCCGACCGGTAGCGCCCCGGCACTTCGGACCACAGGGTCCGCGCCCGGCCCCGCGCCGTCCGTCCCCGGTGTTGGCCGCACCGGGGAACCACGGTCCGCGCGCGCCGTCCGTGCCCGCCCGCACCTCAGCAGCACCCCTAGCACTAGCGCTGCCACCACACAGCCACCAGTACACAGCCACCAGCACCCCCAGCACTGAAGGGTTCGCTTCCCATGCCACAGATGCCCGCGATGAACGCGGTCGTGGAGGTCCTCAAGGACGAGGGCGTCGACACGGCCTTCGGCTGCCCCGGCGCGGCCATCCTGCCCCTCTACAAGGCGATGGAACAGGTCGGCGGTATCGAGCACCTGACCGTCCGCCACGAGGAGGGCGCCACCCACATGGCCGACGGCTGGTCCCGGACCACCGGCAAGGTCGGCGTGGCCATCGGCACCTCCGGTCCCGCCGGGACCAACATGATCACCGGCCTGTACACGGCCATCGCGGACTCGGTCCCGATCGTGTGCATCACCGGCCAGCAGCGCACCGACCTGCTGGACAAGGAGGGCTTCCAGGCGGTCGACATCGTCGAGATCGCCAAGCCCGTCACCAAGTGGGCCGTCCAGGTCAAGGAGGCCGCCACCGCGCCCTGGATCTTCCGCGAGGCGTTCCGGATCGCGCGGGAGGGACGCCCCGGCCCCGTCCTGGTGGACATCCCGGTGGACGTCGCCCAGCAGCTGATCGACTACGACCCCGCCATCGACGCCCCGCTGAAGGTCAACGCCGTCGAGCCGCACCCGCCCCGGGTGGAGCGCGCGCTGGACATGCTGCTGGAGGCCGAGCGCCCCCTGATCCTGGCCGGGGGCGGCGTGATCACCGCCGAGGCCTCCGACGACCTGCGCGCGCTGGCCGAGCACCTCCAGGTTCCGGTGCAGGTCACCCTCATGGGCAAGGGTTCCTTCGACGAGGACTCGCCCCTGTACTCGGGCATGACCGGCGTGCAGACCTCCCAGCGCTACGGCAACGCCTCCTTCCTGGAGTCGGACCTGGTCCTGGCCGTGGGCGCGCGCTTCGCCGACCGCCACACCGGGCAGATCGACGTCTACCGGGGCGAGCGCAGGTTCATCCACGTCGACATCGAGGCCACCCAGATCGGCCGGGTCTTCGAGCCCGACCTGGGCGTGGTCTCCGACGCGGGGCTGTTCCTGCGCGAGATGCTCGCCGCCGCCCGCACCCGCGGGGCCACGGCCCAGGTGCGGCCCTGGATCGACCGGGTCGCCGAGCTCAAGGCCACCCTGACCCGCAGGGAGGACTTCGACACGGTCCCGGTCAAGGCGCCGCGCGTCTACAAGGAGATCAACGAGGTCTTCGGCGAGGACACCTACTTCGTCACCGCGATCGGCCTCTACCAGATCTGGGGAGGCCAGCACCAGAAGGCGTACAAGCCGCGCCACTACCAGATCTGCGGCCAGGCGGGCCCGCTCGGCTGGGAGATCCCCGCCGCCATCGGCGTCAAGAAGGCGCTCAAGGACACCGAGCCGGACGCGGAGGTCGTCGGGATCGTCGGCGACTACGGGTTCCAGTACATGGTCGAGGAACTGGCCGTCGCCGCCCAGTACGACGTGCCCTACGTCATCATCATGCTCAACAACGAGTACCTGGGCCTGATCCGCCAGGCCTCGATCCCCTTCGACATGAACTACCAGGTGGACATCCACTACGACGAGTACGGCACCGACAACGTCAAGCTCATGGAGGCCTACGGGTGCTCCGGGCGCCGCGTGCTGGAGCCCGGGGAGATCCGCGAGTCCCTGGAGTGGGCCCGCAAGCAGGCCCAGGCCACGTCGCGGCCGGTGCTCGTGGAGATCATGATCGAGCGCGAGGCCAACACGCCGCACGGGCCCGCGATCGACGCGGTCCGGGAGTTCGAGCCTGCTCCGGGGGCCTGACGGCGGGTGTGCCCCGTGCGGAACGCCTGCCACAGCGGACCAAACGGGGCACACCGGTAGCACCAGGCACATATGAACCCGTCGTTACGGGGTTGTGTCCGGAGTGTGTCGCGACGTGCGTTTTCTCAGGCCCGCACCTGCGCAAACGTGGAGTCACCTTGACGACGGACCCGCCGTGCCAGGGAGCGGGATAACGCAACGGAGCCGTCGTCGGCACTCTCGGAAGTTGGAAAAGCATGTCCCCCCACGCGCGTTTCCTCTCTGCGGCCGCCGTCGCGGCCGTCGCGCTCGCCTCCTCCGCCTGCTCCTCCCAGAACGGGTCCGAGGAGGAGTTCCAGGAGCTCCTGGTGGAGAGCGGTCTGCCCGGTGACGAACTCAGGATCACCGCGCCGGACGCCGAAGGGTTCTGGTGGGCCACCTACGAGGCCACGGAGGACTGCCAGTTGCAGTTCAAGTGGAACGGCACCGACCCGGTGCTGATCTACGGGGCCCAGACGGACGGCTACCTGGAGCTGGCCCCGGACGAGACCCACGTGGAGTCCTTCGGCCAGGGCAAGGTCCAGCAGGCCTGCCAAGGGGAGTTCTGACCGCCTCCGGCCCCGGGCGCGCCGTCCGGGGCCGGAGCCCCGACCGCCGGCGTCAGCCCTCGGCGCCTGAGCCGTCCTCTCCCCAGTGGGGAACGGTGCGGCTCCACTCCACGACCTTGCGCAATGCGGTGTTCACCGTCTCCTCGGGCGCCGTGGTGCACATCGCCCCTCGCAGCCAGGTGTACCGGGACTGACTCCGGCGGTGACGCGTCCGTCCGGCCCGGGGCGGCGGCGCGCGTGCGCGGCCTGCCGGAGGGCGTACCCGGTCGACGGCCCCGCGGCGGGTCCTCCTAACGTGAGTGCGTTCCCGAGGGCATGACCCCTCCCGACCCGCACACCACGGAGCCCGCCATGAGCGACCTGTTCGATCCCGTCCGGATCGGCCGCCTGCACCTGCCCAACCGCCTGTTCATGGCCCCGATGACGCGCTCGCGCTCCCGCGGGGGCGTGCCGGGCGACCTCGCCGTCGAGTACTACGCCCAGCGCGCCTCGGCCGGACTGATCATCACCGAGGGCATCCAGCCCAGCGTCCGCGGCCAGGGCTACACCGACACCCCGGGGCTGCACAGCGACGAGCAGGTCCAGGCCTGGAGGCGCGTCACCGACGCCGTACACGAACGCGGCGGGCACATCTTCGCCCAGCTCATGCACGCGGGCAGGGTCGGCCACCCCAGCCTCTACCCGGACGGCGGGCTGCCCCTCGGCCCCTCTCCCATCGCCTCGGGCGCGTCCATGTACGACGGCGGGCAGAAGCTCGCGCACCCCGTGCCGCGCGAGATGACCGCCGCCGACATCGACCAGACCCTCGCCGACCACGCCGCGGCCGCGCGCAACGCGGTCGCCGCCGGTTTCGACGGGGTGGAGCTGCACGGCGGCAACAGCTACCTCATCGAGCAGTTCCTCTCCGACGGCAGCAACCGGCGCACCGACGGGTACGGCGGCAGCGCCGCCAACCGCGCCCGCTTCGCCCTGGAGGCCGTGGACGCGGTCAGCGAAGCTATCGGCGCCGACCGCACCGGCCTGCGCGTCTCCCCGGCCAGCACCCTCAACGGCATCAGCCAGAGCGACCCCCTGGAGCAGTACCTCGCGCTCCTCGACGGGCTGCGCGGCCGTCCCGGGCTGGCCTACCTGCACCTGACGGAGTCGGCCTCGGCCGAGTACACCGGGGCGCTGCGCAAGGAGTGGCCGGGGGTCTTCGTCCTCAACCCCGCCTCCGGCACCGACACCGGACCCGCCACCGCGGCCCTGGCCGAGGAGCGGGCGGACGCCGTGGCGATGGCCGCGGCCTGGATCGCCAACCCCGACCTGCCGGCCAGGATCAGGACCGGCGGTCCCGTCGCCGTCCCGGACCGGGCCACCTACTACGGCGGCGACCACCGCGGCTACACCGACTACCCGGCCCTGGACGCCTGAGCCCAACCGCCGAGGAGCCGGGCCGCCGAAGCGGTGACGCCTCCGGGCAGGGGCGCCACCGCTTCGGCGGGGGCGGGAACGCGAAATCCCGTCGACGGGACCGGCCCGGCCGCCGGCGCGCGGTGACCGCGCTGCCGGTGGCGGCCTCGGGTGTTGGCCGCACCCTGGGCCCCGTCGACGGGATCTGGAACAACCCCCCTAGCACTGAAGGGTTCACCGAAAATGTTACAGACCCCCCGCCGGTCTCTTGAAATCGAGGTACCGGTAGTGGGGCGGATCCCGCCGCGCGCGCCCTCCGTGGGGCGGACCTCCAGGTCATGTGACGCGCGTCCCAACATGCGGACACCGGGTACCAGTTCCGCGGAGCCGTCTGCTAGCGTGAGGACCGTTATGCTGCGCGAGCTGCTTCTCCTTAGCGGCCGCGGCGGGGGTCGTTAAAAGGTCGGCTCCCTCGCCGCGGGACTTCGGCTTGTCCTGGTCGACCATGACCAAGCGCCAGATCCACCCGAGGAGCCACCGAGATGGTGCCGCAGCAAAAGCCCAGCCCCATGCCCTTCCACCGCTACAAGCCCTTCGCGCCGGTGGACCTGCCCGACCGCACCTGGCCCTCCAAGAGCATCACCGAGGCCCCGCGCTGGCTGTCCACGGACCTGCGCGACGGCAACCAGGCGCTGATCGAGCCGATGGACCCCGCCCGCAAGCGCGAGATGTTCGAGCTGCTGGTGCGGATGGGCTACAAGGAGATCGAGGTCGGCTTCCCCTCCGCCAGCCAGACCGACTTCGACTTCGTCCGGTCCCTGATCGAGGGGGACGCGATCCCCGACGACGTGCAGATCTCGGTGCTGACGCAGGCCCGTGAGGACCTCATCGAGCGCACCGTGCAGAGCCTGGTCGGGGCCAGGCGCGCCACCGTGCACCTGTACAACGCCACCGCGCCCACCTTCCGCCGCGTCGTCTTCCGCGTGGACCGCGAGTCCTGCAAGGACATCGCCGTCCAGGGCACCCGGCACGTCATGCGCTTCGCCGAGCAGTACCTGGGCGGGACCGAGTACTTCGGCTACGAGTACTCGCCCGAGATCTTCGTCGACACCGAGCTGGACTTCGCCCTGGAGGTCTGCGAGGCCGTCATGGACGTCTGGCAGCCCGGCCCGGGCCGCGAGATCATCCTCAACCTGCCCGCGACCGTCGAGCGCTCCACGCCCAACGTCTACGCCGACCAGATCGAGTGGATGAGCCGCAGCCTGTCCCGGCGCGAGCACGTGGTCGTCTCGGTGCACCCGCACAACGACCGCGGCACCGGCGTGGCCTCGGCCGAGCTGGCCGTCATGGCCGGGGCCGACCGCGTCGAGGGCTGCCTGTTCGGGCACGGCGAGCGCACCGGCAACGTCTGCCTGGTCACCCTGGGCATGAACCTGTTCAGCCAGGGCGTGGACCCCAGGATCGACTTCTCCGACATCGACGAGATCCGCCGCACCGTCGAGCACTGCACCCAGCTGCCGGTCGCCCCGCGCCACCCCTACGGCGGCGACCTGGTCTACACCGCCTTCTCCGGCTCCCACCAGGACGCCATCAAGAAGGGCTTCACCGCCCAGCAGGAGGCCGCCGACGCCGCCGGGACCCCGGTGGAGGAGTACGTCTGGGACGTGCCCTACCTGCCGATCGACCCCAAGGACGTGGGCCGCAACTACGAGGCCGTCATCCGGGTCAACAGCCAGTCCGGCAAGGGCGGCGTCTCCTACATCATGCAGCGCGACCACTCGCTGGACCTGCCGCGCCGCCTCCAGATCGAGTTCTCCCAGGTGATCCAGAAGTTCACCGACGCCGAGGGCGGCGAGTTCGCCGCCGGGCGCATCTGGGAGATCTTCTCCCGGACCTACCTGGCCGAGGGCGGCCCGGTCGCGGTGCTGGCGCACCGCTCCACCACCGACAGCGACGGCACCTACCGGATCGAGGCCGACGCCCGGGTCAACGGCGAGATCCGCGAGCTGACCGGCACCGGCAACGGCCCCATCTCCGCGTTCTGCGACGCCCTGACCGACGTCGACGTCAAGGTCCGCGTCATGGACTACGTGGAGCACTCCATGGGCGGGGACGGCGACGCCCGCGCCGCCGCCTACGTGGAGGCCGAGATCGACGGCCGCGTGGTGTGGGGCGTGGGCATCCACAGCAGCATCACCACCGCCTCGCTCAAGGCGCTGTGCAGCGCCATCGCGCGCGTCTGACGCGTGCACGCCCACGGGCGGGCACCCGGGGCCGCGACCGGCGGGTCGCGGCCCCGGCCCGCCTCCCGGCCCGTCTTCCGGTCCCTCAGAGAAGGCCGAAAGGCCCGGGGTCGGACAGGCCCAGGGCGGCGCACGACTCCCGGTGCGCGCCGGTCAGCTCGCCCAGCGCGAGGGGCCTGCGTGAGGTCGCGGCCATGTCCTCGCGCGCCTCGGCCGTCCAGGGGAAGGGGTGCAGCGACAACCCCTGCGCCAGGTCCAGCGCCTCGGCCTCCTCGCGCCAGCCCGGCCAGCGCAGGGCGCGGTAGAAGTCCTCCAGACGGCCCTCCAACAGCCACAGCATCCAGCCGGAGTAGGCCGTCTCCAGCGGCTCCCACTCCAGGGAGTCGGGCGCGAAGTAGACCATCTCCCCGGGCCTGCCGGGGTGGTCCCCGCCCTCCGCCGCGGGCCCGTTGAGGGCGAACACCCCGCCCAGCACGTCGTGGGCGACCACCAGCCGCGGCGGCGGGCCGTACACCACAGCGGCGCTCAGGTCGTTGACCTCGCCCAGTCCGGGCAGCTCCGCCCCGCCGCCGCCGTGCACGCGCAGCCACCCGCCGTCCAGGAGCAGGCCGCCGGACTCCAGCGCCATCGCGCCCAGGAAGGACCGTGCGGTCACCTGGAGGCGGTGCAGGCACGTGCGGCCGCGTTCGGGGTCCACGGGCAGGGCGCGCACCGAGGCCCCGCCCCGCTCCATGCGTTCGGACAGCAGCGGCCAGGCGGGTTCGTCCACCTCGACCAGTTCACTCAGCTCGCGCACAGGGCCACCTCCCGTCGGGCCGCGAGGGGTCGCGACGGCGGTCCACATTACCGGTCGGCGCCGACGCGTTCGCAGAGGCCTTCGGGACGGCGGCGGTAGGCGTGGACGCTGTCCGCGCACGGGGTGACGGAGCGGATAAAAGCCGTGGCGGCGGTGGTCGAGGGAGTGCCACGATGCCGTGCATGGTGTACGGCGAGATCATCCAGAGAACCCTGCGCGTCCCCGAGCCCTCCGGCGCGTCCGGAGACGGCTGCGCCGCGACCCGGCGGCTCGACGCCGCGCTGCTGTCCGTGGGCTTCACGCTCACCGGCGGGCTGCGTGCCCGCCTCGAAGGGCTCGCCCCCGAGGCCGTGCTGCGCGAGGCCGGGCTCCTCCTGGACGCGGTCCGGCGGCTCGTCGGCGCCGCCGCCGAGCACAACGTCTACTTCCGCGACTTCCCCGACAACGTTCCCGACACCGTCGAGTTCTGGGCGGAATGCCTGGCCAAGGCGATCGGCGATCCGGCCGGACCGGTTCACCTGGCGCTTCCGGAGGGGCGGGTCAACCTGCTCGACCTGCCCTCCTACGGCCGCTACCAGCACGCCTACGCCGAACTCGCCGCCGCCCGCGACGCGTTCGTTCCTGGGGCCAAGGACCGGCTCACCCCGCTCCACCTGGGCGCGTCCCTGGCCGAGGAGACCCGCACACTGTACGCGGACCTGGCGGGCAGCCCGGTCCCGCTCGGGCAGGACGACCTGGCGCTCCTGGCCGTGCTCGCCGACGAGTGCGCCGACGGGGAACCGCCGCAGGTCATCCCCGTGCGGGAGAACCGCGCCGTGGTCAACGCCGCCCGTGTGCGGGCCGGACACGCCCCGCGCGTGGACACCGCCACCGACGTGCTGCGCCTGGCCCAGGCCCTCTCGGACGGGGACCCCGCCCTGGTCCGGCCCGCCCGCCCGCGCTCCTTCCGCCGCCGCGAGCGGCGCGCGCTGCTCGCCGCCCTGGACGCGGTGATCGCCGACAACCCCGGCAAGCTCGCCGACGTGGGCCGCCACACCGAGGCGTGGAAGCGGCTGGGGGAGGGGCTGCACCCGCACGAGTACCCGGTGTGGGAGCACGCCCGCGAGGTGTTCGCGGTGGCGCGCGGCGACCGCCGCGTGCGCACCTTCGACGCCCGCGTGGAGGCGGCCTTCCTGGACGGCGACGTGACCGCTGCCGTGGACCTGCTGGCCACCGCTCCGGGCATGCTCGTGCGCGCCCTGGACCGGATCCTGGCGGCGGGCGGCGCCGGGACCGGGGAGCCGCTGGCCGCGCGCCTGCGCGAGGTCGGCGACCGCGTCTCCGGCCGGGTGCTGGTCTCCGCGCGCGAACAGCTCGCCAACCGGGACGCTCCCGGCCTGGTGCGCCTGTTCGCCAACCAGTCCGCGCGCGGGCACACGGCATCCGACACCCGTCCGCCGCTGCCCCGGGCCGACACCGTCGCCGTGCTGGAGGCCCTGGACGGCCTGATCGCCCGGCGCCTGCCGGTCCACGACCTGCTCCTGGTGGACCCCGCCGTGCTCTCGGTGGCCGTGCCGCGTTCGGGCAGGGGCGCCGCCAAGGGCATGGGCGTGCTGCCGCGCGGCAGCCGCACCGAGGTGGAGGGGGACCGGCTGCGGTTCTTCGTGCACTGGACGCAGACGGAGACCCGGGAGACCGACCTGGACCTGTCGGTGGAGCTGCTCGACCAGGACTTCGCCCCGGTCGGCCAGGTGTCCTGGACCAATCTCAGGCAGGGTGCGAGCGCTCACTCCGGCGACCTGGTGGCGGCGCCCGCGCCGGGTGGCGCCACCGAGATGATCGACCTGGACCTGTCCGCGCTGGACGAGCGGGTGCGGTACGTGGTGCCGCAGGTGCTCGTCTACGAGGGCGACCGGTTCACCTTCCTGCCGGAGGCCTTCTTCGGCTACATGACCAGGGACGGCGAACAGGGCGGCATGCCCTTCGAGCCGCGGACCGTGCGCGTGCGCTCGGACCTGGAGGGCGAGTCCCGGGTGCTGGTCCCGCTGGTGTTCAGCCGGGGGAGCGGCGGCCGGTGGAACGCGTGCTGGACGCACCTGTTCCTGCGGGGGCGCCAGCACTTCAACCGGGTCGAGGAGACGGGGGCGTCCGCCCGGCTGATGGCCCGCGCCGTCGTGGAGCGCCGCTACCTCACCGTCCGGCACCTGGTGGACCTGATGGCGGGCGCGGGCGCCGAGGTGCGGGAGTACCGGGAGCCGCCCACCGCCGAGGAGGTCGCCGGGCGCCGGGTGGCCTACCTGGGGCTGGAGCGCCCGGAGGGGCTGCCCGAGGGGGTCGGGGTGACCGCGCTGGCGGATCTGCCCTCCCTGCTGCCCGACCCCGGGGCGGTGTGACCGTAGGATCGCCTCCGGGCGGCACCTGCCGGAGCTTCCTTCTCCCGGGAGCACCGTGAGCGGGCGGTACCGCCGCACCGCCGGTGCCCAGCTCCGGCGCTCTCCGCCCGGAAAACCGCGTGACGTCCGGGGCGGGGGCGCGTTAGCCTCGTCCCCGGGCGGCACAGCGGAGGCTTCCTTCTCGGGGTTCGAATCCCCTTTCTCACGGTACGCAGTCTCCGCGCTCTCCGCCCGGTACGGTGAGGCGCCTTCCGGGGGCTTCCTTCTCCCCGCCGCGAGGCACCCTTTTTCCATCGAGTCCCCGGGCTCCCCCCACCGGCGAGGCACAGCGGCGGCTTCCTTCTTCACCAGAGCCCAGCCGCCGCGCTCTCCTCGCACGCGTCGGGCCGCCCTCCCCTCTGGGGAAGGCGGCCCGACGCGCGTTCGGGGTTACTCCCAGCCGAACATCTGGGTCCAGGCGTTGCCGGACTCGCCGACGCCGATCGCGACCAGGTCGCAGTTGAGGATGTTCCTGCGGTGCCCGTCGCTGTTCATCCAGGCGTCCATCACCTGCTGGGGGTTGGTCTGCCCCTTGGCGACGTTCTCCGCGCCCCAGGCGTCGTAGCCGTGGCGGTCGGCCCGGTCCCCGGGGCCCTCGCCCTCGGGGCTCTGGTGGCTCATGTAGTCGCGCCGGTCCATGTCCTCGCTGTGCTCCTGGGCGGCGGCTGCCAGCCGCGAGTCCACCCGCAGCGGGCCGCACCCGGCGTCCGCGCGCTGGGCGTTGACCAGGGTCACGACCTGCTCGGAGACCCCGCCGGAGGGGGCGTCGGAACCGCTGTTGCCGTGGCCACCGCCGTTGCCGCCACCGTCGTTGCCGCCGCCGCCACCGCCGCCGCCGCCACCGCCGCCGCCACCGCCGCCGGACTCCGAGCCGCCGCCGTCGCCACCGCTGTCACCGCCGCCGGTGTCCTCGCCGTCCTCGGGTACGGAGGAGGCCTGCGCGCTCTGCGGCTCGCCGCCGTCCCCGGAGGGCGTCGGCTCCCGCTCCGGCGTCGCGGTGGGCGAGGCGAAGAAGTCGGCGTCCTCGGAGGCCTCGGGCACGAGCGAGTCGTCGGTGACCGCGGTACCGACCCCTCCCTCCTGCGCCTGGCCGTCCGCGGTGTTCCGGAAGGGGCTGAGACCGGAGTCCGCACCGGTGAACAGCAGTGCGCCCGCCACGACCAGGCCGACGGGGACCGCCGCCAGGGGTATCGCGAGCGGTATCGAGCGCCGTCCGCGCCCGGCACGGCGGTGTCGGTCGGCGCTCTTCCTGCGCCTGCCTCGGCGACCACGCGCCATAGGGCCCTCCTCGGGAAGTGGGACGTCGGGGCACGGGCGCGGCGGGACGCCGTTCGCGCGGGGTCCGCGCTCCGGCCGGTCCTCGCTCGTGCCCCGCGGGTCTCGGGTGGACCCGTGTCGGGGAGCGCGCGGGATGCGCGCGGCTGCTCCGGTAGTGCCGCGGGGGAAGGGCGGCTGGCCCGACGCGGAGCGCCTAGCGCGTGAGAGTAGAGCAAATGTCGCAAAAAGGGAAACCAAACTGTAATAAAGCTGGTCATAGAGGGGTTCTGTGCTCCACCGTCCGCGTGGACGGTCCGTGGTATCCGCGACAATGGGGGGGTGAGTCTCTACCGCGACGAGGGTGTCGTCCTGCGCAACCAGAAGCTGGGCGAGGCCGACCGCATCATCACCCTCCTGACCCGGCGCACCGGCCTGGTCCGCGCCGTCGGCAAGGGGGTGCGCCGGACCAAGTCCCGCTTCGGGGCCCGCCTGGAGCCGTGCACCCACGTCGACCTCCAGCTGCACGCGGGCCGCACGCTGGACGTCATCACCCAGGCCGAGACCGTGCGCGCCTACGGCGAGGCGGTCGTGTCCGACTACTCCCGCTACACCGCCGCCACCGCGATGCTGGAGACCGCGGAGAAGGTCGTCGCGGTCGAGAAGGACCCGGCGCTGCGCCAGTTCCTCCTGCTCATCGGCGCACTGCGTACCCTGGGTGAGGGAAGCCACGACTCCCGGCTGGTCCTGGACGCCTACCTGCTGCGCTCGCTCGCCGTCGCCGGGTACGCGCCCTCGCTGGCCGAGTGCGCCCGCTGCGGCAGCCGGGGGGAGCACCGCGCGTTCGCGGTCCACGCCGGAGGTATGGTCTGCACGGTGTGCCGTCCCCACGGCTCCGTGCACCCGTCCCCGGACACGCTCCGGCTGATGTCGGCCCTGCTCGGAGGGGACTGGGAGAGCGCGGACGCCAGCGAGGACAGGCAGCGCTCCGAGTGCAGCGGGCTGGTCGCGGCCTACCTACAGTGGCACCTGGAAAACGGAATCCGATCACTGCGCCACGTGGAGCGTT
Source organism: Nocardiopsis deserti (assembly GCF_008638355.1). Classification (NCBI taxonomy): domain Bacteria; kingdom Bacillati; phylum Actinomycetota; class Actinomycetes; order Streptosporangiales; family Nocardiopsidaceae; genus Nocardiopsis; species Nocardiopsis deserti. Next base: position 76,990 of record NZ_ML703348.1, on the reverse strand, counting down.
CTTGAGTCTGTTCAGCTTCGACACCGGTAAGCGGCGGGAGTACGCCGCGCCCGCCCCGCACCCCAGCGGCGCGCGTCCCCCCGAGCTCCCCGCCCAGCTGGTGCCCCGGCACGTGGCCGTGGTCATGGACGGCAACGGCCGCTGGGCCAAGGAGCGCGGCCTGGCGCGCACCGAGGGGCACAAGGCCGGTGAGTCCTCGCTCTTCGACGTGATCGAGGGCGCCCTGGAGATGGGCGTGGCCAACCTGTCCGCCTACGCCTTCTCCACCGAGAACTGGAAGCGCTCGCCCGACGAGGTGCGCTTCCTCATGGGCTTCAACCGCGACACCATCCGCAGGCGCCGCGACGAGATGCACGCGCGCGGGGTCCGCATCAGGTGGGCCGGGCGCGCGGGGCGGCTGTGGAAGAGCGTCATCCGCGAACTCCAGGACGCGGAGGAGATGACCAAGGACAACACCGCGCTCACCCTCCAGTTCTGCGTGAACTACGGCGGCCAGGCCGAGATCGTCGACGCCGCGCGCGAGCTGGCCCGCAGGGCGGCGGCGGGACTGATCTCCCCGGACAAGATCACCGAGGACACCCTCGCCCAGCACCTCTACGCCCCCGACGTGCCGCCCGTGGACCTGTTCGTGCGCTCCTCCGGCGAGCAGCGCACGTCCAACTTCCTCCTCTGGCAGTCCGCCTACGCCGAGTTCGTCTTCCTGGACACGCTCTGGCCCGACTTCGACCGCCGCGACCTGTGGCGGGCCTGTGAGATCTACGCGAGCCGGGACCGCCGCTACGGCGGTGCCGCGCCCAACCCCGTGTCGGAGGAGAAGAAGTGATGGCAGGTTCGGACGGTCCGCTGCTCAGGCCGGGTATGTCGCTCGTCTCGGTGGGCGACAGCTTCACCGAGGGCGTGGGCGACCCCTATCCGGAACCGGGCGCGGGCTTCCGCGGCTGGGCCGACCGGCTGGCCGAGCACCTGGCCGACGACCAGGGCGAGATCGTGTACGCGAACCTGGCGGTGCGCGGCAAGCTCATGCGCCAGATCGTCACCGACCAGATCCCGCCCGCCCTGGCGATGGCACCGGACCTGGTCACCCTGAGCGCGGGCGGCAACGACCTGCTGCGCCCGGGCGGGGACCCCGAGCGGATGGCCCGGATCCTGGACCACACGGTGGGTCGCCTGCGCGCCGCGGGGAGCCAGGTCGTGCTCTTCACCGGAGTCAACGTCACCACGGGCTACATGCGCGGCACCATCGGCCTGTTCGCGCGCTACTACATGCACGTGCGCGCCGTCGCCGACAAGCACGGCTGCCTCCTGGTGGACCAGTGGCCGATGAGGGTGCTCACCGACTCCCGCGCCTGGGACGAGGACCGGCTGCACATGTCCCCCGAGGGGCACCGCCGACTCGCGCTGCGCGTGGCCGAGGTGCTGGGCGTGCCGGTGGCGGAGCGCTGGGACGAGCCGTGGCCGGACAGCGAACCGGTCGGCTGGGCCCGTGCGCGCCGGGAGGACCTGACCTGGGTCAGGGAGTCGCTCGGCCCGTGGATCGGCCGCCGCCTGACGGGGCGCTCCTCCGGCGACACGGTCACGGCCAAGCGCCCGGAGCTGACCCGGATCACCAAGGACCGCTGACCGCCGCCGTCCCGGTGTGAGGTGCCTCCCAAAACGCCGGAAAGGATCAACCTACTGTCGCGTAACCCTGGCGCGGAGTTGGATGATCGGGCATTATGAGCGGTTTTGGGACGAACTTGGTGCACCGGGACATCCTGTCCTACGTCGCCCTCGGTGACAGCTTCACCGAGGGCATGAGCGACCCCTACCCGGACGGCGGCGGCGCGCCCGACGGCCGCTACCGGGGGTGGGCCGACCGCCTGGCCGAACACCTCGCCGACCACGTCGCGGAGGTGCGCTACGCCAACCTCGCGGTGCGCGGCAAGCTCATCGGCCAGGTCGCCGAGGAGCAGGTCCCCCGGGCGGTGGAGCTCTCGCCGGACCTGATCACGCTGTGCGCGGGCGGCAACGACATCATCCGCCCCGGCAGCGACCCCGACGCCGTCGCCGTGGCCTTCGCCGCGGCGGTGCAGGAGCTCAGCCGGACCGGCGCGCGCATCGTGGTCTTCACCGGGTTCGACACCAACTGGCAGCCGGTGATGCGCCACATGCGCGGCCGGATCGCCACGTACAACATGCACCTGAGGGCCATCGCCGACCGCTACGGCTGCGACGTGGTGGACGTGTGGAGCATGCGGGTCCTGGACGACGCCCGCGCCTGGAGCTGGGACCGCCTGCACCTGTCGCCGGAGGGCCACCGCCGTATGGCGCTGCGCGTGGCCGAGGTGCTCGGGGTGCCCGTCGAGGGCGACTGGAAGCAGCCGTGGCCGCCCGCCGACCCGCGCGACTGGCGCTCCGCCCGCCAGGAGGACCTGCACTGGGCGCGCGAGTTCCTGGTGCCGTGGATCGGCCGACGTCTCACCGGGCGCTCCTCGGGAGACAACGTCAGCCCCAAACGCCCCAGCCTGGACCCGCTGCGCCGGGACTGACGCCGTCCCCGGGCGGCACGCCGCCCGGGGACGGCGAACCGCCCGCCGTGGTCGCGGTCCTCACGGCACGGGCCGACCGGCCGCGACCGCGGCCCCTCCTAGGAGCAGTTGGCGCAGGTCCCGAAGACCTCGACGGTGTGCGTCACACCGGTGAAGCCGTGCCGGGCGCCCATCTCGGCGGCCCACTTCTCCACCGTGGGGCCCTCGATCTCCACCGCGGTCGCGCACACCCGGCACACGATGTGGTGGTGGTGGCTCTCGGTGTCGCACGCCCGGTAGACGGCCTCGCCCTCGTCGGTGCGCAGCACGTCCACCTCACCGGAGTCGCTCAGCGCCTGGAGCGCTCGGTAGACGGTGGTCAGGCCGATCTTGGAACCGTCGGCGCGCAGGTCCGCGTACAGGTCCTGGGCGCTGCGGAAACCGGCGGAACCGGTCAGCGCCTCGCGGACCGCCTCGCGTCGTGTACTCATGGTCTCACCCTCCCCCGCTCAGTCTGGGGCATCGTACCGGTCGAACCTCCACCTGCGGGATCGAAAGCCGCCGCGGAGCGGCGCCCGGAGGCGCGGCGCAGCACGCCGCCGACCGCCACGGCCACGCCGAAGACGGCCAGGGCCAGCAGCACGATCGTCGCTCCGGGGGAGAGTTCGGCGTAGAAGGACGTGGTCAGGCCGCCCACCGAGGACAGCAGTCCGATCAGCACGGCCAGGAGCATCGTCACCCGGAAGCTCTTGGTGAGCTGCTGGGCGGCGGCGACCGGGACGATCATCAGCGCGCTCACCATGAGCACGCCCACCACGCGCATGGCGATCACCACCGTCAGCGCGGCGGTCACGGCCAGCAGCACGCTCAGGAAGCGCACCGGCAGCCCGTGGGCCCGCGCCACCTCCTCGTCCTGGCAGAGCACGAACAGCTCGCGGCCGAACACCGCCACCACCGCGACCACCCCGGCGGTGAGCACGCCCACCACCCACAGGTCGGACTCCTCCACCGTGCTCACCGAGCCGAACAGGTAGGAGACCAGCGTGGCGTTGCTCGCCCCGGGCGTGAGCCCGATGAGCAGCACGCCACCCGCGATGCCGCCGTAGAACAGCAGCGCCAGGGCCACGTCCCCGCTGGTGCGGGCGCGCACCCGCACCAGTTCGATGAGCACGGCGCCCAGCGTGGCCACCACGGCCGCGGTGAGCACCGGTGAGGTGCTGGTGAGCAGGCCCAGCGCCACCCCGGTCAGGGCGACGTGGCCGATCCCGTCGCCCAGCAGGGCCAGGCGCCGCTGGACGAGGTAGGTGCCGATGATGGGGGTGACCAGGCCGACGAGCACCGCCGCGATCAGCGCGCGCCGCATGAACTCGTAGTGGAGCAGCTCAGTCACGGCCGGGCACCTCGAGTCGGATCATCTCCGCGGCCGTGGCGCCCACGGAGTCGGGAGCGTTGGGGTCGGGATGGGGGTGCTGGTGCTCGTGTCCGGGTCGCGCGCACTCGCCGGTGGGCGCGGGGGCGGCGCCGTCGTGCACCACGCGGCCCGACTCCAGCACCACGGCGCGCTCGATCACGTTCTCCAGCGGACCCAGTTCGTGCAGGACCAGGACCACGGTCGCGCCGCGCTCGCGCAGGCGGGCGATGGTGTCGGCCAGCGCGCGCTGGTTCTCGGCGTCCACACCGGCCATGGGCTCGTCCATGACGAAGGTGTCGGGCCGCCCGGCCAGGGCGCGGGCGATGAGCACGCGCTGCTGCTGGCCGCCGGAGAGCTCGCGCACCGCGTCGCGGCCCCGGTCGGCCAGTCCGACGGCCTCCAGGGCCTCGTCGACGGCCGCGCGGTCGGCGCGGGTGGGCAGGGACAGGCGGCGGCGCGAGGCGACCTGCCCGGAGGCGACGATCTCGCGGACGGTGGCGGGGACGGCGCCCCCGGCGGTGAGCCGCTGGGGCACGTAGCCGATCCGGCGCCAGGCGCGGAACCCGCGCAGCGGGACGCCGTGCACCAGGACCTCGCCGGAGGTCAGGGGCACGATGCCCAGCATCGAGCGCATCAGGGTGGACTTGCCGGAACCGTTGGGGCCCAGCACGGCCATCGTCTGGCCCGCGGGCACGTCGACGCTCACACCGTCGAGCACGGGGGCCCCGTCGTAGGCCACGCGTGCGTCGACGGCCTGGAAGGCGGGCGGCGCGTCGCCCGCTACGGCCGTGAACTGGTCAGACACCGTTCCATTATCACGAAAACGAAAATGATTGTCAAAATATGACGGATTCGTGATCTTCCCGGTGCCGCCGGGTCAGTAGCCCAGGACCCGCGCCACCGCCAGCACCAGTACGACCACCACCATGAGCACCCGCGCCGTCCGCGGCTGGCCGCCGAGGGAGGGCCAGGTCAGGAAGGCCAGCCACGCGACGAACGCCGCGACCAGCAGCAGGCACACCGCGCCGACCGGTCCGGGCGCCATCAGCCCCGCGATGAACAGGGCGCCCACCGCCAGCGGCGCCAGCCACCGGGGGCCCTGGTGCAGCCACACGAGCGGCACCGCGCTGCGCTCCTCCACCGCCCTGCGCAGTCCGCCCGTCCTCCTCGCGCGGGGGGAGTCCCCCTCGCGCCGGGGTCGGTCCTGGTCTGGACGCCGCTTCTCGTCACCGTGTTCGGGAGGGGCCATGCTGTCCGTGTCCGCTTCTGGTCCGTGCCGCCGCCGGACAGGCCCGCGCGGGGGCACGCCCATCCGGAAAAGGTGGGCGCTGGGTCCGCCGGGCCTGTGATACTTGTGTCCTGAACCCTAGTGCAGGGCCCCGGCCCGTCGCCGGGCGCCGGTGCGGCTCCGCCGAGTGCCTTCCCCCACCTTCCGCGCGGCGCACCGCCATCGGTACCGTGTTGACTCTTAGTCACAAAAGTTTCACGTTCAGCTGTCAGTCGTCTGATGCACGCGGCCAGCGCGCCCAGCCGCCCGCGCGGCCCGTCGAACCCTCCGGAGGGTGTCAACTTCCGTGCTCGAAGCCACTGTCATCGTGACGTTCGACGTCACCGAGCCCCACCTACAGCACTGCCTCGACTCCCTGGCCCGCCAGCGCGACGACGGCGGGACCGGCGAGCCTCAGGCGGACGCGCAGGTGGTCCTGGTCCCCGTCCGCGACGGTGACCGCCTCCGCGCCGACGGCGCCGAACCCGCGGCCGAGTCCGCCTCCGAGACCTCCGACGCAGAGTCCGGCGGTGACGAGGACATGGCCGAGAACACCGAGGCCGACACCCGCGGGGAGGAGAACGAGCAGGGGGACGAGGCCGTCGAGCCCGCCCGCGAGGACGCGCTCGCCGCCGCCGCCGCGTTCGCCGCCTCACCGCCGCCCGGCCTCACCGCCGTGCTCCTGACCGGCGGGCCCGCCCCCGACCGCCCCGCCGCCCGCGCCCGCGGCGCCGCCGCCGCGCACGGCACCCACCTGCTCTTCCTGGAGGGCTCCGACGCCCTCACCGGCTACGCCCTGGCCTACCTCCTGCGCAGCGCGGGCGACACCCGCTCGGACCTGGTCGTCGGCAACGCGTACAGGTTCGACGAGCTGGGCGCCTCCCCCTCCAAGGCGCACCGCAGGTCCTGCGGCAGGCACCGCATGGCAGAGGACCCCCGCACCGTCCCCGGACTGGCCGCGGACGCCACCCTGGGCAACAAGCTCTGGCGCAGGGGGTTCTGGGACTCCCTGTCCGACCACTCCCTCGCCCCCGAGGACGCCGACCTGGGCCTGCGCCGGGCCGCCCTGGCAGCGGAGACCGTGGACACCCTGCCCGGCCCCGTCCTTCTCATGCGCCGGCGCGAGGCCGCCCTCCCGTCCCTGGACAAGGCCGTGCTCACCCGGCGCCTCACCGCGATGGGCGACCTCGCCGCCGACCTCGCCAGCGCCGACCGCGAGCTGTGGGACCGCACCCTGCTCAGCGGTGAGCTGCACCAGCTCCTCCTGCGCCTGGACGACGCCGACGAGGAGTCCCGCGAGGCCGCCGTCGACCTGCTCAACGCCTACCTCGACCACGTGCCCGCACGCCTCCTTCGCGGCCTCAACGTGCTCGACCGCCTCCTGTACCACCTGGTGCGCAAGCGGCGCACGGCCGACGTCCTGGAGGTCGCGACCTTCGCCAGGAGCGTCGAGATCAAGAAGGCCACCGTCGTGCGGCGCGGCCTCGGCTACTACGTCAGCTACCCCTTCTTCGAGTCGCGGGACCCCGCCCGTGCGGTGCCGCGCGAGGTGTACCGGCTCGGCGAGGACATCCGGGTCCGCCAGAAGACCGAGGACGTCCGCTGGTCGAACGGCCGCCTGCACGTCAGCGGCCGCGTCGGCATCCGCCACCTGCGCGCCCGCAGGCGCTGGCAGCAGCACCTGGCGGCCTTCGCCGTCAACACCTCCACCCGTCGCCGCGTCCGCGTGCCCGTGCGCGTGCGGCTCGCCGCCGAGTACCGCCTCCCCGACGTCATCGACGCCGCCCGCCACGACCACGGGGGCTTCACCGTCGTCGTCGACCCCCGCAAGCTGCGCTCCTCCGGCGGGTGGGAGCCCGGCGACTGGAAGCTGGAACTGGTCGTCCTCAACCGCGGGATCACCCGCCGCAAGATCGTGGCCAACCCCGTCCCCGGTCCGCCCGAGCGCCCGGGCTACCACCGCGTGGACGGGGACGTGTGGGTGCGCCCGCACTGGAGCAGGGACCGCCAGCTGCTGATCAGCGTCGAACCGGCCCGCGCGCGCGTCGCCGAGCACCGCTTCGACGCCCGTACCGGTGTGCTGGAGCTGGAGGGGGAGCTGGTGTCCGCGCCCGCGGCCGAGGCCACCGGGCTGCGCCTGACCCGCCGCCCCGGCACCGCCGCGCTCACCTACCCGGCCACCGTCCACGGCGGCCGCGTCACCGCCCGGGTGCGTGCCGACGAGCTCTTCGACCGAGGCGTCACCGAGTGCGGCGGCGTGATCCGCCAGGAGGAGTGGGACGTCCACCTGGTCACCCCGGACGGGCAGGCCCTCGCCCTGGTCCTGCCCGACGAGGCGGCCACCGCCGCCTACGCGGCCGAGGACGGCCACCGCGAGCTGGCCGTGCTGCGCACCGCGACCGGTCACCTCAAGCTGCGCGCGGGCCACGCCCGGCCCGTGGTCGACCGCGCCCGCTGGGAGGGGCGCGCCCTGCTGCTGGAGGGGGAGTTCTCCGCCGACGCCGACCTGGGCCTGGTCGCCCGGGCGCGCGGTCGCGACGAGGAGCACCCGCTGCGGGTGGAGCGCTCCGGCAGCCGCTTCACGGCCCGGTTCGCCCCCGCCGACATCCCCACCCTGTCCGGCGAGCTGTCCCTGCCCGCGGGCACCTACCAGCTGTGGGGCCGGGTCAGCGACGCCGCCGGGGGCGCCGTCGACGCGACGGACGTGGGCGTGGAGTTCTCCGACGCGCTCATCCCCGGCCTGCCGCTGGAGATGCAGACCAGCGAGCGCGCCTACACCCTCTCCTGCCAGGGGCGCGGCGTCCCCGTGCTCCGGGTGGGCAGCGACCTGCGCCCCGCCGAGCGCGGCACCTTCGCCCAGCGCGAGCTGCGCGAGCGCCACTACCCGGACCGGCGCCGCGAGCCCGTCACCGAGGGCGTGCTCTTCGACAGCTACACCGGCCGCCAGTACTCCGACAGTCCGCGGGGCGTCTACGAGGAGCTGCGGGGGAGGGCGCGCTGGGCGGAGTACCCGATGTCGTGGCTGGTCGCCGACGGCCAGGTGCGCCCGCCCGAGGACCTGACCGCGGTGCGGCACCGGGGCCGGGAGTACTACGAGGAGCTGGCCCGCACCCGTTACCTGGTCACCAACTCCCGCCAGCCCCCGTGGTTCCACCGCCACCCCGACCAGGTGGTCGTGCAGACCTGGCACGGCTCGATGCTCAAGCGGATCGGCTTCGACGTCGAGAACATCCGCGGCAAGTCGCGCGACTACTTCGACAAGCTCGCCTGGGAGACCGCGCAGTGGGACTACCTGGTCTCGCCGAGCCCGTGGGCGACCCCGATCCTGCGCAGCGCCTTCCGCTTCGAGGGCGAGGTGCTGGAGACCGGCTACCCGCGCAACGACATCTTCTTCGCCCCCGACCGGGAGGCCGTCGCCGAGCGCACCCGCCGAAGGCTCGGCCTGCCCGAGGGCAGGAAGGTGGTGCTGTACGCGCCGACCTGGCGCGACGACAAGTACTACACGCGCGGCAGGCACAAGCTGGACCTGCACCTGGACCTGCGCCGGATGTACGACAAGCTCGGTGACGACCACGTGCTGCTGGTGCGCAGGCACCCGCGGGTGGTGGACAGCGTGCCGATCGTGGGCAGGGACTTCGTTTACGACGTGTCCCTCTACCCGGAGATCATGGAGCTCTTCCTCATCACCGACGTGCTCGTCACGGACTACTCGTCGATGATGTTCGACTTCGCCAACACCGGTCGGCCGATGCTCTTCTTCACCTACGACCTGGAGAGCTACCGGGACAACCTGCGCGGGTTCTACTTCGACTTCGAGGAGACCGCGCCGGGCCCGCTGCTGACCGGGTCCGACCAGGTCGTCGAAGCCCTGCTGGACATCGACGAGGTGGCCCGGCGCAGCGGGGCCGCCTACCGGTCGTTCGTGGAGCGGTTCTGCCCGCTCGACGACGGCCGCGCCGCGGCCCGGGTCGTGGACCGGGTCTTCGGCGAGGGGTGATCCGGGGGCGCGTCCCGGGGGTCGTGCGCCCCCGGGGCACGGCGCCGGACCCGTGCGTCCTGGGCAGGTGTCGCCCGGAGCGGGATCGGCGCCTGTGGACAACCGTCCGGCGGCCTCCCGGGTGGGCCACAATGGGACCGTGATCGTCATCACCCGCTACTCCGTGCCCGAGGCCGACACCGCGGCCTTCCAGACCGACGCCGCCGCCGCGATCGAGGTGCTCTCCCGCCGCCCCGGCTTCCGAAGCCACCGGGTGGGCCGCGCCGCGGACGATCCCTGCCTGTGGACCGTGGTCACCGAGTGGGACGGCGCCGGTTTCTACCGCAGAGCCCTGTCCGACTTCGACGTCAAGGTCAACGCCGTGCCGCTGCTCTCGCGTGCCATCGACGAGCCCACCGCGTTCGAACTCGTGACCGGGGGTGAGGCCCCGCTCTGATGTCCTCGGGACGGTTTCCGCACGCCCGGTGACGGTTTCCGCACCTCCGGGGATGGTTTCCGCGTCCCCGAAGGAGGTTGCCGCACCCCCGGAACGTGCGTGCGCGTACCCCCTGGTGCTCTAGCCTGGATGGACGCGGTCGTCGCCGTTGCCCCTCCCCGGTTCCGGCAGCGCCGCGTTTCCACACCAACCGATGTATCGCGCACGCGATCCACCGACACCCAGCCGGATGGAGAGTTCCTCATGGCCGCCAAGTCAGAGGCAATGGACGCACTGGTCAACCTCGCCAAGCGCCGAGGTCTGGTCTACCCCTCCAGCGAGATCTACGGGGGTCTGCGAGCCGCCTGGGACTACGGCCCCCTCGGCGTCGAGCTCAAGAACAACGTCAAGCGCCAGTGGTGGCGCTCCATGGTGCAGGAGCGCGACGACATCGTCGGCCTGGACTCCAGCGTCATCCTGGCCCGCGAGGTCTGGGAGGCCTCCGGCCACGTGACGGCCTTCGTCGACCCGCTCACCGAGTGCCAGTCCTGCCACAAGCGCTTCCGGGCGGACCACCTCATCGAGGCCTACGAGGAGAAGCACGGCCACGAGCCCGCCGAGGGCCTGGCCGCCATCGCCTGCCCCAACTGCGGCGCCAAGGACTCCTTCACCGAGCCGCGCATGTTCAACGGCCTGCTGCGCACCTACCTGGGCCCGGTCCAGGACGAGAAGGGCCTGGCCTACCTGCGCCCGGAGACCGCCCAGGGCATCTTCATCAACTACAAGAACGTCGAGCAGAGCGCCCGCCGCAAGGTGCCCTTCGGCATCGGCCAGATCGGCAAGTCGTTCCGCAACGAGATCACCCCGGGCAACTTCATCTTCCGGACCCGCGAGTTCGAGCAGATGGAGATGGAGTTCTTCGTCAAGCCCGGCAGCGACGAGGAGTGGCACCAGCACTGGATCGACATCCGCCACCAGTGGTACGTCGACCTGGGCATCGCCAAGGACAACCTGCGCCTGTACGAGCACCCGCAGGAGAAGCTGTCCCACTACTCCAAGCGCACCGTCGACATCGAGTACCGCTTCAACTTCCAGGGCGGTGAGTGGGGCGAGCTGGAGGGCATCGCCAACCGCACCGACTACGACCTCAGGACGCACTCCGAGGCCTCGGGCGTCGACCTGTCCTACTTCGACCAGGAGAGCAACGAGCGCTACATCCCCTACGTCATCGAGCCCGCGGCCGGTGTCGACCGGGCGGTGCTCACGTTCATGCTGGACGCCTACAACGTGGACGAGGCGCCCAACGCCAAGGGCAAGCTGGAGAAGCGCGCCGTCATGCGCCTCGACCCGCGCCTGTCGCCGATCAAGGCCGCGGTGCTGCCGCTGTCGCGCAACGCCGACCTCTCACCCAAGGCCCGCGACCTGGCCGCCAGGCTGCGCAAGCGCTGGAACGTGGAGTTCGACGACGCCGGAGCGATCGGCCGCCGCTACCGCCGCCAGGACGAGATCGGCACCCCGTTCTGCGTGACGGTGGACTTCGACACCCTGGAGGACGACGCGGTGACCGTGCGCGAGCGCGACACCATGTCCCAGGAGCGCGTGTCCCTGGACCGCGTGGAGACCTACCTGTTCGAGCGCCTGCCCGGCTGCTGAGCACCGGACCGATGAGGGCCGCCGTCCCCGTGGGGCGGCGGCCCCCGTGCTCTCCGGGGTGCGGGCCGTCCGGCGGGGGCGAGCCGGGGTGCGGAACCGGCGGGGTGGGAGGCTCGGCGCATGGGAAAAATCCATGACGCCATCAATGACCGGCTCGCGCGCTTCCTCCTCGCCCAACCGGTCTTCTTCGTCGGCACCGCACCGCTCGCCGGAGACGGCCACGTCAACGTCTCACCCAAGGGGATGAGCGGGACGTTCGCTGTGCTCGATGACCACCGGGTGGCCTACCTCGACTACACCGGTTCCGGTGTCGAGACCATCGCCCACCTTCGGGAGAACGGTCGGATCGTGCTGATGTTCTGTGCCTTCGACGGGCCGCCGAACATCGTCCGCCTCCACGGCACCGGTCGGGCCGTGCTCCCCGAGGAGCCGGAGTTCGACGGGCTGCGCGCACACTTCCCCAAGGAGCGCACCCTCGGCCAGCGCGCGGTCGTCGTGGTGGACGTCCGGCGTATCTCCGACTCCTGCGGGTTCTCCGTGCCGCTGATGGACCTGCGCGGCGACCGGGACCTGCTGGACCGCTACCACGAGCGCCGCGACCCCGCCTACTTCGACGACCACCGGCTCACCCGCAACTCCGCCAGCGTCGACGGCCTGCCGGGCCTTCCGCCGACCTCCTGAGGGGCAGGCGCGGGGCCGAGGGCACGGCGAGACGGCCGGACCCGGGGGGATTGGTCTCCGGCCGCCTCTTCGGCTCCCCGGCCGCACACGACCGCGGGATCCGGTTCTCAACCTAGCGGTAGGGGGTGCGCGGTACGCGGTCGTTTGGTGTGCCTTGTCCTACCGTGTGAGCGAATCGTGACACCGGTGGAGACCCGATTGGATACCTCGTTCTTCTATGCCTAGGTCTGCTAGGGTAAAAAACCCTGGCGGAACTAGGCAGAGGAAGTGCGCGTGCACATCGACAAGGATCTGGTCGCGGCGTCGGCCACACCGCTCGTCCTGGGCATCCTGGCCGAGGGCGAGTCCTACGGATACGCCATCGTCAAACGCGTCAAGGAGCTCTCCGACGGACGGATGCAGTGGACGGACGGGATGCTCTACCCCCTGCTGCACCGTCTGGAGCGCAACGGCTACGTCCGGGCGTCCTGGGGCGCGTCCGAGACGGGCCGGCGCCGCAAGCACTACGCGATCACGGAGACCGGGTTGGAGACGCTGGCCGAGCGGCAGAAGCAGTGGGGCGTGGTCGCCGACGCCCTCCAGCAGGTGTGGCAGGCCGCGTCGCGGCCCCCGATCCTCGGGGACGCCGCGGCAGGGGGGATCGCCTGATGAGCGAGACCACACGCGGTGACGTCCTGGAGGAGCAGATCGACCAGTGGCGCGGCTTCGTGCGCCGCCGCCGGGCCATCTCCCCGTCCGACATCGAGGAGATGGAGGACCACCTGCGCGAACAGATCGCCGACCTGGGGGCGAACGGCCTCGACGACGAGGAGGCCTTCCTCGTCGCGGTCAGGCGCATGGGCAACCTGGACGAGGTGTCGCGGGAGTTCGCGCGCGAGCACTCCCACCGGCTCTGGAAGCAGCTGGTCCTCGTCCCCGAGGCCGACGAGGGGGCGGGCGGCCTCACGCGCTGGCGCGAGCTCGGCGTGGTGCTCGCGTTCGCGGTCGGCGCGGGACTGGCGGTCAAGCTCCTGTTCACGGCGGTCGACGACGAGTTCGCGCAGTTCCGCAACATCGCCTTCGTGGTGCTCCCGTTCCTGGCGGGATGGTTCGCCTGGAAGCGGCGGGTCACGTGGCGTGTGTGCGCGGCGCTGGCCGCCGTCGCGGCGGTACCGGCCCTGGCCGTGAACCTCTACCCGTTCGAGACGGCCTCCGGGCCGTTGCCGAGTCCCGGCATGACCGCCGTGCTCGCGTTCACGCACGCCCCGGTCCTGTTGTGGCTGCTCGTGGGCGTCCTGCACACGGGCGGGCAGTGGCGGTCCCACGACCGGCGTATGGACTTCGTGCGGTTCATGGGCGAGCTGGTGATGTACCTGGCGCTGATCATGCTGGGGTCCGCGGTCCTCGTCGGCCTCACCTTCGGGGTGCTCGCCCTGGTCGACGTCGACCTGGAGCCGTTCATGGAGGACTGGCTGCTGCCCTTCGGCGTGCCCGGCGCGCTCCTGGTGGCCGCGTGGCTGGTGGAGGCCAAGAAGAGCGTGGTGGAGAACATCGCGCCCGTCCTGACCCGGGTCTTCACTCCGCTGGCGCTCCTGATGCTGCTCGCGGACCTGGTGGCGCTCCTGGTGAACGGTCCGCTGACCACGGTGGACCGCGAACTGCTCATCATCATGGACGCCGTCCTGGTGCTCGTCCTGTTCCTGCTGCTGTACTCGGTCTCCGCCCGTGCCCCGCTGTCCCCGCCGGGCGTGTTCGACTGGATCCAGCTCGCGCTGGTCGGGGCGGCGCTCGCGGTGGACGCCGTCGCGCTGACGGCGATGCTGACCCGTATCGCCGAGTTCGGGTTCACCGCCAACAAGACCGCCGCGCTCGGTCTCAACCTCGTGCTGCTGGTGCACCTGGCGTGGTCGGCGCGGCTGATGGCGGGTTTCGTGCGGGGTACCCGCCCGTTCGCCGCGATCGAACGGTGGCAGACGGCCTACCTGCCGGTCTACGCGGTCTGGGCGGCGCTGGTCGTGGTGGTGTTCCCGCCGGTGTTCGGCTTCGCCTGATCCAGGTGAGGGCCACGTCTTCGCGTTGACCCGGGTCCCTCCCCGAGCCGGGAGGGACCCGGAGGCGGGGCGGGCGCCCGTCGCGCGCGTGCCCGTGTGGTCGGTGGACCGGGCGCGGGCGTCGCACGGAGGGGTGCCGTTCAGGCGGTCGTGTGGACCGCGAACGGCACCCCTCCGTCGCGGTGCTCCGTCTTTCAGCCTGTGGTGTGGACCGCGAACGGCACCCCCCGTCGCGGTGCTCCGTCTTTCAGCCTGTGGTGTAGACCACGAACGACACCGCGACATAGTGGCAGACGAACGCCGCGATGGTCAGCGAGTGGAAGATCTCGTGGAAGCCGAACCAGCGCGGAGCCGGGTCGGGCCACTTGAGCCCGTAGACCACCGCGCCGACGCTGTAGAGCACCCCGCCCACCAGGATGAGGATCCACGTCGCCGGGTGGGTGCCGCCGATCAGCTGGGGGATGAACAGCACCGCCACCCAGCCGATGGCCAGGTACAGCGCGGTGGACAGCCAGCGCGGCGCGTTGAGCCACAGCATCTTGAAGCCGACCCCGGCGATCGCCCCGCCCCAGATCAGCACCAGCATGGCGGTGCGCAGCGTACCCTCGAGCACCAGCAGCACGAACGGCGTGTAGGTGCCCGCGATGATGAGGTAGATGTTGGAGTGGTCCATGCGGCGCAGCACCTTCTGCGCGCGCGGCGACCAGCGCCCCACGTGGTAGACCGCCGAGGTGCCGAAGAGCATCACCGCGCTGAGCGCGTACACGGCGCTGGCGATCATGGCGGGCACGGTGGGGGACAGGGACACCAGGACGATGCCCGCGGCCAGGGCGAGCGGCGCCGTCCCCAGGTGCAGCCAGCCGCGCAGCCGCGGTTTGACCGCCTCCAGCAGGTCCTCGGCCGCCGACGCGGCCCTCTCGGACACGGACGCGTCCGCGGGGACGCCGGACCCCGGGTTCCGGCCGGTCCCGACGTCGCCTGGGCGTCCGCGGTCGTCCCGGTCGGCCTCCGTGCGTCCGGTACCCCGCGCCTGTTCCTCCGACACGCTGCACTCCTCCATCCCGCGGTCCGCGCCGCTGCGGGCCCATCCGAAGCCTAACCTACGGCTCCGTAGGTTACTCATCGGTAGTTCTGTGTTTCGCGGCACAGGCATTCTCCCGTGGCCGGTGTGGCGCCGGATTGGTCGTGTGCGTTCCCGTGGCGGCGTTCGCCGGGGGCCGGCGGCCTCCGAGCGTATCTGCACCTCGGTGACCAGCGGTGTCGTGCTCGCGGGTGCCTCCGCTCGCTGGATCTGGGCGTCCATGCACTCTTCTTTTGCTGGACCACTGGTATAGACCTTTTCAATGGCTGTGAACTGGGGATATATCGAAAAAAGGGAGTTCATGGGAGAGTGATGATGCGGAGTGTGGATAGAGTCGCGCCCATCCGGGCACAGGCGCCGACCCAGCGCTGCGCCGCCGAGAAGCGAGGGAGCACCCCCGTGGCCAAGTACGTCTACACGTTCACCGAGGGCAACAAGGACCTGAAGGATCTCCTCGGCGGCAAGGGGGCCAACCTCGCCGAGATGACCAACCTCGGCCTGCCCGTTCCCCCCGGGTTCACCATCACCACCGAGGCGTGCCGCCACTACCTCTCCCACGGCAGCACGCCCGCCGGACTCGACGCCGAGATCGAGGCCAACCTCCAGGAGCTGGAGAAGGCCATGGGGCGCCGCCTCGGCCAGGCCGACGACCCGCTCCTGGTGAGCGTGCGCTCGGGCGCCAGGTTCTCCATGCCCGGCATGATGGAGACCGTCCTCAACATCGGGCTCAACGACGAGTCCGTCGTGGGTCTCGCCGCCCAGGGCGGTGACGAGCGCTTCGCATGGGACTCCTACCGGCGCCTGATCCAGATGTTCGGCAAGACCGTGCAGGGCATCGACGGCGAACTCTTCGAGGACGCCATCGAGGAGGTCAAGGCAGCCAGGGGCGTCACCAGCGACCTGGACCTGGACGCCGCCGACCTGCGCCGACTCGTCGACCGCTTCAAGGAGGTCGTGCGCGAGCGGACCGGCGGCCCCTTCCCGAGCGACCCCCGCGAGCAGATGGTGCTCGCGGTCCGGGCGGTCTTCGACTCCTGGAACGCTCCCCGCGCCGTCCTCTACCGCCGCCAGGAGCGCATTCCGGCCGACCTCGGCACGGCCGTCAACGTCTGCTCCATGGTCTTCGGCAACCTCGGTATGGACTCGGGCACCGGCGTCGCCTTCACCCGCGACCCCGCCACCGGCCAGCCCGGCGTCTACGGCGACTACCTCCAGAACGCCCAGGGCGAGGACGTGGTGGCCGGGATCCGCAACACCGTCCCCCTCGCCGACCTGGAACGGATCGACGCCCGCAGCCACGGCGAGCTGATGGCCGCCATGGACACCCTGGAGAACCACTACCGCGACCTGTGCGACATCGAGTTCACCATCGAGCGCGGCAGGCTGTGGATGCTCCAGACCCGGGTGGGCAAGCGCACGGCCGCCGCCGCGTTCCGCATCGCCGACCAGCTCGTCGACCAGGGCGTGATCACCCTGGACGAGGCGGTCCAGCGCGTCACCGGCGACCAGCTCGCCCAGCTGATGTTCCCCCGCTTCGACGAGGAGGCCCTCTCCGGGACGGACGCCCACCGCCTCGGCCGCGGCATGAACGCCTCGCCCGGCGCCGCCGTCGGCAAGGCCGTCTTCGACTCCTACACCGCCGTCAAGTGGTCGCGCAGCGGCGAGAGGGTCATCCTGTGCCGCCGCGAGACCAACCCCGACGACCTGGAGGGCATGATCGCCGCCGAGGGCATCCTCACCAGTCGCGGCGGCAAGACCTCGCACGCCGCCGTGGTCGCCCGTGGCATGGGCAAGACCTGTGTGTGCGGCGCCGAGGAACTCGACATCGACACCAAGAACCGGCGCATGACCGCGCCCGGCGGCGAGGTGGTCGAGGAGGGCGATGTCCTCTCCATCGACGGCACCAGCGGCGATGTCCTCCTCGGCGAGGTGCCCGTGGTGGACTCGCCCGTCGTGCGCTACTTCGAGGGGGAGATCGACCCAGCCTCCGACGAGGCCGACGACCTCGTGCGCTCCGTGGACCGCCTCATGCACTACGTCGACGCCGCCCGCCGCATGCGCGTGCGCGCCAACGCCGACACCCCCGAGGACGCCGCCCGGGCCCGCCGCATGGGCGCGCAGGGGATCGGCCTGTGCCGGACCGAGCACATGTTCCTGGGCGACCGCCGCCAGCTCGTGGAGCGGCTCATCCTCGCCGACACCGAGGAGGAGCAGACACAGGCCCTCGACGCGCTGCTGCCGCTCCAGCGCGAGGACTTCGGCGGCATCCTGGCGGCCATGGACGGCCTGCCGGTGACCGTGCGCCTGCTGGACCCGCCGCTGCACGAGTTCCTGCCCGACATCACCGAGCTGTCGGTGCGCGTGGCCGTGGCCGAGGCGCGCGGGGAGAGCCACGAGAACGACCTGCGGGTGCTCCAGGCGGTGCACAAGCTGCACGAGCAGAACCCGATGCTGGGCCTGCGCGGCGTGCGCCTGGGCCTGGTCGTGCCGGGGCTGTTCACCATGCAGGTGCGCGCCATCGCCCAAGCCGCCGTCGACCGGATCGCCGCGGGCGGGCGTCCCCGCCCCGAGATCATGATCCCGCTGGTCGGCACCGTGCAGGAGCTGGAGATCATCCGCGAGGACGCGCTGCGCGTGCTGCGCGAGGTGGGCCGGGAGAACGGCGTCGGGCTCGACTTCCCCGTCGGCACGATGATCGAGCTGCCCCGCGCCGCGCTGACCGCCGGGCAGATCGCCGAGAACGCCGAGTTCTTCTCCTTCGGCACCAACGACCTCACCCAGACGGTCTGGGGCTTCTCGCGCGACGACGTGGAGGCCTCCTTCTTCTCCGCCTACCTGGAGAAGGGCGTGTTCGGGGTCTCGCCGTTCGAGTCCCTGGACGTGGACGGTGTCGGCCGCCTGATCCGCATCGCGGTGGAGGAGGGGCGAGCCGCCCGTCCGGGCATCAAGCTCGGGGTGTGCGGCGAGCACGGCGGCGACCCCGCCTCGGTGCACTTCTTCCACCGTGTGGGACTGGACTACGTCTCCTGCTCCCCGTTCCGGGTACCCGTCGCCCGCCTGGAGGCGGGCCGGGCCGCCGGACACGCCGCGCCCTGACCGGACCGGAGGCGAAACGGGTGCGGCGGTCCGCGGGGACCGCCGCACCCGCCGCGTCTCCCGCCGTGCCGCCTCCGCGCGTGAAGCCCCTGACCAGAGGGGGAAACGGCGCCACCCGAACGCCCCGGGACCGTTCCGGCCGGCCACACGCGCGGGAATGCGCTGTGATCTGCTCGTGATGTATTCTGGCCGCCAGCCGGGCCACCACTTCCCCGCCCGCCTCCCCGTGCCCGCGAAACAGGTACGGGGCGCGCTGACACCACCCTCCGCAACGGCCCTCCCACGGGCCGAATCGCTGAGAACCAGCGATGGGCGGAGGCCGTCCCAATGGGGGTGACACGCCCCCTGACCAGAGAATGTGCGGAGGTGAGCCGGTGCGAGCGGCGAACGACGGCCGCGGCGACGAGCCGTGGGACGACCCGACCACTGCTCCCTCGTCCGACGACGAGGCCACCCAGGTCTTCTCCCGTGGGGACTTCGCCTCCTCGGCCCCCGGGGCCGAGGGCGCCGAGAGCACCCGCGCGTTCTCCGTCGACGACGACGCCACCCGCGCGTTCTCCGCTGACGACGAGACCACGCGGGAGTTCCGGCGCGACGAGGTCCTGGCGCCCGACGCGCCCGCCCCGCAGGGCGTGCCCGCCGACCGGTCGGCGGGCGGTGACGCCGTCTTCACCCGCCGCTTCGTCCGCGAGCGCCCGCGGCCCCGCACCCGGGTCTCCCCGCCCGCGCCCCCGGCGCCCGGGCTCCCCGAGGAGGGCTTCCCGGAGGAGGAGTTCCCGCGCGCCCCGGAGCCCGCGCCCCGCCGCGGCCGCCGCCCCGAGCCGCCGTCCTTCTCCCGGCCGCGCCGACCGCGTCGGCGCCGCTTCCGCCTGCGCTGGCTGGTCAGCCTGCTGCTGGTCACCGCCCTGGCCGTCCCGGCCGGTACCTGGGCCTGGGTCTGGTACGTGGCCCGCCAGGACGAGCGCACCACCTCCGACGCCATCGTCGTGCTCGGCGCCAGCCAGTACAACGGCGTGCCCTCGCCCGTCTTCGAGGCCCGGCTGCGCCACGCCCAGGTCCTCTACCTGGAGGGCGTGGCCCCGGTCATCGTCACCGTCGGCGGCAAGCTGCCCGGCGACAACTTCACGGAGGCCGCCTCCGGGCGCAACTGGCTGATCGAGGTGGGCATCCCCGGCGCCCAGGTCATCGCGGTGGAGGAGGGGCGCGACACCCTCCAGAGCATCGAAGCCGTCGCCGAGGTCTTCGAGGCCAACTCCTGGGACACCGCCATCCTCGTCTCCGACCCCTGGCACAGCCTGCGCTCCGAACGCATGGCCGCGGCCCACGGCATCGAGGCGGGCACCTCGCCCTCCCGGTCGGGACCCGCGGTCATCGAGCGCCGCACCCAGCTGTGGTACATCACCAGGGAGACCGCGGCGCTCTGGTACTACTGGATCTTCGACGACAGCAGCGACATCCAGGTCGACGCCGCCTGACCAGCGCGGTCGGCGCCCGGGTCGTAGCTGGGAAGTAGGCTCGCACACACAATGACGAACAATCCCCGCGAAGGCGGAGCACTCGGCTACACCCACCAGGACACCGAGCGCATGGCCCTGGAGAACCGCAAGAACCGGGCCCGCGACCCCTTCGAGCGGGACCGGGCCCGGGTCCTGCACAGCGCCGCCCTGCGCCGCCTGGCCGCCAAGACCCAGGTCGTCCAGCCCGGTGTGAGCGACTTCCCGCGCACCCGCCTCACCCACTCCCTGGAGTGCGCCCAGATCGGCCGCGAACTCGGCCAGGCCCTGGGCTGCGACCCCGACCTGGTGGAGGCGGCCTGCCTGTCCCACGACCTGGGGCACCCGCCCTTCGGCCACAACGGCGAGCGCGCCCTGGACGAGGCCGCCGCCGACTGCGGCGGGTTCGAGGGCAACGCCCAGAGCCTGCGCCTGCTCGTGCGCCTGGAGGGCAAGGTCATCGACCCCGACGGGCGCAGTGCGGGACTCAACCTCACCCGCGCCACCCTCGACGCCACCGTCAAGTACCCCTGGCTCCGGGGCGAGGGCGGCGACACCCACAAGTTCAACTGCTACCCCGACGACACCGGGGTGTTCGACTGGCTGCGCCGGGACGCGCCCCCGGGCCGCACCTGCTTCGAGGCCCAGGTCATGGACTGGGCCGACGACGTCGCCTACTCCGTGCACGACGTCGAGGACGCCCTGCACGCCGGGCTGGTGGACCCCGCGGCCCTGCGCGGCGCGGCCGAGCGCGCCGAGGTCGTGCGGATCGCCGCCGCCGACTACTGCGACGCCGACCCCGCCGAACTCGACGAGGTCTTCACCGGCCTCATCGCCCATCCCGCGTGGCCGCGCGAGTTCACCGGCGACCTGGCCTCCCTCGCCGCCCTCAAGAACCTCACGAGCGGGCTCATCGGCCGCTTCTGCCGGGCCGCGGAGGAGGCCACCCGCGCCGCGCACGGCCCCGGACGCCTCACCCGTTACGGTGCCGACCTCCTCGTGCCCCGCCGACCCCTGCTGGAGTGCGCCCTGCTCAAGGCGGTCGCCGCCCACTTCGTGCTCTCGCGGGAGGAGGCCCGGGTCTACCAGGCCGAGGAGCGCCGCCTGATCACCGAGCTGGTCGGCCTCCTGTGGAAGAACGCCCCCGAGGGCCTGGACCCGCAGTTCCGCGCCGCCTTCGCCGAGGCCGCCGACGACTCCGCCGCCCTGCGCGTGGTCATCGACCAGGTCGCCTCGCTCACCGACACCTCCGCGACCTCGCTGCACGCCCGCCTCACGGGCTGAGCGAGGGGGCCGCGCACGCGCACCCGGGCCGTTCCTGTTCCCGCAGACGGGCGGCAGGGGGTTGACTTCGTTGATGTGAGCGCTAACAATGTTGCGCACATCACAGAAGTCCCCCCTCTCGTGCCCGGAGGTGTCGTCCCGGTGAAACCCCCAGGTGGCCGTACCCCCGTCATGGCGGACGTGGCCCGGCTCGCCGGAGTCTCCCACCAGACGGTGTCGCGCGTGGTCAACGGCCACCCCAACGTCCGCGAGGAGACGGTGCTCCGGGTGCGCGGCGCCATCGAGGAGCTGGGCTACCACCGCAACTCCACCGCGCGCGCCCTGGTCACCCGCCGCACCAACGTGCTCGGCGTCATCGCCTTCGACTCCACGCTCTTCGGCCCGGCGCAGACCCTGGCGGGGATCGAGCGGGCCGCGCGCGAGGCGGGCTACTTCCTGAGCATGGTCAGCCTCGACGACGTGTCTCCGGAGGGGGTGGTCGCGGCCGCGGACTACCTGGTCCAGCAGTCGGTCGAGGGCTGCGTGGCGATCGCCCCCCAGCGCGCCCTGGTGGAGGCGCTGGCCGCGCTGCCCGGCCCCGGGCCCCTGGTCGCGGTCGAGGGCGGCGAGGGCTCGGGCCTTCCCGTCGTCTGCGTCGACCAGGTCCAGGGCGCCCACGACGCCGTCCGCCACCTGCTCGACCTGGGCCACGCGACCGTCCACCACGTGGAGGGCGACCCCCTGTGGCTGGAGTCCGCGGCCCGGGTGGTCGGGTGGCGCCGGGCTCTGGAGGAGGCCGGGGCGCCGGTCCCCGAACCGCTCCAGGGGGACTGGAGCCCCCGGTCGGGCTACGAGCTGGGCCTGGCGCTGGTGCGCAGGCGCGCCGCGGGGGAGCGCGTCACGGCGATCTTCGTGGGCAACGACCAGATGGCCATCGGCGTGCTGCGCGCGCTGCACGAGGCGGGCCTGCGTGTCCCCGGGGACGTCAGCGTGGTCGGCTTCGACGACATCCCCGAGGCCGAGTACCTGACCCCGTCCCTGACCACCGTCTACCAGGACTTCGCCCAGGTGGGCCGGGAGAGCCTGGCGCTGCTGCTCGCCGAGATCGCCCGGGAGGACCCCGCCGACCCGTCCCGGGCCGAGCGCAGGGTCGTCCCGGCGCGGTTGCGGGTGCGCGGCAGCAGCGGGCCCCCGCCGCCGTGACCCCCTGAGACCTCCCTGTCCGCCCCCTCACGGAGGAGCTTCCCTTGGTCCAGAATGTTAGCGCTAACTATTCACGTTCGACCGACCCGGTGGTCGTCGGGATCGACTTCGGCACCCTCTCCGGCCGCGCCGTCGTGGTCCGGGTCTCCGACGGAGCCGAACTCGGCTCCGCGGCCTCCACCTACCGGCACGGCGTCATCACCGCGCACCTGCCCGGAACGGCCGACCCCCTCGAACCGGAGAGCGCGCTCCAGCACCCCGAGGACTACCGCGAGGTCCTGCGCACCGCCGTCCCCGAGGCGCTGCGCGCCGCCGGGGTCGCGCCGGAGCGGGTCGTCGGCGTCGGCACCGACTTCACCGCCTGCACGGTCCTGCCGGTGACCGCGGACGGCACGCCCCTGTGCGAGCTGCCCGACCTGGCCCGGCGCCCGCACGCCTGGCCCAAGCTCTGGCGCCACCACGCCGCACAGCCCGAGGCCGACGAGATCAACGCCCTGGCCGCCGAGCGCGGTGAGAAGTGGCTGGCCCGCTACGGGGGAAAGATCTCCTCCGAGTGGGAGTTCGCCAAGGCCCTCCAGGTCCTGCGCGACGACCCCGGCGTGTACGAGCGCACCGACCGCTGGATCGAGGCCGCCGACTGGATCGTGTGGCAGCTGTGCGGACACGAGACCCGCAACGTCGCCACCGCCGGCTACAAGGGCATCCACCAGGACGGCGCCTGGCCCTCGGCGGACTTCCTGGCCGCCCTCGACCCGCGCTTCGCCCGCTTCGCCGAGGACAAACTCGCCCACCCCCTGTCCCAGCTCGGAGAGCGCGCGGGCGGCCTCACCGCCCGGGCCGCGGCCTGGACCGGGCTGCCCGAGGGCGTCCCCGTCGCGGTCGGCAACATCGACGCGCACGTCACCGCCGCCACCGCCCAGACCACCGGCAACGGCCGGATGCTCGCCATCATGGGCACCAGCACCTGCCACGTCATGAACTCCGACGTCCTCGCCGAGGTCCCGGGCATGTGCGGCCTGGCCCACGGCGGCATCACCCCCGGAGCGTGGGGCTACGAGGCGGGCCAGAGCGGCGTCGGCGACGTCTTCGCCTGGTTCGCCGACTCCTACGTGCCCCCCGCCTACCACGACGAGGCCCGCGAACGCGGACTGTCGGTCCACGACCTGCTCTCGGCCCGGGCCGCCGACGCCGCGGTGGGGGAGCACGGGCTCGTCGCCCTGGACTGGCACAGCGGCAACCGCTCGGTCCTGGTCGACCACGACCTGTCCGGCGTACTCGTCGGCCTGACCCTGGCCACCAGACCGGAGGAGGTCTACCGGGCCCTGGTCGAGGCCACGGCCTTCGGCACCCGCACCATCGTCGGGGCCTTCGCCGACGCCGGGGTGCCCGTGCACGACCTGACCATCGGCGGCGGCATGGTCCGCAACCCCTTCGTCCTCCAGATCTACGCCGACGTCCTCAACCGGCCGCTGCGTGTCGTGGCCTCCGAACACAGCTGCGCGGTGGGGGCCGCCATCCACGCCGCGGTCGCCGCCGGGGCCCATCCCGACATCCACGCCGCCTCCGCCGCCATGGGCGGGGTGCGGGAGGAGACCGTCGACCCCGACCCGGCCCGGGCCGCCGCCTACGACGGGCTCTTCGCCCTCTACACCGAGCTCCACGACCACTTCGGCCGGGGCGGCAGCCGCAGCCTGCACCGCCTGCGGGCCCTGCGCAACACCGCCCTGGCCGCCGCCGCGAGCGGCGGGGAAGGAGACCAATGACCGCCACCACGCCCACGACCGTGCCCGAGGAGCACCGGGAGGAGGTGGAGCGCCTGCGCGCCCTGGTGTGCGCCCTGCACGCCGAACTGCCCCGGTGGAACCTCGTCACCTGGACCAGCGGCAACGTCTCCGCCCGCGTCCCCGGCGCCGACCTGATGGTGATCAAGCCCAGCGGCGTCTCCTACGACGACCTCTCCCCGGCCGACATGGTCGTCTGCGACCTGGACGGCCGCCTGGTCGAGGGCGAGCACAGGCCCTCCAGCGACACCTCCGCCCACGCCTACGTCTACCGCGCCCGCCCCGACGTCGGCGGCGTCGCGCACACCCACAGCCCCTACGCCACCGCCTGGGCCGCGCGCGGCGAGGCCATCCCCTGCGCCATCACCGCGATGGCCGACGAGTTCGGCGGCGACATCCCCGTCGGCCCGTTCGCCCTCATCGGCGGCGACGACATCGGCAGGGGGGTGGTCGCCACCCTGGAGGGCCACCGCTCGCCCGCCGTCCTCATGCGCGGCCACGGCGTGTTCACCGTCGGAGCGGGTGCCAAGGCGGCGGTCAAGGCCGCCGTGATGTGCGAGGACGTCGCCCGGACCGTCCACATCGCCCGCCAGGGCGGCCCCCTCCAACGCCTTCCCCAGGAGCACATCGACGCGCTCCACGACCGTTACCAGAACGTCTACGGCCAGTAAGGAAGCACCGTGACCGTACCCACGCCCCCCGCCACCGAGCATCCTCCCGTGCGCGCCCGCGCCCCCCGCGTCGGCCTGCTCGGCATCATGCAGCCGCTCTACGACGACATGATCCCCGGCATCACCGAGCACCAGGCGGCGTACGCGGCCCGGGTGGCCGAACGGCTCTCCGGCGTCGCCGAGTGGACCGTCGCCCCGCCGGTGCGCGGTCGCGCCGACGCCGAGGAGGCGATCCGCGGCTTCGAGGCAGCCGGACTCGACGGGGTCCTGGTCGTCATGCTCACCTACGGCCCCTCCCTGCGCGTCACCCGCGCGCTGGGCCGCACCCACCTGCCCCTGGCACTGGCCAACATCCAGCCCGACCCCGCGGTCAGCCCGTCCTGGGACATGGACGACATGACCTACAACCAGGGCATCCACGGGGCCCAGGACACCGCCAACGCCATGGTGCGGGCGGGACTGCCCTTCGAGGTCCTCACCGGCGAGTGGCAGAGCCCGGAGTTCGCCGCGCGCGTGGACCGCTGGGCGCGGGCGGCCCGCGCCGTCACCGCCCTGCGCGGACTGCGGGTCGGCGTGTTCGGCTACCCCATGAACGGCATGGGTGACGCCCGGGTGGACGAGACCGCGCTGCTGCGCAAGCTCGGCCCCGAGGTCCACGTCATCGCGCCCGGAACCCTGCACCGGACCATGGCCGACCTGCCCGAACAGGCCGTGCGCGACCTCATGGACTGGGAGGACGGGGCCCTGGAGGTGGACGGCCGCCTGTCCAAGGAGGAGCGCGAGGACCACGCCCGCATGCAGCTGGGCATCGAACGGCTGCTGGAGGAGTCCGGGTGCGGCGCCTACTCCACCCACTTCGACGCGATCGGGGAGGACGGCCGCTTCGCCCGGCTGCCGATGGCCGCCGCCTCCACCCTGATGGCCCAGGGGTACGGGTTCGCCGGCGAGGGCGACGTCCTGGCAGCCTCGATCGTCTACGCCGGGCACCAGCTCGCCGGGGACGGCCACTTCACCGAGATGTACGCGATGGACTTCCCCAGCGACTCCATCCTCATGAGCCACATGGGCGAGGGGAACTGGAGAGTGGCGCGCGAGGACGAGCCCGTCCGGCTGGTCAAGCGCCCGCTGGGCATCGGCGGTTTGGGCGACCCGCCCACCATCGTGTTCCGCTACCGGCCGGGCCCGGCCACCCTGGCCTCCCTGGTCGCCCTCGGTGGAGAGGAGTTCCGTCTGGTCGTGGCCGAGGGAGAGGTCATCGACGCGCCCGAGCTGCCGTCCCTGGAGATGCCCTACGGCCAGTTCCGCCCCGAGACGGGCGTGCGGGCCTGCATGGACGCCTGGCTCCGCGCGGGCGGCACCCACCACATGGTCATGAACACCGGAGCCCGCGCGGAGGACTGGCGGGTCCTGTGCGAGCTGTCCGGAATCGAGTACGTCCGGGTCTGACCCGGGCACCAGGCGCCCCGGCGCGTTCACACCCCCCAGACGGAGGGCCCCGGGCGGGCCCTCCCGACCCCCCAGGCGCAAGGAGAACACCGTGCGCGAGGCAACCCCCCACCACCCCCCACCGCACGCCGCCCCCCGGGGCCCCGGACGCAGGACCCTGCTCACCGGGGCCCTGGCCGCCGCCGGACTGGCCGCCGCGGGCTGCGCGCCCCCCGACGCACTGCTGTCCGGCGAGACCCGACTGCGGCAGTGGAACCTCTTCTCGGGCGGCGACGGCCTGCGGATGATCGAGATGCACGACGCCTACCGGGCCGAGCACCCGGAGGTCGACTTCCGGGCGACCACCTTCACCTGGGGCTCCCCCTTCTACACCAAGGTCGCGATGGGCGCGGCGGGAGGGCGCGGCGCCGACGTCGCCACCGTGCACGTCTCCCGCCTGGAGAGCCTGGCCCCCGGGAGGCTGCTGGACCCGATCGACCCGGCGCTGCTGGCCGAGGCCGGGATCGACGACACCGTGATCCTGCCCAACATCTGGGAGAAGTGCTTCTTCGACGGGCAGCTGTACGCGGTCCCCATCGACACGCACGTCCTGGTCCAGTACCACAACCTCGACGTGTGCCGCGAGGCCGGACTGCTCGACGCCGACGACCGGCTGGTCGAGGTCAGCGGGCTGGACGACTACATGGCCATGCTCCGCGAGATCAAGGCGGTCACCGGGGCCTACGGCCTGTCGGTCGACACCTGGCAGCCCTGGCCCAACTTCTGGGCGCTCTACCGCCAGCAGGACGGGGAGCTCGTCCTGGGCGAGGACGACTTCACCATGGACGACGACAAGGCCCTGGTGGCGATGGAGTTCATGTACCGGCTCTCCGAGGAGGAGCTGGCGCCCCGTCACTCGATGCTGGCCGACACCGCGGCCAACCTCTCCAACGGCCGGGCCGGGCTGATGATCCACGGCAACTGGGAGATCCCGACGCTGGAGGCCGCCGGAACGGCCTTCTCGGCGGGGCAGTTCCCCGACGTCTTCGGCAACCACCGCACCAGGGGCGACTCGCACTGCTACGTGTTCCCGCACCAGCGCGACCCCGACCCCGAGCGGATCCGGGCCGCGGTCGCATACGCCGCCTGGATGCTGCGCCACAGCCTCACCTGGGCCGGGGGCGGTCACATCCCCGCCTACCAGCCCGTGGTCGAGAGCGCCGAGTACGAGGCGCTCACACCACAGTCCGAGTACCGCGAGGCGGCCGAGAACGTGCAGTTCGAGCCCGAGGCGTGGTTCAGCGGCTCGGCCGGGCGCCTCCAGGAGGAGGCCAACGGCCCGCTCACCACCCTCCACCAGGGGACCCAGACACCCGAACAGGCGCTGGAACAGCTCAAGGGAGCCATCCGCGACCTGCTGACCGTGCCGTCACCGGTGTGAGGGAGCCCGCCATGACCGCCCAGACCCCCACGCCACCCAGGACCACGGCGCCCGGCCCCTCCGGCCGCGGCCTCGTGGACGTGCGCCGCAGGCCCGCCGTGTGGACCGGACTGTGGTTCACCCTGCCCTTCCTCGCCTTCTACCTGCTCTTCCTCCTGTGGCCCGCACTCGTCGGGCTCGTCTACTCCTTCACCGACCGCAGCCTGGCCGGGGGCCCGGTCTCCTTCGTGGGGCTGGACAACTGGAGGGAGAGCCTGACCGACCCCGACATGTGGGACGCGCTGTGGAACACCCTGTGGTTCACGGTGCTGAGCGTCCCCCTCATGGTCGCGCTCGCCCTCGCCCTCGCCCTGCTGACCGACCACGCCCGGCGCCTGGGGTGGTTCCTGAGGCTGTCGTTCTTCGCGCCGTTCGTGCTCCCGGTCGCGGTGATGACCCTCATCTGGAACTGGATGTACAACCCGAGCCTGGGCCTGTTCAACGGCTTTCTGGAACAGCTCGGGCTGGACGGCGTCGAGTGGCTCTTCAGCGAGGACACGGCGATGCTCTCGGTGGTCGTCGCCACCGCGTGGTGGCAGGTCGGCTTCAACTACCTGCTCTACCTCGCGGCCATGCAGTCGATCCCCAAGGACGTGTACGAGGCAGCCGCCATCGACGGCGCGGGCGCCTGGCAGCGCGTCGGCCGGATCACCCTGCCCCTGCTGGCCCGCACCACCGGGCTGATCTCCGTGCTCCAGCTCATCGGCTCCCTGCGCGTGTTCGAGCAGATCTACCTCATGACCTCGGGCGGACCGAACTTCGCCACCAGGACCGCGATCCAGTACATCTACGACTCCGGGTTCGTGGGCCTGCGCATCGGACTGGCCTCCTCCATGGCCTACGTCTTCATGGCCCTGGTCGTCATCGCCTCCATAGCCCAGTTCCGCCTCTTCGCACGGAAGGAGGCCTGACCGGCCATGGCAGTTCCCACCGCACCCGCCACGCCCCACGCGGCCACCGAGCCCGCGCGGCGCGTCCGCCGGCCCCGGCGCGCGCCCTCCCCCGGAACGATCGCCCTCCACACGGTCTCCGCCCTGGCCGGAGCCCTCTGGCTCGTCCCCCTGCTGTGGGCCTTCGCCACCTCGGTCAAACCCGAGGGCGAGACCACCGTCATGCCGCCCTCCTGGCTCACCGACAACCCCACCTTCGAGGCGTACGCCCTCGTGCTGGGGCGCGGGGACATCCTGCGCTGGACGGCCAACTCCCTCATCACCACGGTCATCGTCACCGCGCTCACCCTGGTGGTCTGCGTCCTGGCCGCCTACGGCTTCTCCCGCTTCGACTTCCGCGGCAGGCCGTGGCTGTTCACGCTCGTCATCGGGGGCATCCTCATCCCGCCGCAGACCCTGATCGTGCCGCAGTTCGTCCTGATGACCCAGCTCGGACTGGTGGACACCTACTGGGGGGTCGCGCTGCCGCAGGTGGTCGCGCCGGTGTTCGTGTTCATCCTCAAACGCTTCTTCGACGCCATCCCCCGCGAGTACGAGGACGCCGCCAGGATGGACGGCGCCGGAGCGCTGCGCGTCCTGTGGAACGTGATCCTGCCCCTGTCGAGGCCGGTCCTGGCGGCGGTCGGCATCTTCGCCTTCATCGGCGCCTGGAACAACTTCCTGTGGCCCTTCCTGGTCACCAACGACCCCGAGATGATGACGCTCACCGTCGGGCTGGGCACCGTGGCCGGACAGTACGGGGTCCAGTACGCCCAGGTCATGGCCTCGGCCGTGCTGGGAGCGGTCCCGCTGCTGGTCGTCTTCCTGCTCTTCCAGCGCCACATCGTGACCGGTGTGGCCGGAGCGGGCATCAAGGGCTGACCCCCACCCGCCCCCCACCACCCAAGGAGAACGCATGCTCCGAGCCTCCGTCACCGCCGATAAGGACCACTGGGTCTCCCCCGTGCACCGCCGCGTCTTCGGCTCGTTCGTCGAGCACATGGGCCGATGCGTCTACACCGGCATCTACGAACCCGGGCACCCGACAGCCGACGCCGACGGCTTCCGCCGCGACGTCGCCGACCTGGTCCGCGAACTGGGCGTGACCACCGTGCGCTACCCCGGCGGAAACTTCGTGTCCGGGTACCGCTGGGAGGACGGCGTCGGCCCCAGGGACCGCCGACCGGTCCGCCGCGACCTGGCCTGGCACAGCATCGAGACCAACCAGTTCGGCCTCGACGAGTTCGCCGCCTGGTGCCGCGGCCTGGACATCGAACCGATGATGGCGGTCAACCTCGGCACCCGCGGCCTGGCCGAGGCCCTGGACCTGCTGGAGTACTGCAACCACCCCGGCGGCACCTTCCTGTCCGACCAGCGCGCCGCCAACGGGCACCCCGATCCGCACGGCATCCGCATGTGGTGCCTGGGCAACGAGATGGACGGTCCCTGGCAGATCGGCCACCTCGACGCGCGCTCCTACGGACGCAAGGCCGGGCAGGTGGCGCGCGCCATGAGGATGGCCGACCGCGACCTCGAACTGGTCGTCTGCGGCAGCTCCGGATCGGCCATGTCCACCTTCGGCCAGTGGGAGGCCACCGTCCTGGAGGAGACCTACGACGCGGTGGACCACATCTCGCTGCACGCCTACTACGAGGAGCGCGACGGGGACCTGGCCGACTTCCTCGGCTCGACAACGGACATGGACCACTTCATCGACTCCGTCGTCTCCACCGCCGACGCCGTCGGCGCGCGCCTGCGCGACCCCAAACGCATCCAGCTCTCCTTCGACGAGTGGAACGTGTGGTACCTGAGCCGCCACCAGGCCCTGGCCGCCGCGCAGCCCGCCGACGACTGGCAGGTGGCGCCCCGCGTCATCGAGGACCGTTACAACGTCGCCGACGCCGTCGTCGTGGGCAACATGCTCATCAGCCTGCTCCGGCACGGTGACCGGGTCACCGCCGCCAGCCAGGCCCAGCTCGCCAACGTCATCGCACCGATCATGACCGAGCCCGGCGGCCCCGCGTGGCGCCAGACCATCTTCCACCCCTTCTCCCTGACCGCGCGGGCCGCCCGCGGCCGGGTGCTGCACACCGGCGTCACGGCGCCCCGGTACACGACCGCCAGCCACGGCGAGATCCCGATCCTGGACGCCGTCGTCACCTTCGACGAGCGGGAGGGCACCGCGTCGCTGTTCGCGGTCAACCGCTCCACCGACCAGCCCCTCGCCCTCGACGCCGACCTGCGCGGCCTGGCCCCGACGGCCGTCATCGGCGCCCGGACCCTCAGCGACGACGACCCCTACGCCTCCAACACCATGGACGCCCCCGACCGGGTCGTCCCGCGACCGGCCGGGGACGTGACCCTGGACGGCGGCAGGCTCTCCGCGGTCCTGCCCCCCGTGTCCTGGTCCGTCATCACCGTCTCGACCGACCGGAAATGACCGACCGGAACTGACCGGACCCCTCCGGTGCGCGCCCGCATCCGGACAACGCCCAGAAAGGCGAACGCATGACCCCCCACTCCCGACGCACACCCCTTCTGGCAGCCGCGCTGTGCGGCACACTCCTGCTCACCGCCTGCGGAGGCGTCGGCGACGCCGCGCGGCCCGAGGGCGACGCCGGCGTCGTCGGCATCGCCATGCCCACCCAGTCCTCGGAGCGCTGGATCAACGACGGCGAGAACATGGTCGCCGAGTTCGAGGCCCGCGGCTTCGGCACCGACCTCCAGTACGGCGAGGACGTCGTGGAGGACCAGGTCGCCCAGATCGAGAACATGATCACCCGCGGCGCCGACGTCCTGGTCATCGCCTCCATCGACGGCGAGGCCCTCGGCGACGTGCTCGACATGGCCGCCTCCAGCGACATCCCCGTCATCGCCTACGACCGCC
The DNA here is from genome assembly GCF_008638355.1 of Nocardiopsis deserti. Classification (NCBI taxonomy): domain Bacteria; kingdom Bacillati; phylum Actinomycetota; class Actinomycetes; order Streptosporangiales; family Nocardiopsidaceae; genus Nocardiopsis; species Nocardiopsis deserti. Next base: position 45,720 of record NZ_ML703348.1, on the reverse strand, counting down.
TCATCCTCGGCAGCGAGCACGTCGACTACTACGCCACCTTCGACAACTTCCAGGTCGGCGTCCTCCAGGGCCAGTACATCGCGGACTCCCTCGACCTGGAGAACGAGGAGGGGCCCTTCAACATCGAGCTGTTCGGCGGATCACCCAACGACAACAACTCCTCCTACTTCCTCGACGGGGCGATGTCGGTGCTCCAGCCCCACATCGACGACGGCCGCCTCGTCGTCCGCAGCGACCAGACCTCCATGGAGCAGATCGCCACCCAGGAGTGGTCCGGCGCCGTCGCCCAGGACCGCATGGACAACCTGCTCAGCGCCCACTACTCCGACGAGGAGGTGCACGCGGTCCTGTCGCCCTACGACGGCATCAGCCTCGGCGTGATCGAGTCCCTGCGCGCCGGTGGGTACGGCACCGCGGACCGGCCGCTGCCGGTCATCACCGGACAGGACGCCGAGGCCGCCTCGGTCCGGTCCATCATCGCCGGGGAGCAGACCCAGACCGTCTTCAAGGACATCCGGACCCTGGCGACCCAGACCGTGGACATGGTCGAGGCCGTGGTGCAGGGCGAGGAGGTCCCGGTCAACGACACCGAGAGCTACGACAACGGGGTCAAGGTCGTCCCCTCCTACCTGCTGGAGCCCGTCTCGGTTGACGCCGACAACTACCACGAGGTCCTGGTCGACAGCGGCTACTACGAGGAGTCCGAGCTCGAATGAGACAGGACCAGACGCGGTCCGCCCCCCGGGGCGGACCGCTCCTGACGATGCGCGACATCCGCAAGGACTTCCCCGGGGTGCGGGCCCTGGACGGGGTGTCGCTGAGCGTCGGCCACGGCCGCGTCCACGCCCTGATGGGGGAGAACGGCGCGGGCAAGTCGACGCTGATGAAGGTGCTCAGCGGGGTCCACCCCACGGGCTCCCACAGCGGCGAGATCCTCATGGACGGGCAGCCCTGCGCCTTCTCCGGCGTGGCCGACAGCGAGCGCGCGGGCATCGCCATCATCCACCAGGAACTCGCCCTCATCCCGCAGCTGTCCATCAGCGAGAACGTCTTCCTCGGCCACGAGCAGGCCCGGTACGGCGTCCTGGACTGGGGCGCCACCCACGCCCGGGCCCGCGAGCTCCTGCGCAGGGTCGGACTGGACGAGAACCCGGCCACGCCCGTCGCGGCGCTGAGCGTGGGCGCCAGACAGCTCGTGGAGATCGCCAAGGCCCTGGCCAAACGGGTGCGGCTGCTCATCCTGGACGAGCCCACCTCCGCGCTGAACGAGGCGGAGAGCACCCGGCTGCTCGAACTCCTCCTGGACCTGCGCGACCAGGGCGTCACGTGCATCCTCATCTCGCACAAGCTCGGCGAGGTGGTGCGCGTCTGCGACGAGGTCACCATCCTGCGCGACGGCCGCGCCATCGAGACCCTCGCCGTGGAGCGCGACGCCGACGGGACCCCCTCGGTCGACGAGGACCGCATCATCCGCGGGATGGTCGGCCGCGCACTGGACCAGCGCCACCCCCCGCGCACCGGCGAGATCGGCCGGGTGCGCTTCGAGGTCCGGGACTGGACGGTGGACCACCCCACCCAGGCCGGACGGCGCGTGGTGGACGGGGTCGGCCTGACCCTGCGCGCCGGGGAGGTCGTGGGCATGGCCGGCCTCATGGGCGCCGGGCGCACCGAGTTCGCGATGAGCCTCTTCGGCCGCTCCTACGGACGCCACGTCCGCGGCACCCTGCTCAAGGACGGCGTCGAACTCGCGACCGCCAGCGTCGCCGACGCCATCCGCGGCGGCCTCGCCTACGTGCCCGAGGACCGCAAGTCCCTCGGCCTGATCCTCGACGACGACATCCGCCACAACACCACGCTGGCGGCCCTGGACCGCGTGTCCGCGCGCGGTGTCCTCGACCCCGGGCTGGAGACGGTGGAGGCCGCCCGGATGAGCGAGAGCATGCGGGTCAGGAGCCAGGGCACCACCCAGACCGTGCGCACCCTCAGCGGCGGCAACCAGCAGAAGGTCGTCCTGGGCAAGTGGATGTTCACCCGGCCCGAACTGCTGATCCTCGACGAGCCCACCCGCGGCATCGACGTCGGCGCCAAGTACGAGATCTACCTGATCGTCCGCCGCCTCGCCGCGGAGGGCGCCTGCGTGCTGCTGATCTCCTCCGAACTCCCCGAGATCCTCGGCATGTGCGACCGGGTCTACACGATGTGCGAGGGGCGCATCACCGGAGAGGTCCCCGGGGAGGGGGCCGACCAGGAAACCCTCATGAGACTGATGACGCGAACCGGGGGACACCCGTGAAAGAGCCCACCGCAACCTCCCGACTCTCCCGGCTCGGCGGCGCGCTGACCCGCGGGAACTCCCGCCAGTACGGCATGGCCGCCGCCCTGGTGGCCATCATCGTGCTGTTCCAGATCCTCACCGGGGGCCTGCTCCTCACCCCGCTCAACGTCACCAACCTGATCATGCAGAACTCCTACATCCTGATCCTGGCGATCGGGATGATGCTGGTCATCGTCACCGGCCACATCGACCTCTCGGTCGGCTCGGTGGTGGCCTTCACCGGCGCGGTGTCGGCGATCATGCTGACCGCCTGGGGGCTGCCCACGGTCGTGGTCGTGCCCGTGGCCCTGCTGCTCGGCGCGCTCATCGGCGCCTGGCAGGGCTTCTGGGTGGCCTACGTGCGCGTTCCGGCGTTCATCGTCACCCTCGCCGGGATGCTCGTCTTCCGCGGCGCGACCCTGGCCGTCCTGGGAGGGGAGTCCGTGGCTCCGCTGCCGCCCTCCCTGCGCAACATCGCCAGCGGGTTCCTGCCCTGGCAGGCCGGGGACGGCCTGCACCTGCCCACCCTGCTGCTGGGCGCGGCGGGGGCCGCCGCCCTGGTGTGGATCCAGTGGCGCTCGCGCGCCCGCTCGCTCGGGCACGGGCTCCCGGTCCAGTCCGCGCCGGCCACCGCCGCCTCCTCGGCCGTGATCGTCGCCGCCATCCTGGCGTTCACCTACGTGCTCGCCGACTACAACGGGCTGCCCGTCGTGGGCGTGCTGCTCGTCGCGCTCATCGCCGGGTACTCGTTCGTCATGCGCTCCACGACCATGGGCAGGCGGGTCTACGCCGTCGGCGGCAGCGAGCAGGCCGCCGCGCTGTCGGGGATCCGCACCCAGCGCACCACGTTCTGGGTGTTCGTCAACATGGGCGTGCTCTCGGCGCTGGCAGGGCTCGTCTTCACCGCCCGGCTCAACGCCGCCACGACCGGTGCCGGGACCATGTTCGAACTCGACGCCATCGCCGCGGCCTTCATCGGCGGCGCCTCCGCCTCCGGGGGCGTGGGCACCGTCGTCGGAGCCGTCATCGGCGCCCTGGTCATGGGCGTGCTCAACAACGGCATGTCCCTGATCGGCCTGGGCGTGGACTGGCAGCAGCTCATCAAGGGACTGGTGCTGCTCCTGGCGGTCGCCTTCGACATCTACAACAAGCGCCGTGTCAGCGCCGGGCCCGTCACCGTCTCCGTCCCCCCGTCCTCCTCCGGGCCCCGACGGGACGGGGGCGGGGCCCAGGGTCCGCCGCCCACGGCGGACCGGGCACGGACCTCCTCCTGAGACAGGTCCTCCTGAGACGGGCCCCTCCGGGGGGTCCGGGGTACTACTGATAGCCCCGGATCTCCCGGAAGACCTGCTCCAGGTCCTGCTCACGGGCGTCGAACACCCGGCCGCCCGTCAGCTCCGCCAGCTCGGTCATCTCCGGCACGTCCGACTCCCCGAACAGCACCGTGAACACCGGCACACGCGCCACCGTGTCCGACCGCGCCGCCAGCGACTCCCGGAAGCCCTCCAGCCCGGTACCCCGGTTCACCTCGCCGTCGGTCATCAGCACCACCGACATCAGGGGTTCGTCGTCCGTACGGGCTCCCTCCTCCAGCAGCCTGTACGCCCGCACCAGGGCGTCGTAGGCGGCCGTGTCGCCCTCGGCCTCCAGCCCCTCCACCGCCGCGGACAGGTCCGCGTTGACCTCGTCCACCGAACCCGTCTCCACCACGAAGGTCAGCGGGTCGGCGGGCTGGGTGGCGAAGGGCAGCAGCGTCACCACCTCCCGCTCCTGGAAGGTCTGCGTGCTCTGTGCCAGGGAACCGCCGTCCGCGCCGGTCAGCGCGCCCAGGGCCGACTGGAGTTCGGCGAGCCGGTCGCCCTCCATCGACCCCGACACGTCCAGCACGTACACGGTGCGCGCCGGACGGCGCAGTGAGGCCGAGTAGTCCGCCACCAGGCCGTCCACGACCGCCCGGCTCGCCGGGAACGGCAGTTCCACCAGCGAGGGCACCGGCGGGGACAGCTCGGCCCCGGCCGTGACCGGGCGCCGCCATGTCCGGTCGGCGATCTGCTGCTGGGTCCCCTCCGACGTCAGGTCCTCCACCAGCCGCTCGTACCCGTCCAGCGTCTGCTCGGAGGGGTCCGACAGCAGCGTCAGCGGGTAGTCGGCCGTCACCACGCCGTCGGCCGGGTACACGACCGTCAGGGGCTCCTCCAGCACACCGGAGGCGTTCAGCGACAGGATCACCGACTCGTAGTTGACCAGCCCGTCCACCGGCCTGTCGCCCTCCGCGCGCCGCACGAACGCGTCCGTGAGCCACCCCGACGACCCCGCCGTCACCTCCTGGCCCGCGAAGAACTCCGCCAGATCGGGCCCCACCCGTTCCACGTCCTCCGACCGCAGCGCCGCGCCCGTGTCGGCCATCGCCGAGGCCACCCCGATCAGCGCGGAGAAGCCCGAGTTGGAGGCGCCCGGGTTGGTCATCCCGTAGGTGAAGTCCTCCTCCGCGACCGCCCGGTGCACGTCCGACCAGGTCACCTCCGCGCCCTCGTCCCACCCCAGCTCCCGCGCGCGGTCGGCGGCCACGCCCAGCACCACCGGGGAGATCATGACCGGCGTCTCCACGTGCACCGCCGACCGGCCCTCGCCGTCCAGGTTGAGGTAGCGGTTGGAGGCGAACCACACCGCGTCGTACTCCCCGCCCTCGCCCTGCCGGTCACCCGCGGCGATCCGGGCCATGCCGTCCAGTGTGCCGGTGTACTCCAGCTCCACCGCCACCCCGGTGCGCTCCCCGACCTCCTCCAGCAGCGGCTCCAGGTCGGCGATCTCGCTCCCGGCCAGGATCCGCAGCGTCACGTCCGCGTCCGACCCCGGGGCGGAGCAGCCCGTCGCCGCCAGGGCCGCCGCGAGCACCGCAGCGCACGCGCCGCTGATCCCGCGCCCCCTGCGGACCCCGCTGGCCCCGCGGCCCCTCCCGGTCCCCGTTCCAGCCGCCATCGCCGTCCCGCCTCCGTGTCCGCCCGTCATGCCCTAGCTCCCGCCCCCGGCGCCCCCGTCGCGTACCGACGCGTCGGGGGCGGGCGGGCGCATCCCGTTGCTGGTGTAGGAGTCCTCGATCCCCGTCAGCAGGGTCTCCAGGACCTCGTAGGTGGGCGTGTTCACCACGTCTCCCACCCGGACGCGCACCGGCAGCCCGTGCTCGGCCGCCAGGTCCTCGAACTGGGTGCCGCCCTCGGTGCGGAACCCGTGCGCCGCGGCCAGCTCCTGGAGCCGCGCGTCCTCGGCGAGGAGACGGCCGACCGCGTCGCCCGCCTCCGTGAACGGCACGACGGTGTGCACCGCGTACACGGTCGGCCCCGGGTAGAGCACCACCGCGTCGTCGGCGAGCGCGGGCCCGTTGACCATCGCGTTCACGTACTGCGCCTCGTAGGCCCACAGCAGCGGCGTGTGCCCCGCCCCCAGGTCGCGGTACTGGTCGAAGGGCTGCTGGGAGGACTCCGGCGGCTGGCCCTGGGCGAGGAACAGGCGCGACAGCGTCCCGGTGAGCTCCTCGTCCACCGCGCCCGGCGCGACCACCTCCTCACCGTTGAGCAGGTAGGACAGGGCCGCCACGTGCATCGCCGCCGAGTTGGAGGTGCGCGGGTCGGTGGTGCGCACCAGCACCTCGTTGCGGTTGCTGGAACTGACCGCGTCCCCGGGCAGGTCCCGCCAGCGGGTGCGCTCCTCGGTCAGCTCCAGGTAGGCGGCCAGGTCCAGCGACCACGTGCCGTCCTCGGCCTGTTCGGCGACCCCGGCGCCCTCCAGGGCGTCCACCATCGGCTGGTAGCTCAGCAGGACCATCGGGGTGCTGAAGGGGCGGTACTCGGTGGAGATCCCGTGCCGCTCGCGCACGTGCTCGGAGGCCGGGCCCGAGCCGGGGGAGACGAAGTCGGCTCCCCCGGCGTCCTCGGCCATCAGGCGCGAGCCCCGGGGGCGCACCCGCACCTCGTACCCGAGTTCGGCGAAGCGCTCCACGACCCGCTCGTCCTCGAACAGCTCCACCTTCTCCGAGCCGACCACGCCCTCCACGAGGGCCGTGCCGCCGCCGGTCAGGCGGTTGACCACGACGAAGCCGAGCGCCACGGCCAGGGCCACCGCGAGGACCGAGGCGACCACGACGAACCAGAAAGCGCCGCGGCCGGACGTGTGGGGGAGTCCGCGCACCTGTGCCGAGCCTCCTCGGGGAGCCGATCATCGGGGGGAGCCCGATGGTCCCAGGGTCCACCGGCGCGGAGACGGCCGGCAGATGGCCGCCCGGTGGCGCGACGGGGAAACCCGGGCGCTGGCGCCGTCGCGGCACGGGGTAAGGACCCTCGCCGTGCGGGTGCGGGCGGGACCGCCGCGCGGGTGCGGGGGTTGGCTCGGGGAGGGCCTGTGCACGGCGGTCACGGCGTCGGCGGGGCGAACTACCCTGGAGACCGTGGCAGGCCGGATCAGAGACGAAGACATCGCCCTCGTACGCGAGCGCGCGCCCATCGCCGACGTGATCGGCGAGTACCTCCAGCTCCGCAACGCCGGGGGCGGGTCGCTCAAGGGCCTGTGCCCCTTCCACGACGAGAAGTCCCCCTCCTTCAACGTCACCCCCTCCAAAAATCTCTGGTATTGCTTCGGTTGCGGAGAGGGCGGGGACACCATCTCCTTCCTCCAGAGGATCGACAGCCTCAGCTTCACCGAGGCCGTCGAGACGCTCGCCCGCCAGGTCGGCATCACCCTGCGCTACGAGGAGGGCGGCCGCAGCTCCGCCAGGCACGACACGGGCAAGCGCCAGCGCATGCTCGACGCCCACCGCGCCGCCGCCGAGTTCTACGCCGAGCAGCTCCTCTCCCCGGGCGCGGTCACCGCCCGGCGCTTCCTGGACGAGCGCGGGTTCAACCGCACGCACGCAGAGCACTTCGGCCTCGGCTACGCCCCCGCCGGATGGGAGAACCTCACCGCGCACCTGCGCCGCAAGGGCTTCACCGACGCCGAGCTCGTCGAGGGCGGTCTGGCCAGCCAGGGGCGGCGCGGCGCCTACGACCGCTTCCGCAACCGGCTGCTGTGGCCCATCCGCGAGGTCACCGGCGAGGTGGTCGGCTTCGGCGCCCGCAAGCTCGACCCCGAGGAGGACGGGCCCAAGTACCTCAACTCCCCCGAGAGCCCGGTCTTCCACAAGGGGCGGCTGCTGTACGGGCTCGACCTGGCCAAGCGCAACATCGCCCGGGAGGGCAAGGCGGTCATCGTCGAGGGCTACACCGACGTCATGGCCTGCCACCTCGCAGGGGAGGACACCGCCGTGGCCACCTGCGGCACCTCCTTCGGCGAGGACCACGTCAAGATCCTGCGCCGCATGCTGCTGGGCCGCACCAACCAGAGCGGCAAGGTCGTGTTCACCTTCGACGGCGACAAGGCGGGCCAGAAGGCTGCCGTGCGCGCCTTCGCGGAGGAGCACGGGTTCGCCTCCGAGACCTTCGTCGCCGTGCAGCCCGACGGGCTCGACCCCTGCGACCTGCGCCTCCAGCACGGGCCGCAGGCCGTGGTCGACCTCGTCAAGGACGCCGCCCCGCTGTACGAGTTCATGATCCGCAACGTCATGGAGAGCTACGACCTGTCCACCCCCGAGGGCAGGATGGCCGCCCTGGACGCCGCCGCCCCGGTGGTCGCCAGCATCCGCGACGAGGGCGTGCGCCGCGACTACGGCAGGAACCTCGACCGCTGGATCGGCATCCTGGACGAGGCCTTCGTGCTGCGCCGGGTCAACCAGCACATGCGCGGCGCCCGGGGCCGCGGACCCGGTCCGCGGACGGCCCCCGCGCGGCCCGTGCCCACTCCGGACGCGCAGGAGGCCCCCTACAACGTGGGCGACCCCTCCGTGCAGCGCGAGCGCCAAGCGCTCAAGATCGCCCTGCAGTTCCCCTCGCTGGCCGTGGGCTTCGACGCGTTCACCGAGGAGGACTTCACCGTTCCCCAGCACAGGGCCGTGCTCAAGCTCATCACCGCCGCGGGCGGGGTGGCCGCCGCGCACGACCCCGCCGCATGGGTGAACGGCCTGCGCGAAGCCGCCCCCAATGACACGCAGCGTGATTTTCTCACCCGTTTGGTGGTGGAACAGCTGGAGTTCTACGGAGAACTCGACGAACATTACGCCCGACAAATACTGGGCACAATCAAGACTCATTCCATCAACCGGCGCGAGTCAAACCTGAGATCGGAACTGTCCCGTCTGGAGGGAACTCCCCAGGTGGAGGAACAACAGCGGCTGCTGACCGAACTCATGGCGCTCCAACAGCAAAAACGCGCTCTCCAGGAGATGTGACGGGGCGGTATGTAGCACCGGGGTGACAATAGTAGTTCTCCCTTCCGAGGTACCCGAAAGGGCACAATGGGCGGGTGGCTCCAACAGTTGTGACCAACGAAACTCCGTCCATTCGACAGGTGGTCCGGCTGCTCCCCGACACGGGGTCGGTCAGCCGCGGCGAGGTCGCCTCGGCCCTGGACCGGCTGGACGCGCCCCCGGACTACCTGGACCAGGCGGTCGCCCACCTCGCCCGGATCGGCGTGGAGGTCTCGGGCCCCGACGACACCGCCCCCGAGGACACCGGCCCCGTCTCCGACGGCGGCAGGCGCTCCGGGTCGGACCTGGTCCGCCTCTACCTGCGCGAGATCGGCCGGGTGCCGCTGCTGAGCGCCGAGCAGGAGGTCGAACTGGCCAAGGCGATCGAGGTCGGCCTCTACGCGCAGCACTGCGCGCCCGACGAGGGCGTGCGCACCGCGGAGGAGCTGGCCTGCCTGGTCGAGGAGGGGCGGCGGGCGAAGAGGCGCCTGATCGAGGCCAACCTGCGCCTCGTGGTGTCCATCGCCAAGAGGTACATGGGCCGCGGCCTGCTCCTGCTCGACCTGGTCCAGGAGGGCAACCTCGGCCTGATCCGGGCCGTCGAGAAGTTCGACTACCGCAAGGGCTTCAAGTTCTCCACCTACGCGACGTGGTGGATCCGCCAGGCCATCACGCGGGCGATCGCCGACCAGGCGCGCACGATCCGCATCCCCGTGCACATGGTCGAGACGATCAACAAGATCGTCCGGGTCCAGCACCAGCTGCACCAGCAGCTCGGACGAGAGCCCAGCGTCGAGGAGGTCTCCTCGGCAGCCGGGTTCGTCGGCCAGCGCGTCCTGGAGATCCAGCGGATCGCCCGGGAGCCCGTCTCGCTCCAGTCGCCGATCGGCGAGGAGGAGTCCGACTTCGGCGACTTCATCGAGGACGCCGACGCGGTCGCCCCGGTCGAGGCGGCGGCCTTCACCGTCCTCCAGGAGCAGCTGGGGGCCATCCTCGGCGGTCTCTCCGACCGCGAGCGGCGCATCATCCGGCTGCGCTTCGGGATGGCCGACGGCCACCCGCACACGCTGGAGGAGGTGGGGCGCGAGTTCGGGGTGACCCGTGAGCGCATCCGCCAGATCGAGGCCAAGACCCTGGCCAAGCTCCGCCACCCCTCAAGGGCGGGGAGCCTGCGCGACTTCATCCGCGCGGACTGAGGGCATCCGCCGGTGGGCGCTGAGTCCGGTCCGGCCGGAACCGTTACCGGTGTGGCTCCCGTGTTCTGAACTGCGATGATCTTGTACTTGTAGCGAGGATCGGTGCTCCAACCTCGCTACAAGTACAAGATCACGGCGAACGGGTCGGCGGTCACCCCCAACGCGTGGGCCGCTCCCAGGGTTCCCGTCCGGCGGACGGTCGGCCTGATGTGGCCGACCTGGTGTCGACTCGCCGCATCCACCGGGTCCGGCGTCTAACGTCGTAGGAGTGAGAGCCACGCCAGCCCCGCCGGGCGACGCACCGCCCCCGCGGCGCCGCCCCCTGCTCGCTCTGGGGGCGGTCGTGGCCGCCGCGGTGCTGATCACGGGGGTGTTCGTGACCGCGACCGGAAGGAACCCCGAGAGGCTCGGGTACTTCGCCGACTGGAACGTGGCCAACCGCGGCTACACCGTCAAGGAGCTGGAGGACAGCGGAGCCCCCGAGCACCTGACCCGCCTGATGTGGGCGTTCGGTGACATCAGCGCCGAGGGCCTGTGCCACATCCCGGGCACCCACGACCAGCCCTGGGAGCTGTACCAGCGCCGCTACGACGCGGACCAGAGCGTCAGCGGGCAGGCCGACGAGTACGAGCAGGAGCTCGCGGGCAGCCTCAACCAGCTGCGCCAGCTCCAGGAGAGGCACCCCCACCTGAGGGCCAGCCTGTCACTGGGCGGCTGGAACTGGTCCACGCACTTCTCCACCGCGGCCCGCACCCCCGAGTCCCGGGAGGCCTTCGTGTCCTCCTGCCTGGACCTGTGGCTGCGCGGCGACCTGCCGGTGTTCGAGGGTGAGCCGCAGGGCGGCGACGGGGCGGCCGCCGGGATCTTCGACGGCATCGACCTGGACTGGGAGTGGCCCGGGGGAGCGGGTCACCCGGACAACGTGGAGCACCCCGACGACGCGGCCAACTTCACCCTCCTGGTGGCCGAGTTCCGCCGCCAGATGGACGCGCTGTCCCGTGAGACCGGCGAGGAGTACGTCCTGTCCGCGTCGCTGCCCGGCGGGGCCGCGGCCAGCGAGGCCTACGACGCGCGGGTCTTCGAGCACCTGGACTTCGCCACCGTGCAGGGCTACGACTTCGCCGGTCCGTGGAGCGAGCTGACCGCCTACCACTCCAACCTGTACTCCTCCGACGCCGACGCCAACAGCGTCGACCGGGCCGTGCGGCGCTACGCGGACCTGGGCGCGCCCCCGGGCCGGCTCGTGGTGGGCGTTCCGGCCTTCGGCCGCGGCTGGCAGCTGGAGGACCCCTCCGAACCCGGGCCGGGGCAACCGGTCGCCGGGCCCGCGGAGGACCGCTACGACGGCCCGACCATGGCCTTCTCCGAGCTCCAGGAGATCGAGGGTCCCCGCGCCCTGGACGAGGAGGCGGGCGCCCACTGGGTCCTGGACGGCGACGAGTGGTGGACCTACGACAGCCCCGAGGTGATCCGCCTCAAGGGCGAGTACGTGCTCGAACAGGGGCTGGGCGGGCTCATGGTGTGGAACCTGGACATGGACCCCCGCGGTGAGCTGGTGCGGGCCATGGACGAGTCCCTCGGGGGCTGAGTCCCCGGGCGTCAGGCGCGGACACCGGTCCCGGGAAGGAGTCCGGACACCGGGCCCGCGGCGGTCCGGACAGCGGACCTGGGAGGGGCGGGTGCCCGGCTCCGGGCAGCGCGGCACGCTTGCGGCGCCGCGGCCGCAGCCGCCACGCTGGCACCATGGCCGACCCGCACAGCAGCACCACAGCCCGAACCGACGTCGCCGCCCTGCGCCGCGACCTGGAGAGCCGCGTCCGGGGCACGGTCGCCTTCGACGCGGGGACACGCGCCCTCTACACCTCCGACGCCTCCAACTACCGCCGGGTCCCGCTCGCCGTGGTGGTCCCCGAGACCGTCGAGGACTGCGTGGCGGCCGTCCGCGCCTGCGCCGAGCACGGGGTGGCGATCGTCCCCCGGGGCGGCGGCACCTCCATCGCGGGCAACGCCGTCGGCACCGGCGTCGTCATCGACACCTCCCGCCACCTGCGCGCCATCGAGGGCATCGACCCCGTGGCGCGCACCGCCACCGTGCAGCCCGGCGTCATCCTCGACGACCTGCGCCGCGCCGCCGCCGAGTACGGGCTCACCTTCGCCCCCGACCCCTCCACCCACAGCCGCTGCACCGTGGGCGGAATGGTCGGCAACAACGCCTGCGGCTCCCACTCGGTCGCCTGGGGCACCACCGCCGACAACATCGTCTCCCTCGACGTGCTGCTCAGCGACGGGACCCGGCTCACCGTCGGCTCCAGCGATGGCGAGGAGGAGCACCGCGCCCTGGCCGCGCGCCCCGGACGCGAGGGCCGGATCCACGCCGCCCTCGCCCGCCTCGTGGACGCCCACCGCGCCGAGCTGCGCACCGCGATGCCCGACTTCCGCCGCCGCGTGTCCGGCTACTCCCTGGACCGCCTGCTGCCGGAGAAGGGCCGCGACGTCGCCGCCGCCCTCGTGGGCACCGAGGGCACCTGCGTGTTCGTCCTCGGCGCCACCGTGCGCCTGGTCGAGTCGCCGCCCGCCCGCGCCCTGGCCGTCCTCGGCTATCCCGACGCCCCCGCGGCCGCCGACGCCGTCCCCGACCTGCTCGGCCACCGCCCGCTCACCGTCGAGGGCATCAACCACCGCATGGTCGCCTCCCTGGACAGGTTCGGCTCCGGCTCGCGCGTACCGCTGCCCGAGGGCGGTGCCTGGCTCCTGGTGGAGGTCGCCGGGAAGGACCCCGCGGACGCCGCCGACGCCGCGGAGGGCATGCTCGCCGCCCTGCCGGGCACATCCTGTCCCAGCGACGCCCTCGTCGTCTCCGACCCCGCCCACCAGAAGGCGCTCTGGCGCATCCGGGAGGAGGGCGCAGGGCTCACCCAGCGCACGCCCTCGGGGGCCGAGGCCTGGTCGGGCTGGGAGGACGCCGCGGTGCCGCCCGAGAACCTGGGCGACTACCTGCGCGACTTCGAGGCGCTCATGGAGCGCCACGGCCGCTTCGGCGTGGTCTACGGCCACTTCGGTGACGGCTGCCTGCACGTGCGCATCGACTTCGAGCTCACCACCGAGCGGGGCCGCCGCGAGTACCGGGAGTTCATGGAGGAGGCCGCCGACACCGTGGTCCGGCACGGCGGCTCCCTGTCGGGCGAGCACGGCGACGGCCAGGCGCGCTCGGAGCTCCTGGCCCGCATGTACCCGGCCTCCCTCGTCCGCGCCTTCGGCGAGTTCAAGAGGATCTGGGACCCCGCGGGCCTCATGAACCCCGGCATCATCGTCGACCCGCTGCCCCTGGACGCCGATGTCCGGGTGGCCGCCGTCCCCAGCCCCTCCAGCCCCGGTCCCTCCGTCCCCGGGCCTCCCACCGCATCCCACAGTCCCCGAACGGCGCCTCCGGAGCGGTCCGGCCCGGTGCTGCCGCTGCTCTCGCGGGCCGAACTGGCCTACCGCGAGGACGACGGCGACCTCGCCAAGGCGCTGCGTCGCTGCTCCGGGGTGGGCAAGTGCCGCCGCCAGGAGGGGCCGGGCGTCATGTGTCCCAGCTACCAGGTCACCCAGGAGGAGAAGCACTCCACCCGCGGCCGCGCCCACCTGCTGTTCGAGATGGCCAGCGGCGACGTCATCACCGACGGCTGGCGCTCGGAGGAGGTGCGCGAGAGCCTGGACCTGTGCCTGTCCTGCAAGGGCTGCCTGAGCGACTGCCCGGTCAACGTGGACATGGCCTCCTACAAGGCCGAGTTCCTGCACCAGCACTACCGGGGCAGGGTGCGCCCGGCCGCCCACTACTCCATGGGCTGGCTGCCCCTCTGGGCGCGCCTGGCCTCGCTCGCCCCGGCCGAGGCCAACCGCGCCACCCGGCTGCCGGGAGTGTCGCGCCTGGCCAAGAGGGTCGCGGGGGTGGCCGCCCAGCGCGACCTGCCCTCGTTCTCCCGCACCACCTTCACCCGCGCGTTCCGGCGCCGCGCCGCGCGCGGGCAGGCCCGTGCCGGCGGACCGAGGGTGGTGCTGTGGCCGGACACCTTCGGCAACCACCTCAACCCGAACGTGCCCGCGGCCGCCGTGCGCGTGCTGGAGGACGCCGGGTTCACCGTGGTGCTGCCCCGGGGACAGGTGTGCTGCGGTCTGACGTGGGTGTCCACCGGACAGCTGGACACCGCCCGCGCGGTGATGCGCCGAGCGGTGCGGGCGCTGGAGCCGCTGGTGGAGGAGGGGCTGCCCGTGGTGGGCCTGGAGCCCAGCTGCACCGCCGCGCTGCGCCACGACCTGGTCGAGCTGCTCCCGGGAGAGCGGAGCGAGCGGGTGGCCGCGTCCGTGCACACGCTCGCGGGCTTCCTCAACGAGTACGCGCCCGACTGGCGGCCGCCCCGGATCGCGGCCTCGGCCCTGGCGCAGGTGCACTGCCACCAGCACGCGGTGATCGGCTTCGACGCCGACCGCGAGCTGATCGCCCGCGCGGGGATCGACGGCGAGGTGCTGGACTCGGGCTGCTGCGGACTGGCGGGCGACTTCGGGTTCACCGAGGGCCACTACGAGGTGTCCGCGGCCATCGGCGAGCGCGAACTGCTGCCCCGGGTGCGCGGTGCCTCCCCGGACACGCTGGTGCTGGCCGACGGCTACAGCTGCCGCACCCAGATCGAACAGGGGGCGGGCCGCCGGGCGCTGCACCTGGCCGAGGTGCTGGCGCGGGGGCTGGCGGAACGCGACGCGCAGGGGATGGCGGCCCGCGACGCTCGGGAGCCCGCCGGGCGATCCGACCGCGTGTGACTCCTGTCGTCTCCTGGGAAGCATGTGAACCTGCCGACATCCCCGGGGGGTTCCCGCAGTTCCGGGCCACCCCGGGGACGCGGCCGGTCGGTGGCCGAGAGACCGAGCCTTTCGCCGGACCGCGGCCGTGGCTAGGGTGACCGTGCGTTCCGGCGCGGGCCGCGCCCGTGACCCCCGCCGCGTCCCGCGGACCGGGCCCCGCACCGGGCGCGGGCACTTACCGTAGGCGTCGTCCCGCCCGCGCGGCGGGACCGCCGACCACCAGGCGGCAGGCCACCCCACCGCCGCAGAACGGGGTTCCTCCATGTCCACACCCACCGGGCTCCGCGCCGCCGCCGTCGGCCTGACGGCGCTCCTGGCCGCAGGCTGTGCGAGCCAGGGCGGCGGCGAACTCGCCTCCTCCACCGCGGACACCTCGGACACCGCCTCCGAGGCGGCCGCGGCCGCCTTCGACGGCTTCCCCGAGGGCACGTTCGACTACCAGCTCGGCGCCTCCTACGCCCCGCCCCCGGGCGTCGGCACGGTGGTGCGCGACTCCACCTCCGAGCCGGCGGAGGGGATGTACTCCGTCTGCTACGTCAACGGCTTCCAGACCCAGCCCGGCGACCTGGAGTGGTGGCTCGAGGAGCACCCGGACCTGATCCTGCGCGACGCCTCGGGCGAGCCCGTCGTCGACGGGGACTGGCCCGACGAGCGCCTCCTGGACACCTCCACCGAGGACAAGCGCTCCGACATCGCCGACATCCTCGCCGAGACCGTCTCCGCCTGCGCGGACAAGGGCTTCGACGCGGTCGAGTTCGACAACCTGGACTCGGACCTGCGCTCCCAGGGCCTGCTCACGGTCGACGACAACCTCGCGCTGGCCGCCGAGCTGGTCGGGCTCACACACGGACACGGCATGGCCGCGGGCCAGAAGAACTCCGCCGAGGTCACCGAGCGCGCCAGGGAGGAGGTCGGTTTCGACTTCGCGATGACGGAGGAGTGCGCGGTGTGGAACGAGTGCGAGGCCTACACCGACGTCTACGGTGACGCCGTCCTGGCGGTGGAGTACCCCGAGGCACTGGAGGAGGAGGGGATGACCTTCGAGGAGGCCTGCGCGGCTCCGGGCGCGCCCTCCCGGATGATCCTGCGTGACCTGGACCTGGTCGGCCCCGACCACGGGGACTACCTCTTCGAGGCCTGCTGACCGCTTCCGGCCACCCGGTGCCGGGCGCGCGGAACCCCCCGAGCCGCCCGGCACCGGTCGGGCGCTGGGAAGTACCTCCTCACACGCCCATCTGGTCGTGGAGGGCGTCCAGGGCGCGGGAGACGGCGCCGGGCAGGCGCGGGTCCCGCTGGTCCACCCCCTCACCCAGGTGGATGCGCCAGGCCACGTCGGCGCCGCCGGGCGGCCGCCGCGCCACCAGGCGAAAGCCCGTGGAGGAGTCCGCGCCGGGGAAGGGCACGAAGCGGTTGACCAGGATGGTCGCGGTGACCCGCTCGGAGACGGTCTCGGCCAGGCGGCGGTAGTCCACGCCGTCGGAGCCCGGGTCTGAGCGCAGCCGTACCGTGTGCTCGCCCGTGCCCTCCTCCAGGAAGGTGAAGGTGTCGGGGCTCCAGCTGGCCCGGTCGATGTCCTGCCAGGGCACCGCGCGCCCGTCGGGCAGGTGCAGGGCCCGCGTGGTGGCGGCCAGGACGGGCGCCGCCTCCCCGGCCGGGGAGGCGACGGGCGCGTGGGCCAGCACGCGCTCGCCCCGCTCCAGCCGGGCTCGCAGCGCCGCTGGCACACCCCTGGAGAACAGGGCCACTAGCGGTTCCCGCCGTTGCCGGGGGAGCCGTTGTCCTCCGGAGGCTGGGTGCCGTTGGACCTGTGGCTCTCCCACTCGACGAGCTCGATCTCCTCGTCGGTGGGCCGCGCGAGGAAGTCGCGCACGGACGTGACCGGCATCTTGTCCACGGCCTTGTCGTAGACGGTGCGGCCCGCGTTGCTGACCTGGGCGCCGACCAGGCCGGCGACCTCCTGGACGACCGGGCTGTCGGCCACCTTGCGCGCGGTGCGCGCGAGCTGCTCGTAGCGGGCCCTGCCCGCCCGTGCTCCCAGGACGTAACCGATGGCGAGTCCGGCGGCGAACGTGATCCGGTAACGCATGGTCTACCTCTTCACCCTTTGGAGACGATCGGCGTGATCCGTGCTCGACGTTACCTCGTCGCGACTCCGCCACACATGCCGACACCGGTCACGAGCACTCCGCGGGGACGCTACGCTTGATGTGTCGCCACGGCCCGGCCGTGGGACGGATGCCATCCCGCGTAGCTCAATCGGCAGAGCAGCCGGCTGTTAACCGGCAGGTTATTGGTTCGAGTCCAATCGCGGGAGCACCATGAGGGCCCGTCGGAAGCATCCGGCGGGCCCTCGGCCTTGCGGGCGGCTGTTCGGGTGAGCGGCTGTTCGGGTGGTCGGAGCCGCTGCGGGAGGCGAGAACCCGTCGCGAGCACCCTCCGGAAGGCGCTAGGCTAAGGGATGTCGCCGAGCCCCCGGGGCTCGGGGAGCCAGTGCGATCCCGCGTAGCTCAATCGGCAGAGCAGCCGGCTGTTAACCGGCAGGTTATTGGTTCGAGTCCAATCGCGGGAGCAGCAGGGACAGGGTCCTTCCCCACCAGGGGAGGGGCCCTGTCGTCGTTGTGTCCGACCCGCTTCTCCGCAGAAGAGGTCCCTGGCGGCTTCCGAGGGCGGCTCCCCCGGCTCTTTCCCGGGTTGGTTGTCTCCGTGCGCTCGCGGCCCTGAACTCCCCAAGACCCCACCTGTCCCGACTGCCTCGCACACTCGCGCTTGCGGCCCTCAGCTGCCCGGCGCCCCCTCCGTCCCGGCTGTCTCACGCGATCGCGCGTCCGCGCTTCGCTTCCGAAAGTATTCCGGAAAACTTCCGTTACTCCACTGGAAAATGGCCGAAATTTCTTCCTACCATGGAGGCTCGCACCGCTGGTTCCGGCCCGCGCCCCCACCCTCCACCGGAAGTCCGGATGCGGCTCCCGGCCGCCGCACGCGCGGCGGCGCCCCCGGCGGGCCGGACCGGCACACCCCCCGTCTGGTGCGCACCGGCGGGTACGCGGCCCGACGCCATCCGGCGGGGGCCGCTCCGGCCGATCGCGCGCCCTCCCTCCGGAGGTCCTCATGCGCTTCCACCGCCACCGATCCCGGGTGTGGGCGGCCACGGCCCTCGTGGCCGCGGCCAGCCTGGCCACCACCCTCGTTGCGCCGACCGGCGCCGCCGCGCAGGTCGAACCCGCCACCGAGCACGACGGCGCCGACTGCGCGGTGCCCGACCCCGGCCCCTCGGCCGCCGACCCCCTGCTTCCCGACCCCTTCACCAGCCTGGACGGCACCCGCGTCTCCACCCGGGAGGAGTGGGAGTGCCGCCGGGCGGAGATCCACGAACTGGCGGAGAGCTCCGTCTACGGGGAGAAACCCGCACCCCCCGACAGCGTCACGGGCACGGTCACCTCGTCCGGCATCACCGTGAACGTGACGGACCAGGGCCGCAGTACCAGCTTCTCGGCGTCGGTGGACCTGCCGAGCGGTTCCGGACCCTTCCCGGCCGTCATCGTCTACGGCGGGTTCGGGGCGGACACGGCCACCATCAACGCCGCGGGCGCCGCCGTCATCAGTTACGACCCCTTCGCGGTCGGGGCCGAGGGCACCTCGCGAGGCAACAAACAGGGCGCGTTCTACGACATCTACGGCTCCTCCAGCGGCACGGGGCTGCTCATGGCCTGGGCCTGGGGCGCGAGCCGCATCATCGACGTCGTCGAGCAGTCGGGCGGCAGCGTCCTCCAGGCGGACGCGACCGGCGTCACCGGGTGCTCGCGCTACGGCAAGGGCGCCCTCGTGGCGGGCGCGTTCGACCAGCGCATCGACCTGACCATGCCGATCGAGTCGGGCACCGGCGGCGTCCCCGTCCTCCGCGGGGTCGCCCAGGAGAGCGGAGCCCAGCCCCTGAGCAGCGCCTACGGCGAGCAGCCGTGGCTGGGTGACGCCTTCGGCTCCCACACGGGCAACCCGAGCACGCTGCCGGTGGACACGCACCAGATCCTGGGCATGATCGCGCCGCGCGGGCTGTTCGTCATGGAGAACCCCCACATCGACTGGCTGGGAGCCCGGTCCGGGAGCGTGGCGGCCCTGGGCGGAGCGCAGGTCTACCAGGCGCTCGGCGCCCAGGACAACATCAGCTACTGGTCCGACGTCCAGGACGGCACCCACTGCGCCACCAGGCCCGAGTGGCGTGCCCCGCTGCGGCAGAGCATCGAGACGTTCCTGCACGGGACGGGCGAGGCCCCCGGCGTGTTCCGGGTCGCGCCCGGCAGGTCCGGCGACCTGTCCGAGTGGAGGGACTGGCAGACTCCGGCCCTGACCGACGGCGGCGGTGGTGACGGTGGTGGCGGTGATGACGGCGGCGGTGACGACGGCGGTGGCGGTGATGACGGCGGCACGGACGGCGCCTGCACGGCCAGCTACCGGACGGTCAACAGCTGGTCCGGCGGTTTCCAGGGCGAGGTGTCGGTCCGCAACGACGGCGCCAGCGCGCTCGACGGCTGGAGCGTCGGTATGACCCTGGCCCCCGGGCAGTCCGTGGGCAACCTCTGGAACGGGGTGAACACCGGCACCAGCGGAGCCGTCACGGTGCGCAACACCCCCTGGAACGGCGCCATCGCGGCCGACGGCGCC
Organism: Nocardiopsis deserti; assembly: GCF_008638355.1. Lineage (NCBI taxonomy): Bacteria > Bacillati > Actinomycetota > Actinomycetes > Streptosporangiales > Nocardiopsidaceae > Nocardiopsis > Nocardiopsis deserti. The sequence continues at coordinate 26,381 of NZ_ML703348.1, read as the reverse complement.
GTCACCTTCGGCTTCGTCGCCACCGGAGACTCCTCCGCGGCACCCAGCGGTATCAGCTGCACCAGCCCCTGATCCCTCCCGCACTCCGACGAGACTCCGCCCCGGCGCGCTTCCGCCCGCCGGGGCGGACCCATCGGCGAACGTGTGGGGGACGACCCGTGCGCAGGGTCCTGGCCGGTCGGTGTCGACGGGACGCCCGGCGGTCAGGGCGAGCGTGGGCGCTGGTGGGGGCGTCCCCTTCCGTCGCAGCGTGTGGCACGGCCACGGCGCGTGTGTGGGCGCCGGGCCCGGTCCGACCGGCTTCCTGTTCCGGTGGGACGGCGGCATGGGCTGCGGGACGGGACCGCGGTCGAGGGGCCACGGCCCGGGGGCGACGTGCGCCCGTTCCGACGGCGAGGAGAGCGGCGCCGGGGCCGCGTCCGTGCCCTCGGGAGCCGGGGCGGTCGGGTCTCACCGGCCGGACATCCACCATCCGGGCCAGCGGTTCGGGGCCGCTGAAGCACTCCGGTGGTCCCCGTGGTCGGGACACGGGACCGCCCGGTGTCAGGCCCCTGGGCTGAGGGGCCGGGTGTGCGCGGTGGCGCACCTCGCCCGCTGCCGGTCCGGGGCGGCTGCGACGCGGGGAGGAGGAACGCCTCAGATCCCGCCGACGCCGCCGATGAGCAGTCGGCGGTTGCGCTGGGGCATCTGGTAGCAGCCGGGTACGGGCGGGGCCACGGGTAGCGTGCGCCACCGCTGGACCTCGATCACGCCGGGCTCGGTGACGCGCCAGCCCTCGAAGAAGCCGAGGATGGCCTTCCGGGAGCGCCAGCGGCCGGACCGCAGGCGCTCGGCGAACACCTGGTCCAGCTGCTCGGCCCGCGCCGCGTCCTTGGGGTAGACGGCCGGGTCGGGACGACAGTAGTGGCTGAGGACCATGTGGCTGCCGGGAGCCAGGGCGTCGCGCAGGGCGGCGATGTGCTCGGCCGGGTGGTCGGCGTCGGAGGTGTGCGTGACGGCGCCGGTGAGCAGCAGGCCGACGGGCTCGTCCTGGTCGAGGAAGCTCCGGGTCTCGGAGCTGTTCAGGAGCTCTTCCGGACGGGTGAGCGAGGCGCGGACCGCGGTGGTGGTGCGCCGGTCGCGGAGCAGGGCGAGGTGGTGGGTCAGGACCACCGGATCGTCGGTGGCGTAGACGACCCGGGCCCGTGGGTCGCTCTCGTGCGCGATCTCGTGCGGATCACCCGGTGCGGGAAGGCCCGCGCCGAACTGGATGAACTGCCGGATGCCCAGGTCTGCGCACAGGTGGCGGACGGCGCGCTGGAGGAAGGCCCGCTCGCCCAGCACGAGGTCCTGGAACCCCGGAGCGGCCCGCTCCGCGCGGCTGGCCAGGTCCCGGTCCGCCTCGAAGTGGTCCTTGCCCTTGAGATGGAAGGAGTGCAGCCGCGCCACGCTGGGCCGGGTCAGGTCGACGGCGGGCGGTGGGTGGGCGCGGAGGTGTTTGCCCCCCGCCTGCCTCAGGAAAGCGGGAGAGGTGAATCGAGACATCGCCGTCCTCTTGTCTGAGGTGGGAAGAGTGGTCGACCACTGGATTGTATTCCGCGTGAGCGGTGTTGTTAACCGAGTCACAGACACCGGTCATAAAAACCGGTGTTCGCGGTGCCCGGGAAGTACTGCGGGGTGTGTCGGAGGGCGATCCTGGGCAGGCTAGGTGCTATACCCCTAATGTCCATTATGGGAGGAATCGGGACGGGGTCCCGGAGGCCGTAAGCCCATGGATAGGGGCTTACCGGGTTCTGCGAGTGCGCGTGTGTGACAGGGGAGACGTGTGGGTACGTGCGGTTGTGTCCCACCCCGGGGCGGATCCGCGGGCGCGTTCCCGTGCGGGAACGGCGAAAAGCGTTCCCCCGCGCATATCGGAGGGAAATTCCGCGCCCGTAGTCGCCACCTGCGAAAATTCCCCGGCGCACCCAGGAATGCGGCACAACCGGTGAAGGGCGGAGTGGCGGTCCGAAAACACCGAAGCACCGTTCGGACGCTGGCCCTCCCGGGCACCGACCCGCCCGGCTCCGCGCTGTGGCTAGCCTGGGACCATGGACCGCCCGTACACCATTCTCAGCTGCGCCATGTCGGTCGACGGACGCATCGACGACACCGGGCCCGAGCGGCTGCGCCTGTCCAACGAGGCCGACTTCGCCGAGATCGACGAACTGCGGGCGGGGTGCGACGCCATCCTCGTCGGCGCGGGCACCCTGCGCGCCGACAACCCGCGGCTGTTGGTGCGCTCCCCGGAGCTGCGCGAACGCCGCCGGGAGGGCGGGCGCACCGAGCACCTGCTCAAGGCCCTGGTCACCCGTGGCGGAGAGGTCGACCCCGCGGCCCGCTTCTTCTCCACCGGGGACGCGGGCGCTGTCGTCTACACCGGCGGGGAGGGCGTGGAGACCGCCCGTCGCGCGCTGGCCGTCCGGCCCGCCGCCGATCCGCCCGCCGAGGTCGTGGACGCGGGGGACCCCCCCACCGTCCGGGCCGTGCTGGCCGACCTGGCCGACAGGGGCGTCGCCCGCCTGCTGGTCGAGGGCGGCGGGCACATCCACACCCTCTTCCTCACCTCGGGGCTGGTCGACGAGCTCCGGCTGGCGGTGGCCCCCTTCCTGGTGGGGCAGGAGGACGCCCCGCGCTTCGTCGTGCCCGGCGCCTTCCCGCAGACCCCCGACGCGCCGATGCGGCTGGTGGAGGCCAGGGCGCTGGGCGACGTGGCCGTCCTGCGCTACCGGCTGGCCCCGGGAGCGCACGCGTGAGCGCCGGTCCGCCCCCCGCCGAGGGGGAGTCCGACGCCCGTTGGCTGCGCCGCACCGTCGAGCTGTCCCGCTCCTGCCCGCCCTCGGACACGGCGTTCTCGGTGGGCTGCGCCGTGGTCGCCGCCGACGGCACCGTCCTGGGCGAGGGCTACTCGCGCCGTGACGATCCGCACGACCATGCCGAGGAGGCGGCCCTGCGGGAGGTGGACGCCGACGACCCCCGGCTGGCCGGCGCCACCCTGTACTCGTCCCTGGAACCGTGCAGCTCCCGCTCCTCCCGGCCGTTGCCCTGCTCGGCCCTGATCCTGGCCACGCCCGTCGCGCGCGTGGTGTTCGCCTGGCGTGAGCCCTCCGTGTTCGTGGACTGCGACGGCGCCGAGCGCCTGCGCGCGGCGGGCCGGACGGTCGTGGAGCGGCCCGACCTGGCCGGGGACGTGCGCGAGGTCAACGCCCACCTGCTGGACTGAGCGGGAGCTCGGCGGACGGCGGCCGCGTCATCTGAGGTTGCCCGCGTAGGAGTACAGGCGGCGCGTCCGGGCCTTGGTCTCCTCGTCCTCGTAGGGGTTGGTGACGCGGGCGTGCACCGCCCCGGAGAAGTCGTCCCACTCCTGGGCGCTCATCCGGGGCGCCCTGGCGTCGAGGTGGCGCATGGCGACGGGCTCCTCCATCTCCAGGAGCCCGTCGAGTTCGTCGCTGGCCGACACCGACCTGCCGAAGGAACCGGCGACCTCGCGGACCCTTCCGGCGAACTCCTCGTCCCTGGACATCCTGCGGGCGACGTAGGCGGCGGCCGCGGCGCCTCCCGCGGCGACGGCCCAGGCGATCAGGGGAAGGGGCATGGTCGAACCTCCTGTGTGTGAAGGTCCGCACGACCGCTGGAGCGGGAGGGGTCGGCGGGCAGGGGAGCGGGCCCGGCGGTGCCGGACCCTGTGTTGTCCTTTCTACCCGCCGGAGGCAGCCCGACCCGGGTTGTCCACAGGCCGGATCCGGCTGTGGCGCGGCCCGGGCCCGGGGGTGTTTGCTTGCTACAGGGGGCCCTCCCCCCGGAGCGGCATGGGCGTGCCCGGAAACGACCGCTTCCGCGCGGCCAGCGGTGCCCGCGCCCGACCGTGTTCGCCGCGGCAGCCGGTCGCGCCCGTCAGCCGGTCGCGCCCGTCAACCGGCGGCACCCGTCAACCGTTCACCGTCCGCTGCCGCCCGCCCTACAGCCGGTCCACGTCCGCCACGTGCACCACCGCGCGCCCCTCGACGTCGGACGCGGCCAGGTCCACCTCGGCGCTGATGCCCCAGTCGTGGTCGCCCGCCGGGTCGGCGAAGATCTGGCGGACCCGCCACAGCTCCGGCTCCTGCTCGATGAGCAGCATCGCCGGGCCGCGCGCGTCCGGGCCGGTCCCGATCGCGTCGTGCTCCTCGAAGTAGGCGTCCAGGGCCTCCTCCCAGGCCTCGGCGTCCCACTCCCCGTCCTCGTCCATCCGCCCGAGTTCGTCGTGGCGGCGCAGGGCGGCCAGCTCCACGCGGCGGAACATCTCGTTGCGCACCAGCACCCGGAACGCCCGCTCGTTGGTGGTGACGGGCCGCACCTTCTCCTCGGCGGCGGCGGCGTCCTGCGGCACCTCCGCCTCGGGGTTGGTCAGCTGCTCCCACTCGTCCAGCAGGCTGGAGTCCACCTGGCGGACCAGCTCGCCCAGCCACTCGATGAGGTCGCGCAGTTCCTCGGTCTTGGCGTCGTCGGGCACCGTCTGGTTGAGCGCCTTGTACGCGCTGGCCAGGTAGCGCAGCACGAGCCCCTCCGAGCGGGCCAGCTCGTAGTAGCCCACGTACTCGACGAAGGTCATCGCCCGCTCGTACATGTCCCGGGCCACCGTCTTGGGCCGGAGCGGGTGGTCGCCCACCCACGGGTGGCCGCGCCGGTACACCTCGTAGGCGTGGCCGAGCAGCTCCTCCAGCGGCTTGGGGTAGTCGACCTCCTCCAGCCGCTCCATGCGCTCGTCGTACTCGATGCCGTCCATCTTCATCTGCTGGACGGCCTCGCCGCGGGCCTTGTTGAGCTGGGCGCCCAGGATCTGCCTCGGGTCGTCCAGGGTGGACTCCACCACGCTGAGCACGTCCAGCGGGTACGTGGGCGACTCCTTGTCCAGCAGATCCAGCGCGGCCAGCGCGAACGTGGACAGCGGCTGGTTGAGCGCGAAGTCGGCCTGGAGGTCCACGGTCAGCCGCGCGGTGCGCCCCTGGGCGTCGGGCTCGGGGAGCGCCTCCACGATCCCGCCGTCCAGCAGCGACCGGTAGATGGCGATGGCCTCGCTGATGTGGCGGCGCTGCCTCGGGCGGTCGTCGTGGTTCTCGGTGAGCAGGTGCTTCATCGCCGGGAAGCAGTCGCCCGGGCGGGCGATCACGCTCAGCAGCATGGCGTTGCTGACCCTGAACCGCGAGGTCAGGGGCTCGGGGTCGGCCTCGATGAGCTTGGTGAAGGTGGCCTCGTCCCAGGAGACGAAGCCCTCCGGGGCCTTCTTGCGCACCACCTTGCGCCGCTTCTTGGCGTCGTCGCCGACCTTGGCCAGGGCCTTCTCGTTCTCGATGACGTGTTCGGGCGCCTGGGCCACCACGTTGCCGACGGTGTCGAACCCGGCGCGTCCCGCGCGCCCGGCGATCTGGTGGAACTCGCGGGCGCGCAGGCGGCGCACACGCACCCCGTCGTACTTGCTCAGCGCGGTGAACAGCACCGTGCGGATGGGCACGTTCACGCCCACGCCGAGGGTGTCGGTGCCGCAGATGACCTTGAGCAGACCCGACTGGGCCAGGCGCTCGACCAGACGCCGGTACTTGGGCAGCATGCCCGCGTGGTGCACGCCGATGCCGTGCCGCACGTACCGGGACAGGTTGCGGCCGAACTTGGTGGTGAAGCGGAAGTTGCCGATCTCCGCGGCGATCGCCGCCTTCTCCTCCTTGGTGCACATGTTGATGCTGGTCAGCGACTGCGCGCGCTCGACCGCCTGCGCCTGGGTGAAGTGCACGATGTACACGGGGGCGTTGCCGCTGCCGAGCAGCTCCTCCAGCGTCTCGTGCAGCGGGGTGACCCGGTAGTCGTAGTAGAGGGGGACGGGGCGCTCGGCCGAGGCCACCACGGCGGTGGAGCGCCCGGTGCGCTTCTCCAGGTCCTCCTCGAAGCGGCTGACGTCGCCCAGGGTGGCCGACATCAGCAGGAACTGCGCCTGCGGCATCTCCAGCAGCGGCACCTGCCACGCCCACCCGCGGTCGGGCTCGGCGTAGAAGTGGAACTCGTCCATGACGACGGTGTTGATGTCGGCGTCCGCGCCCTCGGCCAGGGCGATCTGGGCCAGCACCTCCGCCGTGCAGCACACGATGGGCGCGTCGGCGTTGACGCTGGCGTCGCCGGTCATCATGCCCACGTTGTCGGTGCCGAAGATCTTGCACAGGTCGAAGAACTTCTCCGACACCAGCGCCTTGATGGGCGCGGTGTAGAACGCGCACTCGTTCCGGGCCAGCGCGGCGAAGAGCGCGCCCGTGGCCACCATGCTCTTGCCCGAACCGGTGGGGGTGTTGAGGATGACGTTGGACCCGGAGACGACCTCGATGAGGGCCTCCTCCTGGTGCGGGTAGAGGGTGAGGCCCCGCTCCTCGGCCCACAAAGCGAACGCCTCGAAGAGGGAGTCGGGTTCTGGTTCGGCCGGAAGCACATCGATGAGACTCACGGTCTCTATACTGCCTGCTTCCCGGCCCCCTTCGGGACGGTGGCCGCCGCGCGGGACACCCCGGACCCCGGGACGGCGACGGGCGCACCCCGTGCGGGGGTGCGCCCGTGCGTCACCGGCGCCGCGGTGGGCGCCGCTGTGGTCAGACCAGGCCGAGCTGCCTGACGGTGTCGCGCTCCTCGACGAGCTCCTTGACGGAGGCGTCGATGCGGGCGCGGGAGAAGTCGTCGATCTCCAGGCCCTGCACGATCTCCCACCTGCCGTCGCGCGAGACGACGGGGAAGGAGGAGATGATGCCCTCGGGCACGCCGTAGGAGCCGTCGGACGGGATGGCCGCGGAGGTCCAGTCGCCCTCGGGGGTGCCGTTGACCCAGTCGTGGACGTGGTCGATGGCGGCGTTGGCGGCGGAGGCCGCCGAGGAGGCGCCCCGGGCCTCGATGATCGCGGCGCCGCGCTTGGCGACGGTCGGGATGAAGTCGTTCTCCAACCAGGCCTGGTCGCCGACGGCCTTGGCCGCGTTGGCGCCGTTGACCTCGGCGTGGAACACGTCCGGGTACTGCGTGGCGGAGTGGTTGCCCCAGATCGTGAGCTTCCTGATGTCGTTGATCGACACGTCGAGCTTCTTGGCGAGCTGGGTGAGCGCGCGGTTGTGGTCCAGGCGGGTCATCGCGGTGAAGCGCTCGGCCGGGACGTCGGGGGCGTGGCTCTGGGCGATGAGGGCGTTGGTGTTGGCGGGGTTGCCCACCACCAGCACGCGGATGTCGTCGGCCGCGCCGGCGTTGATCGCCTCGCCCTGGGGCTTGAAGATGCCGCCGTTGGCCTCCAGCAGGTCACCGCGCTCCATACCCTTGCCGCGCGGGCGGGCGCCGACCAGAAGGGCGACGTTGGCGCCCTGGAAGGCCTGGGTGGCGTCGTCGAAGATGTCGATGCCCTGGAGCAGCGGGAAGGCGCAGTCGTCCAGCTCCATCGCCGTGCCCTCGGCGGCCTTGACTGCCTGCGGAATCTCCAGCAGGCGCAGCTTCACCGGGGTGTCGGCGCCGAGCAGCTGGCCGGACGCGATCCGGAACAGCAGCGCGTAGCCGATCTGGCCGGCGGCGCCGGTGACGGTGACGTTGACGGGTGCTTTGGACATGACGTGAACTCTCCCTGACGACGTTTCGCGACCCGCGATGCTCACAACGGGTTCGACGCGGCTTCGGTGCCGGGCGCTGGGGGCCGTCCAGGCGCGCGCCGCACCTCACCACCCTAGACCGCGTGCTCCCGCGTGCTGTGACCCAGGTGCTCGGTACACCTTCCCGGGCCGCTCCGCGAGGGCGGTCGGGAGGCCCTGTACGGTAACGGATTTAGGGCGGGGAAACGTCGGACCCACCCTGTTAGGATGGCGTTTGCCGATCACGGCGGGCCGGTAGCTCAGTTGGTTAGAGCAGGGGACTCATAATCCCTGGGTCGCGGGTTCGAGTCCTGCCCGGCCTACCCTCTCCGAACACGAAAAAAGCGCCGCTGACCTGTGGATACAGGGCAGCGGCGCTTTCTTTGCCGCGAGCTGTGCCCGAGAACCGCCGCCGCGGTCCGGAGGCCGTGTAATAGGCGCCGGAGTTCGGGCGGTGTGCGGTCGGCGGCGCCGTTCCGCGGTGCGGCGGCCGTCCGTTCCCGGAAAGGGCGTCCAACACGCGCGCCACGTGCGGTACCGGCTCCGCTGCGCCCCCGTGTCCCGCCGTCCTTCGGGTGCGGGCGGGAGTGGTGGCGCCACGGGACGGGGAGGTCGCGGCGCCCGTTTCCTCGCTTGTATTTTGTCTACTTATAGGGCTTTTGGTATGTTTCTTCCTTCTGGGGAAGCCCTCGCTACGGCATCCGAATAAAGGGCATCCGATTTTCCGGTCCGACATCGGATGAATATGGCGGCACTCCTGCCCGAATCCGACGCTCCTTCGCGTTTTCCCGTTCCGTGCAGGTCGCAGGCCATACGACCCGCCGTCCAGTACATCCCGGAACCTCCGCGCCCGGCGGTGGGGGCTCGTTTACACTGGCGGCCGTTCCGAGGGGCGCGGTGGTCCACGTCTCAACAACCACCGCGCGTCCGGCGGCGTCCGGCAGTCGGTGGACAGATGCATTCGGGGGGGAGAGGCGAGCGTTGGGAGCGGACGGCAGACGGCGGCGCGGAACCCACCGGCAACGGGCGAACCCCCGCCCCCGCCTGCTGCGCGGCCTGGCCGCGGCGGCCGTGGCGGTGCTCCTCGTGGTCGTGGTCAACACCGCCGTCTCCCGGGACGACGGCGGCGGACCCTCCGAGCCCAGGGAGCAGACGGTCCCCGCGGTGAGCGCCGTCCCCTTCAGCGGCCTCGTCGACCGGATCGGCGTCTCCCGGGACACCTCCGTCGCCACGGTCGACCTCGACGGCGCCGGGCACAGCCTGTCCTCCCAGACGCTGGCCTCCGCCGGGTGGACGCCCGGCCGCGAGGTGGTCCTGCTCGGCACGCCCATGGAGCTGCCCGACTACGCCCCCGGCCGCCCCGACCACCTGGTCTCGGACGGCCAGTTCCTCCGGCTCGCGGACGAGCGCTACCGGTCGCTCACCTTCCTGGCCACCGCGACCCGGACCGACGGCATCGAGGCCGAGGTCACCGGAACCGGCCGTGTGGTCTACGCCGACGGCGGGGAGCAGGAGTTCACCCTGTCCGTCCCGCACTGGACCGCCGGACCCGCGAGCGAGGCCGCGCTCACCCTGCCCTACGCCAACTCCGCGCGGCACGCCGGCCCCAGCCCCACCCTCGGCGCGGCGCGCCTGTACGCGCGCGGCCTCACCGTGGACCCCGCCCGCGAGATCTCCCACGTGGTGCTGCCCGAGACCGCCGACGACGCGGGCCGCATCCACGTGTTCTCCGTGGGCGGGCGCGCCGCGGACACGGAGTGGACGGGCACCTGGGCGCGCGCCACCTCCGGCTACATGGAGGTCGGCCCCTGGCGGGACCAGACCCTGCGGTTGTCGGTGCGCACCACCACCGGCGGCCGCACGGTCCGGATCCGCCTGGACAACACCTTCGCCGCCGCCCCCGTCACCGTGGGCGCGGCCTCCGTGGCACTGCGCGGGACCGGCGCCGACATCCGCGGCGCCGCGGTCCCGCTCACCTTCGGGGGACGTTCCGACACCGTCATCCCGGCCGGGGGACAGGTGTTCAGCGACCCCGTCGAGATGCTCCTGCCGCCGCAGACCGACGTGCTGGTCAGCATCCACGTGCCCGAGCAGGTGACCACCGCGCCGGTGCACTACGCCTCGGTGGACACCAACTACACCAGCGCGCCCGGCAGCGGCGACCTGACCCTGGACACCACGGGGCAGCCGTTCACCGGCCGGGTCGCGCAGTGGCCCTTCCTCGCCGCGGTGGAGGTCTCCGGGGGCCCGGGCGCGATCGCGGTCTTCGGCGACTCCATCACCGACGGGACCCGCTCCACCCCCGACGCCCACGCCCGCTGGCCCGACGTGCTCAGCGCCCGCCTGTCCGAGCAGCCGGGGCTGCCCAACCCGGGCGTGCTCAACCTCGGCGTGGCCGGGAACCACGTGATCAGGGACGGCTACCCGGGAGAGGGCGTCTCCACCAACCCCAGCGGAGTGGCGCTGACCCGCCGGGTGCACCGGGACGTGCTGGCCCAGAGCGGGGTGGACGCCCTGGTCATCTTCGCCGGGATCAACGACCTGCGCTGGAGCACCCCGCCCGAGGCGGTGGTCGGCGGGATCGAGGAGATCGCGGGGCTGGCCCGCGAGCACGGCATGCGGGTGTTCGTGGCCACGCTCGGCCCCTGCGGGGGCGAGCCGCGCTGCACCGAGGAGGTCGACCGGGCCCGCCAGCAGGTCAACACCCACCTGCGGGCGCAGGCGAACGACCCCCTCGCGCCCTTCGACGGCGTGTGGGACTTCGACGCGGTCCTGCGCGACCCGCAGGACCCCAGCCGCATGCTGCCCGCCTACGACTCGGGCGACCACCTCCACCCGGGGGACGCCGGACTGCGCGCGCTGGCCGAGTCCGTGGACCTCTACCAGCTCGTCGGCGGCTAGATCGTGTTCCTCGGATCATCCGGGACCCGTCCCGGACGCCCGGTCAGCGCGGGCACCCCAGGTGGTGGTGGATGACCAGGTCCACGTAGACGGCGCCGAGGTCGTCCAGGCTCAGCCCGGCCCCGGGGTCGTACCAGTGCAGCAGGGAGTCGAAGGTCTCCAGCACGTCGTCGGCGACCCGCCCGGGCTCGCGCACCCCGAAGACCCCGCGGGTCACGCCGTCCAGGATGATGCCGCGGACGTGCTCGCGGTACGTCCGCGTCAGGGAGCTGACCTCGCGGTGGCGGGCAGGATGGATGGCGCGCAGCACCGGCAGCAGCTCGTGCCCCAGCGCGGTCGCCGCGCGGTGCTGCCAACCGGTCTCCACGTGCCGCCTGACCAGCGCCGACATGCGTTCGATCGCGGGCCGGTCGGGCCGGTCCGCGGCCAGCTGCCCGTGCACCCGCTCCCGGGTGGAGCGCAGCACGACGGCGTAGGCCAGGTCGAACCTGGTGGGGAAGGCGCGTCTGAGCGCGGCGGGGTCGGCCCCGGTCTGGGCCGAGATCCGGGAGGTCAGCTCGGACATCGCCAGACCCTGTGAGCCGTGCTGAGCGAACAGGTGCGCCGCGCAGTCCAGGACGGGGGCCGTGGTGCGGAGCGCGTGAGGGGATGCGTCGGCCGTCATGTGGTGTCTCATCGCTTCGGGTGCGCCCCCGGAGAGAGGGAGGGCGTGCGGTCTTCATCGGATCGGTTCCCTGCCTCCCCCTCAGACCGGACCGGCGGTCGGTGTCCGCCGCTCCCTGCCGCTGGTCAGCGCAACGAGGTCCTCGATCCGCTCGGTGGCGAGCGCGTCCACGCCCATGCCCACCACGCGTGCCATCTCGGGGAAGTCGTTCACCGTCCACGCCGTGACGAGGTAGCCGCGGCGGTGCATCTCCGAGACCAGGTCCCGGGTCAGCAGCGTGTAGTGCGTGCCGAGGAAGGCGGGTCGCAGGGTCCGCACCACGTCCTCGGGTGGCGGGCCCGGCTTGTCCCAGGCCAGCATCAGCCGGGCCTCGGGGCTGCGGCCCCGCAGGGCGTCGAGGGTCTCGGTGGAACCGGTGAAGAGCACCTGGTCGCCGAACCCGCGCGCCCGCAGCAGCCCGTCCGCGGCCAGCGCCGCCTCGGGCGCGCCGGCGTCCACGAGCAGGGGAGGGGGAGCGTCGCCGGTGTACTCGGCGAGCACCTCCATCAGGGTGGGCACGCGCCGCTCCACGTCGTCGCGGGCGGAGGCCAGTTCGGCCAGGGTCAGTTCCCCCACGGGGCGGGGTGGGGAACCGGGAAGGGCCACGAGCCGTTCGTCAACCAGGACGGGATAGCCGTCGGAGGTGAGGTGGACGTCGATCTTGACCAGGTCCGCCCCGGCAAGCGAGGCTGAACGCAGGGCCGGGAGGGTGTTTCCCGGGAAGCGTGCGGTGTCTCCGCGCAGCGCGATGGACAACGTCATGCCGTCAAGGGTGGCAAAGACTTCCGCCTTACGTGGTGCAAACAGGAAAAACGCCCACCGGAGGCGGGCGCGGCCGCGCGGGCGGTCCCCGGCGCGGACCGGTGCTCCCGTTACCGGTCCCGTTACGTGGTGCCACGATTGCGAGCGGACTCACGTCGTGAGGAAGCCGACGGGGTGCGGCGAGCTGGGAAACTTTGTTACACGGCGTCGTGACCGCACGGTGCCCCATGACCGTCCCTGGAGTGTGAGGCGAACGATGATTCCGGACCAGAGACGAGAGCACATCCTCAAGCTCCTTCAGGAGCGCCACGTGCTGAGCATCAACGAGCTCACGTCGATGCTGTCCGTGTCCCACATGACGGTCCGGCGTGACATCCAGGCGCTGGAGAACGACGGCAAGGTGCTGTCGGTCACCGGGGGGGTGCGGCTCGCGGCGCGGCTCAAGAGCGAGCCCTCCTACCTGGCCAAGGCGCAGCTGGAGGTACCCGCCAAGCGGGCCATAGCGCGCGCGGCGGCCGATCTGGTCCGGGAGAACTTCACCATCTACCTGGACGCGGGCACGACCACGCTGCAGATGGTCCCGCTGCTCACCGACAAGGTCGGCCTGACCGTCATCACCAGCGACTTCAACGTCGTGGGCCACCTGATGGAGTACCCGGGGATCGAGCTGATCCACACCGGCGGGGTGGTCTCGCACTCCGACCACTCCTCGGTCGGGCGCTTCACCGCCGACTTCCTGCGCCAGGTGAACGTCGACCTGGCCTTCATCGCCAGCAGCTCATGGGACGCCGAGCGCGGGTCGACCACGCCCTCCGAGGCCAAGGTGGTCGCCAAACAGGCGCTGCTGCGGATCGCCTCCAAGAGCGTGCTCACGGTCGACAGCACCAAGTACGGCAAGTTCGGCACCTTCCGGGTGGCGAGCCTGGAGGAGTTCGACCTGATCATCACCGACGACCGGCTCCCGCGCTCGGCCGTGGACGACCTCGCCGAGCGCGACGTGCGCCTGAAGCTGGTCGAGGTGGAGTAGGGCCGCGTGCCCGTCGGGCGCCTCCGGCGGCGCCGGTCCGCCGGAGCCCGGTCCGCGCCCGGTCGGCGGCGCGGAACGCGGAGGTCCCGGTCACGGCCTGACGCGGCTCAGTCCTCGCCGGCGTCGAGCTCCGCGTGGGCGTACAGGGCCAGTTCGGTGCCGTCCGGGTCGTAGAAGAGCAGGGTGGAGCCCTCCTCGCGGTGCATCACCGGGGAGTGCTCCACGTCCATCTCCGCGAAGCGCTCCTCCCAGGCCTCCAGCTCACCCAGGTTCTCGACGCCCAGGGTGAGGCGGTCCAGGCCGCAGCGCCTGCGGTCGAACCTGCCCTTGAAGTTGTCGCGGTGCTGGATGAGCGCCAGCAGCAGCCCGGAGGCCGGGTGCTGGCACTCGGTGCGCCGTGTGCCCTCGTGGTCGCGCTTGCCGAGGACACGGAAACCCAGGACCGTGCGGTAGAAGCGCACACTCTCGTCGCGGTCGCGGACCGACAGGGTGACGCGGGCGAGCCCGTTGAGCTGGGGCACGGGCACCTCTCTGCGGCGGGGGCCGATGGTGGCCAGTAGATCGAGCACGATCATCGAGCCTAGGTCGGAGTCAGAATGATGGGTCCCTCTTTAACGCGGGTTTAACGCCTGATGTTCCCCGAATCACCCGAATACGCTCCCTGACCTCCCCGGTTGCGCCTCTCAACGGTCCGGAGTGGAGCGCGTCACCACCGCCGGAGAGGGCGGTTCGTCGCGGACGTACCAGCGGGTGCGCATCACCAGGACGGTCACCGCGAAGGAGACCAGGCCGCCCAGTGTGGCCAGCACGAACGCCCCCTGGTGGCCGTGGGCGTCGGCGAGGACGCCCGCGACCGTCGACCCCAGCGCCTGGCCCAGGATCAGGCAGCTCAGGATGACGGCCATCGACTGCGACAGGCGGCTCGCCGGGGCGGCCCTCTCGATCAGCCCGAACAGGCTCACGATGTGCGGGCCGATCGCGGCGCCCAGGACGAAGAGGGCCGCCGCCAGGGCGGCCGCGCCGTGGGCCGTGTACAGCGGCAGGGTGAGCAGGAACAGCGCACCCGCCGCGATCCGGGTCCGCGCCGTGAGCGGGAAGCCCACGGGGACGGAGGCCATCAGCAGGCCCGCGACGGCGCTGCTGGTGCCCATCACCGCGTACATCAGCCCGGACAGGTCCCCGTGCCCGGAGGCGGCCGAGAAGGCGGTCACACCGGTGGACATGCCGCCGAAGAACAGGCCCTGGCAGAACATGGGGGCGGCCAGCACCAGCAGCGCGGGCGTGGCGATGCGGCCCCCCGCGCCGCGCACCGGAGGGGTACCGGGCGGAGCGGTGGGGTGCAGGGCGAACACGGTCCCGAACACGCCGATGAGCACGGCCGCGCCCAGCACGCTCGCGGCCGGTGAGAGCGTCACGGTGAGCAGGCCCACCAGGGCGGGGCCCAGGACGAACGCGGCCTCGTCCAGCACGCCCTCGACCGACATCGCCGCGGACACCGAGCGCTCGCGCTCCTCGCCCCTGTGCGGTCCCCGCCGGATGAGCACCACCCAGCGTGTGCGCGCCATGGGGCCGATCTGGGGCATGCACAGGCCCGCCACGGCGGCCAGCACGGCCAGGAGCGGGGCGGAGGCCCCCGCCAGGACGGCGAACACGAGCACGGTGACGAGCACGGCGTCCACGAGTGAGGTGACCAGTACCGGCACCCGCTGCCCGCGCCGGTCGGCGAACCGGGCGATGACGGGGCCGCCCACCGTCTCCCCGAGCGCGAAGGCACCGGTCACCGCGCCGGCGGCGGCCACGTTCCCGGTCGTGGTGGTGACCAGGGTGAGCAGGCCGATCAGGGACATGGAGATGGGCAGGCGGGCGAGGAAGGTGCTCAGGAGCAGCGGCCACCCGGCGATGTGGTGCATGCGTCGCAGCGTGTCCAAAGGTGACATCCGGCCCCTGTCCGCGGTCGTGGTTCCCGACCCCCGGCTCCCGGCACGGCCGTGTGGCTCGGGCCATCGCGGAAGGGCCAAAATTCATCCCATGATATGGCCGACGTCCGCGGGCGGAAGCCCTTCCGGTACCCGTGTGGGGGCTTCCGGGGGTCCAGTGGACCTTCCGGTGCCCGTGCGGTGGAGTCCGGAACCCCGAGGGTCCTTCCGCCACGTGCGCCGGATGTGCCGCGGGGGGAAGGCGGGTGCCCGTCGCCGGTGATGGCGCCGTCGGGGCCCGGGGTCCGGGGCGCGCCGCGAAGGGTGGGTGGGCGCACGCGCACGCACCACTCCCCGGAGGGGGAGGTCCCACCCTGACTTTCGGCGGTGCCGCCGACCCGCTCCCGGTGTGTAGGTTCACCGGCATGGACCTCTCCGTACCGCGCGCGGGCCTTCGGCGTGCGCTGTCCCCGCTCGGGGGCTGGCCCACCCGGGGCGCAGCCTGGCGCGACGTGCTGTTGGGTGCCGTGATCGCCGCCCTGTGCCTGGGGGAGATGCTCGTCCGCTGGCTCTCCGGGGGTATGCCCGCCGCCGAGGCGCTCGCCACCGCGGGCGCCGCCGTCGCGCTGACCGCGCTGACCGTGGTGCTCGGCCGCCTCTACCCGCTGCTCGCCCTGGTCGTGGCCCTGCTCGGCTCGTTCTGGGTGTACGGGTTCGGCGTCCTGCTGCTGTGCGTCGCCTACCTGGCGGGCCGCCGCGTCCCCACGGTGTGGTCGGCGCTGGTGCTCTTCACGTCCGCGACCGTCCTGTGGATGGTGGTCGCGGCGCTGCTGTGGCCCGACGACCCGGCGGGGTGGACCGCCACGGTGAGCACCATGGTGTTCACCGTCGTGTTCCCCTGGCTGGTGGGCGTCTACCGGCGCCAGCACGTGGCCCTGGCCGAGGCCGGATGGGAGCACGCCCGCCAGCTCCAGCGCGAGCACCGTCTCACCGTCGACGAGGCCAGGCTCCGCGAGCGCTCCCGCATCGCCCAGGACATGCACGACTCCCTCGGCCACGAGCTCAGCCTCATCGCCCTGCGCGCCGGGGCCCTGGAGGTCAACCCCGACCTCGACGGGGAGCACCGCCGCTCGGCGGCCGAGCTGCGGGTCACCGCCGTCAACGCCACCCACCGCCTGCGGGAGATCATCGGCGTGCTGCGCGCCGACGCCGAACCCGCGCCCATGTCCCCCGCGGGCGAGGGCGTCCCCGCCCTGGTCGAGCGCGTCCGCGACTCCGGCATGCGGGTCGTGCTGGTGCGCGACGGGGAGGTCGGCGGCCTGCCGCCGATGGTCGACCGGGCGGTCCACCGGGTCGTCCAGGAGTCGCTCACCAACGCCGCCAAGTACGCCCCCGGCGCCGACGTGACGGTGTGGCTGACCACGAGCGGGGAGCGGGTGGAGGCGAGGGTCACCAACTCCGCGCCCTCGGGGCCGTGCCCCGACACCGGTCCGGGCGGCAGGCGCGGGCTCATCGGCCTGCGCGAGCGCGTCCGCCTGACCGGGGGCTCCTTCGCCGCCGGACCGGACGGCGACGGCGGCTGGGAGGTCTGCGCGACCATGCCGCTGGACGGCACCGCCGGGGCGGGGCCCGACGAGGCCGGGGAGGCTGACCAGATCGACCAGCTCCAGCTCGCCGCCCGCCGCCGGGTGCGCGGCTGGACGCTGGCCCTGGCTCTGGTCCCGGTCGTCGCGGCCGTGGTGGTGGTGTTCACGCTGGGCTGGGTCAGCGTCACGAACATGGAGCGGGCCACCCTGGCCCCCGAGGATTTCGCCGCCCTGACCGTCGGCGACCCCCAGGCCGAGGTCGAGGCGGTGCTGCCCGAGGACTCGGTGTACATGGACGCGGGCATGCTGGAGGAGGGCGCCGTCCCCCCGGGCGCCGCGTGCAGCTACTACCGCGGCAACAGCGTGTTCTTCGGCGGCGAGGCGACGTTCTACCAGCTGTGCTTCGCCGAGGGGCGCCTGCTGACCAAGGGGGAGGCGCCGCTACGGTGACCACGCGGTTCCGGAACGGACACGGGGAAGAGGGACAGACGTGATCAGGGTGCTGCTCGCCGACGACGAGGCGATGATCCGTGCCGGGGTGCGGGCGATCCTGCGCAGCGACCCGGAGATCGAGGTGGTGGCCGAGGCCGCCGACGGCCGCGAGGCCGTGGACCTGGTGCTCTCCCACCGTCCCGACGTGGCGCTGCTGGACATCCGGATGCCCCGGATGGACGGCCTCGCGGCCACGGCGGAGGTCCACAGGGTCGCGCCCGAGACCGCCGTGGTCATCCTCACCACCTTCGGGGAGGACAGCTACATCTCCCAGGCGCTCGGCGGCGGCGCCAGCGGCTTCCTGCTCAAGGCGGGCGACCCGCGCGAGCTGATCGCCGGGGTGCACGCGGTCGCCGACGGCGGCGCCTACCTGTCCCCCCAGGTGGCGCGCCAGGTCATCGCCCGGTTCGGCGGGCCCCGGGCCGCCCGGGAGGTGGCGGCCGTCGCCCGGGTCGAGGAGCTCACCCAGCGCGAGCGCGAGGTGCTGGCCCTGGTCGGTGCGGGCCTGTCCAACGCCGACATCGCCGAACGGCTGTTCCTCGTGGAGGGCACCGTCAAGAGCTACGTCAGCGCCATCCTCAGCCGGCTGGAGATGCGCAACAGGGTGCAGGCGGCCATCCTCGCCCACGAGGCCGGACTCGTGGACACCTCCGCCACCTGACCCGGTGCCGGGCGGACCGGCCCCGGTGGGGAAGACTGGGGGTTATGAACGACGCGTGGCTGGACGCCGCCTGGCGCGGGCTCGCCGGGGACGGCCCCGAGGCGGTGGCGGTCGGCGCCGAACTCCTGGGCCGCTGGAACGAGCCGCACCGCCGCTACCACACGCCCGCCCACCTGGAGGCCGTGCTGCGCGCGGTCGACCTGCTGCTCCGCGAGGAGAGGGTGCGCGACGCCGACCTCGTGCGCTACGCGGTCTGGTTCCACGACGCCGTCTACGAGGGGGTCCCGGGCCGCGACGAGCGCGAGAGCGCGCGGCTCGCCGAGCGGCTGCTGCCCCTGACGGGGATGGGGACCGCGCGGGTCCGCGAGGTCGCGCGCCTGGTCGGGGTGACCGCGACGCACCGGCCGGGGAGGTGGGACGCCGACGGCGCGGTGCTCTGCGACGCCGACCTGTCGGTGCTGGCCGCTCCGGCCGACGGGTACCTGGCCTACACCACGGCGGTGCGCGCCGAGTACCGGCACGTTTCCGACGAGGACTTCCGCGCGGGCCGGAGCGCGGTGCTGCGGTCGCTGCTGGAGGCGCCGCACCTGTTCCACACCCCGTCCGGGCGGGCGCGGTGGGAGGCGCGTGCCCGGGTGAACGTGCTCGCCGAACTCGACCGGCTGAACGCCCCGCCCCCGGTGGAGCCGCCCCCGCCCTGAACCGGCCGCCGTCCGGCGGGTGAAGCGGGGTGCGGCCTCATGCATCCCGTCTCACGCCGCGCGGGGCGGGCACGCCATCCCATCAGGGGTCCGGCTTCCCGGCCGGTCAGCAGAGGCACGGTCCGACACCGGGACTCGGCTGCTTCCGGCGGAGGTGGTGCTCACCTGTTGACGGCTGCGGGACCGGGTCCCACCGACCCGGCGAGTCCCCTTAGGCGGTGCTGGTCAGCCGGGCGGCCTTGGGCCGCCGCAGCCCGGACGCGCGCAGGCGCGTGACCAGCTCGCGGCCGCTGACGTGCTCGGCGCCCAGTTCCAGGGCCCGGGCGTGCAGGTGCTCGGGGATGTCGTAGTGGTCGCGCTCGAACGCGCGCGGGTCCACCCCGAGCGCGCGGGCGAAGGCGTGCAGCTCGTCGTAGGAGCTGTCGCTGACCAGGTGCGCGAACAGCCAGCCGCGCGGCCCCGGCCAGACCGGGGTGTCGATGAGAACGCTCATCCCAGAAGCCTAGAGCCCCTGTCTTCCGGGTTCTCGGCCGTCCGGGTCCTCGGTCGCGTGCGGGGAGCGGCGCGTGGGGGACGGCTCCGTCGCGGTCCGCCGCGCGCCGGGTGCCGGGCGCCGGGCGCTCCTCGGTCCGACGCGCCCGGACACGGCGCTGTACGGGGTCTCCGACGCCGCCGACTTCCGGCACCACGTGGTCATGGAGCTCCGCGCCACTCCCGCCCGCTGCCCGGGGGACCCCGCGGTGACCGGCCTCGTCGACGGGCTTCGCGACGCCAGCCCCGACTTCGCCCGGCTCTGGGAGCGGCACGACGTGCAGGCCGCGCTGACGCTCACGAAGACCTTCCGGCACCCGGTCGTCGGGGAGGTCACCGTCGACTGCGACGCGCCCGCGCTCACGGACCGCGACCAGCGCCTCGTGCTCTATAGCGCGCCGCCGGGATCCCCCGGCGCCGAGGCCCTGGCCCTCCTGAGCGTGCTCGGAGCCGGGGCCGGCGCTTACCCGAGGTAGCGTCGCGGACGGCCGGGAGACCGGCCCCTGGTCGACGCGGCCGTCGGTGCAGCCCACCCGGCACCGGCCGTCCCGCCGTCGTCAGGAGGCCAGGCCGTCGGGAACCTCCGTGAGACGGGCCCCAGGCGGTGTCCGGTCAGGGCCGCCCGGTCACCGGAGCGCTCACCGGGCGCCAGGGCACGGGGCTGGACATCACCATGGTGCTGGAGGGGCGCCCGTGCTCGGCGAGCCTGTCGATGACCTCCTCGAAGTGCTCCATGGAGCGGACCGCGATGAGCAGGACGCAGCAGTCGTCGCCGGTCACCCGGTGCACCTGGAGGATCTCCGGCATCTCCAGCGAGGCCTCGTCGCGGAGCAGGCAGTGCGCGCCGAAGCACTCCATGCGCACCAGGGCGGTCACGGGCAGCCCGGCCGCGGCCGGGTCCACGTGCGCGTGGTAGCCGGTGATCACCCCGCGGTCGGTGAGGCGCCGTACGCGGTCGGCGACGGCGGGCGCGGACAGGTTCACCCGGCGGGACAGTTCGTTGAAGGACAGGCGCCCGTCCCGTTGGAGCTCGGCGAGGATGCGCTGGTCGACGCTGTCCAGCGGGGTTGCCAACCGTGATGCCATGCTTTGCGTTCCCAAAGTCGAGAGTCACAACGTCTTACGAATGCTAGGCCAATGTCCCCTTCGCGTGTCCGTCGGCCCTTCCTGTCCGGGGTGCGGGTGCCCGATGATGTCACCTCACGCGCCCGGCGGCCGTGCGCGGGGGCGGATCCCTCCGCCCGGGGCGCCGCGGGCGCGCTGCCGTACACGCGATTCCGACAAGGGGTTTCCATGCTCTCCACCACCGCCCAGCAGTGTCCGTACGCCGGTGACCCCGGCGGGGCCGAGGCGGCCCGGAGCGCCGGGGCCGACAGCCCGACCCTGTCCTTCGAGCGCGCGACCCCCTACGTCGACTACGCCGGTATCGACACCCTGCTGTCCCTCCAGAAGCCGCGCACCGCCGAGCCCGCCGAGCCCTCGTTCATCATCGCCACCCAGGTCATGGAGCTGCTGTTCGCCCTGGTGCAGGAGCGCTGGGAGGCCGCCCGCGACGCGCTGGAGGCCGACGACGTGCCCGGCGCCCTGGCCTGGCTGCGCCGCGCCCGCAACGCCCAGGACGTGCTCAACGACTCCTGGGGCCTGCTCGCCGACATGACGCCCACCGAGTTCAACCGCTTCCGCGACTCCTTCGGCGAGGCCTCGGGTTTCCAGTCCTACGGCTACCGCAAGCTGGAGTTCCTGCTCGGCAACAAGTCCGCCGCCATGATCCGCCCGCACAAGGCCATGGACGGCGTCGTCGACGACCTCACCACCCTGCTGGAGCGTCCCGGGCTCTACGACGCGGCGCTGCGGCTGCTGCACCGCCGCGGCCTGCCGGTGCCCAAGGACCGCGTCGAGCGCGACTGGACCCTGTCCTACGAGGCCAGCCCCGGCGTGGAGGAGGCATGGAAGGCCGTCTACGCCGACGACGTGCCCGGCAACGAGCTGTTCCTGCTGGTCGAGGCGCTGCTCGACGTCGCCGAGCGGGTCACCCGGTGGCGCCAGCGCCACCTGCTCGCCGTCAAGCGCACCCTGGGCGGCAGGCCCGGCAGCGGCGGCTCCAACGGCCTGAACTGGCTGGCGCGCAACGCCGAGCAGGACGTCTTCCCCGAGCTGTGGTCCCTCCGCAGTACCGTCTGACCCGTTCCCACCCGCTGCCACGAGGAAGCAGGACCCCGATGACCCCCGCCACCCGTGCGGACTGTGTCGCGCTCGACGCGGCCGATCCCCTCGCCCCCTTCCGGGAGGAGTTCGTCCTCCCCGAGGGCGTGGTCTACCTGGACGGCAACTCGCTGGGCGCGCTGCCGCGCTCCACCCCCGGCCGGGTCGCCGACATGATCGAACGCGAGTGGGGGCGCGACCTCATCCGCAGCTGGAACGACGCCGGGTGGTGGGACAAGCCGCGCACCCTGGGCGCCAAGATCGCGCCGCTGGTCGGCGCGGCGGCCGACGAGGTCGTGGTCGGCGACGGCACCTCGGCCAACCTGTTCAAGACCCTGGTCGCGGCGCTGCGCATGTCCGACCGCTCGGTGGTGCTGGGCGAGGCGGGCAACTTCCCCACCGACCTGTACGTCGCCGAGGGCGCGGCCGCGCTGACGGGCGCCACACAGAGGCGCGTGGACCCCGACGGCCCCGCGCTGGCCCGGGACCTGGAGCGGGGCGACGTCGCGGTCCTGCTGCTCAGCCACGTGGACTACCGCAGCGGCACCCTGCGCGACATGCCGGGCATCACCCGCCTGGCCCACGAGCACGGCGCCCTGGTGGTCTGGGACCTGTGCCACAGCGCGGGCGCGGTCCCGATCGACCTCTCCGGGAGCGGCGCCGACTTCGCGGTGGGGTGCACCTACAAGTACCTCAACGCGGGTCCGGGCGCCCCCGCGTTCCTGTACGCCGCCCGCCGTCACCACGCCGTGGCCGACCAGCCCCTGATCGGCTGGCACGGGCACGCCCGCCCCTTCGACTTCAGCGCGGACTACGAGCCCGCCGAGGGGGTGTCGCGCTTCCTGAGCGGTTCGCAGCCGCTGGTGGCCGACGCCGCCCTGGAGGCGAGCCTGGACGTGTGGGCCCGGGCGGACATGGGCCTGGTGCGCGCCAAGAGCCTGGCCATGACCGACCTGTTCCTGGAGCGCGCGGCCCGGGCGGGCATCTCCTCGATCACCCCGGCGGAGCACGCGCGGCGCGGCAGCCAGGTGGCCCTGGTGCAGCCGGAGGAGGGCGCCGGGTACCCGATCGTGCAGGCGCTCATCGCGCGCGGTGTGATCGGCGACTTCCGCGCCCCCGACGTCATGCGGTTCGGGTTCACCCCGCTCTACCTGCGCTACGCGGACGTGTGGGACGCCGCGCAGGCCCTGCTGGAGGTCGTGGAGACGGGGGAGTGGCGCCAGGAGCGCTTCGCCCGCCGCGGCCAGGTGACCTGAGCCCGGCGGTCCGGCTCCGCTCGCGGGGCCGGACCGCCAGCCGGTCGCACCGGTCCCGCCCGCCTGCCGAGCAACCCTCCGGGGTTCCTCTGCCCGTGCCCGGGGTCGCCCCGGCCGTCGCTGACCGTTCCCGGATGTGTGGATTGCGTGGCCTTGACCATGTTCGCCGGTATTCGGCGCTTCTTCCTCCGCCGCCGTGACCCGTGGTCCGCGACTCCCCGCACGGCCCCGGGCCGCTCCGCGACCGCCCTCGGCCGGGCGGAGCCGAAACTATGGCGAGGGCCACGGGAAAGCCCGTCCGTCATCCTCGGGTCGGTCCGTAAATCCCCTGTCAACAGGGCTTTTCGCGTTTTCGGCCCCTCGTGCGTCCTGTTTCGTAGCGTATTGCGAGAGACACGCAAGGTCATTTTACCTGCGGGGATTGCGCGCTTTGCCTAAACGTGGGTTAGTGTCCTCGTGATCGGTTCGTTATTGCTGTTTGACGAACCGATGCCGAGCCCTTGACCGGCCGAGAGCCGCAAGGGAGTCGAGACCTCTTTCCCCGGGAACAGGGCCGCGCGAATCCACGCGCCTGCGCCAGCGGAGACGCCGAATCCCATCGGCGCATTCCGTTCCCGCCCGCAACTCGCCGCCAGCGACGCGGGAGAACCCTGCCTTGACCACGCCCTCGCGGGGGCGCACCGAACGTGCCCGCACGCCGGGTGAGTCATGCCCGCGGTCTTCTCGGCCCTGTCGTCAACCTGGCTTCCTACTTATGAGCAACGACACTCCCATTCAGCACGGCGAAGTTACCGCGACCTACTTCTGGGACGACGGTTCCGGTATCAACGGGGACACCGGAGCCCCCGCGAGCGGGGAACCCATGCAGAAGGGGCTCTTCTCCAGCCCCAGTTGGCCGCTCGGCACCGAGGGCTATGTCGTCCACGAGGGCAAGAAAGCCGAGTTCTTCATCGGAGACCGCGGCCCGGGCGCCCCCTCCGAGGGCTGTGACGTCCTCCTCGACATGGACGGCAAGACCTTCGCCGAGATCACGGGCGAGACCTGGAACGACAGCAACTACACCGTCAGCGGTGGCAACGGCCACCTCGAGGTGGAGTACTACATCACCAAGTGGGGCGACGGCGCGGGCACCGAGGGCGCACCGCACCCCTTCCAGCAGCCCGGCAACAAGTGCGAGGACGCGGTCTCCCCGATCCCCGAGGACGCTCTTCCCGAGGAGGAGGCCGAGGAGACCGAGGAGCCCGCCGAGGAGAGCGCGCAGAAGACCGAGGAGTCCGAGGAGCCCGCCCCGGAGAAGGCCGAGGGCGAGGCCGAGCAGAGCGCCAAGGAGGAGTCCGGGGAGGGCGCCGCCGAGGACGGGAGTGAGGACGGCGACGGCGGCGTGACCGCCGAGACCGCGGCCAACGACCTCTCCGGCTTCCAGCTCATGGGCTCCGACGGCGTCATCGGCGGCACGGGGCTGCTGGCCCTGGCCCTCGTCCCGGCCGTCCTGCTCGCCGTGTTCTTCGCCTGGAGCCGCCGCCCGTCCGGCGCCCACGCCGGAGCCGAGGACGACAGCGGAAGCCTGACGGACGCGAGCAGCGGCCGCCACGGCCTGAGCTCGCGGATGAACTCCGTGATCGACAGGCTGCGCGGCGGGCGCTGACCCGCACCCGGGCAGCCCACCAGCCGGGACACGGGTCCCGGCGCACCGCGGGGGCCGCGGCCGACCGGCCGCGGCCCCCGTTCGCGTCCGGGGCACCGCGCGAACCCGCTCACCCCGTGTGGGGCCTCCCGCCCGGGTCCGCGGAAGACCCGCGGACCCGCTCGTCCGGAGCGCGCAGCACCTTGTTCCCGTCCGCGAACGTGCTGACCCGGGACCGGGGGACTCCTGACCGGGGTTGTGGACGGGCCGCCGGTCGCCGTTGACCGTGTCGGCCCGTCCGCCCCGCGGGCGCGCCGACACGGGGTCCGCGCGCCCTGTCCCGTGCCGCGGCCCCCCGGTCCGGCGTCCGTGCCCGCCGTCCCGGCGGCGCCGTTGCCGCCCGCGGATCCGGAGCCCTCCCGCGGCCGCGGCACGGAGGTCCGTATCGGATGTTCGCCGTTCAGGCCTCCTGCGGCCCGCGGGCCGCGGCGGGGCACCGGAAGCTGTCGCGGCGGCCGATGACCATGGCGCGGTGGAGGCCGGCGAGCCGGGTGCGGTCGGGAGCGGTGAACAGCGGGTGTTCCACACGCCGACCGTGCCGGTCCACGAGACGCACCGGCTCCGTCGAGGGGAGTGGAGGAGCCGGGCCGGATCGCTCATCGGTGTGCTTCATGTCTTGAATATGAGGTGAATCACCCCATATTGTCGAGAAGTCCATCCGGATACTGGACGAACTGCTCAGTAGTGCGGTGCGGCGTCCCGGATGTTCTCCGTCGATGATCGTGTGAGCGGTATGAGGTAAGACACATGGCCGTGCAGCTGGACGACACCGACCGCCGCATCATCTCCCTGCTCCGCGACGACGGGCGCATGTCCATCCGCGCGGTCGCCGAACAGGCGCACATCTCCCGCGCCAACGCCTACTCGCGCCTCGAACGCCTGCGCTCGGAGGGCGTCATCCGCGGCTTCACCGCCGTCATCGACCCCGAGAAGTACGGCACCGCCCTGTCTGCCTACGTGTCCGTGCGCATCGAGCAGCACTCCTGGGAGCGTTTCCGCGGCTACCTGCGCGACATCCCCGAGGTCGACCACGCCGCCCTCGTCTCCGGGGACGTGGACCTGCTCCTGCTGGTCCGCGTCGCCGACGCCGCGGCCCTGCGCACCTTCGTCCTCGAACGCCTCCAGCGCATCCCCGAGGTCAAGAGCACGCAGACCATGTTCATCCTCGACGAGCCGCCGCTCTAGTGTGCTGATTGGTTATTTGGTTTAGGGTTGTAGGGGTGAATCGACCTGGCCCCAAACTCGAACCGGTAGAGCTGTCCGAGGACGAACACGCTGAGCTCCTACGCTGGCTCAGACGCCGCAAGACCACCCAGGACATGGCCCTGCGGGCACGGATCGTGCTGGCCTGCGCCCAGGGCAAGTCCAACGCCCAGGTCCAACACGAGGTGGGGGTCTCGGCCCCCACGATCGCCAAATGGCGCAAGCGCTTCCTGGCCCACCGCCTGGACGGGCTGGTCGACGAACCCCGCCCCGGCAGACCGCGCACCATCACCGACCAGGACGTCGAACGCGTGGTCACCGCCCCCCTGGAGTCCACACCCGCCAACGACACCCACTGGTCCACGCGTTCCATGGCCGAGCACACCGGCCTGACACAGAACGCCATCTGGCGGATCTGGAACACCTTTGGCCTGCAACCCCACCGCAGCCAGACGTTCAAGCTCTCCACCGACCCGTTCTTCATCGACAAGGTCCACGACGTGGTCGGGCTCTACCTGGACCCGCCCGAGCGCGCCCTGGTGTTGTGCGTGGACGAAAAGTCCCAGATCCAAGCACTGGACCGCACCCAACCGGTGCTGCCGATGATGCCGGGCACCCCCGAGCGGGCCACGCACGACTACGTGCGTGCGGGGGTGAGCAGCCTGTTCGCCGCGCTGGACGCCGCCACCGGGCAGGTCATCACCTCCCTGCACCGCCGTCACCGCGCCATCGAGTTCAAGAAGTTCCTGGCCAAGATCGACAAGCAGGTACCCGCCGAGTTGGACGTGCACCTGGTCCTGGACAACTACGCCACCCACAAGAGGGCCGAGATCCGTCGGTGGCTGGTGCGCCATCCTCGGTTCCACCTGCACTTCACCCCGACCAGTTCCTCGTGGTTGAACCTGGTCGAGCGGTGGTTCGCCGAGATCACCACCAAGTTGATCCGCCGGGGGACCCACCGCAGCGTCCAGGCTTTGGAGAAGGACATCCGTGACTGGGCCGCCGCGTGGAACGAGGCTCCTCGGCCGTATGTGTGGACCAAAACGGCCCAGGAGATCCTCCAGAGCATCGCGGTGTACTGCCAACGCATCCCGAAACGAACTAATAAATCAGCACACTAGG